>NZ_JBWKFZ010000005.1:0-490783 GCF_056433985.1 Streptomyces sp. NPDC044106
AGATCTGGAAGCCCGGTAACGGGTGGAGGTGACTGGTACTAATAGGCCGAGGGCTTGTCCTCAGTTGCTCGCGTCCACTGTGTTGGTTCTGAAACCACGAACAACCCCGTATGTCGGGCCACGACTGCGGTGCGGTTGACAGTTTCATAGTGTTTCGGTGGTCATAGCGTGAGGGAAACGCCCGGTTACATTCCGAACCCGGAAGCTAAGCCTCACAGCGCCGATGGTACTGCAGGGGGGACCCTGTGGGAGAGTAGGACGCCGCCGAACTAATCTTGATAAGAGCTGGTCCCTGAACTTCGGTTCAGGGACCAGCTCTTTTTTGTTTTCTGTTACTTGCCGTTCACGTTGCGCAGCCAACATCCGCAGACATGGGGACAGTTGCAATGTTGCGCGCCGCAGGTGTCGGGACCGGCGACGAGGTCGTCGTGTCGGCCTACGGGAACGCCGAGGTGGCCGAGGACGTGGTCCTCGCCGGAGCGGTGCCCGTCTTCGCTGACATAGATCCCGCCACGTACTGCCTCGACCCGGACGCCGTCAGCGCCGCGCTGACGCCGCGTACGGCCGCCGTCGTCGTCGTGCACCGCTTCGGCAACCAGGCCGATGTGCGGAGGCTGCGGGACATAGGGCAGCGGCAGGGGCTGCTCGTCCTGGAGCAGGGCGAGCCGGAGGCTGCGCACGACGGGCTCGCTCTTCGCCGGGCGCACGCGGCGTATCTCAACGGCCGTCTCAGCGGCGTCATGACGCCCGACGGCGGCGAGGGACACCGCTACCAGCAGTACGTCGTCCGGGTGCCCGGGAACGGGCGGCCCGACCGGGACGCCTTCGCGCGCGCCGTCCGCGCCAGGGGAGTCGAGTGCCGGGTGCCGGTGAAGACTCCCGTACACCGCATGCCGCGGTTCTGGCGGGACGTGCGGCTGCCGGAGACCGAACGGGCCGCGGACGAGACGCTGGCGCTGCCGGTGGACGCCTCGATGTCGCGGCGCGAGCTGCAGCGCGTCGTCTCCGCCTGCAACGCACTCGGCGGACTTCTCCAGCCGGCCTTCTGAGCCGCTGCGAAGGGCGGTTCGATGCGCCTTCGATTTCAGGTATGATCTATTCCGTTGCCGCGGGGAAAACCCCCGAAAGGCAGCAGGCCCCTATAGCTCAGTCGGTAGAGCGTCTCCATGGTAAGGAGAAGGTCAGCGGTTCGATTCCGCTTGGGGGCTCAAACAATGAAGGCCTCCGCCCGGTTGGGCGGAGGCCTTCCTTCGTTTCTTCGGGACCCTTCTTCGGGGCCCTTCTCCGGGCCCCGGAACGCTCAGTCCTTCTGCAGGCCCGGCACGCGCATCGCCAGAATCGCCATGTCGTCGGAGGGCGCGTCCGTCGCGAAACGCTCCACCGCGCGCATGATGCGCGCCGCCACCGCGCCGGCCGTGAGGCCCGTACACGTGGTGAGGACCTCCGCCAGGCCGTCGTCGCCGAGCATGCGGGTTCCTTCGCGGCGCTCGGTGACGCCGTCGGTCACACACAGCAGGACATCGCCGGGGTCGAGGGTCATCGTCTGCTCGTACAGTTCGAGGTCGTCCATCACGCCGAGCAGCGGCTGCGGCTCAGCGTACGGCTCGACCGTGCCGTCCTGGCGCAGCCGGAGCGGCAGCGGATGGCCGGCGCACACGACCTTCAGGACCGCCGAGCCGTCCTCCTGGGGCCACAACTCGCCATACAGGAGCGTCAGGAAGCGACTGCGGGCGCCCTCGTCGAGGATCGCGGCGTTGAGCCGTTCGAGGACCGCGGGGCCGCCGAAGCCCTCCCGGGCCAGCAGACGCAGCGCGTGCCGGGCGAGGCCCGTGACGGCCGCGGCCTCCGGGCCCGTACCGCAGACGTCGCCGATCGCGAAGCCGTACGCGCCGTCGCGGATCGGGAAGAGGTCGTAGAAGTCACCGCCGACCTCGTTGCCCTCGCCGGCCGCGCGGTAGATGACTTCGACCTCGACGCCCGGCACCTGCGGCAGGCCCGGCGGCAGCAGGCTGCGCTGCAGGGACTGGCTGATGGCCATGCGCTCGGAGTAGAGGCGGGCGTTGTCGAGGGCGAGGGCCGCCCGGCGGGAGAGATCTTCGGCCAATTCCAGGATCTCTTGGCGGAAGTGCTCGTCGGCGGGCTTACCGAGGGTGAGCATGCCGATGACGCGGTTGCGGGCGACCAGGGGCAGGACCACGGTCTCGCCGCCGACCGCGGAGGCGGTGGAGAGCGTCGTGCCGATGCCCGAGCCGAGGGGCGGGGTCTCGCCCAGGCCCAGGCTGCGCATGGAGGTGCGCAGGGCCGCCTGGTGCGCGGCCTCGGAGGGGGCCGCCCAGATCCGCGCACCCGGCGTCGGGACCGGGTCCGGCGGGGCGATCTTGGAGAGCAGGGCCTTGAGGCCGTCGATGCGCTCCTCGTCCTCGTGCAGGACGTACGAGAGATAGGGCTCGGCCGACTGGTCCGCGATCGTATAGACGGCGCACCAGGTGGCGAGGGTCGGGACCGTCATCTGGGCCATGAGAGCCAGGGTCTGGTCGCGGTCGAGGGTGCCCGCGAGGAGGTCGGAGGCCTCGACGAGGAAGGAGAGGGAGCCGCGGCGCAGCCGTTCGAGCTCGCCGAGGCGCGCGGACTCCACGGCCAGGGCGATGCGGTCGGCGGCGAACTGCAAACGCAGCGCCTCCTCGTTGGAGTACCGCCCCGAGGCCTCGGCGGCGACGCCCAGGGAGCCCGTCAGGCGGCCCTCGACCTTCAACGGGACCGTGACGACCGAGCGCATGCCCGTGCCGGCGAGCAGGGGGACCGCGCCCGGCACCACCGTCAGGTCCTCGTGCACGGCCGGCATGCGCGCCGAGCCGTAGCGGCCGGGGGCCGACTCGACCTGGACGCGGGCGAAGCGCTGGCGGGCCGACGGCAGGCCCGTGGAGGCGCGGACCTCGAGCTCCGTCTCGTCGTCGGTGGCGAGGAGCAGGAAGGCGGCGTCGCCGTCGAGCATGTCGCGGGCGCGTTCGACGGTGCGCTGGAGCAGACCGTCGAGGTCGTCCGGGGCGGGAGAGCCGATGAACACCTCGAAGGGGTCCGCGGCGTGCGGCTCGCTGCGGGCGCCCGGCTCGGGGGCGGCGCCGCGCAGCGGGGTCTGCAGCACAGCGCGCTCGTCGTCGCGTACGAGCAGGCAGACCGTGGAGGGTTCCCCGTCGGCGTCGCGGACGCGCAGGTGCGAGGCGTAGACGGGGATCACACAGCCGTTGGCGCCGCGGACGCCGTAGCTGCCTTCCCAGCGGGAGAGCCGGAGGGCCTCCGCGATGCCGGTGCTGGTACCGGGAGTGTGCGGCCAGGCCGCGAGGTCGCTGAGGGGCTTGCCCATGACCTGTTCGGCGACGTACCCGAAGAGTTCCTCGGCATCTTCGTTCCAGGCGGAGACGGCGCCCAGGCGGTCGATCTGGATGACGGCGACGCGGACTCTGCCGTCGGCGATGGGCAGCAGGTCGGCCGGCAGCGCGGGGCCCGCGGTGCGGGTGCCGACGGGGCGGTGGGGCAGGTCGAGCTGGAACCACACCTGCTTGTGGGTGGGGGAGTAGTCGACGCCCCAGCGGGTGGCGAGCGCCGCGCAGAGCTGGAGGCCGCGGCCGCCCTCGCGATCGGGGCTGCCCATGTTGACGGAGGACTGCTGGAGTGGGATCTCGCGTTCCGGATAGCGGTCGGAGACCTCGATGCGGACGGCGTCCTCGCTGCGCAGGCACTCGACGTCGGCGGCCGTGCCTGCGTGCACCACGGCGTTGGTCACCAGCTCGCTGGTGAGGACGACGGCGTCGTCGACGATGTCCGAGAATCCCCAGCCCTGCAGGGTGTCGCGTACGAAGGAGCGGGCCGTCGCGACGGAACGTCCGACGGGGTCGAAGGTCGCAGCCGCGCGCGCGGTGATCACAGCACTCCTCGTACCAGTATCGACAGTGTCGACTGTATCGACGCCCAGTTCTCCCGAACCCATGGTGACGGCCGCCCCTCCGATGCCCGCTTGTTCGTGTACCACCGCCCTGGCCGGGCAGGACCGGGGTGGTTGGACAGCCGGATGCAAGGTTACTTACCTTCGCCGTCCATGCTGATGCCGGTCGTCAGTGTTTCCGCCCGGAGGGTGTGCGGACGGTGTGCGAAGCTGCCGAACTGTTATGGCCTGGTTCGGCCATGGTGAAACACTGGGCAAGCTTCATGCAGCAGCTCAGAACAACCCGAGCAGTACCGGTCGACCCTTGCGGGAGGGACACAGTGGAGTCTGGCGCAGCGACGCGGGCCACTAAGACGCGCGCGAAAGACGGACAGTCCCTGAACAAACAGCGCAAACCGCGCAACGGGACGACGGCTTCAGTGGATGCGGCGGCTCTGAACAGGCTGCTCGCAGCCCTGGCAGCGATGCGGGACGGCAACTTCCGCAAGCGGCTCACGGTCTCCGGTGACGATGTGATGTCGGAGATCGCCGCCGTTTTCAATGAGGTGGCTGACCGGAATCTGCACCTCACCGGTGAGCTCTCGCGGGTGCGGCGCATGGTCGGACGTGAGGGAAAACTCACGGAACGACTGGAGACGGGAGCGAGCGAGGGCTCGTGGGCCGCGGCGATCGACGCGTCGAACGCGCTCGTCGACGATCTCGTGCGGCCGGTCTCCGAGGTCGGCCGGGTGCTCTCCGCGGTCGCGGAGGGTGACCTGGAGCAGCGCATGGAGCTGCGGGCGCAGGGGGACGACGGGACCGGTCATCCGCTGCGCGGGGAGTTCCTGAAGGTCGGGCGGACGGTCAACAACCTCGTCGACCAGCTCTCCACGTTCACGGACGAGGTCACGCGGGTGGCCAGCGAGGTCGGTACCGAGGGCAAGCTCGGCGGGCAGGCCAGGGTGCGCGGGATGTCGGGGTCGTGGAAGGACCTCACGGACTCCGTGAACACCATGGCGTACCGGCTGACCGCCCAGGTGCGGGACATCGCGCTGGTGACGACGGCGGTCGCCAAGGGTGACCTGTCGCGGAAGGTCACCGTCCATGTCGCGGGCGAGATGCTGGAGTTGAAGAACACCGTCAACACGATGGTGGACCAGCTCTCGTCGTTCTCCTCCGAAGTGACGCGGGTGGCCCGCGAGGTCGGTACGGAGGGTGAGCTCGGCGGGCAGGCGCAGGTGCCTGGAGTGGCGGGTGTGTGGAAGGACCTCACCGACTCGGTGAACCTGATGGCGGGCAACCTCACCGCGCAGGTGCGTGGGATCGCCCAGGTGACGACGGCGGTCGCCAACGGCGATCTGTCGCAGAAGGTGACGGTGAGCGCGCGCGGCGAGGTCGCCCAGCTCGCCGAGACGATCAACCAGATGACCGAGACGCTGCGGACGTTCGCGGACGAGGTCACGCGCGTGGCCAACGAGGTCGGCGCCGAGGGGCAGCTCGGTGGCCAGGCCAATGTGCCGGGCGCGGCGGGTACGTGGAAGGACCTGACGGACTCGGTCAACACCGTCTTCAGGAACCTCACCACGCAGGTGCGGGACATCGCGCAGGTGACGACGGCGGTCGCGAACGGTGACCTGTCGCAGAAGGTCACCGTCGATGTCGCGGGCGAGATGCTCGAACTGAAGAACACCACGAACACGATGGTCGACCAGCTCTCGGCCTTCGGCAGCGAAGTGACGCGCGTGGCGCGCGAGATCGGTGTCGAGGGTGAGCTCGGCGGCCAGGCGCAGGTGCAGGGCGCGGCCGGTACGTGGAAGGACCTCACGGACTCGGTCAACACCGCGTTCCGCAACCTCACGGGGCAGGTCCGCAACATCGCGCAGGTGACGACGGCGGTCGCCAACGGCGACCTGTCGCAGAAGGTCACCGTCGACGTCTCCGGCGAGATGCTCCAGCTGAAGAACACCGTGAACACGATGGTGGACCAGCTGTCGTCCTTCGCCGACCAGGTCACGCGGATGGCGCGTGACGTGGGTACGGAGGGCCGCCTCGGCGGGCAGGCCCGTGTGGACGGCGTGAGCGGTACGTGGAAGGACCTCACCGACTCCGTCAACTTCATGGCGGGCAACCTGACGTCGCAGGTGCGGCAGATCGCGCAGGTCACCACGGCGGTGGCGCGCGGTGATCTCTCGCAGAAGATCGAGGTCGACGCGCGGGGCGAGATCCTCGAACTGAAGAACACCATCAACACGATGGTCGACCAGCTCTCCGCCTTCGCCGACCAGGTGACCCGGGTGGCCCGCGAGGTGGGCACGGAGGGGCGCCTCGGGGGTCAGGCACAGGTGCCCGGCGTGGCCGGTGTGTGGCGCGATCTGACGGACTCCGTGAACGGCATGGCCGGGAACCTCACCGCGCAGGTCCGCAACATCGCGCAGGTGGCCACGGCGGTGGCCCGCGGTGACCTCTCGCAGAAGATCGACGTGGACGCGCGGGGCGAGATCCTCGAACTGAAGAACACGCTGAACACGATGGTCGACCAGCTCTCGGCCTTCGCGGAGCAGGTCACGCGGGTCTCCCGCGAGGTGGGCACGGACGGAATCCTGGGCGGCCAGGCCGAGGTCCAGGGCGTCTCCGGCACCTGGAAGGACCTCACGCAGTCCGTGAACGGCATGGCGAACAACCTCACCCTTCAGGTGCGGAACATCGCCGAGGTCACGACGGCCGTCGCCATGGGTGACCTCTCCAAGAAGATCACCGTCGACGCGAAGGGCGAGATCCTCGAACTCGTCACCACCGTCAACACGATGGTCGACCAGCTGTCGTCGTTCGCCGAGCAGGTGACGCGGGTGGCCCGTGAGGTGGGTACCGAGGGTCAGTTGGGCGGTCAGGCGCGCGTGCCGGGGGTCACCGGCATCTGGAAGGACCTGAGCGACAACGTCAACCTGATGGCCAACAACCTGACCAGCCAGGTGCGGAACATCTCCCAGGTCTCGGCGGCGGTCGCCAACGGCGACCTCACCAAGAAGGTCACGGTCGAGGCGCGCGGCGAGGTCGCGCAGCTCGCCGACACGGTCAACACCATGGTGACGACGCTGAGTTCGTTCGCCGACGAGGTGACGCGCGTGGCCCGCGAGGTGGGCACCGACGGCATCCTCGGCGGTCAGGCGCGCGTCCCTGGCGTATCCGGTACGTGGAAGGACCTCACCGAGTCCGTGAACTCGATGGCGTCGAACCTTACCGGTCAGGTCCGCAACATCGCGATGGTCACCACCGCGATCGCCAAGGGTGATCTGACCAAGAAGATCGACATCGACGCCCGGGGCGAGATCCTGGAGCTCAAGACCACCATCAACACGATGGTGGACCAGCTGTCGTCCTTCGCCGAGCAGGTCACCCGGGTCGCCCGCGAGGTGGGCACGGAGGGGCAGCTGGGCGGCCAGGCACGCGTCCGTGACGTCGACGGCACGTGGCGGGACCTCACCGAGTCCGTGAACGAGATGGCCGGAAACCTCACCCGACAGGTGCGCGCCATCGCCAAGGTCGCCACCGCGGTGACCCGCGGCGACCTGAACCTCAAGATCGAGGTCGACGCGGCCGGTGAGATCCAGGTGCTCCAGGACAACATCAACACCATGATCGCGAACCTGCGCGACACGACGCTTGCCAACAAGGAGCAGGACTGGCTCAAGGGCAACCTCGCGCGGATCTCCGGCCTGATGCAGGGCCGCCGCGACCTGGAGGACGTCGCCTCGCTGATCATGAGCGAGCTGACGCCGGTCGTCTCGGCGCAGCACGGCGCGTTCTTCCTCGCGATGCCCACGGACGACGGCCAGGATCTCGGGGGCGATCACGAGGACGCGTACGAACTGCGCATGCTCGGCAGCTACGGGTACTCCATGGGGTCCATGCCGACGTCCTTCCGGCCCGGCGAGACGCTGATCGGGACGGCGGCCAAGGAGCGGCGCACGATCCTCGTGGAGAACGCGCCCTCCGGCTATCTGCGGATCGCGTCGGGCCTCGGTGAGGCGCCGCCGGCGCAGGTCATCGTGTTGCCGGTGCTCTTCGAGGGGACCGTCCTCGGCGTGATCGAGCTGGCCGCGTTCCAGCCGTTCACGCAGATCCAGAAGGACTTCCTCAGTCAGATCGCCGAGATGATCGCGACGAGCGTCAACACGATCAGCGTCAATACGAAGACCGAGGTGCTGCTCAAGCAGTCGCAGGAGCTGACGGAGCAACTGCGCGAGCGCTCGGCCGAGTTGGAGAACCGGCAGAAGGCGCTGCAGGACTCCAACGCGGAGCTGGAGGAGAAGGCCGAGCTGCTCGCCCAGCAGAACCGCGACATCGAGGTCAAGAACACCGAGATCGAGGAGGCCAGGCAGGTCCTGGAGGAGCGGGCGGAGCAGCTCGCGGTCTCGATGCGCTACAAGTCCGAGTTCCTCGCGAACATGTCGCACGAGCTGCGCACGCCGCTCAACTCCCTGCTGATCCTCGCCAAGTTGCTCGCCGACAACGCCGACGCGAACCTCACCCCGAAGCAGGTGGAGTTCGCCGAGACGATCCACGGCGCGGGTTCGGACCTGCTGCAGCTGATCAACGACATCCTCGACCTGTCGAAGGTCGAGGCGGGCAAGATGGACGTCTCGCCGACGCGCATCGCACTGGTCCAACTCGTCGACTACGTAGAGGCCACTTTCCGCCCGCTGACCGCGGAGAAGGGGCTCGATTTCTCCGTACGGGTCTCTCCCGAGCTGCCCGCGACGCTGCACACGGACGAACAGCGCCTGCTGCAGGTGCTGCGCAACCTGCTCTCCAACGCGGTCAAGTTCACCGACTCCGGAGCGGTCGAGCTGGTCATCCGGCACGCCAGCAACGACGTGCCCAACGCGATCCGCGAACAGCTCCTGGAGGCGGGCTCGCTGCGCGACGCGGACGCCGACCTGATCGCCTTCTCGGTGACGGACACCGGCATCGGCATCGCGGCCAGCAAGATGAGGGTCATCTTCGAGGCGTTCAAGCAGGCCGACGGCACGACGAGCAGGAAGTACGGCGGCACCGGCCTCGGCCTCTCCATCAGCCGGGAGATCGCGCGGCTGCTCGGCGGCGAGATCCACGCGCAGAGCGAGCCGGGGCGCGGCTCCACCTTCACGCTCTATTTGCCGCTGCACCCGAGCGAACTGCCGCCCCAGGGCTACACGCAGCTGGCGCCCGCGCCCCAGCCGCGCGAACTGCCCGCTCTGGAGGAGATGCCCGCGCCCGAGGACGCGGGGCAGCCGGAGGCGGCCCCGGCGCGTCACGACGCGGCCTCGGGGCCCGCGGCCCTCTTCCGCAGGCGGCGCCGTCCCGCGCCCGCGCAGGAGCCGACGGCCCTGCCGGGGCAGTCGGCCCCGGGTCCGCAGGCTCCCGAGCAGCGGCCCGAGGAGCAGTGGCCGGCCGCGGGGCAGGAGACGCCGGCCGCGGCGCGGCCCGGTTTCCACTTCGGCGGCGAGAAGGTCCTGATCGTCGACGACGACATCCGCAACGTCTTCGCGCTCACCAGCGTCCTGGAGCAGCACGGTCTTGCGGTGCTGTACGCGGAGAACGGCAGGGAAGGCATCGAGGTGCTGGAGCAGCACGATGATGTGACGGTCGTTCTGATGGACATCATGATGCCCGAGATGGACGGGTACGCGACGACGACGGCGATCCGTAGGATGCCGCAGTTCGCCGGGCTCCCGATCATCGCGCTCACCGCGAAGGCGATGAAGGGTGACCGGGAGAAGGCGATCGACTCCGGAGCTTCTGACTACGTCACGAAGCCGGTCGACCCCGATCATCTGTTGTCGGTGATGGAGCAGTGGATGCGCGCTCAGTGACCGAGAACAGGCTTCGTCACACGCAGTTGCTGACAGAGTGTGGCCGGAGTCGTGTAGAACGGCGGTATTGGGGGAACCTTCTGGTCTCCCACCGCGTTTCTGCTACGTGCACAGTGACATCGCGGTGACAGGGTGTGGCGACAGGCGGGGTGCGGCTACGATGACCGGCACAAGGACGGGCGGCGCAAGGGAGTCGTCCTCTGGGGCGGCGCCCGGTGTTTCGCCGGGGCGAGGAGGGCGGGCCATGGTGCAGAAGGCCAAGATCCTCCTGGTCGATGACCGGCCGGAGAATCTGCTGGCGCTGGAGGCCATCCTCTCTGCGCTCGATCAGACACTGGTGCGGGCATCGTCCGGGGAGGAAGCGCTCAAAGCACTACTCACGGACGACTTCGCGGTCATTCTGCTGGACGTCCAGATGCCGGGGATGGACGGCTTCGAGACCGCGGCGCACATCAAGCGGCGGGAGCGGACCCGGGACATCCCGATCATCTTCCTCACCGCCATCAACCACGGGCCGCACCACACCTTCCGCGGCTATGCCGCGGGCGCGGTGGACTACATCTCCAAGCCGTTCGACCCGTGGGTGCTGCGCGCGAAGGTCTCGGTGTTCGTCGAGCTGTACATGAAGAACTGCCAACTTCGGGAGCAGGCGGCGCTGCTGCGGCTCCAGCTCGAAGGCGGCGGCAAGGCCGCGGCCGGCGACACGAAGGAGCCCGCGGGACTCCTCGCCGAGCTGTCGGCGCGGCTCGCGGCGGTCGAGGAGCAGGCCGAGGCGCTGTCCAAACAGCTGGACGACGAGTCGGCGGACGCCGCGGCGGTCGCCACGGCCGCCCATCTCGAACGCAAACTCACCGGTCTGCGCCGGGCCCTTGACGCCTTGGGGCCGGGCGCCGGCAGCGGCGCCCCCTCGGTCCCCTCGCAGAACTGACGCGGCACGAGGCCTCGCTGAAGGGGTCTCGTGGCGCGTGCGCGCGGTGAACCCCCGTCAGTTCTGCGCCACCGCAAGGGCGACACCAACGGGTGAAGCAGTGGGCACACGTGTCCGCGGTGGTCGACACCGGTAACCTCACACCCATGGCCTCACGTCAGTCCGCAGCCAAGAAGACGCCCGCGAAGAAGGCGGCCGCGCCGACGAAGGCCCCGGCGAAGAAGGCCGTCGCCAAACCGCCCGCGAAGAAGGCCGCGGCGAAGAAGGCGCCCGCGAAGAAGGCACCGGCCAAGAAGGTCGCGGCGAAGAAGCCCGCGCCCGCACCGGCGCCCAGCGCCACCGGGGGCGTGTACCGGATCGTGCGCGCCGTCTGGCTGGGCATCGCGCACGGCGTCGGCGCGATGTTCCGCGGCATAGGGCGCGGCGCCAGGGGACTCGACCCGGCACACCGCAAGGACGGCCTCGCGCTCCTCCTGCTCGGCATCGCCCTGATCGTCGCCGCGGGCACCTGGTCGAACCTGCGCGGCCCGGTCGGTGACCTCGTCGAGATCCTGGTGACCGGCGCGTTCGGCCGCCTCGACCTGCTGGTGCCGCTGCTGCTCGGCGCCGTCGCCGTACGCCTCATCCGCCACCCGGAGAAGCCCGAGGCGAACGGCCGCATCGTGATCGGCCTCTCCGCCCTGGTCATCGGCGTCCTCGGCCAGGTCCACATCGCGTGCGGCTCGCCCGCACGCAGCTCCGGCATGCAGGCGATAAGGGACGCGGGTGGACTGATCGGCTGGGGTTCCGCCACCCCGCTGATCTTCACCATGGGCGAGATCCTCGCGGTACCGCTCCTGGTGCTCCTCACCCTCTTCGGGCTGCTCGTCGTCACGGCGACACCCGTCAACGCCATCCCGCAGCGGCTGCGGCTGCTCGGCACCAGACTCGGCCTGCTCCAGCCGGAGCCCGAGGCCGACCTGTTCATGGACGACGAGGAGCGCTACGAGGAGCAGTGGCGCGAGGCGCTGCCGCCGCGCCCCGTGCGCCGGCGCACCGCCGCCCCCGACGCGTACGGCGCGGACCAGGCGGAGGAAGAGGCGCTCACCAAGCGCCGCAGGCCCCGCAGGACCCCCGTACAGCCGGACATGGACCGGCCGATGGACGCCGTGGACGTGGCGGCCGCCGCGGCCGCCGCCCTGGACGGCGCCGTGCTGCACGGCATGCCACCCTCGCCGCTGGTCGCCGATCTGACGCAGGGCGTCTCCGGGGAGCGCGGGCAGCGTGCGGAGTCCGGGCAGCCGGAGCAGGCGGAGCACACGGCGCCTGTGCCGCCCGCACGCGCCACGGACGCCCCGGTGCCCGGCAAGCTCAGGAAGAAGCCGCAGGAGCCCGCTCAGGGCGCCGTGCAGGACCTCACCAAGCCCGCCCCCGAGCCCGCGCGCGAACTGCCGCCGCGCGCCGAGCAGCTGCAGCTCGCCGGGGACATCACCTACGCGCTGCCCTCGCTGGACCTCCTGACGCGCGGCGGTCCCGGCAAGTCGCGCAGCGCCGCCAACGACGCGGTCGTGGACTCGCTGACGAACGTGTTCACCGAGTTCAAGGTCGACGCCGCCGTCACCGGCTTCACCCGCGGCCCGACGGTCACGCGCTACGAGATCGAGCTCGGCCCCGCCGTGAAGGTCGAGAAGATCACGGCGCTGGCCAAGAACATCGCGTACGCGGTGGCCTCCCCGGACGTCCGGATCATCTCGCCCATCCCCGGCAAGTCCGCGGTCGGCATCGAGATCCCGAACACCGACCGCGAGATGGTCAACGTCGGCGACGTGCTGCGCCTCGCGGACGCGGCCGAGGACGACCACCCCATGCTCGTCGCGCTCGGCAAGGACGTCGAGGGCGGCTACGTCATGGCCAACATGGCGAAGATGCCGCACATCCTGGTCGCCGGCGCCACCGGCTCCGGCAAGTCGTCGTGCATCAACTGCCTGATCACTTCGATCATGATAAGAGCGACGCCCGAGGACGTCCGGATGGTCCTCGTCGACCCCAAGCGCGTCGAGCTCACCGCGTACGAGGGCATCCCGCACCTGATCACGCCGATCATCACCAACCCCAAGAAGGCCGCGGAGGCGCTCCAGTGGGTCGTACGGGAAATGGACCTGCGCTACGACGACCTCGCCGCCTTCGGCTACCGGCACATCGACGACTTCAACCAGGCGGTCCGCGAGGGCAAGCTCAAGACGCCCGAGGGCAGTGAGCGGGAGCTCAGCCCGTATCCGTACCTGCTGGTGATCGTCGACGAGCTCGCGGACCTGATGATGGTGGCGCCCCGCGACGTCGAGGACTCGATCGTGCGCATCACCCAGCTCGCCCGCGCGGCCGGCATCCACCTGGTGCTCGCCACCCAGCGCCCCTCCGTGGACGTCGTGACCGGACTGATCAAGGCGAACGTCCCCTCCAGGCTCGCCTTCGCCACCTCCTCGCTCGCCGACAGCCGCGTCATCCTCGACCAGCCCGGCGCGGAGAAGCTCATCGGAAAGGGCGACGGCCTGTTCCTGCCGATGGGCGCGAACAAGCCCACCCGTATGCAGGGTGCCTTCGTCACCGAGGACGAGATCCACGCGGTGGTCCAGCACTGCAAGGACCAGATGGCGCCGGTCTTCCGGGACGACGTCACCGTGGGCACCAAGCAGAAGAAGGAGATCGACGAGGACATCGGCGATGACCTGGATCTGCTGTGCCAGGCCGCTGAGCTGGTGGTATCCACCCAGTTCGGGTCCACGTCCATGCTGCAGCGCAAGCTGCGCGTCGGCTTCGCCAAGGCCGGCCGGCTGATGGACCTGATGGAGTCGCGCTCCATCGTCGGGCCGAGCGAAGGCTCAAAGGCACGTGACGTTCTTGTGAAACCTGATGAGCTGGACGGCGTGCTCGCCGTGATCCGCGGGGAGGCTCACCCATAAGGCCGGGCGAGGCTCACCCGTAAGGGGTCGGCAGGCAACCGTTTCCCTTCGGAGCACGTCAAGTTGAGGGGAAGAAGAGCACGATGTCCCACCATCAGGATGTCCGGCCATTCTGATGGCGTACAAAGTCCGTCCGCCCGGTTGCCCCACCCTTTCAAGACCCCCCTAAACTGAACCTCCGGCAGGTGGCTACACGCTCGAAAGGCGCCCCCGTGTCCATCGGCAACTCCCCTGAAGACGACCGTCCTTCAGACGACCGCCTCGACCGCCCCGACCGCTTCGCCGACGAGAGCCGGGCGGACGCGGCGCCCCAGGCCGCCGACCACCAGGCCGACGCCGGGACCTCGATCGGCCGCGCCCTGCGCAAGGCCCGCCTCGACGCCGCCCTGACCGTCGAAGAGATCAGCACGACCACCCGGGTGCGCATCCCCATCGTGCACGCGATCGAGCAGGACGACTTCTCCCGGTGCGGCGGCGACGTGTACGCCCGGGGCCACATCCGAACGCTGGCGCGCGCCGTCGGCATCGACCCGGCCCCGCTGCTCGCCCAGTACGACGAGGGGCACGGAGGCCACCCGCCCGCGCCCACTCCGGCGGCGCCCCTCTTCGAGGCCGAGCGCATCCGCTCCGAGCCACGCCGGCCGAACTGGACCGCCGCCATGGTCGCCGCGATCGTCGCGGTGATCGGCTTCGTCGGCTTCACCGCGTTCAGCGGCGGCGACGACAACGACAGCTCCAAGGCCGTCGCCGAGGGCTCCACGCCCGCAGGGCCCAAGCCCACGAAGAAGCCGAAGCCCACCAAGCCCGCCGACCCCAAGCCCGACCCGTCGGACAGCGCCATCGCCGGTGTCCCGCGCGACAAGGTCACGGTCAAGGTCGTCGCCCCCGACGGCCGCAGCTGGATCTCGGCCAAGGACCACAGCGGCCGCACCCTCTTCGACGGCGTCCTCGAGCAGGGCCAGGACAAGACCTTCCAGGACAAGAAGAAGATCGATCTGGTCCTCGGCGACGCGGGCGCGATCGAGCTGTACGTGAACGGCAAGCAGGTCGACAACGAATTCGAGCCCGGCCAGGTCGAGCGCCTCACCTACACCAAGGGCGACCCACAGGCCGGCTGACCGACGCCCTCCAGGGCGCCTGAGCTGCGACGCTCCGCGAGGCGCGGTGACGGCCGGTGAAGCCCCGCCGACCGGGGGCCGACCGGTCGGTAACCCTGGCGGCCGGTGCCGGGGCGGGGACGAAGTAGTCTTGAGACCATGCCCGAACGCCGCACCGTCGCCCTTGTCACTCTTGGCTGCGCCCGTAACGAGGTGGACTCGGAGGAGCTCGCAGGCCGCTTGGAGGCGGACGGCTGGCAGCTCGTCGAGGACGCCGAGAACGCGGACGTGGCCGTCGTCAACACCTGCGGCTTCGTCGAAGCCGCCAAGAAGGACTCCGTCGACGCCCTCCTCGAAGCCAATGACCTGAAGGGCCACGGCAGGACCCAGGCCGTCGTCGCGGTCGGCTGCATGGCCGAGCGGTACGGCAAGGAACTCGCTGACGCGCTGCCCGAGGCCGACGGCGTGCTCGGATTCGACGACTACGCCGACATCTCCGGCCGTCTGCAGACCATCCTCAGCGGTGGCAGCGTCGAGGCCCACACCCCGCGCGACCGGCGCAAGCTGCTGCCGATCAGCCCCGCGGAGCGCCAGGACGCCCAGGCGAGCGTCGCCCTCCCGGGCCACGGCCCCGCCGAGCCCGCCCCGGCCCCCAAGGACCTTCCCGAGGGTGTCGCGCCCGCCTCCGGGCCGCGCGCGCCGCTGCGCCGCCGCCTCGGCAGCAGCCCCGTCGCGTCCGTGAAGCTCGCCTCCGGCTGCGACCGGCGCTGCTCGTTCTGCGCCATCCCGTCCTTCCGCGGCTCCTTCATCTCGCGCCGCCCCTCCGACGTCCTCGGCGAGACCCGCTGGCTCGCCGAGCAGGGCGTCAAGGAGGTCATGCTCGTCTCCGAGAACAACACCTCGTACGGCAAGGACCTCGGTGACATCCGTCTCCTGGAGACGCTGCTTCCCGAGCTCGCCGCCGTCGACGGGATCGAGCGGGTGCGGGTCAGCTACCTGCAGCCTGCCGAGATGCGCCCCGGCCTCATCGACGTCCTCACGTCGACGGAGAAGATCGCCCCGTACTTCGACCTGTCCTTCCAGCACTCCGCGCCCGGCGTGCTGCGCGCCATGCGGCGCTTCGGCGACACCGACCGCTTCCTGGAGCTTCTGGACACCATCCGGGCCAAGGCGCCGCAGGCCGGTGTGCGGTCCAACTTCATCGTGGGCTTCCCCGGCGAGAGCGAGTCGGACGTCGACGAGCTCGAGCGGTTCCTGACGGGCGCGCGCCTGGACGCCATCGGCGTCTTCGGGTACTCCGACGAGGAGGGCACCGAGGCGGCGACCTACGACGAGAAGCTCGACCAGGACGTCGTCGACGAGCGGCTCGCGCGCATCTCGCGACTGGCCGAGGAGCTCACCTCCCAGCGCGCCGACGAGCGGCTCGGCGAGACCGTCGAGGTCCTCGTCGAGTCCCTCGACGAGGAGGAGGGTCCGCTCGGCAGGGCCGCGCACCAGGCCCCCGAGACGGACGGCCAGATCCGCCTGACGGGCGCCACCGGTGCGGACGGCCTCCAGGTCGGCCGTATGGTCGTGGCAAAGGTCGTCGGCACGGAGGGCGTGGACTTGGTGGCTGAGTGTCTGCAGGAGGCCGGCAGATGACCGGAGTCCCGGCATCCGCAAGCGGCTCCGGCGCGCAGGGCGCTCCGGGCGCCAAGCCGGTGCGGGGCGGGAAGCTGGGAGCCGCGGCGGTCAATCAGGCCAGCCTGTGGAACGTCGCGAACCTGCTGACCATGGTCCGGCTGCTGCTCGTGCCGGGCTTCGTGATGCTGCTGCTCGGCAATGGCGGGTACGACCCGGCCTGGCGCTCGTTCGCCTGGGCCGCCTTCGCCGTCGCCATGATCACCGACCTCTTCGACGGGCACCTGGCTCGCACGTACGACCTGGTCACGGACTTCGGCAAGATCGCCGACCCGATCGCCGACAAGGCGATCATGGGGGCCGCACTGATCTGCCTGTCCTGGCTCGGCGACCTGCCCTGGTGGGTGACCGGGGTGATTCTCGGGCGTGAGCTCGGCATCACACTGCTGCGGTTCTGGGTGATCCGCTATGGCGTCATTCCGGCCAGTCGCGGCGGAAAGATGAAGACGCTCGCGCAGGGCACGGCCGTCGGGATGTACGTTCTCGCTCTGACCGGGCCGCTCGCGACGCTGCGCTTCTGGGTCATGGCGGTCGCCGTGGTGCTGACCGTGGTGACCGGGCTCGACTATGTGAAGCAGGCCGTCGTGCTGCGCAGGCAGGGCATGGCCGAGGCGCGTGCGGCGGCTGCCGAGTCCGCTCGGGAGGCGGCGAAGTGACGTCCCCCGGGGCCCTGACCGGCGAGGAACCGGCGAGCACGCTGCTGAGGCTCCTCGCCGCGCGCGGCGAGACGCTCGCCGTCGCCGAGTCGCTGACCGGGGGCCTGGTGGCCGCCGAGATCACGGCGACGCCCGGGGCCTCGAAGGTCTTCCGGGGGTCCGTGACCGCGTACGCCACCGAGCTGAAGCGGGACGTGCTCGGGGTCGACGGCACCCTGCTGGACGAGCGCGGGGCCGTGGATCCCGAGGTCGCGCGGCAGATGGCGGCCGGTGTGCGCGAGGTGCTCGGCGCCGACTGGGGGCTCGCGACCACTGGGGTGGCCGGGCCCGAGGCGCAGGACGGGCAGCCGGTGGGGACCGTGTTCGTGGCGGTCTCGGGGCCGGGTCTCGAAAGCGTGCCCGGTTACGCCGTTGGCGGAGCCCGTGGGAAAGTTGCGGCCCTGCGGTTGAACGGAGACCGTTCGGAAATCCGTAGGGAGAGCGTACGGAACGTGCTCACTCTGCTTCTCGAGCAGCTTTCCGGAGAACGCGCCGAGAACGGGCGAGCACAGGATACGGAACAGAACGGGGGGAATTGATGTTTGCAGCCCTGAGTGAACACGACATCGCTCCCCGCACGGCCGCCGCACGAGGCGGTACGGTGGGGCGTGAAGGATGCGGCTACGCGGTCCGAGGAGGGAGCCACCGATGATTCTGCTCCGTCGCCTGCTGGGTGACGTGCTGCGTCGGCAGCGCCAGCGCCAGGGCCGTACTCTGCGCGAAGTCTCCTCGTCCGCCCGAGTCTCGCTCGGCTATCTCTCCGAGGTGGAGCGGGGGCAGAAGGAGGCTTCCTCCGAGCTGCTTTCCGCGATCTGCGACGCGCTTGACGTACGGATGTCCGAGCTCATGCGTGAAGTGAGCGATGAACTGTCGCTCGCCGAGCTGGCTGAGTCTGCAGCAGTCCCGGAACCGGTGCGCGCACCGGTTCGTTCGATGCTCAATTCCGTCTCCGTGGCCGGTGTGCCACCGGAACGGGTCACGATCAAGGCGCCTGCGGAGGCGGTCGACGTCGTCGCGGCGTGACGCTGCGCTGTCTCTCAGCGGCAGCCCCCAGAAGTGTGTGGAAGCCCCGGCCGGGTACTCGGTCGGGGCTTCTGTGTTGTTCGAGGTGAGCCCCACATGACCAAGGTGCACGAATCGACCTATTTGGCTCTTGTATGACATGGTTGGTGGGGATTTACCTCATTCGCTCGTGAGTTGGAGGAGACAGATGTACGTCGTGAAGAGCCCGCTGTCCGATGCGGATCTGAAGACGGTCTCGGATGCACTGCAGGGCGCGCTCGTGGACCTGGTCGACCTTTCGCTGGTGGCCAAGCAGATTCACTGGAATGTGGTCGGCCCGCGCTTCCGCTCCGTGCACCTGCAGCTGGACGAGGTCGTGGACACGGCCAGGCAGCACTCCGACACGGTGGCGGAGCGCGCCTCCACGCTCGGCGTGTCGCCGGACGGGCGCGCGGCGACCGTGGCCAAGAGCAGCGGGATCGGTTCGGTCCCCGACGGCTGGGTGAAGGACGTGGACGCCGTGAAGGCGCTCGTGGACGCGCTCGGCGCGGTGATCACCCGGATGCGTGAACGTATCGATGCGACCGGTGAGGCTGACCCGGTGAGCCAGGACATCTTCATCGGGGTCACGGCCGACCTCGAGAAGCACCACTGGATGTTCCAGGCGGAGAGCGGCTGACCGGCCGATACGTCCGGGCGCCCCGGCCGGCGACAGGACACAGGCTCTCAGGGGGCGTGAACCGTGGGACGGTGCCACCGTCTGTGCGCCGTGCTGCTTCCGGTGACAGCGGTGCGCCCTCCCGTGGGGTGAACCCCGGCCTTAGCGTCGGCCTCGCGTTGGGCGGGAGGTGGCACATGTGGCATCCGTGAGCGGGTCGACCGTGTCGTGGCGTGCCATGCGGTGGGTGCCCGCCCTGGTGTTCGGTCTGCTGTGGTGGTGGGGCGTGCTGCGGCTCATCTTCGTGCCCGGTGCCGGGGTCCTGGAGGGCACGGTCGTCGCCGGGGGATGGGGGCTGAGCGTACTGCCCGTGCACTGCGTGCCGAAGTCGAGGGCGCCGCATGTTGCGGGGCCGGCCACGGGTGAGGGCGAAGCCGGGCGGGAGCCGGGGCCGGACGGCCGCGGGTCCGAGTCCGGAAGCGGGCCGCGGTGGGCGCACGCAGTCCTGGCTCCGGAGCTGATGCCGGGGCGGGCGATCCGGGAGCGGGCCACCAGAGCGGAGGCCCGCTGGGCGGGAGCTACCACGGCATGGCGACGCCGCCGTTCGGGCGGAGGATCTGGCCCGTCGTGAAGGACGCGGCGTCCGACGCCAGGTGCAGCACGGCGTGAGCGATGTCGTCCGGTTCACCGACGCGGCCGAGGGGTGACATGCGCACCATGAGGCGCTCGGTATGGGCCTGGGTCTCCGCGTCGTGCCGGGCCGTCATGGGGGTGCGGATCCAGCCGGGTGCGACGGCGTTGACGCGGATGCCGTGCGGGCCGACCTCCGTGGCCAGGGTCTTGGTGAGCTGGACGACGGCCGCCTTGGCCGCGCCGTAGCAGAGGAGGCCGGGGCCGCCGGTGTCTACGGCGCCCGAGGCCATGGTGACGATGCTGCCGCCGGAGCCCGCGTCGATCATGATGCGGGCCGCGGCCTGGCAGGCGTACAGGACGCCCTTGAAGTTGATGTTCAGAACGCGGTCGAGGTCTTCGTCGCGGGTCTCCAGGACCGGGCTGCTGTGCATGACGCCCGCGATGGCGGCCATGATGTCGAGGCGCGGCGGGTGGGGATCGCGCGCGGGCGCACTCGCGTCTGCCGCCGCCGTAGCAGCCGCAGCCGCAGCCGTGACGGCGCGGTCCACCTGCGCCCTGTCGGCCACGTCCAGAGGGTGGGTGTGCGCGGTGCCGCCGACCGCCTTGATGAGGGTGGCGGTCTCGTGGAGGCCTTGCTCGTCGCGATCCGCACAGTGGACGGTGACGCCGGCCTCCGCGAGGAGCAGGGCCGATGCGCGGCCGATGCCACTGGCGGCGCCGGTGACGAATGCGGTGCGTCCGGTGAGGTCGTACGCCTTGACGGGCATGACGGGAAGGTACGACTAGTTCTGACGGGGCGTCAACTGGTCAACTGCCCGCCTCCAGTGGGGTGTCGGGTCCCACCAGCGGCTGGGCCTGGGCGCGGGCTTGGGCCTGGGCGCGGAACGCGTCGCGGAGGTGGTCGCCGAAATCCGCCGGGTGCGTGGTCAGGCCGGTGTGCCCGCCAGGAAAGTGCAGGAGTTCGGTGCCGAGGTGCTCGGCCAGGAAGGCGGCCGGTCGGTAGGGCAGCTCGCCGCGCGAGTCCTGGCCGCAGGCGAGCACGAGCCGGTCCGACAGCTCCGCGAGTCGACGGAGGTCAGGGGCGTACGACATGAAGCCGGGCACGATGCGTCCGACGAAGTACGGCAGGTCGGCCATCGTCTGCTCCGCCCGTGCCGCCGCCTGCGGGGGGAGCTTGATCTCGGCCGGTGGCCCGGCGGTCTCGGCGCCCTTTGTGGCGGTGCCTGATGCATCGGCACCCCTCGTGCCAGTGGCCTGTGTTCCGGCCTCCTTGTTCAGGCCCGCGGCGAACTCGGCCATTGCCGGCATGAGCCCCTGGGTGCGGAACGTTTCCCCCACGCGGGCGATGAGAGCGCGGTGCTCGGCGGCATCCGGCAGGACCTCCACCAGCGGCGGCTCGTGCGCCACGACGCGCTCCACGCGTTCGGGACGGGCGGTGAGCAGGTGGACGGCGGCGATCGCGCCCGAGCTTGCGCCGAACACCCGGGCCGGCTCGTCGGGCGACAGCAGGTCCAGGATCCGCAACGCGTCATCGGCGTGTTCGGCCACGTGCTGCTCGGCTTCGGGATCGTCGAGGGTGCTGCGGGAGATGCCGCGCGGGTCGTAGGTCACGACGGTGTACTCGGTGGCCAGGCCGTCGGCGACGCCGTCGAAGGAGGCCGCGCCGCCCGTCCCGCCGGGAATCAGCAGCAGGAGAGGGCCTTGGCCGCGTACTTCGTAGTGCAGGGTCGCGCCGTTCACGCGCAGGCTGCCGGTGGTCGGGCCGGTCATGAGGGGTCTCCTTCTCGGGGCGAGGGCCAGCGCTCCAGGAGGAGATGGAGGGCGTCCAGGGCGCGGGACCAGGACTGTTGGGGCGGGCGCTGATGCCCGAACCCGTCCGCGGCCTCCAGCGCGACGAACCCGTGGAACGTGCTCCGCAGCAACCGGACCGCGTCGGTCAGGTCGGGCTCGGCCAGTCCGTAGCCGCGCAGCATGCCGTAGGTCAGCTCGACCGCACGTCGCGGTCCGGTTGCCTGTTCGGCCAGGTCGGGGTCGATCCGGACCGGGATCTGGGTCGCCGTGTAACGGCCGGGGTGCTCGTGGGCGTAGTCCCGCCAGGCGTTCGCGAAGGCGGCCAGCGCGTCCCTGCCCGCCAGTCCGGCCGTCGCCTCCGCGATGCGGATGGTCTTCTCGTCCGCCGCGAGCAGCGCGATCCGTCCGCGCAGGTCCTCCAGGCTGCGGACGTGCGTGTAGAGGCTCGCGTCCTTCACTCCGAGCCGCCGCGCCACCTGGGACATGGTCATCCGGTCAAGGCCGATCTCGTCCGCCAGCTCGGCGCCCGCGATCGTGACCCGCTCCGCCGTCAGTCCGGCCCGCACTATGCGCTCTCCTCATTCCTAGGGGCCTTAGGTATAACCTAGGGACCCTAGGAACGGCAATCGGAATACCAGGTCAGGGAGTCGGGCCCTGCTGGCAGGTGGGGCACCAGTAGGTGGGACGGCTGCGGGAGCCGTCGCCCTGCTCGCCAAGCCGGACGGGAGTGCCGCAGCGAAGGCAGGGGCGGGGTGCGCGGCCGTACACGAACAGGCGCAGGCCGTTGCGGTCGCGGCCGGTGGTGGTGCGGGAGGCCCGGTCCCGATTGGCTTCCAGGAGCTTCTTGGCGAAGGCGGGAAGACGGGCGGCCTTCTCCTCGGGGAGTTCGCCGACGGGGAGCCAGGGAGTGACGCCCAGGATGAAGCAGAGCTCGCTCTTGTAGATGTTGCCGATGCCCGCGAGATTGCGCTGGTCCAGGAGGGCCTCGCCGAGGGGGTGGTCCGGCACTGCCAGGAGGTTGGCCAGCGCGCGTTCCGGGTCCCAGTCGGGGCCGAGGAGGTCGGGGCCCAGGTGGCCCACGGCCTTGGCCTCGTCGCTGGTGCGGAGCAGTTCGAGTACGGGCAGGCGATAGCCGACGGCGGTGCGTTCGGCGGTCCCAAGGATCGCCCTGATCTGGTGCCCGGGTCCGCCGCGCCAGCGCTCACCGGGGCCGTACAGCCGCCAGGAGCCGTCCATCCGCAGGTGCGAGTGGAGGGTGAGGCCGCCCTCGATGCGGGTGAGGAGGTGCTTTCCGCGCGGAGTGACGTCCAGGACGGCGCGGCCGGTGAGGTCGACCGTCGCGAGCTTGGGCACGCGGAGGTCGGAGCGGATGAGGGTGTGCCCGGCGAGGGCGGTGTGCAGGCGCCGGGCCGCTTGGTGGACGGTGTCACCTTCGGGCATGGGTCCAGGGTGGCACGGCGGAGGCGGGTGGGGTCTGTCGCAGGCTCACCCGCACCCGCAGGCGCATGTACTCACCCGCGCCTACTCATCCGCGCTGTCACGCACGCAGGCGCAGCCCGCGCGGTGTGGCGAGGAAACCGGCTCCTTCCAGGAGAGGGGCGAAGGGCGAGGTCAGGGCCGCGGTGCCGTTGACCCGCTCCACGGTGACCGTGCCGAGGGAGCCCGCTCGGGCGGCCTTGGCCAGCGCCTCGGCGGCGGCGTGCAGGCGTTGGTCGTCGGCGATGGGGTCCTCCGGAGAGGCGGGCCAGGCCAGGAGTGTCTTGCCGCCGCGCTCCATGTACAGCGTCAGCGCGCCGTCGACCAGGACGACGAGGGAGCCCGCCTTGCGGCCCGGCTTGTGGGTCGTGTCGTTCGGCGGCTCGGGCCAGGGCAGTGCGGCCCCGTACGCGTTGGCGGGGTCCGCGGCGGCGAGGACGACGGCGGCCTGCGCGTCGGAAGGGCGGGATCCGTCCGTACGCTCCCGGGTGTTCGCGGTGGCGCGCAGCCGGTCCACCGCGCCGTCCATCGCGAACTGGGCAGCGCCAAGACCCTCCACGACGTAACCGCGGCGCGCCTGGCCGCTGTCCTCGAAGGCCGAGAGGACGCGGTACGTCGCCGAGAAGCCGCCCTCGACCCCCTCGGCCGCCACCGCGCCGCGGGTCACCACGCCGTGCCGGTCCAGGAGGGTGCGGGCCAGGGCGTGGGCGCGCAGGGTCGGGTCGGGCTCACGGGCGGGCAGCAGCGACCAGCGGCCCGCGACCGTCGGGGGGCCGGAGCGGGACGTGGGGCGGGCGGCTCCGGTCAGGCTGCCGTACCGCCCGCGCGGGACGCTGCGCTTGGCGCGGTGCGCTGTGGCTCCCGCGGTGCGGCCCGAGCCGAGGAGTGAGCGCATCGGCGCGAGTGTGTCGTTGGTCAGCCGGCCGGACCAGGCCAGCTCCCAGATGGCGTCGGCCAGTTGGGGGTCGAGGGCTTCCGGGTGGGTGGTGGCGCGGACCTGGTCGGCGATCTGGCGGAAGAAGAGGCCGTACCCCCCGGAGAGGGTGGTCAGGACCGACTCGTGCAGGGCGGTGAGCTCCAGTGGGTGCGCGGGGGGCAGGAGCAGGGGTGCGGCGTCGGCCAGGTAGAGGGAGACCCAGCCGTCCTTGCCCGGGAGGGAACCGGCGCCGGCCCAGACGACCTCGCCGGCCGCGGTCAGTTCGTCGAGCATGGCCGGGTTGTAGCCCGTGACGCGCGACGGCAGGACGAGCTTTTCGAGCGCGGAGGCGGGGACGGTGGCGCCCTGGAGCTGCTCGACGGCGCGCACCAGGCCGTCGATGCCCCGCAGGCCGTGCCCGCTCACGTTCTGCCACTGGGGCAGGAACTGGGCGAGCGAGGCGGGGGGCACCGGTTCCAGTTCGTGCCGCAGCGCGGCGAGGGAGCGGCGGCGCAGACGGCGCAGGACCGCGGCATCGCACCACTCCTGGCCGATGCCCGCCGGATGGAACTCTCCCTGCACCACTCGGCCGTTCGCCGCGAGGCGTTGCAGCGCGCCCTCGGTGACCGCCGCCCCGAGGCCGAAGCGGGCGGCGGCAGTGGCGGAAGTGAAGGGGCCGTGCGTGCGCGCGAAACGGGCAAGGAGGTCGCCGAGCGGGTCCTTGACCGGCTCCATGAACGCTTCCGGGATGCCCACGGGCAGGGCTGTGCCGAGGGCGTCGCGCAGGCGGCCCGCGTCCTCGATGGCCGCCCAGTGCTCCTCGCCCGCGATGCGGACCCGGATCACCCGGCGCGCGGACGCCAGCTCCTCGGCCCACTCCGGCTCGGCGCCGCGCTCCGCCAACTCCGCCGTGGTGAGCGGACCGAGGAGCCGCACCAGGTCGGCGACGCCTTCGGAGTCCTTGACGCGGCGATCCTCCGTACGCCACTGGAGCTCCTGCTCCAGTTCCGTCAGGACCTCCGCGTCGAGCAGTTCGCGCAGCTCCGCCTGGCCGAGGAGCTCGGCGAGCAGCCTGGAGTCCAGGGAGAGGGCCGCCGCGCGCCGTTCGGCTAGGGGGGAGTCGCCCTCGTACAGGAACTGGGCGACATATCCGAAGAGGAGCGAGCGGGCGAAGGGGGACGGCTCGGGGGTGGTGACCTCGACGAGGCGGACGCGGCGGGACTCGATGTCGCCCATCAGCTCGGTGAGCCCCGGCACGTCGAAGACGTCCTGGAGGCACTCTCTGACCGCTTCCAGGACGATCGGGAAGGACCCGAACTCGCTGGCCACCTGGAGCAGCTGGGCGGCCCGCTGGCGCTGCTGCCACAGCGGGGTGCGCTTGCCGGGGCTGCGGCGCGGCAGCAGCAGCGCGCGGGCGGCGCACTCGCGGAACCGGGAGGCGAACAGGGCCGAGCCGCCCACCTCGTCGGTGACGACCTGATTGACCTCGCCCTTGTCGAAGGTGACGTCGGCGGCGCCCACGGGAGCCTTCTCGGCGTCGTACTCCACGGGGGGCGCGGTGGGTTCCTGGTCGAGCAGGTCGAGGCCCATCAGGTCGGCGTCGGGCAGCCGCAGCACGATGCCGTCGTCGGCGTGCATGACCTGAGCGTCCATGCCGTACCGCTCGGTGAGGCGGGCGCCGAGGGCGAGGGCCCACGGGGCGTGCACCTGGGCCCCGAAGGGGGAGTGCACGACGACCCGCCAGTCGCCCAGCTCGTCGCGGAACCGCTCGACCACGATCGTGCGGTCGTCCGGGATGTGACCGCAGGCCTCACGCTGCTCGGCGAGGTACGCAAGGACGTTGTCGGCGGCCCAGGAGTCGAGGCCCGTGGTGAGCAGGCGCCCGCGCGCGTCCTCCTTCGAGAGGGCGCCGACCTCACGGAGGAACGCGCCGAGCGCGCGGCCCAGTTCGAGCGGGCGGCCGAGCTGGTCGCCCTTCCAGAAGGGGAGGCGGCCCGGCACTCCGGGGGCGGGGGAGACGAGGACGCGGTCGCGTGTGATGTCCTCGATGCGCCAGGAGCTCGTGCCCAGCGTGAAGACGTCGCCCACCCGGGACTCGTAGACCATCTCCTCGTCGAGCTCGCCGACGCGGCCGCCGCCCTTCTTGGGGTCGGCGCCCGCGAGGAAGACTCCGAAGAGGCCGCGGTCGGGGATCGTGCCTCCCGAAGTGACCGCGAGGCGCTGCGCACCGGGGCGCCCGGTGACCGTGCCCGCGACGCGGTCCCAGACCACGCGGGGGCGCAACTCCGCGAAGGCGTCGGAGGGATAGCGGCCGGCGAGCATGTCCAGGACGGCCGTGAACGCCGACTCCGGGAGGGACGCGAAGGAGGCCGCCCGGCGGACCACCGCCAGCAGGTCGTCGACCTGCCAGGTGTCGAGCGCCACCATCGCCACCAGTTGCTGGGCCAGCACGTCCAAGGGGTTGGCCGGGACGCGCAGGGACTCGATGGAGCCGGTCCGCATCCGCTCCGTGACGACGGCGGCCTGGACCAGGTCTCCCCGGTACTTCGGGAAGACCACTCCTGTGGAGACCGCACCCACCTGGTGGCCCGCCCGGCCCACGCGCTGCAGTCCGGAGGCCACGGACGGCGGCGACTCGACCTGGATGACCAGGTCGACCGCGCCCATGTCGATGCCGAGCTCCAGGCTGGACGTGGCGACGACGGCCGGCAGTCTGCCCGCCTTGAGGTCCTCCTCGACCTGGGCGCGCTGCTCCTTGGAGACCGAGCCGTGGTGGGCGCGGGCCAGGACCGGCGGGGCGCCCTTGGCGGCGCCCGACTCGGCCATCAGCTCCGCCGGGGAGTGGTCCTCGGGGAGCGACTCGCCTGTCGCTCTCTCGTACGCGATCTCGTTGAGGCGGTTGCACAGGCGCTCGGCCAGGCGGCGGGAGTTGGCGAACACGATGGTCGAGCGGTGCGCCTGGACGAGGTCGGTGATGCGCTCCTCGACGTGCGGCCAGATCGACGGGCGCTCCGCCTCGGCCCCGGGGCCGTCCCCGGAGTCGCTGACCGGGGATCCGCCCAGCTCCCCGAGGTCTTCCACAGGAACGACCACGGACAGGTCGAACTCCTTGCCGGACGGCGGCTGGACGATCTCGACCTTGCGCTTGGGCGAGAGGTAGCGGGCCACTTCGTCCACCGGCCGCACGGTCGCCGACAGGCCGATGCGGCGCGCGGGCTTCGGCAGGATCTCGTCGAGCCGTTCCAGGGAGAGCGCGAGATGGGCGCCGCGCTTGGTGCCCGCGACCGCGTGCACCTCGTCGAGGATCACCGTCTCGATGCCGGTGAGCGCGTCCCGCGTGGCGGAGGTGAGCATCAGGAACAGCGACTCGGGCGTGGTGATCAGGATGTCCGGCGGCCGGGTCGACAGGGCTCGGCGCTCGGCGGGCGGGGTGTCGCCCGAGCGGATGCCGACCCGCACCTCGGGCTCGGGCATGCCGAGGCGCACCGACTCCTGTCGGATGCCGGTCAGCGGGCTGCGCAGATTGCGCTCCACGTCCACGGCGAGGGCCTTCAGCGGTGACACGTACAGCACCCGGCAGCGCTTCTTCGGGTCGGCGGGCGGAGGCGTCGAGGCCAGCTGGTCGAGTGCGGCGAGGAACGCGGCCAGGGTCTTCCCGGAACCCGTGGGCGCGACGACCAGCACGTCGGAACCCTCGGAGATGGCCCGCCACGCACCGGCTTGGGCGGAGGTGGGCGCGGAGAAGGCCCCCGCGAACCAGCTGCGGGTCGCCGGGGAGAATCCGTCTAGGGCGCCGTGGGCGCCGCGGGCACTGGACGCGGAGCTGACCATGCCCCCATCGTGCACCCCACCACTGACAACGGCGCCGACCTGCGAAGGAGCGGTCGCGCGCCCGTCGCGGCATGGAGGCATGGCAGCTTCGGCGGAGCGGGCACGGCAGTGGCGGTACGCCGGGCTGCAGGGCGTCGGCCTGCTGCGGGCCCACTAGGCGATCGGACGTCCGTACGCCCGCAAGGTGCGCAGCGCCTCGATGGTGACGATCGGGCGGGACTCCAGGGCCGTGCCCGGCGCCCACTGCTGCCAGCGCACGGGCCAGCCGCCGTCCGCCTGCTGTTCCCGGGCGAGGAAATCGAGCGACTGCTCCATCTCGGCGTCGGTGAACCACGAGCGCGCGAGGGACTCCGGGGTCCTCGCGAAGTCGTGGGCGAAGTGGTGCTCTCCCGGCGCGTAACCGACCGGCACCGGATACGCGGCCAGGTCCTCCGGATCCAGCGCCGCGAGCCGCTGCTCGCGCACGAGGCGGCCGAGCCGGTCGGCGGCGGCCCGCGCGCGCGGGCGGTCGGGCACGCCGTCCAGGAAGGCGACGGCCGCCTGGACCTCGTAGGGGTGCGACTCCTCCAGCGCTTCGACGGCCGCCCAGCAGAAGTCCGTGGCCCGGAAGAGCCAGGCGTGCCACACCTCGTTGCGGTGCAGCAGACCGACCACGGGTCCCGTGGCGAGCAGCGCGCTCGGCGGATCGTCCACGATCGGTACGAACGGCGCCGAGGGGTAGCCGCGCTGGCCGGGATGGATCGCCGGGAGGGCGCCATCGGGAGTCGACACCGAGGTCAGGTACCGGCATACGCGCTCCGCCCGCTGCCCGCCGCAGCGGTGGATCGAGTCCAGCACGCGCAACGCGTGTCCGATGTGCAGCGGCTGGCTGACCGGGCCGCGCAGATCGGGTTCGAGCGCGTAGCCGTACCCGCCGTCCTCCGTGGCGTACGAGGCCAGGGCGGTCTCGACCGCGTCCGCGGCCGGCGCGCCGGCCGCGCCATCCGCGCCATCGGGGAAGTGGTACGCGAACCGTCGCTGCTCGAGGACGCGCGCGGTGAGCCAGACGAAGTGCCCGGCGCGGACGACCGGGGAGGACGCCGCGTCAAAGGCGGACACCGCGTCGGGAGAGGACACCGCGTCGGGAGAGGACACTGCGTCGGGGGATGCTCCGGTTTCGGCCATGCCCCGACCGTAGGGCGGAAAGCGTTCCCCACAAGCCCCCTGCGCCCGGCTGCACCCTCAGGGGCGTGATACTGGAGGCATGCGGTTGACGGTCTTCTGGCAGCGGATGGCGGCTCACTTCGGTGCGGGGTACGCCGACTCCTTCGCGCGCGATCACGTGATGGCGGAGTTCGGCGGCCGTACGGTCCACGAGGCACTGGACTCGGGGTGGGACGCCAAGGACGTCTGGCGCGCGGTGTGCACCGCCATGGACGTACCGGACGAAAAGCGCTGACCGCGGACGGCTTGTTGTCGCCGTAGTGCCTCCGGTAAGGCCGCACGCGCGCGTGCGGCCGTCCCAAGATGTGAGGGTGGCGGTCAGTTGTCGGCGGCGTGGGCGAGACTGGCTCCGTGGCACCGACAGAAGAGACCGCGCAGGTCACCCAGAACACCGCTCCGTCCGGCACGACGCCGCCCGCACAGCCCCCAGCCGGGGCCGAGGCAGGGCAGGGCGCCCGCATGCCGCGCTGGCTGCCGCGCGCCATGGTGCTCGCTCTCGCCCTCATCGCCTGCTTCCAGCTGGGCAGTTGGGCGTTCCACCAGCTGACCGGGCTGCTGATCAACATCCTGATCGCGTTCTTCCTGGCCCTCGCGGTCGAGCCCGCGGTGAGCTGGATGGCGGGGCGCGGGATGCGCAGGGGCTTCGCCACCTTCCTGGTCTTCTTGGGCGTCGTGATCTTCAGCGCGGGGTTCATCGCGCTGATGGGGTCCATGCTGGCGGGCCAGATCGTGGACATGGTCGAGGATTTCCCTGACTACCTCGACAAGGTCATCAGCTGGATCAACCAGACCTTCCACACGGAGCTCTCCCGCGTCGAGGTCCAGGACAGCCTGGTCCACTCCGACTGGCTCCAGAAGTACGTCCAGAACAGCGCCAGCGGCGTCCTGGATGTCTCCGCGCAGGTCCTCGGCGGCCTGTTCCAGCTCCTGACGATCCTGCTGTTCTCGTTCTACTTCGCGGCCGACGGGCCGCGGCTGCGGCGCGCGCTGTGCTCGGTGCTGCCGCCCGCCAAGCAGGCCGAGGTGCTGCGGGCCTGGGAGATCGCGGTCGACAAGACCGGCGGTTACCTCTACTCGCGCGGCCTGATGGCACTGATCTCCGGCATCGCGCACTACATCCTGCTCCAGGCGCTGGACGTCCCCTACGCGCCCGTGCTCGCCGTGTGGGTGGGCCTGGTCTCCCAGTTCATCCCCACGATCGGCACCTATCTGGCAGGTGCCCTGCCAATGCTGATCGCCTTCACGGTCAACCCCTGGTACTCGCTCTGGGTGCTGATCTTCGTGGTCGTCTACCAGCAGTTCGAGAACTACCTGCTGCAGCCCAAACTCACCGCCAAGAGCGTGGACATCCACCCGGCGGTCGCCTTCGGCTCGGTCATCGCGGGCACGGCGCTCCTCGGCGCGGTGGGCGCCCTCATCGCCATCCCGGCCGTCGCGACCCTGCAGGCGTTCCTCGGGGCGTACGTGAAGAGGTACGACGTCACGGACGACCCCCGGGTGCAAGGGCACAGGCGTCAGGTCGGAGCGCCCCTCATCGCGCGTATGCGGCGCGCGTTGCGCGGGCCGAACAGGCCGGAAGCGCCGCCGACATCGGGCGACGCACGGCCGAAACAGGACGGACACCAGTAGGCGGGCCGGTGGGGCCGTCGACCGGCTACTCCCGCAGTATGTGGAAGGTCGCGTACAGGTCCTCCAGGCCCGGAGGGCGGCTCCACGGGCGGGTGCGGAAGGTGTGGAGGCTTCCGTGCCGGATGGCGAACCGGGGCAGCCGGCAGCCGAACTCGGCCGCGAGGGCCTCCAGGGCGCGACGTTCACCCAGCCGCTCCCCGTACGGCTCCAGCCATTCCCCGTGCGGCTCCAGCCGCTCCCCGTGCGGCGCGTCCCGTGAGTAGAGACCGTCCGGGTCCAGTGCGCCCGGCAGGTGCCCCTGCCGGGCGATCGTGGCCCCTCGGACGGTGAATCCGTACCTCTCTTCGCCGTTCTCGGCCACGGACAGATGGAAGACACCGGGGCGGCGCCCGTCCGAGGGCTCGCTCCACACCGTCACCGCCCGCGTGCCCGCGGAAGCGGCGATCCCCGGGGAGATGAACCGCCGCTCGTCGAACTTCGTGCCCGGCCGCGGCTCGAAGGCGAAGCTCCAACCGGCACCCGCCCGGCCCACGGCGGCGAGCGCGCCCTCCTCCCGCGCCGAGCTGCTCCGGTCCCCGGGAAAGCGTGTGCGCGCCTCCCAGTACTCCATCGGCTCGTTCAGGCCGGTGTCTTCGTCGGCACCGATACGGGCGGGCAGCCCGGTCGGCTCCACCCCCTCCACCAGGAGGAAGCGGTACGCGTCCGGGAAGCTGCCGGAGTCCTCGGCCAGCCATGCCAGGCCCGGCGGGTCCAGGTGGGCCGGGGGCCCCGGGGCGTCGCCCGGCAGGCCCGCGCGGGGCGTGGCCAGCAGTTCCCGGCCGCGGTCGGGGGTGATCAGGGGGCCGAGGAGCGGGTCGGCGAGCAGGCCGACGGGAGCGATGTGGTCGGGCCCGAGCGGCCGCCACTTCGGCAGGGCGGCACACAAGGTGCGCCAGGCGGTGTCCGTCTCGCCCCAGCGTGCCTGCTCCCGCGCTTCGTCCACGGCGCGGCCGAACGGGCCCTCGGCGGTGTAGCGAAAGGTGCCTTCACGCACGCGTGCCAGGGTCTCGTCCACCGCCTCGCGCACCGCGTCGGGAACGCCCCTCAGCAGGTGGGTCGACGATCCGTCGCCCCGGTGGCGCCTGCGGCGCTCGGCCTCCAGTACGGCAAGGACCTCCGGCGCGTACAACGGGTCGCCCGTGAGCCCGTGGAAGTACACCATGCAGGTCTCCCCGAGCAGTCGGCAGATCTGGTCGCGCAGGCCCGTCGCCCGGGGCCTGCCGTACGCGACCGCCTCGGCCAGGGCCGCCGAGGCCTGTTCGTACCGTCCGCCCAGCGCGTCCAGCCGGGCGGCCTCGACGGCCGCGTCCTGCGCCCGCGTCGTCGCGTTGACGAACCGCCTCCCCGCCCGCTCCGAGCGGTCCACCTGCAGAAGGTGGAACTCCCGGTACATCGCCTCCATGAACGCGCCGAACGACGCGTACCGTTCCGGCGGGCTCGCGCGCCACGACGCGTAGCTGTACACGGCCCACTCGCCGGAGTCGCCCACGTCACCCGGGTCGAGGAGGACGTGGACGGCGTCCGACTCCACGTCCAGCTGCAGCGACCGCTCCCACATCCCGGCGAGCAGCTCCTCCTCGGGCGTGGAGTCCTCGTCGAGCTCTCCGGGGAAGAACTCGGACAGCCCCGCCTCGTCCTCGTGCCACCGGACCTGGTCGGTGCCCGCGAGCAGCCAGACGAAGCCGCCCGCGTGCCGCCAGCCGTCGCTGACCGCCAGGAACGTCCGGTACGAGGGCGGCAGCCGGAGGCCGAGCCGCTGCTCCAGGGCCAGGATCTTCTCCTCGGACGCGGGCGGGAACGCCAGTCGGCGCGTATTCGGAGGTTCGTCGTCCCGCCGAGCGCTCGCCCCGTCCTCGGTGAGGTCGGAGACCTGCGCGTCCGCCCACTCCCGGCTCCAGCGCGCCAGGAAGGACCGCCAGTCGTCGATCATGTCCGTCATGGCAGGCGATGCTGTCAGCCGCCACTGACAACGCCCTGACGCCTGCCGCGTGCCATGCTTGACACTGAAATCGAACATCCATTCTCATGGGGAGTCCGGCGGTGATTTTCCGGGGGTTGCGCGGAGGATGCCCGGGACGCTTCAGAGGATTCCGGTGCGGGATGATCTTGAGTTATCCACAGGTGGGACGGGCGTCGAGGCGGATTGTCAGTGGCAGGCGTTAGCGTCTTTGACGTGAAGCGATCGACTCAAGCAAATCGGGTGGAACCCATGGCAGGAACCGACCGCGAGAAGGCGCTCGACGCCGCGCTCGCACAGATTGAACGACAATTCGGCAAGGGCGCAGTGATGCGCATGGGCGAGCGGCCGAACGAGCCCATCGAGGTCATCCCCACCGGGTCGACCGCGCTCGACGTCGCGCTCGGCGTCGGCGGCATCCCGCGCGGCCGCGTGGTGGAGGTGTACGGCCCGGAGTCCTCCGGTAAGACGACCCTCACGCTGCACGCCGTGGCCAACGCTCAGCGGGCGGGCGGCGCGGTGGCCTTCGTGGACGCGGAGCACGCCCTCGACCCCGAGTACGCGAAGAAGCTCGGCGTCGACATCGACAACCTCATCCTGTCCCAGCCGGACAACGGCGAGCAGGCCCTCGAGATCGTCGACATGCTGGTCCGTTCCGGCGCCCTCGACCTCATCGTCATCGACTCCGTCGCCGCCCTGGTGCCGCGCGCGGAGATCGAGGGTGAGATGGGCGACTCGCACGTGGGTCTCCAGGCCCGCCTGATGAGCCAGGCGCTCCGGAAGATCACCAGCGCGCTCAACCAGTCCAAGACCACCGCGATCTTCATCAACCAGCTCCGCGAGAAGATCGGCGTGATGTTCGGCTCGCCCGAGACCACGACCGGTGGCCGGGCGCTGAAGTTCTACGCCTCGGTGCGCATGGACATCCGCCGCATCGAGACCCTCAAGGACGGCACGGACGCGGTCGGCAACCGCACCCGCGTCAAGGTCGTCAAGAACAAGGTCGCGCCCCCCTTCAAGCAGGCGGAGTTCGACATCCTCTACGGCCAGGGCATCAGCCGCGAGGGCGGCCTGATCGACATGGGTGTCGAGCACGGCTTCGTTCGCAAGGCCGGCGCCTGGTACACGTACGAGGGCGACCAGCTCGGCCAGGGCAAGGAGAACGCCCGCAACTTCCTGAAGGACAACCCCGACCTCGCCAACGAGATCGAGAGGAAGATCAAGGAGAAGCTGGGCGTCGGTGTGAAGCCCGAGGCCCCGGCCGACGAGCCGGTCGCGGACGTGGTGGCCGCGGTTCCGGCCGACGACGCCAAGGCGGTGCCCGCGCCGGCGGCGAAGGTCACCAAGTCCAAGGCCACGGCGGCCAAGAGCTAGCCCGTGACACGGCGAACCGACTGGGCGGACCACACCGCCCCCGAAAACCGCACCGGCCCCGCCGGGCGGGGCCACGGGGACGGTGCGGATCAGGACGGCACAGGCCGGGACGACAGCCACGGCGGCTTCGGCGGCGATGGCGACGGCTTCCGGGACGGTGGCCGCAAGGACGGTGACGGTAGAAGCCGTGGGCGCCGACGACGGCGTGGCGGTTTCGACGGCCACCAGGACAGCGGTTCCCCTTCCTCGTCGAGGGCCGAGAAGGGGGAGCCGCCCACGGGGGACCCGGCTGAGCGGGCGCGGGCGATCTGTCTGCGCCTGCTCACCGGCACCCCGCGTACGCGCAAGCAGCTCGCGGACGCGTTGCGCAAGCGGGAGATCCCCGATGACGTGGCGGAAGAGGTGCTCTCCCGCTTCGAAGAGGTCGGTCTGATCAACGACAGCGCCTTCGCGGACGCCTGGGTGGAGTCCCGGCACCACGGCCGGGGCCTGGCCCGCCGTGCGCTCGCGCGGGAACTGCGTACCAAGGGCGTGGACTCCACGCTGATCGACGAGGCCGTGGGGCAGCTCGAACCGGAGCAGGAGGAGGCGACCGCGCGTGAGCTGGTCGCCCGCAAGCTCCGCTCCACGCGAGGCCTCGACCGCGACAAGCGGCTGCGCCGCCTCGCGGGCATGCTCGCCCGCAAGGGCTACGGGGAGGGCATGGCGCTCAGAGTGGTCCGACAGGCCCTGGAGGAAGAGGGCGAGGATACCGAGGACTTGGGGTACGGGGCGTTCTGAGCGGGCCGCCCCCACGGGGGTGGGGCGGCAACCAGAGCGATTCCCTGTACTTCAACCCGCGCTCCGCAGGGCGGGGTTCCCCCTCCCTGCGGAGCCGCTGGGCCCGGCTGCCACGGACCACCCGCGCGCTGCTGCGCTCAGCGCACCGGGAAGCCGAAGGTGTAGCCCTGCTCCTTGAGCCGGGGGAGGATCCGGCGCAGGGCCTCGACGGTCTGGGTGCGGTCGCCACCCGCGTCGTGGAAGAGGAGCGTCGGGCCGTTGGACAGCTCCCGCTCGACGGTGGCGACGATGGCGTCCGTGCCCGGCCGCTCGAAGTCCTTGGTGTCCACGTTCCAGCCCAGCGGGCGCATGCCCCGGGAGGCGGCGAGCTTGCGGCTGTAGGGGGTGAAAGCGCCGCCGGGCGCCCGGTAGTACATCGGCCGTACGCCACCGGACGCCTTGGTGATCATGCGTTCGGCGTCGAGTATCTGCTTGGACTGGTAGTCCTGGGAGTCCTTGTCCATGGCGGTGTTGTGGGACACCGTGTGGTCGCACAGCCGGTGTCCGGCCGCGACGACCTTCTTCACGACGTCGGGGTGGGCCTGCGCCTGCGTTCCCACCATGCAGAACGTGGCCTTCACCCCGTGCTCCCGCAGCAGGTCGAGCATCTGGGGAGTCCACTTGGGGTCGGGGCCGTCGTCTATGGTGATGTTGATGCCGCGCTTCCCCTTCTCCGAGGCGTGCACAATGGTCGCATCGACGGGCTTGACGTTCTTGGCCGGTCCGGCCGGCGCGGTCGCCTCCGGCGGCGCGTCCTCCGCGGAACCGGCCTGCGCGGTCCACACCGAGGCGCCGGTGGCGAGCATCGTCACCCCGAGCGCCGCTCCGATCACCTTGCCGTACCAGCCACGCCCGCCGCCGTGCCGTGCCATGTCCGCCCCTTTTCACGCAGTTCTTCGCCAATCCCCCTGGTCGCTCGCGACCAACTGGTTGGACGAGGCACGGCGGCCCAGGGATGCGTCTGTTACCGATCACGGACAATTCCGGGAGAGTTTGCGGACATCTCCGCGCGGACAGCGGCCGGAAACACCGATGACTGTGACTCAGCGGGCCGGCACAGCCCGCCGATTGGGCGGTAAGGGGCAGTCGGCCATGGCAGACGCCCCTTACCGAGCCACAGACGCGTTCAGGAGCGGAATTCGACCGTCAGGACCGGCAGTCCCGCCGCCCGCCATGCCTGGAAGCCGCCGACGAGGTCGGTGGCGTGGCGCAGCCCCAACTGCCGCAAGGACGCAGCCGCGAGACTGGACGCGTACCCCTCGTTACAGACCACGACGACGCGCAGGTCGTGGCCGGTGGCCTCCCGGGCACGATGGCTTCCCTGCGGGTCGAGGCGCCACTCCAGCTCGTTGCGTTCGACGACGAGCGCCCCGGGGATCAGCCCGTCGCGCTCCCGCAGCGTCGCATAGCGGATGTCGACCAGGAGGCCCCCACCCTCGACGGTCTCGTAAGCCTCCTCCGGAGTGAGCCGGTCGAGGCCGAGCCGTACGCGTTCCAGCAACTCGTCTATACCGATGGGGCGTTCGCCGGCGTGTGTGTCCACTGGTCCGTCAGTCCGTTCCTCGACTCGTCCTCGATCGCTCACTGCCAGTCCTCGGGACGCTCCACGGACTCCAGGCGGAGCACGGCGCCGGTACGGCCGTACCGGCGGATCCGCGGCAGGGGCGGGTAGTAGGCGTGCACGGACACGGCATGCTCGCTCAGCGACTCGTTCAGTACCTCGTGCACGTGGTTGGTGCCGAAGGCGCGGCCCTCACCGGCCGTCAGTTCCCGCTCGCGGTCGACGCCGTCGGAGAGCTCCAGGGTCTTCCAGCCGTCGGTGGGCAGCCGCGCCGCGAGCGAGTACTCCTTGAGGGTGCCCGTCGCGATGAGGAAGGCGCCGACCGACTCGGCGTGGTCGTGCCAGCCGGTGCCGGTGCCGGGCGGCCAGCCGATCAGCCACGCCTCGCTGCCGCCGGGGCCCTGCAGCCGCACCCAGGTGCGGCCCTCGGGATCGAGCGGCAGGGAGGCGATGAGGTCGGGGTCGGCCGCTGTGCGGCGGACGAAGGCGAGGAGTTCGGCCGCGGTGGGCGCGGAGGACCGCGCGGACGCGGGCGCGGCGGCGGAAGGGACAACAGACACGGGTACCGTCCTGGTGGTTCGCGGAAAAGCGCGCGAGACGGCCCGGAACGGGTGCTCAGCGCGCGAAGGAGAAGGCGAAATCAACAGGACGGGTGACACACGCAGCCTGCGTAGCGGACGAGGTCCATGTGGACCCTCCGCCACAGGCGCACATCGGTGTCGGTCACGTTCCGGAGTAGACCACGGGGCTGAGGGCCGGTCAACCTCGGCCCAGCATGCGGTCGAATGACCCTCGGAACCAGGCGGACGGGCCCTTCGAACGCGAGAAGCGGGCCCCACCCCCGCCCCCTCACCTCCGAGGCCGCACCGTCTCCGCCGCGCTCTCCCCCTGCTCCTCCTGATCCGCTTGGTCGGCCCGGTCCGCTTGCCCTGCCTCGCCCCCGCCTCCCGCCGGCGCGGGGCCGCCCAGCGCCGCCTCGGCCGCCGCGTACAGCTCGGCCGGGCGCACCCCCGAGAGCGCGGTGACCAGGTGCCCGTCGGGCCGTACGAGCAGCACCGAGTGGGCGGCGGCCCCCGGGTAGCTCTCGGCGACGAGCAGCTCCGCGGGGTGCGGCAGCGCCGTGACGGCGGCGGCGAGCCGCGGCATGATTCCGGCCGTCACCCAGTGCCGCCGCTCCCACACCACGGTGCCCGGCGCGACGAGGACGACGAGCAGATGTTTGAGCCCGAGGCGGTCCCGCAACTGGACGATGGAGCCGTCGGGCGCCGTCACCCGTACGTCGACGACCGGCTCACCGGGTTCCGTGCCCACCGCCGTGACGGACTCCGAAGGGGCGGGCGCCAGCGGCGACTCGGCGTACGACGGGGGCGCGCCGATCCGGCCGCGCCCCACGTGACCGTCGGTGAGGAGCGTGTCGTGCCCGCGTGCGGTCCCCGGCGCATACGAGCGCAGACCCTTGCCGCCGCGCAGCACGGGCAACGCCTGGTCGGCGGCGCGCAGCCGCGCGGCCACGCCGGCCCGCCGCTCGACCTGGTAACTGTCGAGCAGTGCTTCGCGCGGCCCGTGGTGCCAGGCGAGCCCGAGCTTCCAGGCGAGGTTGTCGGCGTCCCGCAGGCCCTCGTCGAGCCCCTGTGCACCGAGCGCGCCGAGCAGATGCGCGGCGTCCCCGGCGAGGAATGCGCGGCCGACCCGCCACCGTCGGGCGAGCCGGTGGTGGACGATGTGCACTCCGGTGTCGAGCAGTTCGTACGGTGGTGTGGACCCCCCGCACCAGCCCGCGAGCGTCTCCCGGATGCGTACGACGAGGGCGTCGGGCGTCACCAGCTCACCGCGCGGCGGCAGCAGCCAGTCGAGCCGCCACACCCCGTCGGCGAGCGGGCGGCCCGTCACCTCGGCGCCGCCGCCGCGCCACGGAGGCATCCGATGCAACAACGCCTGACGGGGCCAGGGAAGTTCCGTGCGCAGCGAGGCCACGGCGTGTCGTTCGACGGCCGTACGTCCTGGGAAGCGGACGTCGAGGAGTTTGCGCACCGTGGAGCGGGAGCCGTCACAGCCCACCAGGTAACTGCCGCGCCACCAGGTGCCCTTGGGGTCGCGGGTGTGTGCGGTCAGACCTGTGGAGTCCTGTTCCAGCGAGTCGAGCTTGCTCTCCACCGCGATCTTGACGAGTCGCTCGGTGGCGATGGCCTCGCGCAGCGCTCCGGTCAGTACGTGCTGCGGCACATGCAGCGGGGCGCGGGTCCCGTCGCCGAAGTCGAGCTCCTGCGTCAACTGCTTGCGCCGTACGGAACGCCAGCCGGCCCACCGCGCACCCGACTCCACGTCACCGAAGGAGCGGCCCGCGAGCCGCTCCACGAACGCGGCGGTGTCCTCGCGGAGCACGACGGTCCGCGCGGGCCGCTGCTCGTCCTTGCCGGGACCCTCGTCGAGGACGACGGTGGGTACCGAATGGCGGGCGAGGGCGAGGGCGAGCGCCAGTCCTACGGGACCCGCGCCGACGACGATCACCGGGTCCACGGCGCACACCCTCCGGCCCGGCGGACTCCGAGGGTCCGGGCTGCCCGGATGCGCTGGACGTACGTACAGAAACTGGCAGTTGGAGCCCGGTGCACGATCACAGAACGTATGCAACCCATTGCTTGTGCCCGCGTCAAGCGACGGCGGCCCCGGCCTGAGCACCGCCGTCACCACCATGTCTGATCGTCCCACCAATCGCGGCCCTGCCCGCGTGGGACGCCGTGAGGGCGCCGCCCGGCGTCTGACGTGGTCCGATGGGATGACGAAGGCGGGCTCCCTGTAGGGGGTGCGGGTGCGAATCAACTCCGTGATCCGTTGGGGGAGTTCTATGAGCGACCGGGGTTGATCATCGCTGTTACGGTTCCTACCGGGTTCGACCGGTACCTGATGTGCAGGTGCCCTCGCACCGGCGCCAGGTCTGCCCGTGACCGTAGGTCACCACCGGGTCGTTCTCCGCTCTGTTCCGGCCTGGAGAGAGGTCGCGTACTTGCATCGTTCCGAGGAAGGACCATCCGCCATGTCCGTCACGCTCACCAAGACGCTGCAGATTCCCACCGCCGACGGCGAGGCCGACGGCTTCGCCGCCTTCCCCGATGACGGTGGGCAGTACCCGGGGGTGCTGCTGTACAGCGACGCCTTCGGAGTGCGGCCCGTTCTGGAGCGGATGGCCCGCGAGCTGGCCGGGCACGGGTACTACGTGCTCGTCCCCAACATCTACTATCGGCGGGGCCCGGCCCCCGTCACCGAACTCCCCGACCACATAGGCGAAGAGGTCAGGTCCGACATCATCGGCCGACTGATGCCGTTGGTCGAGGAACACACCACCGAACGCGTTCTGCGTGACGCCGACGCGTACCTCGGGTTCCTCGCCACCCGGCCCGAGACGTGCGCGGGGCTGGTCGGCGTGATCGGCTACTGCATCGGCGGCGCCCTGGCGATGCGCACCGCGACGGCCCACCCCGGGCAGGTGGCCGCCCTCGCCGCGTTCCATCCCGGCTTCGTGGTCACCGACGCGCCCGACAGCCCGCACCGCCTCGTGCCCGAGCTGACCGCCCAGGTCCACATCGGCCTCGCCGAACACGACCTGTCGCCCGAGGCTCTCAGCGAGCTTCAGAGGGCGCTGGACGCCTCGGGGGTCGACTACACCTGCGAGACCTACTCCGGCGCCGTCCACGGCTTCACCATGGCCGACACGGACGCCTTCAGCCCGGCCGCGCTGCGGCGTCACTGGGACCGCCTGCTTGCCCTCCTCGGGCGCACCCTGACCAAAGAGTGAGGCAGCGGCCCACGGCCACTGCCTCACCTGACTCCGTGGACCCGGTTCCGGCCCGGCGCGCCGCTACTTCACCTTGGCGGGCGGCGCGTCGGGGCCGTCAGGGCCGCCGGGTCCGTCGAGCGGCTCGGTCGGGTCGAGAACGCCGGGTGCCTCGGCCGGTTCGGCGGCCGCCGCCACGACGATGCCCGTCTTCGCGCGGCGCCCGCGCTTCTCGACCCAGGTGGCGAGCCCGGAGAGCGCCATGCACATCGCCACGTAGATCGTGCCGACGACCATGATCACCGGAACGTAGATGTACTGGCCGTTGACGAGCGTGGTGTTGGCCAGTTGCCGCGCCGCGTACAGCAGCTCCGCGTACGTGATGATGTAGCCGAGCGACGTGTCCTTCAGCGTGACCACCAGCTGGCTGATGATCGTGGGCAGCATGGACCTGACCGCCTGCGGCAGCAGGAGCATCGTCATGACCTGGGACTTGCGCAGCCCCAGCGCGTAAGCCGCCTCCACCTGACCGCGTGGCACAGCGTTGAATCCGGCCCGCAGCACCTCTGCCTGCACCGCGCCGTTGTAGACGGCCAGACCGATGACCAGGGCCCAGAAGCCGTTGTTGGCGCCGACGGAGCCGAGGTCGCTCTTGTAGGTCAGGAAGAGCACCCACAGGGCGTAGATCGTGATCAGCAGCGGGATGGCGCGGAACAGTTCGATGAAACCGGTGGCCAGCCAGCGCACCGGACGGTGGTCCGAGGCACGGGCGACCGCGAGCAGCGCGCCGAGCACCAGGGAAAGCACCCCGGCGAGGGCGAAGACCTTCAGCGTGGTGACGATGCCGTCGCGGATGATCGTCCGCACGTTGGAGTAGTTGAAGGTCTTCCAGACCGCGGAGTCGAAGTGGCCGCGGTCGGAGAGACGCATGATCACGACGACGGCGAGGCCGATGATGGCCGCCGTGCCGATGACGGAGTAGATGCGGTTGCGCATCCGGGCCTTGGGGCCCGGGGCGTCGTACAGGACGCTGGAGCTCATCGTGCGACCTCCAGGCTCCGTTCGAGCAGCCGGAACAGGCCACTGATGGTGAATGTGATGATGAGGTAGCCGAGCGCCACCCAGAGGAACAGCCAGGCGATGGCGAAGCCCTGGTCGCTGAGGGTCTTCTGCCAGCCGAAGAGTTCCGTGACGCTGAACGCGCCCGCGATGGCGGAGTTCTTCGTCAGCGCGATGAAGATGCTGCTCAGCGGCGGAAGTACGGTGCGCACCGCCTGGGGCAGGATGATCGTCCCGAGCGTCTGGAAGAACGTCATCCCCAGTGAACGGGCGGCCTCCGCCTGACCGAGGGGGACGGTGTTGATGCCGGACCGGACAGCCTCGCAGACGAACGACGAGGTGTAGATGCTGAGCACCATCAGCGCCTTGGTCCACGGGTCGAAGCCGAAGTCGAAGACCTGCGGCACCGCGAACCAGATGGTGAGGAAGAGCAGCGTCAGCGGGGTGTTCCGGAACAGGGTGACCCAAGCGGCGCCGAAGAACCGCAGCGGCGGCACGGGCGAGACGCGGAAGCCGGCGAGCGCGACGCCGAGGAGCAGCGCGAGCACGCCACTGGCCACGGTCAGCCAGATCGTGCCTATGAATCCCTCGCGGAATTCCGCCATATGGTCGAGCAGTACATTCACGGGGATGTCCTCGTGGGCGGCAGTGGTCGGGCAGGGGAGCCGGCCCCGTAGGCACCGCCTGGGTGCCTACGGGGGGCCGGTCAGCTCACTGCCGGGGAGTGGAGCGGGCGAGCAGCGGGTCAGTAGCGCTCGAGGGCCGGCGGCTCGGTGAACTTGGAGCCCGACCGGCCGAGCGTCGCGTCGTACGCCTTCTTGTAGTCGCCGTTCTTCTGGTGCGCCTCGACGGCGTCCGCGACCGCGTTCCGCAGGGCCTTGTCGTTCTTGTTCATGCCGATGCCGTAGGGCTCCTTGGTGAACGGCTTGCCGACCACCTTCAGCGCCTTCGGCTGCTGTGCCGCGTAGCCCTTGAGGATGGCGTCGTCGGTGGTGACGGCGTCGACCTCCTTGTTGATGAGCTGCTGCACGCACTCCGAGTACTTCGCCAGCTCGACGGTCTTGGCGCCGTACTTCGACTTCTTGATCTCCTGGAGGGGAGTGGAGCCGACGATCGAGCAGACCTTCTTGCCCTTCACGGAGTCCGGCCCCGTGATGCTCTTCTCGTCGTGGCGGACGAGCAGGTCGGCACCGGCCATGAAGTAGGGCCCGGCGAAGCCGACCTGCTTCTTGCGCTCGTCGTTGATCGTGTACGTGCCTACGTAGAGGTCGACGTCACCCTTGGAGATGGTGGTCTCACGGACACCGGAGTCGATCGTCTTGAACTCGATCTGCTCGGGCTTGAACCCGAGGTCGGCCGCGACCATCTTGGCGATCTCGATGTCGAAGCCGGAGCGCTTGCCCGCGCTGTCCTTGAAGCCCAGGTACGGCTGGTCGTCCTTGGCGCCGATGACGATCTTGCCGGCCTTCTGGGCCTTCTTCAGGACGTCGGAGTCGACCTTGACGCCGGACTTCACGGTGTACGTGGGCAGCTTGGGCGCGTTCTTCCCGCCGGCCGGGTCCTTCGGCTTGTCACCGGCCGTCCCCTCCTCGCCACCACAGGCGGTGGCGGTCAGGGCGAGAGCGGCGACAACGGCGGCTGCGGCGGCGGACTTGCGGAACTTCATCGTGAACATCCTCTGTTTCGACTGGAGTTGAGACGGCGTGGAAGCCTCAGTGCTTAAGGATCTTCGAGAGGAAGTCCTTGGCCCGGTCGCTGCGCGGGTTGCTGAAGAACTGGTCCGGCACGGCCTCTTCGACGATCCGCCCGTCCGACATGAAGACGACGCGGTTGGCCGCGGAGCGGGCGAAGCCCATCTCGTGGGTGACGACGATCATCGTCATCCCGTCCCGGGCGAGCTGCTGCATCACCTCGAGGACCTCATTGATCATCTCCGGGTCGAGCGCCGATGTGGGCTCGTCGAAGAGCATCACCTTGGGGTCCATCGCCAACGCCCGCGCGATGGCGACGCGTTGCTGCTGACCGCCGGAGAGCTGTGCGGGGTACTTGTCGGCCTGGGAGGCGACGCCCACGCGGTCGAGCAGGGCGCGCGCCTTCGTCTCCGCCTCCGCCTTGCCGGTTTTGCGCACCTTGGTCTGGCCCAACGTCACGTTCTCGAGCACGGTCTTGTGCGCGAAAAGGTTGAAGGACTGGAAGACCATGCCCACGTCGGCGCGGAGGCGGGCCAGCTCCTTGCCCTCCTGGGGCAGCGGCTTGCCGTCGATCGAGATGTCTCCCGAGTCGACCGTCTCCAGGCGGTTGATGGTGCGGCACAGGGTCGACTTGCCGGACCCGGAGGGGCCGATCACGACGACGACCTCGCCGCGGGCGATGGTCAGGTCGATGTCCTGGAGGACGTGCAGAGCGCCGAAGTGCTTGTTGACGTTCTTCAGCACGACCAGGTCGTCGGCCCCAGACGGTATGGCGTCCTTGGTCACCGATACTTCGGTCACGGCTTGTTGCTCCATCCTCCTCGGTTGGGAGGACAGTAATAACCCAGTGCGACCAGCGTCATTACATCTGAGGGGAAATTGAGCATAACGATCCGGCCGCAACCGGACACACCGTGTGAAGAGGGTCCACGATGTGCGTACCGGGTGGGTAACGGAACGTGCCGACGCCCTGAACCCTCTTGACGAGGTCCTTATCCATCGGCGTGGATGCCTTGGTGCGCCGCGCGAGTACGCGACCACCATTACCGGCCACAGCACAACGACCGATGAACTGGAGGGGGCCCGTATGAGACTGCTTCTTGTAGAGGACGACGATCACGTGGCCGCCGCCCTGTCCGCGGTCCTGGCCAGGCACGGATTCGACGTCGTGCACGCCCGCAGCGGCGCGGAGGCGTTGCAGGCGCTGCTGCCCGCCGAATCGGCCCCCTTCGGAGTGGTGCTTCTCGACCTGGGCCTGCCCGACCAGGACGGTTACGAGGTGTGCGGCAAGATCCGCAAGCGCGGCTCGACGCCGGTGATCATGGTGACGGCGCGCGCGGACGTACGCTCCCGCATCCACGGCCTCAACCTCGGAGCCGACGACTACGTAGTGAAGCCGTACGACACCGGGGAGCTCATCGCCCGCATCCACGCCGTCATCCGGCGGCCCGCGCCGGGCGACGCGGTGACGCCCGGCGACAGCAGACTCCGGCTCGGTTCCGTGCACATCGAACTGCCCACCCGGCAGGTCAGCGTGGACGGCGCGGTCGTCCAGCTGACCCGCAAGGAGTTCGACCTGCTCGCCCTCCTCGCCCAGCGCCCCGGAGTGGTGTTCCGCCGGGAACAGATCATCAGCGAAGTGTGGCGCACCAGTTGGGAAGGGACCGGCCGCACGCTCGAAGTGCACGTGGCGTCCCTGCGTTCCAAACTGCACATGCCGGCCCTGATCGAGACCGTGCGCGGCGTCGGCTACCGCCTCGTCGCCCCGGCCGCGTAGCCCGGGCCAGGACAGGTGCGCTCCCGCCTCCTCCCGCTGCTGATCATCCTGATGGCGGGCGTCCTGCTCGCGCTCGGCTTCCCGCTAGCCGTCAGCGTCGCGGCGGCCCAGCAGCAGAAGGTGGTCGTCGACCGGATCGACGACACGGCGCGCTTCGCCTCGCTCGCGCAGTTCGTCACCAAACGCCCCGCGGGCTCACGGGTGGAGGGCAGCAGCGACGAGCGCCGCGAGACGCTCCAGAAGGAACTCGACGACTACTTCGACGTCTACGGCATCCGCGCGGGTGTCTTCTACCGCGACGGCGGGCCCATGGCCAACGCTCCGAGCAACTGGTTCCTGCCACGGCGCGGGGACGTGCGGGGCGCCTTCGAGGAGGCGCTCCGCTCGCGCGGCAGCCACGATCCCGAGCAGGTGTGGCCGTGGCAACGCGGGCGGCTCGCCGTCGCGTCCCCGGTGATCAAGGACGGCGACGTCATCGCCGTCGTCGTCACGGACTCACCGACCGGGCGCATGCGTTCGGCGACACTGCACGGCTGGCTGCTCATCGGCGCGGGAGAGGCGGCGGCCATGCTCCTGGCGGTCGGCGCGGCCCTGCGGCTCACCGGCTGGGTGCTGCGCCCGGTGCGCGTCCTGGACGCGACCACGCACGACATAGCGACCGGGCGCCTCAAGTCCCGTGTCGCGGCGGCGGGCGGGCCGCCGGAACTCAGACGCCTGGCCCGGTCGTTCAACGAGATGGCCGACCACGTCGAGGACGTCCTCGAGCAGCAGCGCGCCTTCGTCGCCGACGCCTCCCACCAACTGCGCAACCCCCTCTCGGCCCTGCTGCTGCGCATCGAGCTCCTCGCCCTCGAACTGCCCGAGGGCAACGAAGAGATCGCCTCGGTCCGCACGGAGGGCAAGCGCCTTGCCCAGGTGCTCGACGACCTGCTCGACCTCGCCCTCGCCGAGCACGCCGCGGCCGACCTGAGCCTCACCGACATCGGCGAACTGGCCGCCGAGCGCGTCGCCTCCTGGCGGCCGCTCGCCGCCGAGCGCGGCGTGCGGCTGACCGGCGACTGCCCCGCCACCACCGGCTGGGCCGACCCGATCGCCCTCTCCAGCGCACTGGACGCGGTGATCGACAACGCCTTGAAGTTCACGCCCGAGGCCGGGCTCGTCCATGTCGCGGTCTCCTCCAGTGACGCGACGACGACCGTGGTGGTCACCGACGGCGGCCCCGGCCTCACCGAGGACGAGCTCGCGCGCGTCGGCGACCGCTTCTGGCGCAGCAACCGGCATCAGAACGTGCAGGGCTCGGGGCTCGGTCTGTCCATCTCGCGGGCCCTGCTCGCGGCGGGCGGCGGCTCCATCGCATACGCCCGTCATGAACCGCACGGCCTGAGGGTGACGGTCAGCGTCCCGCGCAGCGGGCCCTCGGCGCCGGTGTGAGACGGCAGCGGTTCAGGGCTTCACCGAGCGGTAGTAGCGGCGCGCGCCGTCGTGCAGCGGGAGCGGGTCGGTGAACAGGGCGGTGCGCAGATCCACCAGCTGGGCCGCGTGCACCTGATCACCGATGTGGTCGCGGCTGTCGATGACGGTGCGGGTCAGCCTCTCGGTCAGCTCGGGATCGGCCCGGTCCGTGGTGACCAGGAGGTTCGCCACGGCGAGCGTCGGTACGGCGGAGCCCCGCTGGGCCAGGGGATAGGCGTCGGCCGGCATCGTCGCGGCCCGGTAGTAGCGCGAACCACCACCCTGCTTGTGCAACGCGTCGACCAGGTATCCGAGCTTCACGAGCTTGATGTCCATCTCTTCGGAGAGCTCCCGCACCGAAGTGGTCGGGAGCCCGCCCGACCAGAAGAAGGCATCGATGGAGCCGCTCTTCAGGAGCCCGGGCATGGTGTCGATCCCGGCGGCCACCGGCTTCACGTCCGCGACCGGATCGAGGCCCGCGGCGCTGAGCACCCGGTCGGCTATCAGCCGCACCCCCGAATGTTCCTGCCCCACCGCCACGCGCTTGTTCCGCAGCTCTTCGACGGTGTCGATGTCCGAGGACCGGGGCACCACGAGCTGGACGTAGTCGTCGTACAGCCGCGTACAGCCACGCAGGCGGTACCAGCCGGGTGCGCCGTCGAGGCGGTACGTCTCCACGGCGTCGGCGGCCGCGATGGTGAAGTCGGACTTCCCTGTGGCCACCCGCGCGACGTTCTGCTGCGAGCCCTCGCTGTTGAGGAGCTCGACGTCGACCTTCGGCATGTCCCGCGAGATCTCCGTCCGCAGGAGCTTGCCGTACCGCTCGTACACACCCTTCTCGACGCCCGTACTGAACGTCATCCGCCCGCTCGGGGAGTCCTCTCCCACGGGCAGCAGCCACCACAGCAGCAGGCCGAACACCACGAGCGCCGCGGCCGAACCCTGGAGGGCGCGGCGCCTGCCGATGTGGGGGAGTGCCTTGAGCATGCGCGCGATCCTGCCAGCCCGTTCACCGTGCTGACCAGGGGTGAGACCACACTGTGCCGCCCCGGGCCCCGCTCGCCTGCTGCCCCGGTCGCCATCCGCGGCCACGCGCGCGTGGCGACCCCGTACCCTGGGGGGCGAGATGAGCGCGAAGACTTACGAGGTGCGCACCTACGGGTGCCAGATGAACGTCCATGACTCCGAGCGGCTCTCCGGCCTGCTGGAGGACGCCGGTTACGAGCGTGCGCCCGAAGGGGCGGACGGCGATGCCGACGTCGTCGTCTTCAACACGTGCGCCGTGCGCGAGAACGCCGACAACCGTCTGTACGGCAATCTCGGGCGCCTGGCGCCGATGAAGACCAAGCGTCCGGGGATGCAGATCGCCGTCGGTGGCTGTCTGGCCCAGAAGGACCGCGACACCATCGTCAAGAGGGCGCCCTGGGTGGACGTCGTCTTCGGCACGCACAACATCGGCAAGCTGCCCGTCCTCCTGGAGCGCGCCCGCGTCCAGGAAGAGGCACAGGTCGAGATCGCCGAGTCCCTCGAGGCCTTCCCCTCGACGCTGCCGACCCGTCGCGAGAGCGCGTACGCGGCCTGGGTCTCCATCTCGGTCGGCTGCAACAACACGTGCACCTTCTGCATCGTGCCCGCGCTGCGCGGCAAGGAGAAGGACCGCAGGACCGGCGACATCCTCGCGGAGATCGAGGCGCTGGTCGGCGAGGGCGTCAGCGAGATCACGCTCCTCGGACAGAACGTGAACGCGTATGGCTCGGACATCGGCGACCGCGAGGCCTTCAGCAAGCTGCTGCGCGCCTGCGGAAAGATCGAGGGCCTGGAGCGTGTCCGCTTCACCTCCCCGCACCCGCGCGACTTCACCGACGACGTGATCGCCGCCATGGCCGAGACGCCGAACGTGATGCCGCAGCTCCACATGCCGCTGCAGTCCGGCTCGGACACGATCCTCAAGGCGATGCGCCGCTCGTACCGGCAGGACCGCTTCCTGGGGATCATCGAGAAGGTCCGCGCGGCCATGCCCGACGCGGCGATCTCCACCGACATCATCGTGGGCTTCCCCGGCGAGACCGAGGAGGACTTCGAGCAGACGATGCACGTGGTCCGCGAGGCCCGCTTCGGGAGCGCCTTCACCTTCCAGTACTCCAAGCGCCCCGGGACGCCCGCGGCGACCATGGAGGGGCAGATCCCCAAGGAGGTCGTCCAGTCGCGGTACGAGCGGCTGGTGGCCCTCCAGGAGGAGATCTCCTGGGAGGAGAACAAGAAGCAGGTCGGCCGCACTCTGGACCTGATGGTGGCCGAGGGCGAGGGCCGCAAGGACGGCGCCACGCACCGCCTCTCCGGCCGCGCCCCCGACAACCGGCTGGTCCACTTCACCAAGCCGGACACCGAGGTGCGACCCGGTGACGTCGTGACCGTGGAGATCACCTACGCCGCGCCGCACCACCTGCTGGCCGAGGGCGCCGTACTGAACGTGCGCCCCACGCGCGCGGGTGACGCCTGGGAGAAACGGAACACCGAGGCGGCCGCGAAGCCCACGGGCGTGATGCTGGGCCTGCCGAAGATCGGCGCTCCGGAGCCGCTCCCGGCGGCAGCGGGCAGCGGCTGCGGCTGCGACTGACCGCACAGCCGGTGGGACCACGGGGGCGGGCGCAAGGCCCGCACCGGGGCGGGATCCGGAATCGAGGCTCACCGGGGCGGGGATCGGAAACGATCGGCCGACAGGGGCGCGTTACGCTGCGGATCATGCTTGTCGCCGCTGCCGTCTGCCCCTGTCCGCCGCTGCTCGTCCCCGAGGTCGCCGCGGGCGCCGGTCCTGAACTGGACGCCGCGCGCGCGGCCTGCTCGGACGCCATCGGGGTGCTCGCCGCCGCACGGCCCGACCGCCTCGTCGTGGTCGGCCCCGCCGAGCAGAGCGGCCGCGGGCCGCACCCCCAGGGCGCACGCGGATCCTTCCGCGGCTTCGGGGTGGACCTCGACGTACACCTTGGTCCCGTGCCGGCGCGGGAGGCCTCCCGACCCGGCACGGCGCCGGACGCCGCCCCTCAGCGTCCGCTGCCGCCGTCCCTCGCGGTGGCCGGATGGCTGCTCGGGCAGACGCGGTGGTCGACCGCCCCGGTGGAAGGTCTCGGAGTGGGGGAACCACTTCCCGCCGAGCGGTGTATTCACGTCGGAGGGGAGATCGGGGCACGCGCGGACCGCGTGGCACTGCTGGTGATGGGCGACTCCAGCGCGTGCCGCACGCTCAAGGCCCCGGGGTACCTGGACGAGCGGGCGGCCGACTTCGACGCGGAGGTCGGACGTGCCCTCGGCGCAGCCGATGTGGCGGCGCTGAAGGCGCTGGACGCGGGCCTCGCGTACGAACTGAAGGCGGCGGGCCGCGCCCCGTGGCAGGTGCTGGCAGGCGCGGCGGAGGGCGCGTCGCTGAGCGGCGAGCTTCTCTACGAGGACGCGCCGTACGGCGTGGGCTATGTGGTGGCCGCCTGGTCGTAGCCCGGGACGCCGGGCGGACCGGCCACTTCCGGCGAACCGGCCGGGACGGACGGTGGCGGCCGCGAAGCGGTGTGCTCCGCGGCCGTCCGCCGCTGTGGTTCAGGAAGCCGGAGGGGGTGGTGGGGGCGACGGAGGGGTGGCGCTGCCGCCCGGGTTCTTGCCCTCGTCCGCCCCTGCGAGGCGGTCGACCGCGTCCTTCGCCTTTCCCGTGCCCGCCTGGATCTTGTCGCTGTACTTGCCCTTGGTCTTCTCGTCGACGACCTTCGCGGCCTTCTCCAGGCCCCGGTCGATCTTGTCCCCGTGCTGCTGCGCGAGGTCCGAGACCTTGTCCTTGGCAGGGGCGAGCTTGGCTTTCAGTTGGTCCAGGAAGCCCATGGGTACACCTTCCCTCGCTGGGGAGCTACTTCCGGGCGCCCTCACCGGCCTCGCTGTCGGCGGCGGCCTCGGCGGACTGCTGCTTCGGGATCTCCACGCCCTCCGCGGCGGCCGCGTCAGCGGGCTCCGCGGACTTCTCCTCGGCGGCACCCTCGGCGTCCGTGCCGGCCTCGGCAGCGGGCTTCGTATCGGTGCCGGCCTCGGGAAGGCCCTCGGCCTCCTCGGGCTCGGCCGTCAGCGCGGCGGCAGCTGCCTCGGTCGTTGACGCCTCTTCGCCGTCCTTGGCCTTCCGACGGAACCGTGCAAAAACGCCCATATCTACTCCATACGTTACTCGTGTGGGCGAAATCCCGCCCCGCCCGGTGCGTCTCATTGCGGCGCACAGGTGATCGGTCCTCGAAACCGGCGGCCGGAACCTCGCAACAGGCAACGACCCCGAAGCCGTGCCGTCACGTAGCTCGTTCGGGAAGAGGGCCCCGCGTTTGCGAGACTGGGGCGGTGAGTAGTGCAGCCCCCGCCCCGCGGGTCATCGCCGTCGTCGGTCCGACCGCGGCAGGAAAGTCCGATCTGGGCGTTTTCCTCGCCCAGTCCCTCGGCGGCGAAATCGTCAACGCCGACTCCATGCAGCTGTACCGGGGGATGGACATCGGTACCGCCAAGCTGACGCCCGAGGAGCGTGGCGGCGTCCCGCACCACCTCCTCGACATCTGGGACGTCACGGAGGCGGCCAGCGTCGCCGAGTATCAGAAACTGGCCCGCGCCGAGATCGACCGCCTCCTCGCCGAGGGGCGCTGGCCGATCCTGGTCGGCGGCTCCGGACTGTACGTCCGGGGGGCCGTGGACCGCCTGGAATTCCCCGGCACCGACCCGGCCGTCCGCGCCCGCCTGGAGGAGGAGCTCGCGCTGCGCGGATCCGGTGCGCTGCACGCCCGCCTGGCCGCCGCCGACCCAGGAGCGGCGCAGGCGATCCTGCCCAGCAACGGCCGCCGGATCGTCCGCGCCCTGGAGGTCATCGAGATCACCGGCAAGCCCTTCACTGCCAACCTCCCCGGCCACGACTCGGTGTACGACACCCTCCAGATCGGCGTCGACGTGGCACGTCCCGAACTCGACGAACGCATCGCCACGCGCGTGGACCGCATGTGGGAGGGGGGCCTGGTCGACGAGGTGCGTGCACTGGAGGCGCAGGGGCTGCGCGAAGGGCGCACGGCTTCACGCGCGCTCGGCTACCAGCAGGTGCTCGCGGCGCTCGCGGGGGAGTGCACACAGGACGAGGCGCGCGCCGAGACGGTACGCGCCACCAAGCGCTTCGCGCGCCGTCAGGACTCGTGGTTCCGCCGCGATCCGCGGGTGAGCTGGCTCAGTGGTGCCGAGGCCGACCGAGGGGAACTCCGGGCACGCGCACTGGCGTTGGTCGAACGACCGGTCACAGCCTGATCACGTGATGGCATCGGGACGCTCCGGCGGTCATCCCGGTGCCTGACGCCGTGCCATCATCGACCATCGATCGACCGGTGGAGTCCGAAGTGGAGGGCGCGTGGCGATGGAGGCCGGCCCTCGTGACACCGCACATGGCGGCGAAGAGCAACTGAGTCCCGACGGTCCCGACGAGACCCCGGGCAGTGTGAGCGACGACGGTCCCGGCGCGGACGGGATGACGGCGCAGGCCGAGGTCGAGGTCGAGCTGCGCCCACAGCGCCGCCTGCGCATCTGGCAGCTCGCGCCCATCGTGATCCTGGCCGCGGTCGGTTCGCTGATGTTCGCCTTCCCGCTCGCCTTCGAATTCGGCGACGGCGGCGCGGTGGTCGCCATGCTAGGTCTGCTGATCAGCTGCTGCGCCGCAGGCTGGGGCATGATGGCCGCCCGCCGCGTGGGGCACACCTGGCCGGGGCTGCCCGAGCGCGGCTCCGGTCGCCGCCCGGACTGGCGGGTCGTCTCCGCGTACGCCTTGACGTTCCTGGGCGCCGTGGTCCTCGCCGTGTGGCGCGTGGCCAGACTCCGCTGAGGTCGGAAAACCTCTGCGGTCCGCCTTCCCGGCCGCACTCCGTGAACCGAGTGTCGTACCCACCCCGTACGATCGAGGAATGAGCACGCGGATCGCCTTCCTCAAGGGGCACGGGACCGAGAACGACTTCGTGATCATCCCCGACCCCGACAACGCCATCGAGCTGCCTCCGGCCGCCGTGGCCGCTCTGTGCGACCGCCGCGCGGGCATCGGTGGCGACGGCCTCCTCCATGTCGTACGCTCCGCCGCCCACCCCGAGGCGCGCCATCTGGCGGAGCGGGCCGAGTGGTTCATGGACTACCGCAACGGCGACGGATCGGTCGCGGAGATGTGCGGCAACGGCGTGCGCGTCTTCGCCCGCTACCTACAGCGTGCGGGGCATGTCGGCGAGGGCGACCTGGCGGTGGCCACCCGGGGCGGCGTGAAGACCGTGCACATCGCCAAGGCCGAGTCCGGCGGCGAGATCACCGTGGGGATGGGCAAGGCGCTGCTCCTTGAGGGCGACGTCACCGTCTCGGTCGGCGACCGCCGATGGCCCGCGCGCAACGTCAGCATGGGCAATCCGCACGCGGTCGCCTTCGTGGACGACTTCTCCGAAGCCGGCAGCCTCTACGACCCGCCGCCCTTCAGCCCGGCCGCCGCCTACCCGCACGGGGTGAACGTCGAATTCGTCGTCCCCCGCGGCCCCCACCACGTCGCCATGCGCGTGCACGAGCGCGGCGCGGGCGAGACCCGCTCCTGCGGCACGGGCGCGTGCGCCGTCGCCGTGGCGGCGGCCCGCAGGGACGGCGTGGACCCTGCTGTGACCGGGACCCCCGTCACCTACGCCGTCGACCTGCCCGGCGGACGCCTGACGATCACCGAGCGGCCCGACGGCGAGATCGAGATGACGGGCGGCGCGGTGATCGTCGCCGAGGGCGCGGTCGCGTCCGAATGGCTCGAAACGGTACTCCCATGAACTGTCGCTCGAATGGGTGATCCGTTTCACGCTCGGCGAGAGGCGGTCAGCGCCGCGTGATGGGCTCGGTAGCATCAAGCACCGGCCCGGACGGAGTATGCCGTCGTCCGCTCACCGCCGGTCGAAGCAGCCGGAGGTGCCCATGAGTGCGGAGGCCACGAACCCAGCCACGCCCGGCCCCGCGACGCCCGGGGTCCAGCGCAGGCGCGGCCGCGCCCGCCTCGACCTGCGCAGGCTCGGCCGTGCGGCCCTGCTCGGATCCGGCACCCGGGACCGGCTCCCGGACGCGATCGGCCACGTCGCCGAGGCCCACAGGGCCCACTACCAGGACGCCGACCTGGAGCCGCTGCGCCGCGCGTACGTACTGGCCGAGTCCTCCCACCGCGGTCAGATGCGCAAAAGCGGCGAGCCGTACATCACGCACCCGCTCGCGGTGACCCTGATCCTCGCCCAGCTCGGCGCCGAGACCACGACCCTGACCGCGTCCCTGCTCCACGACACCGTCGAGGACACGGACGTCACCCTCGACCAGGTGCGGGCCGAGTTCGGCGACGACGTCTGCTATCTGGTCGACGGCGTCACCAAGCTGGAGAAGGTCGACTACGGAGCGGCGGCCGAGCCCGAGACCTTCCGTAAGATGCTCGTCGCCACCGGCAACGACGTACGCGTCATGTCGATCAAGCTCGCCGACCGGCTGCACAACATGCGCACCCTCGGTGTCATGCGGCCCGAGAAACAGGCCCGCATCGCCAAGGTGACCCGGGACGTGCTCATTCCGCTCGCCGAGCGCCTCGGTGTGCAGGCGCTCAAGACCGAACTGGAGGATCTCGTCTTCGCGATCCTCCATCCGGAGGAGTGCGCCCGGGTCAAGGCCATGGTCGCCGCCAACGCGGAGAGCGCGGACGACCCGCTGGGCGCCATCGCGGACGACGTACGCGGCGTGCTGCGGGACGCGGGCATCGCCGGCGAGGTCCTCATCAGGCCGCGGCACTACGTCTCCGTCCACCGCGTGCACCGCAAGCGCGGCGAACTCCGCGCGTCCGACTTCGGCCGGCTCCTCGTGCTCGTCAACGAGGACGCGGACTGCTACGGAGTCCTCGGGGAACTGCACACCTGCTTCACTCCGGTCGTCTCGGAGTTCAAGGACTTCATCGCCGTACCGAAGTTCAACCTCTACCAGTCGCTCCACACGGCCGTGACCCGCTCCGACGGCGAAGTCGCCGAAGTACTCATCCGCACGCATCAGATGCACCAGGTCGCCGAGGCGGGCGTGGTCGCACTGCGCAACCCCTACGCTCCTCCTTCGGAGGAGCCGTCCGACGGCGCCGACGACGAGCGGGTGGATCCAACGAGGCCCGGCTGGCTCTCCCGGCTCCTCGACTGGCAGCAGGCCGCCCCGGACCCGGACACATTCTGGTCGACGCTGCGGGAAGACCTCGCCCAGGACCGCGAGATCGCCGTCTTCCGGCCCGACGGCGGCACACTCGGCCTGCCGGCGGGCGCCAGCTGCGTGGACGCCGCCTACGCCCAGTACGGCGAGGACGCGCACGCCTGCATCGGAGCACGCGTCAACGGCCGCCTCGCGACGCTCAGCACGGTCCTGCGGGACGGTGACACGGTCCAGTTGCTCATGGGCCAGGACCTGACCTCCGGTCCCTCGCGCGAGTGGCTGGACCACGCCCGCACGCCCGCCGCGCGCATCGCCATCCGGCGCTGGCTCACCACCCACCCGGCGCCCGCGGCGCCCGTGCCGACGCCGGCCGCACAGCGCCCGCCCCAGCAGGCATCGGCGCCCGTACCGAAACCGGAACCCTCCGCAGCGGCACGGCCCGCCGCGGCGAACGCCGTCGTGGACCGCGAGGGTGCGAGCGTCCGCCTCGCGGGGTGCTGTACGCCGGTGCCGCCCGACGACGTCACCGCTTTCGCCGTGCGCGGCGGTGTCGTGACCGTCCACCGGGTCGGCTGTCCCGCCGTGGCGCGGATGAAGGAGGTCGGGCGCCCCGAGGTCGGCGTGCACTGGGGGGACACCGCCGAGTGCCGGGTCACCTTGATCGCTGAATCGTTCGGCCGGGCCCATCTGCTCGCCGACCTCACCGAAGCGATCGCCCTCGAAGGGGTGGCGATCATCTCGGCCACCGTGGAGCCGCCGAGCCAACAGCGAGTGCGCCATACGTACACGCTGCAACTCCCGGACGCGGCGCACCTGCCAGGGCTGATGCGGGCGATGCGCGCGGTGCCCGGGGTGTACGACGTGAACCGCGCCCAGCATCCGGCGGCCGCCGCGCACTGACGAGGGTGCCCCGGCCCACTTCGTACGCGTGACTCCGCTCGGCCAAGTCACGCCCGACGGCGACTCGTTCGGGTGGCCCGGCGCGCGTCGTCACGTGCGGGAGGGCACACGCTGATAGCGGTAGTTCATGCTGCTCACCCCTCGGACCGCGGCCTCCCGGCCGAAGGCCCTCCGCACCCCCCGCATCGCCGCCGCACTGATCGCGGCGACCGCCTCCGCCGCCCTCATCGCGGCGAGCGCACCGTCACCGGTCGCCCCGCTCGGCATCGGCGACCCGCTCTTCCCGCACCTGGGCAACCCCGGGTACGACGTGATGTCGTACGACATCGCCTTCACCTACGGAGGTGACAACAGCAAGCCGCTGAACGCCGTCACCAAGATCGACGCACAGGCGACCGCCCTCCTGGAGCACGTGAATCTCGACTTCGCGCACGGCACGGTGCGTTCCGTCGAGGTGAACGGCGAGCGCGCACGCTTCGAAAGCAGCGGCGAGGACCTGGTCGTCACGCCGACCGCGCCGGTCGGGCCCGGCGACCGGCTGCGGATCACCGTCCGGCACACCAGCGATCCCATGCCCACGAAGAACGGCGGGGGCGGCTGGCTGCGCACCGGTGACGGACTCGCCATGGCCAACCAGGCGGACGCCGCCCACCTGGTCTTTCCGTGCAACGACCACCCCGCGGACAAGGCCGAGTTCACCTTCCGGATCACCGCACCCCAGGGGCTGACCGCCGTCGCCAACGGCCTCCCGGAGTCCGAGAGCCGACACGGCGCCGCAGCCACCACCAGGGTGTACCGCACCCACCACCCGATGGCGACCGAACTGGCCCAGGTGTCGATCGGCCGTTCCACCGTGGTGCGCCGAGAAGGGCCGAACGGCCTCCCGGTACGCGATGTGGTGCCCACCAAGGACCGCAAGGTCCTGGAGCCCTGGCTGAAGAAGACACCCGGCCAGATCGACTGGATGGAGAAGAAGGTCGGCCGTTACCCCTTCGAGGTCTACGGCGTCCTGATCGCGCACGCGCAGACCGGCTTCGAGCTGGAGACGCAGACGCTCTCTCTCTTCGAGAGAGAGATCTTCACCCGCCCCGAGATCCCCGCGTGGTACGTCGAGGCGATCATGGTGCACGAGCTCGCTCACCAGTGGTTCGGTGACAGCGTCAGCCCCCGTAGCTGGTCGGACCTCTGGCTCAACGAAGGCCATGCCACCTGGTACGAGGCCCTCTTCGCGCAGGAGAAGGCGAAGAAGCCCCTGGCGGACCGGATGCGGGCCGCCTACACCCAGTCGGACATCTGGCGTGCGGCCGGCGGGCCGCCGGCCAGGCCGAAGGCGCCGGCGCCCGGAAAGAAGATCAGCATCTTCCGTCCCGTCGTCTACGACGGCAGCGCGCTGGTGCTCTACGCCCTGCGCCAGGAGATCGGAAAGGCCGCCTTCGAGCGCGTGGAGCGGCAATGGGTCCGCCTCCACCGCGACGGCAACGTCGCCACCGCCGACTTCGTGCGGCTCGCCTCCCTGACCGCCGGGCGTGACCTGGGCGGCTTCTTCGACGCCTGGCTGTACGGGAAGAAGACGCCGCCGATGCCCGGGCATCCGGACTGGAAGTCCACGAAACCCGGGAAGACTGCGAAATAATCCGGGTGACGAGACGGACCGTGCCGTGCAACCATCTTCAGGTCGGCGGCGCGGTCCGTCCGGGATTTCCCCTCGGGGACTTCTCAGGGCCGGATCCGGCCGGTGCCGGGAATCTCCGGACCAGCCCGGGCGTTGTCGACAGTGACGGATCCCGCATCCGCCGCACATTCCATCGACGTATCGACGTTAGGACCCAATGACCTCCTCTTCTTCCCCTTCCCAGGACGCACAGAGCTTCGCGCAGAACTACCCCGAAGGTCTTCGGGCCGATGCCCTGATGGAAGAGGACGTCGCCTGGAGCCACGAGATCGACGGAGACCGGGACGGCGACCAGTTCGACCGCTCCGAGCGCGCGGCCCTGCGCCGCGTCGCGGGCCTCTCCACCGAGCTCGAGGACGTCACCGAAGTCGAGTACCGACAGCTCCGCCTGGAGCGTGTGGTGCTCGTCGGCGTGTGGACTTCGGGAACGGTCCAGGATGCGGAGAACTCCCTCGCCGAGCTGGCGGCTCTCGCCGAGACGGCGGGCGCGCTCGTGCTCGACGGCCTCGTCCAGCGCCGCGACAAGCCCGACCCGGCGACGTACATCGGCTCCGGCAAGGCCATGGAGCTGCGCGACATCGTGCTCGAAACGGGTGCGGACACGGTCGTCTGCGACGGTGAGCTGAGCCCGGGGCAGCTGATCCACCTCGAAGACGTCGTCAAGGTCAAGGTGGTCGACAGGACCGCCCTGATCCTCGACATCTTCGCCCAGCACGCCAAGTCCCGAGAGGGCAAGGCGCAGGTAGCCCTGGCGCAGATGCAGTACATGCTGCCGAGGCTCCGTGGCTGGGGCCAGTCGCTCTCCCGCCAGATGGGTGGCGGCGGCGGTGGCGGCATGGCCACCCGCGGTCCCGGTGAGACCAAGATCGAGACGGACCGGCGACGGATCCGCGAGAAGATGGCGAAGATGCGCCGGGAGATCGCGGAGATGAAGACGGGCCGCGACATCAAGCGGCAGGAGCGCCGGCGCAACAAGGTGCCTTCGGTCGCGATCGCCGGGTACACGAACGCGGGCAAGTCCTCGCTCCTCAACCGCCTCACGGGCGCGGGCGTCCTGGTGGAGAACGCGCTGTTCGCCACCCTCGACCCGACCGTGCGCCGGGCCGAGACGCCGAGCGGCCGGGTCTACACCCTGGCCGACACCGTCGGGTTCGTCCGGCACCTGCCGCATCACCTCGTCGAGGCGTTCCGCTCCACGATGGAAGAGGTCGGCGACTCCGACCTGATCCTGCATGTGGTGGACGGCTCGCACCCGGTGCCGGAGGAGCAGCTCGCCGCCGTGCGCGAGGTGATCCGCGATGTGGGCGCCACCGATGTGCCCGAGATCGTGGTGATCAACAAGGCGGACGCGGCGGACCCGCTGGTCCTCCAGCGCCTCCTGCGCAACGAGAAGCACGCGATCGCGGTCTCCGCGCGAAGCGGTGCCGGGATCGACGAGCTGCTGAGGCTCATCGACACGGAACTGCCGCGCCCCGAGGTCGAGATCGAGGCCCTCGTTCCGTACACGCACGGCCAGCTCGTCTCGCGGGCACACGCCGAGGGCGAGGTGCTCTCCGAGGAGCACACCGCCGAGGGCACCCTGCTCAAGGCGCAGGTGCACGAGGAGCTCGCGGCGGAACTCGCTCCGTACGTGCCGGCCAGGCACTGAGCCCGGAAGCCTCACCCGTAGTTCACTCAGCACACGGCGAAGGCCCGCCCCTCTTGCAGGGGCGGGCCTTCGCCGTGTCATCCGGGGCTCGGCGGCTACTGCGAGCCGTACTTCTTGCTCATCATGTCGTAGACCTGCTGGGCACCCCGGCCCAGCTGGGGTCCGGCCAGCCAGGTGTTCTCGGCCGGGCCGATCGAGGTGTTCGACACGAGCTTCGTCTTGCCGCCCACCACGCGGAACCAGCCACCGCCGGAGGAGCCACCGGTCATGGTGCAGCCGATGCGGTACATCGTCGGCAGGGACGGCGACAGCGAGAGGCGACCCGGCTTGTCGACGCACCGGTGCATGATCAGGCCGTCGTACGGCGGGGCGGCGGGGTAGCCCCACGCGCCCATCGAGCTCACGCTCCGCGTGGACGGGGCCGAGAAGTCGACGTCGAGCGCGTTGCCGACGGTCTCCTCCAGGGACTTGCCGCCCTGCTCCGGCTTCACGTGCAGGACGGCGTAGTCGTAGGTCGCCCCCGAGCCGCCCGTCGGACCGCCGCCGTTGATCCACTCGTTGGAGGTCGAGACCCAGTCCGCCCAGTACTGGCCGTAGGGAGCGATCTCCTGCGGGGCCGCGTTGCGCAGGGCGGCCTCGGACTTGCCCAGGTCGTTGTAGGACGGCACGAACGCGATGTTGCGGTACCAGCCGCCGTCCTTGCCGGCGTGCACGCAGTGGCCCGCGGTCCAGACGAGGTTGGACTTGCCCGGGTTGCGCGGGTCCTTCACGACGGTCCCGGAGCAGACCATCGACCCCTTGGGGGCGTCGAAGAAGATCTTGCCGACGGGGGCGGCGTTCTCGTGGTACGGCGTCTTCTCGGGCTTGGCCTGGACCGGCGCCGGCTCCGGGTCGGTCGCGCCCTGGTCGGCGGCGGCGTCCTTCGCGGCGATCGTCTTGTTCGGGTCCTTGGCCTTCTTCATCCGCTCGGGCTTCCAGAGCCCCTCGATGACCGGGTTGGCGAAGTCCTTGGCCTCGCGCAGCCAATCCTCCTTCTTCCAGCGCTTCCAGGCGCCGTCCTTCCAGTCGTCCAGGTCGATGCCCCGCTCCTTGAGCTTGTCGGCGAGGGCGCCGGGCAGCTTGGAGTCGGAACCGGAGCCGGCGCCGTCGGAACCCTGGGACGTGGTGCCGTCCGGCTTGTCGCTCGCCTTGTCGTCGCTCGGGCCACAGGCCGTGGCGGTGAGCGCCAAGGTCGCCGCGAGCCCGGTGGCGGCGAGTGCGACCCGCCGGCCGCGGCTGCGCGCGAACGGCGCACGAGTGGAACGCATGGTGCTGCTACCCCCGTTGGAACGTGTAAGTGCCATATTTGCCATGTACTTGTCATGCGTCGACGCGGAGAACTGTGCAGGCCCCCGCGTCGAAGCGACACCCAACTATGCCTGTGCGCTCGGGGACGAACGGCGGCGGGGTGGTGAAGGTTTCCCGCACCCCGCCGCCGTAGCGCCTACCGAGCCGACGTCTTTACTGCCCGGCGAACTTCTTGCTGACCGCGTTGTAGATGCCCTTGGCCTCCTTGCCGAAGCGCGGACCGGCCAGCCACCCGGCCGTCACGGGGCCGATGGAGGTGTTCGAGACCAGGGCGGGCTTGCCGTCCTGCCCCTGGGCGACCCAGCCACCACCGGACGAACCGCCGGTCATGGTGCAGCCGATGCGGTACATCGTCGGGTCCGGCTTGCTCATCGAGAGCCGGCCCGGCTTGTCCGCGCACTGGAACAGCTTCTGCCCGTCGAAGGGCGGAGCGGCCGGGTAGCCGGTCGCCGTCATGCTCTTGAGCTGCGGCACGGCCGGGGCGTTGAAGTCCACCGGAAGCGCCGAACCGACGGTCTCCTCGAGCGACTTGCCCTCGCTGCCCTTCTCGGGCTTCACATGCATGACCGCGAAGTCGTACGGCGCGCCCTTGCCGCCCGTCGGACCGCCCTGCTCGATCCACTGGTCGGAGGTCTGTGCCCAGTCGCCCCACCAGACGCCGTACGGAGCGACCTCTTCCTTGGGGGCGTTCCGCAGCTCCGCGGCCGACTTACCGCTGTCGTTGTACGACGGGACGAAGACCATGTTGCGGTACCAGCCGCCGTTCTTGCCGTCGTGCACGCAGTGGCCGGCGGTCCACACCATGTTGGACTTGCCGGGGTGGGCCGGGTCCTTCACCACGGTCGCGGAGCAGACCATCGAACCCTTGGGGCTGTCGAAGAACAGCTTGCCGGAGGCCGGGGCCTGGTCGTGGTACGGCGTCTTCACGGCCGCGGCCTCGACGGGCTCGGGGGTCGGGTCGGTGATGCCCTGGTCACCGGAGATGTCGTTGTCGTCGACGCTCCGGTCGGGGTTCTTGTCCGCGTCCCGCATCCGGTCCGGGTCCCACAGGTCCTCGATGATCGGGTTGACGAAGTCGCCCGCCTCGCGCAGCCAGTCGTCCTTGTTCCAGTTCTTCCAGGCGCCGTTCTTCCACTTGTCCAGGTCGAACCCGTGCTCCTTGAGCTTGTCCTTGAGGCCGTCCGGGATCTTGAAGTTGTCGTCGCCGTTGCTGTCGCCGGCCTGCGACGAGGACGAGTCGCCGCCGGCGTTGTCCTCGTTGGGCCCACAGGCCGTGGCGGTCAGCGCCAGCACGGCTCCGAGCGCGACGACGGCTGCCACGGGGGACGTTCTGGTGCGCGCGCTCCTCCTACTGCGAACGGTGAAGGACGGACGTATGGGTCGCATGGTGAGAATCCCCCTGGGCCTCGAAATCGTTCCAAAGTGCTGGACATCCGGGTGCGGAACACCCGTTGCCACTGGTGCGGCACCCCTTCGCTGGATTTGCTCCGATTTGCTCGGGGGAGCGGTGCGCCTGTCGCTGATGAACGGCCCCCACACTATGCCGGTGCCGTTGGGGACGGCCGACGGAAGGGCAACGGTTCCGTCACGGCAAGGATCTTCCATTGACCCGTGATTCCGCGCGTTCCTCGTCGTTGGTACCTACGGGGGAGTCGCCGCCTGCGTTCATACCCCTGCCCAACTCGCCCGCGCTACCGCCCACATGGAGCTCTCCGGAGCCGCACCGGACGGACGCGCTCGTCCACAGCGGGAGGACCCACAGTCGTGGCCGTGACCGAGCCTGCGCCCGCGGCAGTGTCCGCAGAACGTTCCGTGACGCAGCCCGCCCCTCACCCCGCACCGCAGCCCCGTGGACAATCGGCACCGGAGCCCGGACCGACGACCCCGCCGGGGACGGAGCGGGAGGCCGCGACCAACCGTGCGACGCACCACCCGGCGGATCCCGCGGTGTGCTCCACCGCCCATGAGGGGATCCTGCGCCGCCAATCGGCACGTGAATCCGCGGCACGCACCTATGCGCGAGCCCTGCCGATCGTGCCGGTCCGGGCCCGCGGCCTGACGATCGAAGGCGCCGACGGGAGTCGCTACCTCGACTGCCTCTCGGGAGCGGGAACCCTGGCCCTCGGCCACAATCACCCCGTGGTGCTTGAGGCGATCAGGAAGGTCCTCGACTCCGGGGCGCCGCTGCACGTCCTCGATCTGGCGACGCCCGTCAAGGACGCCTTCACCACCGAGCTGTTCCAGACCTTGCCGCACGGCCTGGCGGACCGCGCACGCATCCAGTTCTGCGGCCCCGCGGGCACGGACGCGGTGGAGGCAGCGCTGAAACTGGTCCGGACGGCCACCGGCCGCGACGGCATGCTCGCCTTCACCGGCGCCTACCACGGGATGACGGCCGGGGCGCTCGAAGTGTCCGGCGGCGCACGGGACGTACGCGTCGCGCGCCTGCCCTACCCGCAGGACTACCGCTGCCCCTTCGGCGTCGGCGGCGAGCGCGGCGCGGAACTGTCCGCCCGATGGGCCCAAAACCTCCTCGACGACACCAAGTCGGGCGTACCGACACCGGCCGGCATGATCCTCGAACCGGTGCAGGGCGAGGGCGGGGTCCTCCCGGCACCCGACGCCTGGCTCCGCAGGATGCGGGAGATCACCGCCGCGCGCGGCATCCCGCTCATCGCGGACGAGGTCCAGACGGGCGTCGGCCGCACCGGCGCCTTCTGGGCTGTCGAGCACAGCGGCGTCGTCCCGGACGTGATGGTGCTCTCGAAAGCGATCGGCGGCAGCCTCCCCCTGGCCGTCGTGGTCTACCGCGACGACCTCGACGTCTGGCCGCCCGGCGCGCACGCGGGCACTTTCCGCGGCAACCAACTCGCCATGGCCGCGGGCGCGGCGACCCTCGCCTACGTCCGTGAGAACGGCCTCGCCGAACGCGCCGCCACCCTCGGCGCCCGCATGCTCGCCCAACTGCGCTCCCTGGCCGCCGATCACCCCTGCATCGGCGAGGTCCGCGGCCGAGGCCTGATGATCGGAGTGGAACTGGTGGATCCGGGTTCGGAGACGGAGCAGGTCTCGGGGGTGGAGCAGATCGCGAGGGGGGAACGGGCCTCGGCGAAGTCGGGCCTGGTCCCGCCACCACAGCCCTCCCCTCTTTGCGAGTCCGTGGAGGCCCTGCCTGCCGGCGCCTCCACGGGAACCGCGCCCGACCGGCCCGGCACGTCCTCGGCCGAACTCCATGCCACCACCCCACCCCACCCACCGGCACCCGGACTCGCCGCGGCAGTCCAGCGCGAATGCCTGCACCGGGGTCTGATCGTCGAACTCGGCGGCCGCCACTCCAGCGTCGTACGGCTCCTCCCTCCACTGACCATCACCGACGAACAGGCCGCCGCGATCCTCGACCGCCTGGCCGACGCTCTGACGACCGCAGCGCGTACCCACCACGGATGACCAAGACGGACCCCGGCCGCTCCCTGCGGACACGCATCGCCGAGCGCGCACCGGACCTGTCGCACACGGAGCCCCGGACAATCTCGCAAGGAAGCCCCTCTTGAATGCCACCCCCGCATCCGAAGGCCGCCCCCACCCCCACGCCCCAGACGCGTGCGGCGCGCACACCTCACTGGTGGCGGAGTCCGGTACGGTCCCCCGGCAGAAGGGTGGCGGCCAGGAAGCCGAGCGCCTGCGCGGCACCTCCACCGACCTGCTCGAACACCCAGACCCGTACACCGCAGCCCAAGTGGCGGCCGTCGAGAACCTCCTGCGCTGCTGGGTCAGGGAGAACAACCTCCCCGCGCCGGAACGCGGAGTCCTGCGCATCCCTCTCCCGGCCAGTGGAACGGCCCTGCTCGTCCCCGTCCACTACTGGTCGGCCACCGGATGGCACCGCTTCAGCCTCCCCTACCTGGAGGACGGCCCGGCGAGCGCCCCTCCCGTGGACGCCGTCACCGTCGCCGCCCTGCTCAGCCGGGAGACGGCCCGCCGAGCCACGGGGCCGTCGCCTAGCGACCCCGCTGACCTTGGCGGCGGCCCCGGTGGCCTTGGCGGCAGCCCCGGTGGCGCGGCTGAAGCGGTTGATCCGGTTGAAGCGGTTGATCCGGTTGATCAGAGCGAGCCCGCTGATGCGGCTGATGTGACTGAGTCGACTGAGGCGGCTGAGTCGGGTGAGCAGGCTGAATCAGCGGACGGCGCGGACCTGGTAGGCCGCGTCGCCGACTCGGTCCGGCGCACGGCCGAGTTCATCGCCGACCGCCGCGACCGACCCGACGACGAGCCCGACCTCTTCCTCGCCGCCGAGCAGTCCCTGCTCCTCGGGCATCCCCTCCACCCCACCCCCAAAAGCCGCGAAGGCCTATCCGACACCGAATCACGCCTGTACTCACCGGAGTTGCGCGGCGCGTTCGCACTGCACTGGCTGGCCGTCGACCGCTCCGTACTCGCCTCCGACTCGGCCTGGACCGAGCGCGGCCGCACCGTCCCCGCCGACCGGCTCACCGCCCGCCTCGCGGGCCCGGACCTGCCGCTTCCGGACGGTCGTGTCGCCCTGCCCGTGCACCCATGGCAGATCCGCGAGCTCCGGCACCGCCCCGCCGCTGCCGACTTGCTGGACGCCGGGCTCCTCCAGGACCTCGGCCCTCACGGCATCCCCTGGCACCCCACCTCCTCCGTACGGACCGTCTACCGCTCCGGCGCGGCCGCCATGCTGAAGCTCTCGCTCGGCCTGCGCATCACCAACTCCCGTCGTGAAAACCTCCGTAAGGAACTGCACCGCGGCGTCGAGGTCCACCGGCTGCTGCGCAGCGGCCTCGCCGAGGAGTGGCAGTCGGCCCACCCCTGCTTCGACGTGGTCCGCGACCCCGCCTGGCTCGCCGTCACCGGGTCCGACGGCGCGCCCGTCCCCGGGCTCGACGTCATGATCCGGCACAACCCCTTCGGGCCCGGCGACGACGTCACCTGCATCGCCGGCCTCGTCTCACCCCGGCCTTCAGCGCTGCCCGCCTGCCGGGAACGCCGCGCCATGCATTCCCGGCTCGGCGAGACGGTCACCCGACTCGCCGGACGAACAGGGCGCCCCCGAGGTGCTGTCGCCGCCGAGTGGTTCCTGCGCTACCTCGAAGCCGTAGTACGACCCGTGCTCTGGCTGGACAGCGAGGCGGGCGTCGCCCTGGAAGCGCACCAGCAGAACACTCTGCTCGTGCTCGACTCCGAGGGCTGGCCCGTGGGCGGCCGATACCGCGACAACCAGGGCTACTACTTCCGGGAATCCCGGCGCACCGAACTCGAACGACGGCTTCCCGGCATCGGCCACGACAGCGACACCTTCGTCTCCGACGAGGTGACGGACGAGCGGTTCGCCTACTACCTCGGCATCAACAACGTCCTCGGACTCATCGGTGCCCTCGGCGCCGAACGGCTCGCGGACGAACGGCTGCTGCTGGCCGCCTTCCGCCGCTTCCTCGGCGATGTCGCTTCGGGACCCGACCGGCTCCGCACCCCGTTGCCCGCGGTGCTGCTCGACTCGCCGCTGCTGCGGTGCAAGGCCAATCTGCTGACCCGGTTGCACGGCCTCGACGAGCTCGTCGGACCGGTCGACACCCAATCCGTCTACGTCACCATCTCCAACCCCCTCCATTCCTGAGGAACATGACCCGCCTCTTCTGACAGGAGTGACGCCGTGACTCCCACCGATGCGAGCACCGACGCCGGGACCGAGCCCGCCGCTGCCGGCGCCGACTGCGCAGACACCCTCGACCTGCGCCTGACCGACGAGCTCGTCGCCCTGCTGGCCGACAGCGACGGGCGAGCTGCTGCGGCGGACGATCTACTGGACGGCGTCGGAGGCTGGGGGCCCGTCACCACTACCGTCGGCGTCTTCCAACTCGTACCTGTGCGTCTCGAACGCGACCTCCCGCTCATTACCCGCTGGATGAATGACCCGGCCGTAGCTGCCTTCTGGGAACTGGCGGGACCCGAAGGCGTCACAGGGGCCCATCTGCGCTCCCAGCTCGACGGAGACGGACGCAGCGTTCCTTGCCTGGGCGTGCTGGAGGGCATGCCGATGAGCTACTGGGAGATCTACCGCGCGGATCTGGACCCCCTGGCCCGCCACTACCCCTCGCGCCCCCACGACACCGGGATTCACCTCTTGGTCGGCAGTGTCACCGGCCGCGGCCGCGGCCTGGGCACCGCGTTGCTGCGAGCCGTCGCCGACTTGGTACTCGACCACCGTCCCGCATGCGCACGCGTCGTAGCAGAACCCGACCTGCGCAACACCCCCTCCGTCTCCGCATTCCTGAGCGCTGGCTTCCGCTTCTCCGCCGAAGTGGATCTGCCCGGCAAGCGAGCGGCTCTCATGGTCCGTGACCGGGCCCTGCGTGCCGTGCTGTGACCCCATCACTCCTAGTACACCGCTCGACCCGATCCGGTTCCCTCACTGAGGAGTCCCCGTGCCGAATCCGCCCGCAGGCCAGATGCCCCACCCCGCCGCCGAGCTCCACGGCCCACCCGAGCTGAACCGGGAGAGATGGCGGGAGGCCGGGCGCCGCCTGCTGGCCAAGATGATCGGAGAGTTCGCGTATGAGGAGATCATCCAGCCCATACCGGCAGCGGAGGAGGCAGAGGGCACCTACCGGCTCCGACTCGAACCGGCCGAGCGGGACGGGACCGCCGCCCCGATCGCAGGAGACGGCGTCTGCCTCACCTTCCGCGCCCGCCGAGGCTCGTACGGCAGCTGGTACGTGGACCCGGCCGGCCTGACCCTCGCCGAGGGCGACGGATCCACCGCCCCCTTCGACGACCCCGTGCGGTTCCTCGTCCTGGCCCGGCGGACCCTCGGTCTCGACGGCGCCACACTCGGCCACCTCATCCGCGAGCTCACCGTCACGCTCAGCGCCGACACCCGGATCGACCACACGGCGCTGAGCGCCGCCCAGCTCGCCGACCTCGGCTACGCGGAACTCGAAGGGCACCAGACCGGTCACCCCTGGATCGTCCTCAACAAGGGACGCATCGGCTTCTCCGCGGGCGACACCGCCCGGTGGGCCCCCGAAGCCCGCCACCCCACGGCACTGCCCTGGATTGCCGTCCGCACCAGCCTCGCCGTATACCGAGGCGTCGCGGGACTGGACACCGCCCAGCAGCTCTACACCCGCGAACTCGCCGCCGCCACCCGCGAATCCTTCGCGAACTTACTCCGCGCGCGCGGCCTTGATCCGCGTGACTATCTCTACCTCCCCGTGCACCCCTGGCAGTGGGACGAGATCGTGCTGCCGCTCTTCGCTCCGTCCGTTGCCACGGATGCCATCGTTCCGCTCTGCAGCGACGGCGACCTTCGCCTCCCTCAGCAGTCCATCCGTACGTTCCTCAACGTCTCCCGCCCGGACCGGCACACCGTCAAGCTCCCCTTGTCGGTCCTCAACACCCTTGTGTGGCGCGGACTGCCGACCGAACGCACGGTCGCCGCTCCCGCCGTCACGGCATGGATGCACGCGCTGCGCGACGCAGACCCCTTCCTACGGGACGAATGCGGAGTGATCCTGCTCGGCGAAGTCGCCTCGGTGACCGTCGAGCACCCCGTCTACGATCAGCTACCGGAAGTCCCCTACCAGTACAGGGAGTTGCTCGGCGCGATCTGGCGCGAGCCGGTCAGCAGGTATCTGGCGCCCGATGAACGCGCCCGCACCCTCGCCTCGCTCACGCACACCGATCCCGTCGGCCGGGCCTTCGTCGCGGAACTCGTGGAACGCTCGGGGCTGGCCCCCACGGTATGGCTGCGCCGGCTCTTCGGCGCCCTGCTGCCGCCCCTGCTGCACTTCCTGTACCGCTACGGCACAGTGTTCTCCCCTCACGGGGAGAACACGATCGTGGTCTTCGACAACAAGGACGTGCCTGTCCGGCTCGCGGTGAAGGACTTCGTGGACGACGTCAATGTGAGCGCCGTGCCGCTGCCCGAGCAGGACTCGATGCCGGACGCCGTACGCGACGTACTCCTCACCGAGCCCTCCGGCTTCCTCACGCAGTTCATCCACTCGGGTCTCTTCGTGGGCGTCTTCCGCTACCTCGCGCCGTTGTGCGAGGAGCAACTGGATGTCGCGGAGGACGATTTCTGGGCGCTGGCACGTGCCGAGATTCTGCGGTACCAGGCACACGCTCCGGAGCTGAAGGAGCGGTACGAGATGTTCGACCTGCTCACACCCCGTATCGAGCGGCTCTGTCTCAACCGGAACCGCCTCCACCTCGACGGTTACCGCGACCGCTCCGAGCGGCCGCACGCCGCCGTGCACGGGACCGTGGCGAATCCCCTCCACCAGCCGTGATCTCCGGAATGTCAGTGGGGCACCGTAGGGTGGTCGCGCTATGACGAAGCCCTCCCTCCCCGAGCTCCTGCACGCCGCCGTCACCGCTGTCGGCGGCACGGAACGCCCTGGCCAGGTGTCCATGGCCGAGACCGTCGCCGAGGCGATCGACGACGGCTCCCACTTGCTGGTCCAGGCCGGCACCGGCACGGGCAAATCCCTCGGCTATCTCGTGCCGGCCCTCGCCCACGGAGAGCGTGTGGTGATCGCGACGGCCACCCTCGCCCTGCAGCGCCAGCTCGTGGAGCGGGACCTGCCGCGCACGGTGGACGCTCTGCATCCGCTGCTGCGCCGCCGCCCCCAGTTCGCCATGCTCAAGGGCCGCTCGAACTACCTGTGTCTGCACCGGCTCCACGAAGGCATGCCGCAGGACGAGGAGGAGGGACTCTTCGACCAGTTCGAGGCGGCGGCCCCCACCAGCAAGCTGGGCCAGGACCTCCTGCGGATGCGGGACTGGGCGGACGAGACCGAGACGGGCGACCGTGACGACCTCACCCCGGGTGTCTCGGATCGTGCCTGGTCCCAGGTGTCCGTCTCCTCCAGGGAGTGCCTGGGCGCTTCGAAGTGTGCCTACGGCGCGGAGTGCTTCGCCGAGGCGGCCCGCGAGCGCGCCAAGCTCTCCGACGTCGTCGTCACCAATCACGCGCTGCTCGCCATCGACGCCATCGAGGGCGCACCCGTCCTGCCCCAGCACGAGGTGCTGATCGTGGACGAGGCGCATGAGCTGGTCTCCCGTGTCACCGGCGTGGCCACGGGTGAACTCACCCCGGGGCAGGTGAACCGTGCGGTGCGCCGTGTGGCCAAGCTCGTCAACGAAAAGGCCGCGGATCAGCTCCAGACCGCGTCGGAGGGGTTCGAGCGGCTGATGGAGCTGGCTCTGCCTGGCCGCCTCGAGGAGATCCCCGAGGATCTCGGATACGCGCTGATGGCCCTGCGTGACGCCGCCCGCACGGTCATCACGGCGCTCGGCTCGACCCGTGACAAGTCGGTGCAGGACGAGGACGCGGTCCGCAAGCAGGCACTCGCATCCGTGGAGTCGATCCACGACGTGGCGGAGCGCATCACGAACGGTTCCGAGTACGACGTCGTCTGGTACGAGCGCCACGAGCGCTTCGGAGCCTCCCTGCGCGTGGCCCCCATGTCCGTGTCGGGGCTCCTCAGGGAGAAGCTCTTCGCCGACCGTTCGGTGGTCCTCACCTCCGCGACGCTGAAGCTCGGCGGCGACTTCAACGGGGTGGGCGCATCGCTCGGCCTGGCCCCGGAGGGCACCGTGTCCGAGGACGCGCCCGTCTGGAAGGGCCTCGACGTCGGCTCGCCTTTCGACTACGGCAAACAGGGCATTCTGTACGTCGCCAAGCATCTGGCGCGGCCGGGGCGCGAGGGCACCCGCAGTGACATGCTCGATGAGCTGGCCGAGCTGATTGAGGCGGCCGGTGGCCGTACGCTCGGCCTGTTCTCCTCCATGCGTGCTGCCCAGGGGGCGGCGGAGGAGCTGCGGGAGCGCCTGGACGTGCCCATCCTGCTGCAGGGCGAGGAGACCCTGGGCGAGCTGATCAAGGGCTTCGCGGCGGACCCGAAGACGTGTCTCTTCGGGACGCTCTCGCTCTGGCAAGGCGTGGATGTGCCGGGCGCCAGCTGCCAGCTGGTGATCATGGACAAGATCCCGTTCCCGCGCCCCGACGATCCGCTGATGAGCGCCCGCCAGAAGGCGGTGGACGAGGCCGGGGGCAATGGCTTCATGGCGGTCGCTGCGACGCACGCGGCCCTCCTGATGGCGCAGGGTGCGGGACGTCTCGTCCGCGCGTCCGGGGACCGTGGCGTGGTCGCCGTCCTGGACCCCCGCCTCGCGACCGCGCGCTACGGCAGCTACCTGCGGGCCTCGCTGCCTGATTTCTGGTACACGACGGACCGCAATCAGGCGCGCCGTTCCCTGGCCGCGATCGACGCCGCCGCGAAGGCCGAAGAGGGTTAGGTCAGGGCTAGGCCTCTCAGGCGCTGCCTCAGGGCGCTGGCCAAGGAGGTGGCAGCGGGGGCGGCAGGTGGAGAGCGCGGGGCCACACAGACCCCGCGTAAGCCCGTCCCTGGGCGGCTGAGCACGGTTGCATGACCCTCCGCACCCTGGACCAGCAGTAGCCGCCGGGTGCGCCGGACATAGCAGGGCCCCGGAACCGGCGCAGTTGGTTCCGGGGCCCGGTCAGGGGCGGTCTCACACCCGCCGCAGCACCGCCACGACCTTGCCGAGGATCGTCGCCTCGTCGCCGGGGATCGGCTGGTACGCCGAGTTGTGCGGGAGCAGCCAGACGTGGCCGTCCTCGCGCTTGAAGCGCTTGACCGTCGCTTCGCCGTCCAGCATGGCGGCCACGATGTCGCCGTTCTCCGCGACGGGCTGGCGGCGGACCGTGACCCAGTCGCCGTCGCAGATCGCGGCCTCGATCATCGAGTCGCCGACGACCTTCAGGACGAAGAGCTCACCGTCGCCGACGAGCTGCCGGGGGAGCGGGAAGACGTCCTCCACCGACTCCTCGGCGAGGATCGGGCCACCGGCCGCGATACGGCCGACGAGCGGGACGTACGAGGCGGCAGGCTTGCCGGTGGTGTCTGTGGGCTGGCTGCTCGGCTGGTCGGAGCCCCGGACCTCGTAGGCGCGCGGCCGGTGCGGGTCCCGGCGCAGGAAACCCTTGCGCTCCAGGGCCATCAGCTGATGTGCGACGGAGGAGGTGCTGGAGAGGCCGACGGCCTGACCGATCTCCCGCATCGACGGCGGGTAGCCGCGCCGCTGCACGGAGTCCCTGATGACCTCGATCACCCTGCGTTGCCGATCGGTCAGCCCCGAGCTGTCGGCACGGATGCCTGGAGGTCGGCCCGGCAGGGAGCGGGTGGGCGCGGGCCCCTCCTGGTTCGTGGCTGCGTCATTCATGGCATGCACCGGCTCGAGTCGGCTCTGAGAACGGTCCTGGGCAGTGATGGTGGCGCTGTCTGCGGTGGTGGTCACGTCGGTCGGCCCCTCTCGAGATGTTCTCTCCCTAGCTAGCCAACGGTAGTTGCTTTCGAAAGGTTGCGCCAAACACACGTTCGAGTGAAAAATCGACGATTACCTGCCGTGATCATGTGTGCGGGTGTATGGCTGCCGCCAGGGCGGAAGGGCAATTCGGTTCATTACGGTACGCTTCACCGCTGAAGTCCTGAGTCCCTTCGCGGGCCTCTCATACTGCCACTCGTTGTCTCGCGAACCCGGCACCGGCCCCCGCTCCGAGCGGCGTGCGCGCGGCGGGTGCGAGCACCCTCCGGGCGACACGCGAGGTGCGAAAAGGCGGCCAGACCCCAGATCTAGTGGTTGGATTGCATCAGTGGCCCAGAAGTTGTGGTCCCTGGTCTTCCGGGGCCTCGGTCATCGCCTATGCTTGGGGCTGCTTCGAGGGCCCCACGGGCCCGTTGAGGCTTACGAGTCGTGCCGTGAAGGAGGGTTGGGAGTTCCATGCACTGCCCCTTCTGCAGGCACCCCGACAGCCGCGTAGTAGACAGCCGGACCACCGACGACGGCACGTCGATTCGCCGTCGCCGTCAGTGCCCCGACTGCTCCCGTCGTTTCACGACGGTGGAGACGTGTTCACTGATGGTGATCAAGCGCAGCGGTGTGACGGAGCCCTTCAGTCGCACGAAGGTCATCAATGGCGTCCGTAAGGCGTGCCAGGGACGTCCGGTGACCGAGGACGCGCTCGCACTGCTCGGCCAGCGGGTCGAAGAGGCGGTGCGCGCCACCGGTAGCGCCGAGCTGACCACGCACGACGTGGGCCTTGCCATACTGGGTCCGCTGCAGGAGCTCGACCTCGTCGCCTACCTGCGCTTCGCGTCCGTGTACCGGGCCTTCGACTCGCTCGAGGACTTCGAGGCTGCCATCGGGGAGCTGAGGGAACAGCGGCTGGACGCGGAGCCGCGCGACGCGGGCGGAGAGCGCGTCGTGAATGACCGCGGGCCCGGAGGGACTGTCGAAGTCCCGGTGCCCGCCACTGCCGCCGACTGACCGGCTGACCGGCCGGCGGCTGACCAGACCTGTTGAGCGCGTCCTCTGTGATGCCCTCGACACCAGACACACATCCGTGCCACAGGGAAGAACGTGGCACTTCAGGGCGTTTTAGCCTGATACAGGGAGGCGGCATGACCGAGACGACGAGCGGCCCGGCACGAGGTTCCCGCGCCAAGGGGTCCAAGGCCAACAAGGGTCTGCGTATCGAGCGCATCCACACGACCCCCGGCGTGCATCCGTACGACGAGGTGGTCTGGGAGCGCCGAGACGTCGTCATGACCAACTGGCGCGACGGCTCGGTCAATTTCGAGCAGCGTGGCGTCGAGTTCCCCGACTTCTGGTCGGTGAACGCGGTCAACATCGTCACCAGTAAGTACTTCCGCGGGGCTGTTGGTACCCCGCAGCGCGAGACCGGCCTCAAGCAGCTGATCGACCGCATCGTGAAGACCTACCGCAAGGCCGGTGAGGAGTACAGCTACTTCGCCTCGCCCGCCGACGCCGAGATCTTCGAGCACGAGCTGGCCTACGCCCTCCTGCACCAGGTCTTCAGCTTCAACTCGCCGGTCTGGTTCAACGTCGGCACGCCCCAGCCGCAGCAGGTCTCCGCCTGCTTCATCCTCGCCGTCGACGACTCCATGGAGTCGATCCTCGACTGGTACAAGGAAGAGGGCATGATCTTCAAGGGCGGCTCCGGTGCCGGCCTGAACCTCTCCCGCATCCGTTCCTCCAAGGAACTGCTCTCCTCCGGAGGCAACGCCTCGGGTCCCGTCTCCTTCATGCGCGGTGCCGACGCCTCCGCAGGAACGATCAAGTCCGGTGGCGCCACGCGTCGCGCGGCCAAGATGGTCATCCTCGACGTCGACCACCCCGACATCGAGGGCTTCATCGAGACCAAGGTGAAGGAAGAGGAGAAGATCCGCGCCCTGCGTGACGCGGGCTTCGACATGGACCTGGGCGGCGACGACATCACGTCCGTCCAGTACCAGAACGCCAACAACTCGGTCCGCGTGAACGACACGTTCATGAAGGCAGTCGAGGAGGGCGGCAAGTTCGGCCTCACCTCCCGCATGACGGGCGACGTCATCGAGGAGGTCGACGCCAAGTCGCTCTTCCGCAAGATGGCCGAGGCCGCCTGGGCCTGCGCCGACCCCGGCATCCAGTACGACGACACCATCAACGCCTGGCACACCTGCCCGGAGTCCGGCCGCATCAACGGCTCGAACCCGTGCAGCGAGTACATGCACCTGGACAACACGTCCTGCAACCTCGCCTCGCTGAACCTGATGAAGTTCCTCAAGGACGACGGCAAGGGCAACCAGTCCTTCGACTCCGAGCGCTTCTCCAAGGTCGTCGAGCTGGTCATCACCGCGATGGACATCTCCATCTGCTTCGCGGACTTCCCGACGCAGAAGATCGGTGAGAACACCCGCGCCTTCCGCCAGCTGGGCATCGGCTACGCCAACCTCGGCGCCCTCCTGATGGCCACCGGTCACGCCTACGACTCCGACGGCGGCCGCGCCCTCGCCGGCGCCATCACCTCGCTGATGACCGGTACGTCGTACAAGCGTTCCGCCGAGCTGGCCGCGGTCGTCGGCCCTTACGACGGCTACGCCAAGAACGCCACGCCGCACAAGCGCGTCATGAAGCAGCACGCCGACGCCAACGCCACGGCCGTCCGCATGGACGACCTGGACTCGCCGATCTGGGCCGCCGCCACGGAGGCCTGGCAGGACGTGATCCGCCTCGGCGAGAAGAACGGCTTCCGCAACTCGCAGGCGTCCGTCATCGCTCCGACCGGCACCATCGGTCTCGCGATGTCCTGCGACACCACGGGCCTGGAGCCCGACCTCGCCCTGGTGAAGTTCAAGAAGCTCGTCGGCGGCGGCTCGATGCAGATCGTCAACGGCACCGTGCCGCAGGCCCTGCGCCGCCTGGGCTACCAGGAGGAGCAGATCGAGGCGATCGTCGCCCACATCGCCGAGAACGGCAATGTGATCGACGCCCCGGGCCTGAAGACCGAGCACTACGAGGTCTTCGACTGCGCCATGGGCGAGCGCTCCATCTCCGCGATGGGCCACGTCCGCATGATGGCCGCGATCCAGCCGTGGATCTCGGGTGCCCTCTCCAAGACGGTCAACCTCCCGGAGACCGCCACCGTCGAGGACGTCGAAGAGGTCTACTTCGAGGCGTGGAAGATGGGCGTCAAGGCGCTCGCCATCTACCGCGACAACTGCAAGGTCGGTCAGCCGCTCTCCGCCAAGAAGAAGGAGCAGGAGAAGGCCGAGATCACCGAGAAGACCGAGGACACGATCCGTTCCGCGGTCGAGAAGGTGGTCGAGTACCGCCCGGTCCGCAAGCGTCTCCCGAAGGGCCGTCCCGGCATCACCACCTCCTTCACGGTGGGCGGCGCCGAGGGCTACATGACCGCCAACTCCTACCCGGACGACGGTCTCGGCGAGGTCTTCCTGAAGATGTCCAAGCAGGGTTCGACCCTCGCGGGCATGATGGACGCCTTCTCCATCGCCGTCTCGGTCGGCCTGCAGTACGGCGTGCCCCTGGAGACGTACGTCTCCAAGTTCACGAACATGCGCTTCGAGCCGGCCGGCATGACGGACGACCCGGACGTGCGGATGGCGCAGTCGATCGTCGACTACATCTTCCGCCGCCTGGCGCTGGACTTCCTGCCCTTCGAGACGCGCTCCGCGCTCGGCATCCACTCCGCCGAGGAGCGTCAGCGTCACCTGGAGACCGGCTCGTACGAGGCCGCCGAGGACGAGGTCGACGTCGAGGGGCTGGCTCAGTCCGCCCCGCGGCAGACCGAGGCCCTGAAGGCGGTCGCCACGCCGAAGGCCGAGTCCGATGCGGTCAAGGAGGTCCCGCAGCAGGCGCACACCAGCGCCGAGCTCGTGGAGATGCAGCTGGGCATCCAGGCCGACGCGCCGCTGTGCTTCTCCTGCGGCACGAAGATGCAGCGCGCGGGCTCCTGCTACATCTGCGAGGGCTGCGGATCGACGAGCGGCTGCAGCTGATACCGGGCGAATCCGCGTGGGACACACCCGTCCTACGTAGCTCGCACCGATAGCTGACCAGCAGCTCACGAAGGTCACGAAGGGGACCGGCCTCAGGCCGGTCCCCTTTCGCGTACCCGTGACGGGATCGGAGACGGCCTCGCAGAGGGCTCAGTGCGCGCCGCCCATGAGCGAGGCGAACGAGGTCGGGTCGGCGTCGAAGCCCCGGACGGATTCGCGGAACGACCAGGCCCCTGACTCGTCCCGGGTGAACTCGGCGACGGTCGCGGCGGTGGAGCCGGAGACACTGCCCAGATCGTTCTGCGCCAGGTCCGTGTATCCCTCGCGAATGCGGACCGCGGCGTTCGCGATGTCGCCCAGGACCTTCGGCTCCGTGTGCTGCTGTATGGCCACCCCCACCACCACCCGTACGACCGTGGAGGCGAGCCGGTCCAATTCCAGGGTCATGACCTCGTCGAAGCCGAACCCCTGGCCCGTCCTGCTGTCCCGGTTGAGCGTGATCGTGCCGTCGGGGGAGCGGCTGTCGAAGTGCACGAGGTAGACGGGGGTGCCGTACGGAGCGTCCGCCGCGTACGTCGCGGCGATGATGTCGAGGTCGTTGGGCGGCTGGCCGGCCGGGCTCGGATCCCACTTGAGGCCGACTTCCACCTTCTTGATTCCCTTGCTGACACTGCTCATCGGTCTTCCCCCTCCTCGTGACCTGGCCGCTGAGAATTCACCCGGCATGTCCCACACACACGCTACGGCGTACCCCTGACAACGCCGTGGCATCCCTGCTCACGGCGGTGGGGGCCGGGCGTGGGCGTCGCGGGTCGGTGCGCGGGGCGGTCGAGGGATCATGGACCTATGACATGGAACGGCGAAGAGCTCGACATCGAGGCCTACCTGGCGAGGCTCGGGCACACCGGCGGGACCAAGCCGGATCTCGACACCCTGTACGCGCTCCACAGCGCGCACGTGGCGGCGATCCCCTTCGAGAACCTCGAGATGATGCTCGGCCGTTCGGTCCCGCTGGACCTCTCGGCACTGCAGGCCAAGCTGCTGCACAAGCGGCGGGGCGGTTACTGCTACGAGCAGAACCTGCTCTTCGCCGCCGCCCTGGAACACCTCGGCTTCACCGTCACCGGTCTCGGGGCCCGCGTCAGGTCCGGGGCTTCCTCCACGCGCGCGGTGACCCACATGCTCCTCAAGGTCGAGGTGGACGGCGAGGTCTTCCACTGCGACGTCGGCTTCGGTGCCGACGGGCTGCTCGAACCCATGCCGCTGCGCGCCGGCGCGGAGCGGCAACAAGGGGAGTGGCGTTTCCGGCTCCGGCAGGAGGACGACGGTGTCCTGGCGCTGCAGACATGGGGCTCCGACGGGTGGTTCGACCTCTACGCGTACACCCTGGAGCGGCGGCTTCCCGTCGACTACGTAGTAATGAACCACTACACGTCGACCCACCCCAGGTCGTCGTTCATCCGACGCCCGGCGGTGCAGAAGGCCGATCCGGAGGTACGCCGCCGACTCGTGGCCGATCAGTTGACGGTGGTGCGTCCGGACGGAGTGGTGGAGCAACGAAGCGTTCCTGTGGGCGAATTGAGAGCTGTTCTCGACCGGGAGTTCGGTATCGAACTCGATGCCGACGACTCGGCCGAGCTGATCCGGGTGCACTACGCCGGAGCGTGACCCGGGCCGCGCTCCGCGCCGTACGATGGCGCGGTGCTGGTCAAGTGGACTCGCTGCACCGTGGTGGACCGTCGGGGGTTCGAACGCGGGCAGCGAAAGTGGGCGGGGCTTTTGGGGGAGCCGGGGTTCCGGGGACAGGGCGGGGGGTGGAGCCGGGGACGGCAGGGTGTCGCTCACGTCTTCGCCTTCTGGGAGAGCCGTGCCTTCTACGACTCCTTCATGGCCCGCTCGCACGACCGGCTCGCGACCGCGCAGTCCGGCACCTTCAAGAAGCGGCAAGCCAAACTCTTCGACCACCGCTTCGACGTGAAGACGGGGTTCGAGCCGCGCTTCACGGACGCGGACGTGGTGCGTGTCGCGCACTGCCGGGTCCGGGAGGCGCGGGTCGAGCACTTCGCGCTGATGCAGGAGAAGGTGTGGAACCCCGCTATGGCCGGTTCACCGGGAATGGTGCGCGGTCTCTTCGGCGAGGCGCCCGGACACGAATTCCTGGTGCTCTCGATGTGGCAGTCGGCGGCCGAGCACGGCAAGTACCGGGCCGAACGGGTCGAGCGCCTGTCGCTGCGGGCGCAGACGGACGCCGACGTCTCCGCGCTCGCGGGGGACATCGTGCAGTTGGAGCCGTCGTGGACGGTCTGACCCGTGGCCGGTTCTGATCTTGGGCCGTGACGGTCTGGCCTCTTCCTTCTCTTGGTGGTTCCTTCTCCTTCCGCGCCGCGGACGGCATTTCTGTCGAGGGGGCGGTCAGCGCCGGGCGAACGCGCCCTCGCGAGTGGCCGCAACGGCTGCCGCCGCCGACTGGTCGGCGAGCGCCACGTCGATCGGTTCGCGGGTGATGAACACGCGGAGCAGCAGCGGGGCGGAAACGGCACGGACGAGCGCAGCCGCGTCGGTGTCCGGCGATGCCTCGCCACGCGCCACGGCGCGCTCCACGACCGTCTCGCAGCGGGTGAACCGCTCGGCGTAGAAGGCGTGCAGGGCATCTGCGGCCCGCTGTGACTGGAAGGACGCCGCGACGAAAGCGGTAGGGGCGGCGGACGCGGCGTCGTCGGAGAAGGATTCGACCACCTCGCGGGCGAGTTCCATCAGGTCGCCTTCCAGGCTGCCGGTGTCCGGCGGAGTCCACGCGTCCTCGCCCGCCATCTCCAGCGCGTCGGCGACCATTCCTTCGAGGCCGCCCCAGCGGCGGTACAACGTCGTCTTGTGCACACCCGAGTGGTCGGCCACGTATTCGACGGTGAGGCCGGGGTAGCCGTGGTCGGCCAGGCCGCTCAGCACCGCGTCCCGGACGGCTGATCGGGTGCGGGCGGTGCGGCCGCCGGGGCGGCGGGTGCCGGGGGCGGGAGCCGCCTCCGGCCCGGCGAGGTCCGATCGGTCGGCCTCCCGTCCACCGGCGTCCGATCTGCCGGTTCCGGTCCCATTCCGCTCTTCGGTCACGCTGGACCCGGGCTCTCCGTCGCTCAGTCCCGCACCGCTACGACCAGCCGCGACGTGCTTGTCCGCCATCTTCGCGTTCCCTCCTCGGCGCCCGGGACAAAAATAAGTGCAACTCGTGTTGCATTAGCTCGGGCGGTCTGTCACACTCATCGTAATGCGACATCCGTTGTGTTTAGTTGGGTGGATGCGAAAACGGGGGTTCCTTTGCCTACTCAGATCTCTCTGCATGGCGTGATCAAGACTCGTGGTGACCGGATGCTGTTCGACGGGGTGTCCCTCGCGATCCGGCCGGGTGAGCGCATAGGTGTCGTGGGGGAGAACGGCGCGGGAAAGTCCACGCTGCTGCACCTGATGTCCGGCGACGAGATGCCCGACGAGGGTGAGGTGGTGACCGTCGCCGAGCGGGGAGCCGGGCTGCTCGCTCAGACTCCGCAGCTTCCGGCGAACAGTCGCGTCGCTGACACGATCGACGAGGCGCTGGCCGAACTGCGCTCAATGGAAGGACGGTTGCGCAGCCTTGAGGCGGGGCTCGGTTCCGCGACCGAGCGCGAGTTGAGTGTGTACGGCGACCTGCTGACGGCCTTCGAACTGCGTGGTGGTTACGAGGCCGACGCGCGCGTGGACAAGGCGATGCACGGCCTGGGCCTCGGGCACATCGACCGGGACAGGACTCTGGGCAGCCTGTCCGGTGGTGAGCAGGCACGGCTCGGGCTTGCCTGCCTCATCGCGGCAGCACCCGAGGTGATGCTGTTGGATGAGCCGACCAACCACTTGGACGAGGGCGCGCTGGACTGGCTGGAGAGTGCCCTTTCGGCGCATCGCGGAACGGTGGTCGCGGTCTCACATGACCGCACGTTCCTGGAACGCGTGACCACCGCGATCCTCGAAGTGGACGCCGACCGTCGTTCGGTGGTGCGGCACGGCGGCGGATACCAGGGGCTTGTGGCGGAACGGGCGGCCGCCCGGCAGCGCTGGGAGCAGGAGTACGCGCAGTGGTGCGAGGAGACGAGCCGCCTCCAGGAGTTCATGGGGACCACCGCCCACTCCGTCGCCGGTGGGCGGGGCATGAAGGACAACAACAAGATGGCCTACGACCGGGCCGGCGGCCGGGTCCAGGCCTCGATTTCGGGACGCGTGCGGAACGCGCAGGAACGACTGCGCCGACTGCGCGAACAGCCGGTGCCCAAGCCTCCGGAGCCGCTCCGCTTCATGGCACGCCCCGTGGCCGGTGCGGCCGAAGGACCGCTGGTGACCCTGCGGGACGTCCGGGTGGGTGAGCGGCTCGCCGTGGAGTCGCTCACCGTCTCGGCCGGTGAACGACTGCTGATCCATGGAGGCAATGGCGCGGGAAAATCCACGCTGCTGCGCACCATGGCGGGCATGCTCGAACCCGACACGGGCACCGTCGACCGCAGAGGCCGCATCGGCTATCTCGCCCAGGAGATACCGGCGCGACGCCCCACCGAGCGGGTCCTTCAGGTATTCGGCAGGGGCCTTGGGCTCACCGAGGAGGAACAGCGGGAACTGCTCCTTTCGTACGGCCTGTTCCGGCCCCGCGACCTGCACGTTCCGGTCGGGGCCCTGTCCGCCGGGCAGCGCCGGAGGCTGGCTCTCGCGCGGCTGCTCGCCAGACCCGCAGACCTGCTGTTGCTCGACGAGCCGGCCAACCACTTGGCGCTCGGCCTGGTCGAGGAGTTGGAGGCGGCCCTGGACCAGTGGACGGGAGCCTTGGTGGTCGTCTCGCACGACCGGTTGCTGCGCCGGCGCTTCACCGGCCGAATACGCCGGATGGAGGCCGGACGGCTACCCGACTGAGCGGCCCGCCAGGGACCCGATCTAGGGTTTCCTTATGGCACGCCCGCGGCGCATCTTCCTGGTCCGGCACGGCGAGTCGGCTGGAAACGCCGACGACACCGTGTACGAGCGCGAACCCGACCACGCGCTCGCACTCACCGAAACGGGGTGGGCCCAAGCGGCTGACATGGGCAAACACGTGCGGGAACTGCTCGGCCGTGAGCGGGTGAGCGTGTATGTCTCGCCGTACCGCCGGACCCATGAGACCTTCCAGGCGCTCCGGCTCGATCCCGAACTGGTCCGCGTGCGCGAGGAGCCGAGGCTGCGGGAGCAGGACTGGGGCAACTGGCAGGACAGGGACGACGTGCGCCTGCAGAAGGCGTACCGGGACGCGTACGGGCACTTCTTCTACCGTTTCGCGCAGGGAGAGTCGGGGGCCGATGTCTACGACCGGGTGGGGGCCTTCCTGGAGAGCCTCTACCGGAGCTTCGAGGCCCCGGACCATCCGCCGAACGTCCTGCTGGTCACCCACGGACTGACCATGCGGCTGTTCTGTATGCGGTGGTTCCACTGGTCGGTGGCCGAGTTCGAGTCGCTGTCCAATCCGGGCAACGGCGAGATGAGGATGCTGGTGCTCGGCGAGGACGGCAAGTACACGCTGGACCGGCCGTTCGAACGGTGGCGTGAGCCGGAGCCGTACGGGATCACCGGTTAGGCGCCGCACGGTTGCCGTGGTCGTCGAGGTGGCGACGGTGACCCGGGCGAAGGCTCGGGGTGGGACGGATGGTCGACCAGTTGGTGGTGCTGTACCCGTGAGCAACGAATTAGAGTGGCAGGGCGATGATCGCTGATTCCTCTCCCGACCGGCGCCTCGAGCGCGCTCTGGCCAGCTTGCGCGGGCTGGCGGTGGGGGATGCGCTGGGTTCACAGTTCTTCGTGCCCGCGCACTACCCACTGCTCAAGCGCCGACAGCTGCCCGAAGCCCCATGGCAGTGGACCGACGACACGGAGATGGCCTGCTCCGTGCTGGCCATCCTCGTCAGACATAGGCGGATCGATCAGGACGCCCTCGTCCAGTCGTTCGCCGAGCACCATGACTTCGACCGTGGCTACGGCCCCGCCGTGAACCGGCTGCTCAGGCAGGTCCGCGAAGGTGACGACTGGCGGGAGCGGGCCTCCGCGCTCTTCAAGGGGCAGGGGTCCTGGGGAAACGGCGCGGCCATGCGGATCGCACCTCTCGGCGCCTGGTACGCGGACGACCCGGAGCAGGCGACGCACCAGGCGGAGATCTCGGCGTATCCCACGCATCAGCACCGTGAGGCGGTGGTCGGAGCCATGGCGGTGGCGGCGGCCGCGGCTCTGACGGCCGCCCCGACCGGACTGCCCACACCGCAGGAGCTCCTCGACGGCGTCATCGCGCTGGTGCCGCGCAGCGCCGTGGGAGCAGGGCTGCGCAGGGCGCGGGACATGCTCGACTACGGCGATGCGGGGACGGTGGCAGCGGTCCTGGGATGTGGCCGTCGGACGAGCGCGCACGACACGGTGCCGTTCGCGCTGTGGTCCGCCGCGCGTGGTCTCGGGGCGTACGAGCGGGCCATATGGGACACCGCGCAGGTGGGCGGGGACATGGACACGACCTGCGCCATCGTCGGAGGTGTGGTGGCCTCCGGCGAAGGTGGGGCCCCGCCCGCGGAGTGGCTGGAGCGGACGGAGGCGCTGCCCCGTTGGGCCCCTTTGGCTAGCGGTGGCAAGGGCAATGGCAGCGGCTCTGGCAGTGATGGGGCCGGTGACAGTGACAGTGACGGCGACAACGCGGGTCGACGTCCGTAGGAGGGTCTCGTTGGTCTCGTAGCGTCGGCGTCTTCTGTCACGACCATGGCCTCCTGTCACGGTCATGACACAGGCGGGATGCGGGCGGAGGGCTGAGGGTGCGGCGTCCGGTTACGCTGCTTCGGCCGCAGTTGATCTTGACGTGCGTGCGTTGAACGCGGTGCCGGTTCCGGCAGCTCGGTGGTCACCTGCGTGTGCCGCGTGCTGCGCGCGGAAACCGGCCGGGGGGAGGGGTCCGTGTCCGGCACATCAGGCAGGCACCGCACATCAGGTAGTCACGGCACATCAGGCAGGCACCGCACATCAGGTAGTCACGGCACATCGGGCAGGCACGGCACATCAAGCGGGTGCGGCACGTCAGCCGGGCACGGCGGATCAGATCTGCCTTCATCCGTGCACCTGCGGCGGCAGGTCGGGCAGCACGTACCCCTCGTACAGATGACGCGGTACGCGGCAACGGATGTCGGGCCGACCTCGTCGTCATGGTCGGCCCGACATCCGTGGCTCGGCGACGGACCCGCTCGCCGTCGCGAGCGGTCGGATCCGTCGGGCCGGTCAGGCGCCCGCGGGGCCCGCGGCGCTTGCCGTGCCGGCGAGGGCGTCCAGGTCGCTCTTGCGTACCCGGATCACCAGCGCGGCGGTGGCCAGGGCGAGCACGGCCATGGCGACGGCCGGTATGAAGGCGGTCGAGATGCCCTGGGAGAGCACCTCGTGGCCCCAGGGCGCGGGGAGCTCGTGGGTCTTGGCGAACGCGGCCTTCTGCTCCGGTGTGGCGTGGGTCATGAAGTCCGTCATCTGCTCCTTGCCCTCGTCGCGGCTGGCCGTGCCGAAGACCGTGGTGAGGATGGAGAGGCCGAGCGAGCCGCCCACCTGCTGGGTGGTGTTGAGCAGGCCGGATGCCGCGCCCGCTTCGTGGAGGGCCACTCCGGAGACCGCTGTCAGGGTCAGGGTCACGAAGTTCAGGCCCATGCCGAAGCCGAACAGGAGCATCGGGCCGAGCACCCCGCCGAGGTACGAGCTGTCCGGGCCGAGCAGTGTCAGCCAGCCGAGGCCCAGGGCGACGATGACCGATCCCGAGACCATGAACGGCTTGGGGCCGAGCACGGGAAGGAACTTCTGCGAAAGGCCCGCTCCGATCGCGATGACGAGCGTGACCGGCAGGAACGCCAGGCCTGCCTCGATCGGGGTGTAGCCCAGGATGTTCTGCACGAAGAGAACGATGAAGAAGAAGATGCCGAACATCGCGGCGGCCAGGCTGAGCATGATCACGTACGTGCCCGAGCGGTTGCGGTCGGCGAACATCCGCAGGGGCGTGATCGGTTCCTTCGCCCGCCGCTCGACGAACACGAAGGCCACGAGCAAAACCACGGCCGCGCCGAACGAACCCAGCGTGACGCTGTCGCGCCAGCCCTCCTCGGCGGAGCGGATGAAGCCGTAGACCAGGGAGGCCATGCCGAGTGTGGACGTGAGCGCGCCCAGGAGGTCGAAGCGGCCGGGGTGGCGTTCGGACTCGTTGATGTAGAGCGGGGTCAGGACGGCGATCAGGATGCCGATGGGCACGTTCACGAAGAGGACCCAGCGCCAGTCGAGCCACTCGGTGAGCATGCCGCCTGCCAGCAGGCCGATCGCGCCGCCACCGGCGGAGACGGCGGCGAAGACACCGAAGGCGCGGTTCCGCTCGGGGCCCTCGGGGAAGGTCGTCGTGATGAGCGCCAGCGAGGTGGGCGAGGCTATCGCGCCTCCGACGCCCTGCAGGGCGCGCGCGGCCAGCAACTGCCAGGGTTCCTGGGCGAAACCGCCGAGGAGCGAGGCGAGGGTGAAGAGGAGGATGCCGGTCATGAAGACGCGACGGCGTCCCAGGATGTCTCCGGCGCGACCGCCGAGCAGCAGCAGTCCGCCGAAGGTGAGGGTGTACGCACTGACGACCCAAGTGAGGTCGGTCGTCGAGAAGTTGAGGGCTCCCTGGATGTGGGGGAGCGCGATATTCACAATCGTCGCGTCCAGGACCACCATGAGTTGGCAGGCCGCGATGACGGTGAGAGCCAGGCCGGGGTGCCCCTCCCGGCGGGCGGCCCCGGGTTTTTGGTTGGGTGTCAGCTGAGAGGTCGTTGCCATGATCCCCCGCAAGTTCCTTAGTGAACGGATGCGTTCACTGTTCACTACGACGGTAGTGACTCCACTTGAGTGAACGCAAGCGTTCACTCACCTTTGTTCTGACGGTTTTCTGATGTGCCTGCTCGCTCAACGGAGAGAAAAAGATGGCTACTTCGCGATGGGCGGCCGTTCCCGCCCGGGCGGTTTCCCCGCGTCGCCGGGGGCCCGTGCTGGAACGGGCGATCCTCGATGCCGCCCTGGAGCAGCTCGGCACGGTCGGCTGGGGCGGGCTGACGATGGAGGGCGTGGCCGCGGGCGCGCAGACCGGCAAGGCCGCCGTCTACCGCCGCTGGCCGTCCAAGGAGGACCTCGTCGTGCATGCGCTGCGGGCCGGGCTGCCGCGGCTGGACAGCGTCCCGGATCTCGGCAGCGTCCGGGAGGATCTGTTGCAGCTGTGCAAGCAGATGCGGGTGACGATGTTCTCGCGCCCCGGGTTCGCCCTGCGCGCGGTGCTTCACGAGTGCGACGCGGCAACGGCCGAACGCTTCCATGACGTGATCTTCGAAGGCGTCATCGAGCCCAGCGTGAAGTTGATCAAAGAGGTTCTGCGCCGTGGAATCGAGCGCGGAGAGGTCCGTTCCGGTGGGCTGGACGGTTATGTGTGCGATGTGATTCCGGCGATGTTCATGTACCGCTCGAAGGTGTGCGGGAGTGAATGGCGGGACGAGGAATTCGAAGCGCTCATCGACGAGGTGATGGTGCCGCTGCTGCGCCCCTGAGGGTCCACTGCTGCGCCCCTGAGGGGCCACCGCCGCGCCCTTGAGGGGCCACTGCCGCACCCCTGAGGGTTCCACTGCCGCGCCCACGAGGGGCCGCTCCCGGTGGGTGGCAAGGCGGCCTGGGCGGGTGCGTGGGGCGACTGGGCAGGGTGGGTGTCGCGGGCGGTCTCCGGCGGCGTAGGCTGATGACGCCATGCCGTACGAAGCACCCACCCACACCGTCGAGCGCTCCCTGCGCGCCACCACCGGAGCGAAGATCGTCGCCGGTGTCGACGAGGTCGGGCGCGGCGCGTGGGCGGGCCCGGTCACCGTATGCGCGGCGATCACGGGACTGCGTCGCCCGCCCGAGGGACTCACCGACTCCAAGCTGATCGCTCCCAAGCGGCGCACCGCGCTCGCGCAGGAGCTGGAGAGCTGGGTCACGGCGCACGCCCTCGGTCACGCCTCGCACGAGGAGATCGATGACATGGGGATGACGGCCGCTCTGCGGCTCGCCGCCGTGCGCGCCCTGGAGGGGCTGCCGGTCCGTCCGGACGCGGTCATCCTCGACGGGAAGCATGATTACCTCGGCGCTCCCTGGCAGGTTCGTACGGTGATCAAGGGGGACCGGTCCTGTGTGGCCGTCGCCGCGGCTTCCGTGATCGCGAAAGTCCGGCGCGACAAAATGATGGCCGAACTGGGCATCGAACATGCAGACTTCGGTTTTGCGGCCAACGCCGGCTATCCGTCGCCGGTGCACAAGGCCGCGCTGGAGGAGCGGGGGCCCACCCCGTACCACCGGCTCACGTGGGCGTATCTTGATGCGTTGCCCCAGTGGCGGCACCTCAAGAGGGCCCGCAGCTGGGCGGACGGAAATGTTCCGGAAATCGAGGGTCAGCTCGGCTTTGAGTTCTGACGCTTTTCCGGCACTTCCGATCGCACTCATGTGCCACCCGCCGACGCGCATCGCGTCGGCGTTTGATAGACAACACTTCATGCCTCTCATTCCCGAGGAGCCTCAGATTCACGAGAGTGCCCAGGGTCCCCGCGCCACGCAGGCCAGTGGCCGCACCGCGCCGACCCCCCGCCCCGTACCCGGCCCGCGTCCCGCGGCTCCGCCGCGCCCCGGCCGTCCGGGTCCTGCCCGGCCGATGCCGCCCGCGCAGCGAACGCCGCGCGATGCGGCAGTCAAGCCCGGGCCGTCCGCCCCGGCTGCCTCCGGTCCTTCCGGTACCGGTACCTCCGCTTCCGGTGCCGCCGGTTCCGCTCCTTCGGGGGCGACGGCTGCCGGAGCGACCGCTTCCGGAGTGGCCGCTTCCGAAGTGACCGCCGGTGGTACCGCCACCACGGCGGCCCCGGTTCCGCAGATCCAGCTGATCCCGGCTTCGGCCGAGGGTGCGCTGGACGCGGCCGAGGAAGCCGTCGACCTCCTTCTCGACTCCGGGCGCGCCCCCGGGGACGTCCTGGTGATCACCACCGGCGACCCCCACCCGTGGGCCACCCACGAGCTGACCTTCGGTGAGAGCGCCTACTGGGCCCAGCACGACGCGGGCGACGACGTCTTCTACGCCGACGCCGCCGCACTCACCCGTGCCGCGCCCCGGCCCGTGGTCGTCGTCGCCCTCAACGGCGGCAGCGAAGAGACCGCGGTCGCGGCACTGCCGACGGCGCTCACCCGCGCGAGCACCCTGCTGATCGTCTGCGGTGACCCGCAGCGGATCAACTCGATGCTGGGCGCGGGCGTCTGACACCGCCGTACGTCCGCTGTACGGCCCTCGCGCGCCCGACGTGCGTCTGACGTGCGTCTGACACCGACGTACGACAGTCGGCGTCCGGCGCCGTTCGTGCCGCGAAGCCCGGTCCGCGCGGTGGGGCCGTCCCGTAAGGCGTCGGCCCGTCGGCCCGTCGGCCGCGCGGAAGCAGGCAACACAGAGCGGTGGTTGACGTGCGTCATGCCGTGTCATGCCCCGCCGTGCCCGGCGCGACCGCATCGGTCTGGGTCGCGCCATCGGTGCGTACCGGCGCACCTCAGTGTGCGTCGGCGCATCCCCGGGTGCGGCGCGCGTGCGGCGCGTCCCGTACGTACGCCCGTGAAGTCCGCCCGTGCAGTCCGCCCGCTCACCGTGCCGCCGCGCGGAGCAGCACATCGGAGGCGGCGCCTCCGGTGCGCGGTCCCGGCGGATCGGTCCCGGCGAAGGCCTCGGGCGGTGAACCGGCGCTCGGCCGACGGCCGCCGCGTCCCTCGCCGAGCACCTGCCAGCCGTCGTCCGTCAGCGTGATGTACGCCCCGCAGCGCAGCCCGTGCAAGGTGCAGGCGTCCCGCAGGCCCCACATCCAGGCCCCGTCCTCCTGGGTCCAACGGGCGTCCCCCGCACGGCAGTAGAGCAGTACGGCGGTGCGCACCGGAGTGCGGCGCCGCAGGTCGTGCGGGATGATCCGGCGCAGCTGCGCGAGCAGCGCGTTGCGGAAGACCCAGCCGTCGGTCGGGGTCGACTGTCTGCTGAACGAGGCGCTCGCGCACAGCCGTTCGTCCGGGTCGAGGACGGCCACGACCGCCGTCGCGCGGGCCGGACGATGGCGTGTGTGCAGACCGCTGACGATCTCACGAGGGTTGCGCAGCAAGGGAATTCCGGCCGCCGACCACTCGGCGGGTTCCAGCATCCGGGCCAGTCGGTGGGCGGAGTCGGCGGACATCTCGACCGACGCCGGAGGCTCCGGCACCGGCGTCGCGGCGGACGAAGCGAATCCGATGGTCACGGTCCTCCCTTCGGCTACGCGCCCCGGGGGGCGGGTCGGACTGGGGGAGCGCACCGCGGCAGCGCCTTTGCCGGATCGCGGGGAGCACACGGGAGCGGATCCAATTCTTCCCGTCGCCGTCGTTCGCGGCAATGAGCTGGGGGCGGCGCGCACCGCGGGCCAGGATCGAACGATGCACTGTCCATACTTCTGCCCAGATCGTTGACCTTCGACGCTTGCTTCCGGTGCTTCCGGCCGCGGCGGATTGGGCGATTGTCAGTGGCATCGGGTTGCATGGGGGCATGGACAACCTGGAGCTGCGCACCGAAGCCGATGCCATCCTCGCCGAGCTCGTCGGCGACCCGGGCGGTTCCGCGCGGCTGCGCGAGGATCAGTGGCAGGCGGTGGCCGCCCTGGTTCAGGAGCGGCGGCGCGCTCTGGTCGTGCAGCGCACCGGCTGGGGCAAGTCGGCGGTCTACTTCGTGGCCACCGCCCTGCTGCGGCGGCGCGGCGCGGGGCCCACGGTGATCATCTCGCCGCTCCTCGCGCTGATGCGCAACCAGGTCGAGTCGGCGGCCCGCGCCGGCATCCAGGCGCGCACCATCAACTCGGCCAACCCGGAGGAATGGGACGCCATCTACGGCGAGGTCGAGCGGGGCGAGACCGACGTCCTCCTCGTCAGCCCCGAGCGGCTGAACTCGGTGGACTTCCGCGACCAGGTGCTGCCCAAGCTGGCCGCCACCACCGGCCTCCTCGTGGTGGACGAGGCGCACTGCATCTCCGACTGGGGGCACGATTTCAGGCCGGACTACCGTCGGCTCAGGTCGATGCTGACCGAGCTCCCGGCCGGCGTCCCCGTCCTCGCCACCACCGCGACCGCGAACGCGCGCGTGACGGCGGACGTCGCCGAGCAGCTGGGCACCGGCGCCGGTGAGGCCCTGGTGCTGCGCGGCCCGCTGGACAGGGAGAGCCTGCGGCTCGGCGTCGTCCGGCTGCCGGACGCCGCCCACCGGCTGGCCTGGCTCGCCGAGCACCTGGGCGAGCTGCAGGGCTCCGGCATCATCTACGCCCTGACCGTCGCCGCGGCCGAGGAGGCCACCGCCTTCCTGCGCCAGCGCGGCTTCACGGTGGCGTCCTACACCGGGCGCACCGAGAACGCCGACCGGCTGCAGGCCGAGACCGACCTCCAGGAGAACCGCGTCAAGGCGCTGGTCGCCACGTCGGCGCTCGGCATGGGCTTCGACAAGCCCGACCTCGGCTTCGTGGTCCACCTCGGCTCGCCGTCCTCGCCGATCGCGTACTACCAGCAGGTGGGCCGGGCGGGCCGTGGCGTCGAGCACGCCGATGTGCTGCTGCTGCCCGGCAAGGAGGACGAGGCGATCTGGCGCTACTTCGCCGACACCGCCTTCCCGCCCGAGGCGCAGGTCCGCCAGACCCTCTCGGCGCTCGCCGACGCGGAACGGCCGCTGTCCGTACCGGCTCTCGAGGCGCTGGTCGAGCTCCGCCGCACCCGACTGGAGACCATGCTCAAGGTGCTCGATGTGGACGGGGCGGTCAAGCGGGTCAAGGGTGGCTGGATCTCGACCGGTCAGCCCTGGGTGTACGACGCCGAGCGGTACGCCTGGGTGGCCAGGCAGCGGCAGGCCGAACAGCAGGCCATGCGCGACTACGTGAGTACGGCGCAGTGCCGGATGGAGTTCCTGCGCCGGCAGCTGGACGACGAGGGGGCGGTCGCGTGCGGGCGTTGCGACAACTGCGCGGGCGCCTGGACCGACTCCTCCGTCTCGACGGAGGCGCTCACGGGCGCCGCGAAGGAACTGGACAGGCCCGGCGTGGAGGTCGAGCCGCGCCGCATGTGGCCGACCGGCATGCCCGCGCTCGGCGTGGACCTCAAGGGCCGGATTCCGGCCAATGAGCAGTGCTCGACCGGCCGTGCCCTCGGCCGCCTTTCGGACATCGGCTGGGGCAACCGGCTCCGCCCGCTGCTGGCAGAGAACGCGCCCGACGGCCCGGTGCCCGACGACGTCCTGCGCGCCGCGGTCGCGGTCCTCGCCGACTGGGCGCGCTCGCCCGGGGGCTGGGCGCCGAGCGTCCCGGACGCCTCGGCGCGTCCCGTGGGCGTTGTCGCCGTGCCCTCCCGTACGCGTCCGCAACTCGTGGGCTCCCTCGCCGAGGGGATCGCGACCGTCGGCAGGCTGCCCTTCCTCGGCACCCTCGCGTACACCGGAGCGGACGGTGCGTACGCGGCGCGCCGCAGCAACTCGGCCCAGCGGCTGCGGGCGTTGTCCGACACCTTCACCGTCCCCGAGGCGCTGGCGAGCGCCCTCGCAGCCTCCCCGGGGCCCGTCCTCCTTGTGGACGACTGCACCGACTCCGGCTGGACCCTCGCGGTCGCCGCGCGTCTGCTGCGCAGGGCGGGCGCCGAGGAGGTGCTGCCCCTGGTCCTCGCCGCGGCGGGCTGAGCCGACCGCGGCGAGGGGGCGTCGCAAGCCGGGTGCCGGTGTGACAGGGGCGGCTGGTCAGGGGCGGCTGGTCAGGTAGCCGCCCATGGAGGTGAAGTACTCCGTCGCGGGCAACTCCCGGCCGTCCTCGGTGCGTACGCGGGTGATGGCCAGGCCGTGGTTGCGGCCGGTGCGGGCGTCGGCGCCGGCGACGATCACCACGCCGTCGCCCTCGCGGTAGAAGATGCGGCCGGGCGTACCGCCGTAACGGCCCTCGGACACGACCGCGGTGACGACCTCGAGGCGCTTGCCCTTGTGGAAGCAGAAGGCGCTGGGGTACGGCGCGGACTGGGCGCGGACCAGGCGTTCGAGGTCCTGGGCCGGCCAGGTCCAGTCGATGCGGATGTCTTCCACGGAGCGCTTGTGGAAGAAGCTCGCCTGCGAGCGGTCCTGCTTCGTGAACTCCGTCTGCCCGCCGGCGATGAGGTCGAGCGCTCCGATGGTGACCGGGGCGATGAGGTCGACGGTCTTGTGGAAGAGGTCGGTGGCGGTGTCCGTCGGACCGACGGCGACCGCCTCCTGCCGGACGATGTCACCAGCGTCGAGCTCGCCGTCCATCATGTGCGCGGTGACGCCCACTTCGGACTCGCCGTTGATCATCGCCCAGATGATCGGGGAGAAGCCGGCGTACTTCGGCAGCAGTGAGTCGTGGACGTTCAGCGTGCCGTGGCGCGGCAGGTCGAAGATGCGCGGCGGAATCCACGTACGCCAGTTGTTGGCCACGATGATGTCCGCGTCGGCCTCCTTGAGGCGCTCGAACAGCTCCTCGTCGTCGGGGCGGTTGCGGATCAGGACCGGGACGCCGTGCTCCTCGGCGAGGTCGGCGACGGAGTCGCTCCAGATCTTTTCGTACGCGTGCTCGCTCTTGGGGTGGGTCACGACCATCACCACGTCGTGCTCGGAGTCCAGGAGGGCTTGCAGGGTGCGGTGCCCCCAGGTCTGGTAACCGAACATGACGACCCGCATGGGGTTCCTCCTCAGAGCAGGGAATGGCCGAACGGCAAGTAAAGCAAGCCTTACCTTATTAGGCAATGCGGCCACTTGACGCCCCAGTTGAAAGGCTCGCCGTCCCCGGCGGCCAGGGGGATCTCCTGGGTGATCTTCGTCCGGGAACGTCCCGCTGTCCGATTCGTGTGGTCGACAGCGGCACCGGTTTAGCTTAGGCTCACCTAAGTTCGGGTGGGTTGCTGTGTCGACGTGCCCACTTCTGTACTTTCCCCACGCCTGACAGGCGGCTTCCCCGCACGATGGGAGTGACATGTCACAGGTTCTTCCTGGCGACGCACCACTGGTCCACGACCTCATTGGCATCGGCTTCGGCCCGTCCAATGTGGCCATGGCGATCGCGCTCAGCGAGCACAACGCAAGCGTCGGCAGGGAGGAGACGGTCACCGCTCACTTCTTCGAGCAGCAGCCGCGCTTCGGCTGGCACCGCGGCATGCTGATCGACGACGCGACCATGCAGGTGTCCTTCCTCAAGGACCTCGTGACGCAGCGGAACCCCACCAGTGAGTTCAGCTTCCTCTGCTATCTGAAGAGCAAGGGCCGCCTCACCGACTTCATCAACCACAAGAACCTCTTCCCGCTGCGGGTGGAGTTCCACGACTACCTGGAGTGGGCCGCGGCCAAGGTCGACGACCAGGTCTCCTACGGCCATGAGGTCGTCGGCGTCACGCCGTACGTCCGCGACGGCGTCGTGGAGTACCTGGACGTGACGGTCCGTTCGCCGGAGGGCCTCGCGGTCCACCGGGCCCGCAACCTCGTCGTCGGCACCGGTCTGCGCCCCCTCATGCCCGAGGGCGTGGAGCGCGGCGACCGGGTGTGGCACAACTCCGACCTGCTGGCGAAGGTCGACGGCCTCGAGGGCACGTCGCCCTCCCGGTTCGTCGTCGTGGGCGCCGGGCAGAGCGCCGCCGAGAACGTCGCCTACCTGCACCGCCGCTTCCCCGAGGCCGAGATCTGCGCGGTCTTCTCCCGCTACGGCTACAGCCCCGCCGACGACAGCAGCTTCGCCAACCGGATCTTCGACCCCGAGGCGGTCGACGAGTACTTCGACGCTCCCGAGGGCGTCAAGCAGCGACTGATGGGCTACCACGGCAACACCAACTACTCCGTCGTCGACATCGACTTGATCGACGACCTGTACAGCGAGATGTACCGGGAGAAGGTCCTCGGCACCGAGCGGCTGCGCTTCCTCAACATCTCCCGGCTCACCGGCGTCAAGGAGACGGCCGACGGCGTCAGGGCCACCGTGAAGTCCTTGGTCACGGAGGAGGAGACGGCGCTGGACGCCGACGTCGTGGTGTTCGCCACCGGCTACAGCCCCGCCGACCCCATCGGCATCCTCGGCGAGGTCGCCGACCGCTGCCTGCGCGACGACGAGGGCCGTGTCCGCGTCGAGCGCGACTACCGCATCGCGACCGACCCCGACCTGCGCTGCGGCATATACCTGCAAGGCGGCACGGAGCACACGCACGGCATCACGTCGTCGCTGCTCTCCAACATCGCCATCCGCGTCGGCGAGATCCTCGACTCGCTGCGCGCCCGCAACGCCGAGTCCGCGTCCGCCGGCGCCCGCCCGGTGGCGGACGAGACCGGCAGCGCCGCCCGCTAGCCGACCTACGCGGACCGGCCTCCCCCCACCGGCCGTGCGTCCCGGTCCGATCAAAGGGATAACGTACGTCGAATGAGCACGACTGCAGTTGAGCGCCCCGTGTCGAGGGGCACAACAAAGGCCCGCCGACGGAGGGTTGTCGGTCTGGGTGTGCTTGCCGCGGCCCTGGTGATCGCGGGCGCGGTCTCCCTCGCCGTCGGGGCGCGCTCGCTGAGCCCCGCCGAGGTGTGGCACGGGCTGTTCGCGGCGCCGGAGTCCGACCAGCGGCTGACCGAGATCCGGCTCATCGTGCAGACGGTCCGCCTGCCCAGGACGGTGCTCGCGGTGGTCGCGGGCATCGCCCTGGGCGTCGGCGGGGCGCTGATCCAGGGGTACACGCGCAACCCGGTCGCGGACACCGGCCTGTTGGGGGTGAACGCGGGCGCGTCGTTCGCCGTGGTCTCGGTCATCGCCGTGTTCGGGCTCTCCGACCCGTTCCAGTACGTCTGGTTCGCCTTCCTCGGCGCGGCGGTCGCCGGTGTCGTGGTGTTCGGCCTCGCGAGCATCGGGCGCGGGGCGGGCAATCCGCTGACGCTCGCGCTCGCCGGGCAGGGGATCACCGTCTTCCTCGCCGCGATGACCACGGCGGTCTCGCTCTCCGACCAGAAGTCGCTGAACGCGCTCCGGTTCTGGAACGCGGGCTCCGTGGCCGGTGTCGGCTTCGGCGTCATCTGGCCGGTGACCCTCTTCATCGGGGCCGGGCTGCTCCTCGCGCTGACCCGGCTGCCCGCCCTCAACCTGCTCAACCTGGGCGAGGACGTGGCGCGCGGGCTCGGGGTGAACATCGCGCTGAACCGGACCATCGGCATCCTCGCGATCACTCTCCTCGCGGGCGCGGCGACGGCGGCGTGCGGCCCCATCGCCTTCCTCGGACTCATGGTGGCCCACGTGGCGAGATACCTGACAGGCCCCGACTACCGCTGGCTCGTGCCGTACGCGGGGCTGCTCGGCGGCGTCGTCCTGCTGGTCGCCGACATCGTGGGGCGCCTGGTGGTGCGGCCCGGCGAGCTGGAGGCGGGTGTGGTCGTGGCGCTGCTCGGGGCCCCGTTCTTCGCCGTTCTGGTGTGGCGGGGAAAGTTCAAGAACGCATGAGCGCGACGGACGCGACAGACGTGAAGGCCTCGGTGACGCCGGGCGTGCGGTTCGGCCCCGTGTCGTTCGTGTGGCGGCCCTGGCTCGTCCTCGTCACGCTGCTCCTCGCGGCGGCGACCTTCCTGGTCTTCTGCCTCTCCATCAGCATCGGCGACTTCCCCATCGGCATGTCCCGGGTGATGGCCACGCTCGTCGGCCACGGCGAGCGGGTCGACGAGTTCATCATCATGGACCTGCGGATGCCGCGGGCCCTGGCCGGGCTCGTCGTGGGGATCGCGCTGGGGGTGTCGGGGGCGATCACGCAGTCGATCGCGCGGAACCCGCTGGCCAGCCCGGACATCCTGGGCATCACCGGGGGAGCGAGCGCGGTCGCCGTGTTCCTGGTGACGGTGACGGGCGGCACCGCGGCGGCGATCGCCGACTCCGTGGGGCTCTCCGCCGCGGCGCTCGCGGGCGGACTCGGAACGGGCCTCCTCGTGTACTTCCTGGCCTGGCGACGCGGCGTCGACGGCTTCCGCCTCATTCTCATCGGCATCTCCGTGAGCGCCGTGATGGAGGCGATCACGACCTGGCTGCTGGTCTCGGCCGACATCAGGGACGTGGCCAGGGCCCAGGCGTGGCTGGTCGGTTCGCTGGAGAACCGGTCGTGGAACGAGGTCTGGCCGGCGCTCTGGGGCTCGCTCGCCCTGCTCGTCGTCGTGGCCGCCGTCTCCTTCCAGTTCAAGCCGCTGCACCTCGGTGACGACGTCGCCGCGGGCCTCGGCGTCCGGTACTCGCGCGTGCGGGCGGTCCTGCTCCTCTGCGCGGTGCTGCTGGCCGCGGTGGCGGTGAGCGCGTCGGGTCCCGTCCCGTTCGTCGCCCTGGTGGCGCCGCAGGTGGCGATGCGTCTGACCAGGCATCCGACGCCGCCGATCGCGGCCTCCGGGCTGTTCGGGGCGCTGCTCCTCATCGGCTCGGACCTCGTCGCGCGCGCGGCGCTGCCGACCAGCCTCCCGGTCGGCGTGGTCACCGCCGCGATCGGCGGGCCCTTCCTCGTCTACCTGTTGGTGCGGGCGAACCTCAAGTAGCCGGCGCGGCCCGGATGACCGGTCCAGTGCGAATAGCTGGTACAAAGGTGAGGCAAACCTAATATTAGGGGGGCTTGTGGTCACTCAGTTCATCACCGAGATCGAGTCCGGGGTCGAGGACGCCGTACGGCTCGCCGCCAGGGGCGTCTCCGTCGGCTACGGCGGCCGTACGGTCATCGACGACCTCGACGTGGCCATTCCGCCCGGGGTGATCACGACGATCATCGGTCCCAACGGCTGCGGCAAATCGACCCTGTTGCGCACCCTGACGCGGCTGCTCAAGCCGGCCAAGGGTTCGGTCGTGCTGGACGGCGAGGACATCGACAAGCTCAAGACCCGGGACGTCGCGAAGAAGCTCGGGCTGCTGCCGCAGGCGCCGGTCGCGCCGGAGGGGCTCACGGTGGCCGACCTGGTCGCCAGGGGGCGCCACCCGCACCAGAGTTGGCTGCGGCAGTGGTCTTCGGACGACGCCGGTGTGGTGGAGCGCGCGCTGGCCATGACCGGGGTCTCCGACCTGGCCGACCGCGCCGTCGACTCGCTGTCCGGCGGGCAGCGCCAGCGGGTCTGGATCTCCATGACCCTGGCCCAGGGCACCGACCTGCTGCTCCTCGACGAGCCGACCACCTACCTCGACCTGGCGCACGCGATCGACGTGCTCGACCTGGTGGACGATCTGCACGAGTCGGGGAACACCGTCGTCATGGTGTTGCACGACCTCAATCTGGCCACGCGCTACAGCGACAACCTCATCGTGATGAAGGCGGGTTCGATCCTCGCGCAGGGTCATCCGCGGGACGTGATCACGGCGGATCTGCTGTACGAGGCGTTCGGGCTGCGGGCCAAGGTGGTCGACGATCCGGTGGGCGACCGTCCGTTGATCGTGCCGATCGGCCGTACGCACGTACAACTCGGTTGACCGGCAACGCGGCTGACCCGCCGGAGTGGGCACCCCGGAGCGATGCATCAGTAAGGCTAGGCTAACCTCACCTCTACAGGTTAAGGTTTGGCTGCCCTGAATCAGGGGCGCAGCGGACAGCGCGAAAGCGCAGAACAGCGCGAAGGCAAGGGAATCCGGATGCTCCTCCATCGAACGACGCTCACGAAGCCCTGGCGGCGCCTCGCGACGGCAGCGACCGCCGCGGCCCTCGGCGTCGGCCTCCTCACGGGATGTGGTTCCGGCTCGGAGGACAAGGCGGGCGACGACACGCAGGCGGCCGCCGGCGGCACGTTCCCGGTCACCGTGGAGCACGCGTTCGGATCCACCAAGGTCGAGAAGGCCCCCAAGCGGGTCGTCACCGTCGGCTACACCGACGACCAGGCCGTCCTGGCGCTCGGCACCAAGCCGGTCGGCATGGTCGACCAGTACCCCAATCCCTCGGGCAAGTCCCCCGACATCAACACCCAGTGGCCCTGGGTGAAGGACAAGTGGGGCGACACCAAGCCCGAGGTCGTCATGAAGAACGGCGACTCCGGCCCCAACTACGAGAAGATCGCCGCCCTGCGCCCGGATCTGATCATCGCGGTCTACTCGGAGATCGACAAGGCGGGCTACGACAAGCTCTCCCAGATCGCCCCGACGGTGGGTCGCACCAAGGGCGAGAAGGAGCTGTTCAGCGCCCCGTGGCAGGACAACACGGTGCACATCGCCAAGGCGCTGGGCAAGGAGGACGAGGGTAAGAAGCTCGTCAAGGGCATTGAGGGCAAGCTCGCCGCGGCCAAGAAGGCGCACCCGAAGTTCGCGGACCAGACCTCCGTCGCGCTCTCCTGGTACAAGGACTCCATCAACCCGTTCACCTCCAAGGACGTGCGCGGACGGCTCCTCACGGGCATCGGCTACAAGTACCAGACGAAGATCGACAAGATCGCGGGCGGCAAGTTCTCCACGGAACTCAGCCCCGAGCGCACGGACCTGGTCGACGTGGACCGCATCGTCGTCATCAACGACAAGGCCGACACGGAGTCGTTGAAGAAGTTCGAGCTGTTCAAGAATCTGAAGGCCGTGAAGAAGGGCCACGTCTCCTACCTGCTCGACAGCGAGGGCCCGGCGGTCGGCGCGGCGATGTCCCAGGGCACCGCGCTCTCCCTTCCGTACGCGATCGACGAGCTCGTCAAGTCGGTCGAATAGAGATGCCGCTCAACCCGTCCCGTCACCCAGGGATGCCGCTCGACCCGTCCCGTCCCCGCTTCGACTTGGCCTACGTGTGAGCACCACCGAGACCCGCACCACCGAAACCCCCGCCGCCCCGGCGACTCTGCGCACGGCGACGGGACGTGAGGCCACCCGGTGGGTCTCGTCGCACTGCCGCGAAGTGCCCTGGCTGACGAGTGCCACCGTGCTCACCACGGTGGCGGGGGCGGCGCTCCAGGTGCTGCCCGTGCTCCTGCTCGGCCGGGTGGTCGACGGGGTGGTCGAGGGCGACTCGCGCTCGGTGCTCACCACGATCGGGGTGCTCATGGGGGTCGCCGCGCTGCTCGGCGCGGCGGCCACCGCGCTGTCGACCTATCTGATCGGCCGCCTCGGCGCGGATCTGCTCGCGCGGCTGCGGGAAGGCGCCGTACGGGCGGTGCTCGGGATGCCGAGCGCGCGGATCGAACAGGTCGGCCGGGGGGACGTGCTCTCCCGGGTCGGCGACGACGTGGCCGTGCTGTCCAAGGGCATCCGGACAGCCATCCCCACGGTGTTCTCGGCGGGTGTGCTGGTCTTCATCGCCACGGTCGGCATGTTCGGCCTCGACTGGCGGCTGGGCCTTGCGGGCGCCGGCGCGCTGCCCGCGTACGCGCTGGCCCTGCGCTGGTACCTCCCGAGGTCCGCGCCGCTCTACCGCAAGCAGCGGGTGGCCCAGGCCGACCGCGCGCAGGCGCTGATCAGCGGCCTCGACGGGATCGACACGGTCCGGGCGTACCGCCTGGAGGACGGTGTCCGCGAGAAGGTCACCCAGGAGTCGTGGCGGGTGCGAGACCTCGGTGTCGAGGTGTTCCGGTTCTTCGGCCGCTTCGTGGGCCGGGAGAACCGCGCCGAGTTCATCGGGCTCGTCCTGATCCTCGTCGTGGGATATGCGCTGTTGGAGGCCGACGCGGCCAGTCTGGGCGAGGTGTCGGCGGCCCCGCTGATGTTCCACCGGCTGTTCACCCCGCTCGGCGCCATCATGTTCACCTTCGACGAGGCGCAGAAGTCGGGCGCGAGCCTGACCCGTCTCGTCGGGGTGCTCGGGGAGTCCGCGCAGGAACGTCTCGTGGGCGACGCCTCGGTGGAGGCGGCGGGCGCCGGGCCGCACCCGGTGACGGTGGAAGGGCTGACGTTCACCTATCCGGGTGCCGATGAACCGGTGCTCAGGGACGTCGATCTGACGATTCCGGCCGGTGGTTCGCTCGCCCTGGTGGGTGCGACGGGCGCGGGCAAGTCCACGCTGGCCGCGCTGATCGCGGGCATCGGGACCCCGCAGGCCGGGACGGTGCGCGTCGGGGCGCAGGACCTCGGTGAGCTGGACGAGGCGGGCGCGCGCGCCGTGGTGAGCATCCTGACGCAGGAGACGCATGTGTTCTCCGGGTCGCTCGCCGATGACCTGCGGCTCGCCGCGCCGCGGGCGAGCGACGCCGAACTGATGGACGCGCTGCGCACGGTCGGCGCCCACGCCTGGGTCGAGGCGCTGCCCGAGGGGCTGAACACCATGGTCGGCGAGGGCGGCGAACGCCTCGACGTCACCAAGATCGCCCATATCGCCCTGGCCCGGCTCGTGTTGGGCCGGGCACCGGTGGTGGTGCTCGACGAGTCGACGGCGGAGGCGGGCAGCGAGGGCGCGGCCGAGCTGGAGCGCGCGGTGCTCGCCGCGTGCGCGGGCCGGACCACGCTCTTCGTGGCGCACCGCCTCACGCAGGCGATGGCGGCGGACCGGATCGCCGTGCTGGACGCGGGGCGGGTGGTGGAGCAGGGCACCCACGACGAGCTGGTGGCTCTGGGCGGCAGGTACGCGCGTCTGTGGCAGGCCTGGCGAGAGGGTAGTTAGGCAAGCCTTATTTAGGCTAGCCTAACTGCGTTGACCTGGAAGGGACGCTGTCTTCGATGATGGAACCGAGCGCTCGCCTCGTACTGCTTTCACCCACCCGCCTGGCCGGGGTACGCCGAAGGACCGGCGACCACTGCGACCGGACCGTCGCCGACGCGTGCGCCATCGCTCTGGAGTACTGGGCGACGGGCCGAAGCCCCGAAGGCATCGAGCTCACCCCCGCCACCCTCTTCGCCGACGTCCTCGGCTGGGTGGACAACGGCGGGACCGGCCCCGGCAGTCGGGATGCGGGAGCGGACGGCTGGAGCATCGCCGTCCCCGAGGGCGTCGCGCGGGCCGACGCCCAGCTGGCCCTCGACGACCTGGCCGACTTCCCTGACCGGCCGCTCGGCACCATCAGCCCTACCGGCGCCGCGGAACGGCTCAAGACCCTGGCCGAGTGGAACGCCACCGACGCCGACCGGGTCCGACCCACCATCGTCGAGATGTTCCGCGAACAGGCGCGGACGAGGCCGGACGCCGTCGCGATCGTCGACGAGCACCGGTCCCTGACCTACCGTGAGGCGGCCGAGCGCTCCGCCCAGCTGGCCCACCACCTCATCGGACGCGGGCTCACCGCCGAACAGGTCGTCGGCATCTCGCTCGGCCGCTCCGCCGACATGGTGATCGGCCTGCTCGGCGTCCTCCAGGCGGGCTGCGCCTTCGTGCCGCTCGACCCCCAGTGGCCCGCCGCGCGCCGCGCCGTCGTCATCGAGGACGCCCGCGCCGTCGTGCAGCTCAACGCCACCGGCGAACACGCCCCCGACGAACCGGAAGCCGTCGCCGTCGACCTCGGCGACTGGCGGTTCGGCGCCTGCCCCACCGAGGCCCCCGAGCTGGCCGTCCCCGGTGACGCCCTCGCGTACGTGATCTTCACGTCCGGCTCGACCGGGCGGCCCAAGGGCGCGATGATCCGGCACGAGGCGATCAGCGAGCGCCTGCTCTGGCAGTCCTGCGAGATCCTGGGCTTCGGCCACGACGACGCCTCCCTCTTCAAGGCGCCGCTGTCCTTCGACATCTCCATCAACGAGATCTTCCTGCCACTGGTCCGCGGCGGCCGCCTCGTGGTCCTGCGGCCCGGCGGCGAACGCGACCCGCACCACCTGCTCGGCGTGATCGCCGAACAGCGCGTCACCTTCACGTATCTCGTCTCGTCCATGCTGGACGTCCTCCTGGAGATGGCGGGCGACTCCGGGCGCCTGGACAGCCTGCGGCACGTCTGGTGCGGCGGCGAGGTGCTGACTCCCGAGCTCTACGAGCGGTTCCGCACCCGGCTCGGCATCCCGCTGTACCACGGCTACGGACCCGCCGAGACGACGATCGGCGTCTCGCACGTCATCTACCGGGGCGCCGCCGAACGCCTGTCGACATCGATCGGCAAGGCCAACCCCAACACCCAGCTGTACGTCCTCGACGACGAGCTGCGCCCGGTCCCGGTCGGGGTCGGCGGCGAACTGTACGCGGGCGGCTTCCTGCTGGGCCGCGGCTACGTCAACGCGCCCGGCCTGACGGCCTCCCGCTTCGTGGCCAACCCCTTCGCCTCGGACGGCTCCCGGCTCTACCGGACCGGTGACCTCGCCCGGTTCGCCCCGGACGGCTCCCTGGACTTCCTCGGCCGCGCCGACAACCAGATCAAGATCCGCGGCATGCGCCTGGAGATCGAGGACGTCGAGGTCGGCCTCGCCGAGCACCCCGGGGTCCGGTACACCTGCGTCGTCGCGAAGAAGAACACGGCGGGCGGCACCTACCTGGTGGGATACGTCATCCCGGCCGCCGGCCACGCGGACCTGCGGGCCGACGACGTCAAGGCGTGGGCGGCCGAGCACATGGTCGAGTACATGGTGCCCACCCACATCGTCGTGATGACGGAGTTCCCGCTCACCGCCAACGGCAAGCTCGACCGCAAGGCCCTGCCCGAGCCCACCACGGGCACCGGCGCCGTCGCCCCGCCCACCACCGAGAACGAGCGGGTGGTCTGCGCGGCCGTCGCCGCGGTGCTTCAGCTCGACGAAGTCGGCGTCGACCAGGACTTCTTCCAGCTCGGCGGCGACAGCATCCTGACGATCTCGCTGCTGAGCGCGTTGCGCGACGCGGGCCTCTACGTCACGGCGCGCCAGATCTTCACCCACACCGTCGTGGGAGCGCTGGCCGCGGTGGCGAGCCGCGAGGACGTCTCCGCCGTGGACCACGCCGACACCGCGACCGGACCCGTCGCCGGGTCGCCCATCGTGCAGTGGCTCGGTGAGACCACGGACGCGATCGACGGCTTCGTACAGTCCGTGGTCCTCAACACCCCCGCGGAGCTGACCCCCGACGCGCTGGACGAGGTCCTCGCCGCCGTGCTCGGGCACCACGACATGCTGCGCGCCAGGCTGGTGCGCGGCGACCGCTGGAGCTTCGACATCCCGGAGGCGGCACAGGACGCCCCGGTGTGGCAGGAGAGCGACCTGCCGCTCGACGCGTGCGTCGCCCTCGCCACCGCCGGCCTCGATCCGGACGCCGGCGTCATGCTGCGGGCCGTCTGGCGGCGCGAGGCACGCCAACTGGTCGTCGTCGCCCACCATGTGGTGGTCGACGGGGTCTCCTGGCGGGTCCTGATGGAGGATCTGGCCACGGCCTGGCGCCAGGTCGCCTCGGGCGCACCGGTCGAACTCCCCCCGGTCGGCACGTCGTTCCGCCGCTGGACCCAGCTCCTCGGGCAGGCGGACTTCACGGCCGACCGCGACTACTTCCGGCGCCCCCTGCCCGCGACGGACCGTCCGGTGGGCCGGCGCGCGCTGTCCGCGGCCGACACCGTCGCGCGGGAGCGGCTGCGGACCGTGTCGGTAGGCCCCGAGGTCACCGCCGCGCTGCTCGGCGAGATACCCGCGAAGTTCCACGCCGGGGTCAACGACGTCCTGCTGACCGCGCTCGCCGTCTCCCTCGCCCGGTGGCGCCGCGACCTCGGCCAGGACCAGACGTTCGCCCACATCGAGCTGGAGGGCCACGGACGCGAAGGACGGTTCGTGGCGGGCACCGCGGGCTTCGAACCCGAACTGTCGCGCACCGTCGGCTGGTTCACCACGCTGTTCCCGGTGACCGTCGACCCCGGCACCGCGCCCGACCTCACGGCCCCCGACTACCTCGCCGCCGCGCTCAAGGCGGTCAAGGAAGACCTCGCCCGGGTGCCGAGCAACGGCGTCTCCTACGGCGCCCTGCGCTACCTGACCGACACCGCGTTCGACGCCCCCGCACCGCAGGTGCTCTTCAACTACCTGGGCCGCTTCGACGCGGGAGCCTCCGGCGACTGGCAACTCGCGGGCGCCACCGGCCAGTTGGGTGAGAAGCGCGACCCGGACATGCGCCTGCCGCGCGCCCTGGAGTTCAACGCGATCGCCGAACCCGCCGCGAACGGCCACGAGTACGAGCTGGTCACCACCATCTCCTGGCCCGACGGAGTCTTCACCGACCAGGACGTCGACACCCTCGGCGGCTACTTCCGTACGGCCCTCGCCGGCCTCGCCGCGCTCGACGGGGGCGGCCACTCGCCCAGCGACTTCCCGCTGGTCCAGCTCGCGCAGAGGGACGTCGACGACCTCGAAGGCCCCGCGCTGCGCGACATCCTGCCGCTGACCCCGCTGCAGGAAGGCCTCTACTTCCACTCCGTCTTCGACGACGACTCGGCGGGCGCGTACGTCGAGCAGCAGCTCCTCACCCTTCAGGCGCCGGACGGCGAGGTGGACGCCGACCGCCTCGCGGCCGCGGCCACCCGCCTCCTCACGCTCTACCCGAACCTGGCCGCGCGCTTCACGGCCCTCGCCGACGGCCGGGTGGTCTCCGTCCTGCAGAGCGGCGTCGAGGCGCCGTTCACCACGCTGGACCGCCCCGGCATCACCGACGCCGAGATACGCGAACTCGCCGAGCGGGACCGCCGCGCCGGGTTCGACCTGGCGACCGGGCCGCTGATGCGGTACACGCTCATCCGCGCGGGCGGCGGCCGCGATGTCCTGGTGCAGACCGTGCACCACATCATCGCCGACGGCTGGTCGGTGCCGCCGATGCTGCGCGCGCTGCTCACCGAGTACCACGCGCCGGGCACCGTGTACCCGCTCGGCGGCTTCACCGACTACGTGGGCTGGCTCGCCGGACGCGACGACGACGAGAGCGACCGGGTGTGGCGCGAGGAGCTCGCCGGGCTGCCCGGTCCCTCGCTCGTCGCCGAGGGGCACACGCCTTCCGACCGGTTCGCGGACACCGCCGTGGCGCCCGGCGACGACATCGACGCGGCCGTCCGCACGGCCGGTGTGCCGCTGAGCGCGGCCGTGCACAGCGCCTGGGCGGTGACGCTGGGCACTCTCCTGCACGGCAGCGACGTCGTCTTCGGCTCCACCGTCTCCGGGCGCGACGCCGATGTGCCCGGCATCGGGGACATGGTCGGCCTCTTCATCAACACCATTCCCGTGCGCGCCCGTTGGACGGGTACGACCACGGCGCGCGACCTGCTCGCCTCGGTGCGGGAGCACCAGAGCGCCGTCCTGCCGCACCAGCACGTCTCGCTGGCGCGGATCGGCCGCCAGGCGGGCGCGGGACCGCTGTTCGACACCCTCGTGGTGTTCGACGTCGCGACCGACGTCGACAGCCTGCGGACCCCCGACGCCGAACTCGTCATCACCGACATCGTGAATGAGGGCGCCCCGCACTACCCGCTGACCCTCGTGGTGGAGCGGACGCCCGACGGCCGCCCGCGCTTCAACCTCATCTACGACGGTGAACTGCTCCGCGAGGAGAGCGCCCAGACCGTCCTGCGGACCTTCGGCCACGCCCTCACCGGCCTGCTCACCCGGCCCGACGCACCGGTCGACGCCCTGGTCGAAGGCCTGGCACCCGCCGGTGGCCGGCTGCCCGCCCGCGTCGAGAAGACGACCCTGGCCGGCCTGTTCGACGCCGCCGCGCACCGGAATCCGACGGCCACAGCCGTCACCCAGTGCGCCCTTGACGGCGGCACCAGGTCCCTCACGTACGGCGAACTGGCCGCCGCGAAGGACGAGTTGGCCCGCACGCTGCGCGCGGCCGGGGTAGGCCCCGGCAAGCGGGTCGCCGTCGCCGTCCCGCGCTCCGTCGAGCAGGTCGTCGCCCTGGTCGCGATCGTCACGGCGGGCGGCGCCTACGTACCGCTGGACCTGGCGTACCCGGACGAGCGCCTGGAGTACGTCATCGCCGACGCCGCTCCGGAGGTCGTCCTCGTCGACCGCGAGCAGCGGGACCGCTTCACCGGCCTCATCGACCGGGCAGGACTGCCGGCTCGTGTCCTGGTCCAGGGGGAGGAGCCGCCGGCGGACACCGACGGGAACCCGGCCGCAGGCGCCGACTGGCACGACCCCGCGTACGTGATCTACACGTCCGGCTCGACCGGCCGCCCCAAGGGCGTCGTCGTGCCGCACTCCAGCGTGGTGACGCTGCTCGCCAACACCCGGGCGGACATGGGCTTCGGGCCCGACGACGTGTGGGTCCAGTTCCACTCCTTCTCCTTCGACTTCGCGGTCTGGGAGCTGTGGGGCGCGCTGGCGCACGGCGGTGAGCTGCTGGTGCCGGAGTACGGTCTGACCCGCTCGCCGGTCGACTTCCACCGGCTCGTCCGCGAGCGCGGGGTGACCGTGCTCAACCAGACGCCGTCGGCGTTCTACCAGTTCATCGAGGCCGACCGGCATGCCGGTGAACCGGCCCGCGCGCTGCGGAAGATCATCTTCGGTGGTGAGGCGCTGGACCTCGGGCGCTTGCGCGGCTGGGTCGAGCGGCACGGCACGGCGTCGCCCGAGCTGGTCAACATGTACGGCATCACCGAGACCACCGTGCACGTCACGCACCGGGTGCTCAGCGACGCGGATTTCGGCCCCGGCGACGACGTCAGCCCGATCGGCGGCCCGCTGCCCGGCCTGGTCACCTACCTGCTCGACGACCGGCTCCGGCCGGTGCCGCCGGGCCGGGTGGGCGCCATCTACGTCGCGGGTGACCAGGTGGCGCTCGGCTACCTCGGCAGGCCGGGCCTGACCGCGGGCCGGTTCGTGGCGAACCCGTTCGCGGACGACGGCTCCCGGATGTACCACACGGGCGACCTGGCCCGCCGCACGCTCGACGGCGAGCTGGAGTTCGCGGGCCGCGCCGACGACCAGGTGCAGCTCAAGGGGTTCCGCATCGAGCTCGGCGAGGTGGAGTCGGCGGTCCGTGGACTCGACGGGGTGGTCGACGCGGCCGTCACCGTCGCGGACACCGGCGACCATCTGATCGCGCACGTCGTGGGCCGGGTCCCCGGCGACCTCGCGGCACTGCTGTCGACGAAGCTCCCGGCACACATGGTGCCGAGCCGGGTCCTGCCGGTCGACGCCCTGCCGCTCACCGTCAACGGCAAGCTGGACCGCAAGGCGCTCGCGGAGCGGGCGGCCACGCCGGAGGCCTGCGCGACCAGCCACGAAGCGCCCGCAGGCGAAGCCGGGTTTGCGCTCACCCAGCTGATCGGCATCTTCACGGAGACGCTGCCCGGCGCCGCCGTGGACGCCGACACCGACTTCTTCACCGCCGGTGGCGACAGCATCGTCGCCATCACCGTCATCAACCGGGCCAGGGCGCTCGGCCTGCCGATCGCGCCCCGGGACGTGTTCCTGCTCCGTACGCCGCGCGCGCTCGCCGAGCACCTGGCAGCGAGTACGCCGCAGGCCGCCGCGCCCGCACCGGCCCGCAGCGCGGACGGCCCGCTGCCGCCGACGCCGATCATGCTGCGCCAGCGCGAACTCGGCGGCTCACTGGACCGGTTCGCCCAGGCCAGGACGGTGCCGGTCCCCGAGGGAGTCGGCTTCGCCGACATCGGGCGCGCCGCGAACGCCGTCGTGGCCGCGCACCCGGCGCTGCGGCTGCGGCTGCGCGTCGAGCACGGCGTGTGGGCACTCGGCACCGAACCCGCCCGCGAGGTCGCCGTCGTCCGCACGGACGCGGCGGACGCCACCGCGGCGGCGAACGAGGCCGCCGGACGGCTCGACCCCGAATCCGGGGACGTCATCGCGTTCTCCTGGCTCGACGCGAGCCGCACCCTGGTCGTCACCGTGCACCACCTCGCCGTCGACGCGGTGTCCTGGCTGGTCATCCTCGACGACCTCACCACCGCGCTCGGCGGCGCCGGGCTCGCGCCGCCGACGACGTCCTACGCGGAGTACGCCGAGGCACTGACGCTCCGGTCCACCGAGGCGAGCGACTCCCTCGGGCACTGGATCGACACGCTCGGGGCGCCTGGACTCCTCTCGTCCGTGGGGGCTCTGCGCGAGAGCACCGTCGTACTGCCGCCCGACGTGAGCGACCGCGTGACCCGCACCGCGCCCGCCGCGCTCGGCGTCGGCCTCACCGAGCTGCTCTGCGGCGCGCTGCGCACCGCGCTGACCCGCGTCCAGCCGTCGCCCACCGACCTCGCGGTCGAGCTGGAGCGGCACGGCCGGGTCCCGGCGCTCGAACACCACGACTACACGCGCACGGTGGGCTGGTTCACCTCCATCGCGCCCGTGCGCCTCACCGCGCACACCGACCCCGTCGCCGCCGCGCGCGAGGTCGCCGCACGCCAGCCGGACGAGGACGGGCACACCGCGTACGGCAGGCTCCGCTACCTCAACCCGCAGACCGCGCCCCTGCTGACCGCCCGCCCGCAGGTCCTGTTCAACTACCTCGGCCGGGGCCGCGAATCGCAGGCGCCGCAGATCACCGGCGGCGAGCAGCCCAGCCCGTACGCCGTCGAGGTCAACGCGTGGACCGACGACGCCACCGGCAGCCTGCACGCCGCCTTCACCCTCGCCGAGGGCGTCCCCGACGACATCACCGAGCACTGGACGCGCGCACTGGAGCGTGTCGCGGACGCGTCCGCGACCGCCGAGCGCACGGCGCCCGTCACCCCGCTCCAGCGCGGCCTGTACTTCCAGGCCCAGCTGGCCGGTTCGGCCGGGCACTACGTCGCCCAGAGCTGGTTCGCCTTCGACCGGCGTCTTGACACCGACGCGCTGGCCGAGGCGATGGCGCACGTCATCGCGCGCCACCCGGCCGTCGGCGCGGGCTTCACCACCGACGACGACGGCAACCCGGTCCAGGTCCTCAAGGCGGGCCGCCGCGTCGACGTCCGTACCGTCGAACTGACCGATGAAGCCGAGGTCGAGGCGCTGCGCACCCGCGACCGCGACACCGGCTTCGACCCGGCCGAACCGCCGCTGATCCGGCTGACCGTGGTCCGCCTGCCCGACGGCCGCGACGGCCTGCTGCTCAGCTACCACCTGCTGCTGTGGGACGGCTGGTCACGCGAGATCGTGCTGCGGGACCTGTTCGACGCCTACGAGGCCGTCCTCGCGGGCGAGCCCCTCGACGCGGCCCCGGCCACGCCGGGCTTCGAGGAGTACGCCCGGACGCTCGCCGCCAAGGACCCTGCCGTATCCGAACGGTTCTGGGCGGAGCACCTGGCCGGGCTGCCGGGCCCGACCCTGCTCGCCGGGCCGGCGCCGGTCCTCTCCCAGGAGCTGCCGCCCGCCCTCGTGCACACCCTCACCGCCGACCAGTCGGAGGCGCTGCGCGACGCGGCCAAGGCGCACGGCGTCACGCTCAACTCCGTGCTCACCGGCGCGTTCGGGCTGCTGCTCGGCGCGCACACCGGGCGCAGTGACGCGGTGTTCGGCGTGACCGTCTCCGGGCGTGACGGCGAGGGCCTGTCCGACATCGTCGGCGTGCTGCTCAACACCGTGCCCATGTGGACGCGGGCCAGGCCCGACGACACGGTCGGCGGCTACCTGTCGGCCGTGCAGGCGTCCCGGGTCGAGGCGATGGAGCACGAGCACCTCGGGCTCGGCGAGATCCAGCGGGCCAGCGGCCACGACACCCTCTTCGACAACCTCTTCGTCCTCCAGAACTTCCTGGACATGGACGCGTTCGCCGAGATGAACGCCCGCCACGGCATCACCTCGGTGAAGGCCGACGACTCCACGCACTACCCGTACACCTGGGTCGTCACGCCCGGCGACCGGCTCACGGTCAAGCTGGAGCACCGCCACGGCGACACCGGCGAGGCCCGCCGTCTCCTCGACGACTACGTACGGGTCCTCGACGACCTGGCCCGCGCGACCGGCCCCCTCGGCACGCTGCCGGGCCTCGGCCGGGAGCCCGCGCCCGCCGAACGCACCGACGTCGGCACGGACACCGTCGTCGACCGGTTCGACCGGGCGGCCGACCGCGACCCGGACCGGATCGCCCTCGTCGCGCACGGCGCGACCATGACCTTCGCCGGCCTGCGGGACCGCAGCCGCGCGGTGGCGGGCGTGCTCGCCGCGCGCGGCATCGGCCCCGAGACCACCGTGGGCCTCGCGATTCCGCGCTCGCTCGACTCCATCGTGGCGCTCTTCGCCGTACTGCGCGTCGGCGCCGCCTACGTACCGCTGGAACTGGACCACCCCGACGAGCGGATCGCGGCGATCGTCGCGGACGCCCGCCCCGCCGTGATCCTCACCGTGAGCACGGTCTCGCCCCGGCTCACCGGCGGCCCGGCCGACTCCGGCGAGCTGATCGAACTGGACCGCCCGCTGCCCGCGGCCGAGCCGTACACGACGTTCGCGCCGGACGACCCGGACCGCCTGCGCCACCCCGCGTACACGATCTACACCTCGGGTTCGACGGGGCGGCCCAAGGGCGTGGTGACCGAGTACGCCGGGCTCACCAACATGCTGATCAACCATCAGCGCCGGATCTTCGAGCCCGTCCTCGCGGACCACGGCCACCGCACCTTTCGCATCGCCCACACCGTGTCGTTCGCGTTCGACATGTCGTGGGAGGAGCTGCTGTGGCTCGCCGACGGCCATGAGGTGCACATCTGCGACGAGGAGCTGCGCCGCGACGCGCCCGGCCTGGTCGCGTACTGCGCCGAACACGCCATCGACGTCATCAACGTGACCCCGACGTACGCCCAGCAGCTGGTGGCCGAGGGCCTGCTCGACCAGCCGGAACGGCGGCCCGCGCTCGTCCTGCTCGGCGGCGAGGCCGTCACCCCGGCGCTCTGGCAGCGGCTCGCCGAGACCGAGGGCACGGTCGGCTACAACCTCTACGGACCCACCGAATACACCATCAACACCCTCGGCGTCGGCACCTTCGAATGCCAGGATCCGGTGGTGGGCGTCGCCATCGACAACACCGAGGTCTACGTCCTCGACCCCTGGCTGCGGCCCCTGCCGGACGGTGTTCCGGGCGAGCTGTACGTGGCGGGCATCGGCATCGCCCGCGGCTACCTCGGGCAGCCGGGACAGAGCGCGCACCGATTCGTCGCCTGCCCGTTCGGCGCGCCCGGCGAGCGCATGTACCGCACCGGTGACCTCGTCGTGCGCAGGCCCGACGGGAACCTGACGTACCTGGGCCGCACCGACCAGCAGGTCAAGATCCGCGGCCACCGGGTCGAATTGGGTGAGGTCGAGGCCGCGTTCGCGGCGCACCCGGCGGTGCGGTTCACCGCGGCGGTCGCCCAGCCCGACCCGCAGGTCGACGGCGCCTACCGCCTCGCCGCCTACCTGGTGCTCGACGGCGCCGACCTGGCCGCCGTCGCCGCAGAAGTGGGCGCCGGGCTTCCGGACTTCCTGCGTCCGACGCACTACGCCGAGGTCGACAGCATCCCGCTGACCGTGAACGGCAAGGCCGACACCAAGGCCCTGCCGGAGGCCAAGCCGCTCGGCGCGCTGACCACGGCGGGGGAGCGCGGCCCTGAGACCGAGACGGAGAGCGTGGTCTGCGAGTTCTTCGCGGAAGCCCTGGACCTCGACGACGACGAGGTGAGCGCGGTGAGCGATTTCGTGTCCCTCGGCGGACACTCCATGCTGGCGGTGCGCCTCATCGGGCTGCTCCGCCGGGAGTACGGCCCCGTGGTCACCATCCGTGACCTGTTCACCCTCCGAACCCCGGAAGCGATTGCCCGCCACCTCGATGACAACTCCTGACACGACACCCGAGACAACTCCCGAGACAACTCCCGAGGCGACTCCCGAGGCGACTCCCGAGGGGACTTCCGCCACCCCGCCGCACGGGGCTCCTGACCCGCAGGAGCCCCGCCGAGGGGCCGACATCCTCAAGGCCGCGCTGCGCCGCAATGTCGGCGCCATGGCCCTGGGCACCCTGCTCATGGGCCTGTACCAGGCGGGCGAGACGGCCTTCCCCATCGCGCTCGGCCTGATCGTCGAGCACACGATGAAGGACGACCGGACCCTCGGCGCGCTCGGCCTGTCGATCGGCGCGCTCGCCGTGATCATCACGACCGTCTCGCTGTCGTGGCGGTTCGGCATGCGCGTCCTGCAGAAGGCCAACACGACGGAGGCGCACCGCTGGCGGGTGCGGGTCGCGGCCTGCGGGCTCCAGCCGGTGGCCAGGAAGGTCGACCTGAAATCCGGCGAGGTGCTGACCATCGCCACGGAGGACGCCGACCAGACCGCGGACATCATCGAGGTGGTGCCGCTCCTCATCAGCTCACTGGTCGCGGTGGTGGTCGCGGCGGTCGCCCTCGGCATGGCCGACCTCCGGCTCGGCCTCCTCGTGATCGTCGGAACGGTCGCGATCCTGTCGGTCCTCAGCGTCATGTCCAAGCGGATCGGCTCAAGCACCCGCGAACAGCAGGCCCGGGTGGCGCGGGCCGGCGCGAAGGTCGCCGACCTGATCACCGGCCTGCGCCCGCTGCACGGATTCGGCGGCAACCACGCGGCGTTCCGCTCCTACCGGACGGTCAGTGCGGAGGCGAAGCACCAGTCGGTCACCGTCGCCAAGGTGAACGGCGTCTACGCGGGCACGGCCCAGGCCCTCAACGCGGTCCTCGCGGCCGCGGTGACCCTGACGGCGGGCTGGCTGGCCTTCGAGGGCCGGATCACCATCGGTGAGCTCGTCATGGCCGTGGGCCTCGCGCAGTTCATCATGGAGCCGCTCAAGATGTTCTCCGAGATGCCCAAGTACGTGATGATCGCGCGGGCATCGGCCGAGCGGATGGCGCTGGTCCTCTCGGCGCCGCCGGTCACGAATCCGGGCCCGGGCCGCCCCGCAGCGGGCGGCGACCTGGTGGTCGACGGCGTCCGGTACGGCTCTCTGCAGGACCTCACCTTCACGGTGGAGGCCGGCGAGTTCGTGGCGATCGCCGGTTACCAGCCGCGCCCGGTGGCCGATCTCGCGTCGGTCCTGGCCGCGCAGGTGCCGCCCGAGGCGTACGAGGGAGTGGTGCGGCTCAGCGGCCAGGATCTGGCCGACCTGTCGGTCGAGGCGGTCCGCGAGCACATGCTGGTGAACCCCTACGACGGGGAGATCTTCGCAGGCACCCTGCGCACCAACATCGACCCGTCGGGCACCAGCCGCTCGCTCCCCGAGGCGGTCGAGGCGTCCATGCTGACCGATGTCGTGGCCCTGCACCGCGAAGGACTCGACTACCCCGTCCGTGACCGGGGCGCCAACCTCTCCGGAGGCCAGCGCCAACGCCTCTCCCTGGCCCGCGCGCTGGCCGCCGACACGGACATCCTCGTCCTGCACAACCCGACGACGGCCGTCGACGCGGTCACCGAACAACTCATCGCCCGCAACGTGGCCAAACTCCGCCGGGGCCGCACCACGGTAGTACTCACCACCAGCCCCGCCCTCCTGGACGCCGCGGACCGAGTCCTGGTCCTGAACGACGGCAGGATCACCACAGAAGACACCCACCGGAATCTCCTCGCCCATGACGAGGCCTATTGCTTGGCGGTGGCGCGCTGAGGTGAGGCCAACGCGCTAACGCAGAACCCACGCCACATCCCTCAGCAGCCCCTCCCGCCACCCAGCCCGATCATGCCCAGCCGCCGCACGAGAAACCCGCACGACCGCTCCCGCCCCCTCAATCAACCCCTCGACCGCCTCGCAATGCGGCAGCATCGCCCCCTCGTGCTCCCCGACATCGAACGCGATCCGCAGCCCGGACAGGTCGGGCGCCCCGGCTAGACCGGACGTGCCGGACGTGCCGGACGTGCCGGTCGTGCCGGTCGTGCCGGTCGTGCCGGACAGGTCGGACATGTCGGACGTGCCGGGCAGGTCGGCAGACCACCGCTCCCGAAGACGCGCCGCCACCGCCCCCCCGACCGCCCCGCCCATCGGGTCCGTCGAGCCCACCGCATCCCGCGACCACCAGAACGACGGCGACTGGCAGGCGACGCGGGACACCAGCTCCGGGAACTCCAGCGCCGCGTACACCGCGCTCAGCCCACCGAGGCTCTGCCCCGCGACCACCAGCCGGTCGAGATCGGCAGGCACACCGCACTCCGCGACCAACGGCAGCAACTCATCGCGGACCGCCTCCCACAGCGCACGCTCGCACGTGAACTCGGCCTCCCGGTCCTTGGCCGGGAGGAAGACGAGCGTGACCGCAGGCATCTCACCGGCGGCGAACGCCGCGTCGAACGCGTCCATGGCCGGGTGCAGATACAGCCAGTCGTCCCCGTCGAGCAGCAGCACCACCGGCCCGCCCCCGCCCACCGGATGCACCCGCACCGTGCGCCGCCCGCCGAGCCGCTCACTGGCCCAGCGGATCCGCGTACGCGGAAGAGGCAGGATGTCATCCGCGCCGACGAGCGGCCAGTGCGGCTGGGCCGGCGCGTCCGGCGTGGCGGCGATGGACCGGTCGCCGCCCGCGCCCACGGGGTTGAGCGGATCGGCGTACGCCGCGTCGTCCACGAGGAACTGGTAGGTCACCCGCAACCGCGCGGGCATGCGCACCTCGGCGTACCAGCAGTCCGTGTCGCCCCACCGGCGCAACGGCACCGGCGGGGACCAGCTCTCGAAGCCGACGCTCACCGACGACCCGTCACCCGCCGCCTCGCCGCGTCGGCGCCACAGGAAAAGGGTGACCCAGCCGTCACCGCCGCCATCAGCACGTACCGACACCGGCACCGACACCGGCCCCCGGACCACCCCCGCCCAGAACGCTTCGGTGCCGGGCTCGCCGGACAGGCCGTACCCGGCGAAGGCGCCCGAGGCGTTCTCCGTGTGCATGAACGTCTCCTTGTGAGAGGGAAGGGGGACAGGCTAAGCTCCCAATAATTAGGGGAGCCTAACCTAATCAAGGCTTCCCCTTCCATCCCGTACCGCCGTCTGAACAGGCCCTGTTCCGGCCCGCGTTCAGCGCTCGTCGCGCCGCAGGAGGCACTGACCCATGAGCACCAACCCCTTCGACGACCCCGAAGGCCGTTTCGTGGTCCTGGTGAACGACGAGGGGCAGCACTCGCTCTGGCCGTCCTTCGCCGAGGTCCCCGGAGGGTGGACGATCGCCTTCGCCGAGAACACCCGGGACGCCTGCCTGGAGTACGTCGAGACCAACTGGACCGACCTGCGCCCCCGGTCCCTCGCGGAGTCCATGGACAGCTGACCGTCCGCGTACCCGGGACCGTCCGCGTACCCGGGACCGCTCACCACCCCGTACGCAATCATCAGCGGCTCGTGAGAATGACGAGCCGCTGAGTCGCCCGGGTCATCGCGACATAGCGGTCGACCGCTCCCTCGATGCCCTCGCCGAACGCCTCCGGGTCGACGAGGACGACCAGGTCGAATTCCATCCCCTTGGCCAGCTCCGGCGTCAGCGACCGGACCCGGGACGTAGCCCGGAACATCGGATCGCCGATGACGCAGGCCACCCCCTCGGCGTGCTCGTCGAGCCAGCCCCCGACGACCGAGTCCAGCTCCGCCACCGTCCCGTGGACGACGGGGATGCCGCTGCTGCGGATCGACGTCGGCACGTTGGCGTCCGGCAGCGCGGCCCGGATCACCGGCTCCGCCTCCGCCATCACCTCTTCCGGCGTACGGTAGTTGATGCTCAGGGATGCCAGCTCGACCCGGTCCAGCCCGGCCCGCCGCAGGCGTTCCTCCCACGATTCGGCGAACCCGTGCCGCGCCTGGGCGCGGTCCCCGACGATGGTGAAGCTCCGCGACGGGCAGCGCAGCAGCAGCATCTGCCACTCCGCGTCGGTCAGTTCCTGCGCCTCGTCCACGACGATGTGCGCGAACGGCCCCGCGAGCCGGTCCGGATCGGCGGTGGGCAGGGCGCTCTCGTCGATCAGGCTGTCCTGGAGGTCCTTCCCGCGCAGCATCCGCACCGCGCCCTCGCTGTCGTCACCCGCCGAGTTGAAGTCGGCGGCCGAGATGATGTCGTCGATCACGAGAGCCATGCGCTCGCGCTCGGCGGTGACCGCGGCGGCCCGGCGGCGCTCCAGCCGCGCCGCCTCCGGGTCGCCGAGCCGCTGCCGCGCCGCGTCGAGGAGCGGCAGGTCGGACACGGTCCAGGCCTGCGGTGCCTCCTTGCGCTGCAACTTCGCCACGTCGTCGCGGTCCAGCCAGGGTGCGCACATCCGCAGATACGCGGGGACCGTCCACAGGTCCGAGACCAGGTCGGCGGCCTCGATGAGCGGCCAGGCCCGGTTGAGGGTGGTGACCAGTTCCCGGTCCTGGCGCAGCGACCGCAGGTAGGCGTCCGCCGAGACGCCGTCCTCCTCCTCGTCCATGCCCTGCTTGTCCATCAGGATCGTCGCCAGCTCCTCCCAGATCTGCTCGCGCGCCTCGTTGTGCGGGGTGCCAGGACCCGGCGCCCGGAAGGCCTCGGCCCAGTCGTCGGCGCTCACCCGGACCTCGGACCAGGCCGTCGTGACCGACAGGGCGTCGGTGGGCGGCTCCTCGTAGAACCTGACGGCCTTCTCGATCGCCCCCACCATCCGCGCCGACGACTTCAGCCGGGCCACGTCCGGGTCGGCCTCGGTGGCCGCCTCTGCGCCCTCGGTGACGAGGTCCCGCAGCGTGCAGGTCTGCACACCCTCCTCGCCGAGGCTGGGCAGGACGTCGGCGACGTAACCGAGGTAGGGCTCGTGCGGCCCGACGAAGAGCACGCCGCCGCGACGGTGGCCGAGGCGCGGGTCGGAGTAGAGGAGGTAGGCGGAACGGTGCAGGGCGACGACGGTCTTGCCCGTGCCCGGGCCGCCGTCGACGACGAGCGCGCCGCGCGAGCCCGCGCGGATGATGGCGTCCTGGTCGGCCTGGATGGTGCCGAGCACGTCGCGCATCCGGGCCGACCGGTTGCCGCCGAGGCTGGCGATGAAGGCGGACTGGTCGTCCAGCGCGGCGTGGTGTTCGAGGCCCTCGGCGGTGAACACCTCGTCCCAGTAGTCGCTGATCCGACCGCCGCCCCAGCGGTATCTGCGGCGGCTCACAAGTCCCATCGGGTTGGCGTGGGTCGCCGCGAAGAACGGTTCGGCGGCGGGTGAGCGCCAGTCGACGAGGAGCCGGCGGCCCTCGCTGTCGGTGAGGCCGAGCCGTCCGATGTACAAGGGCTCGGTGTCGTCCGCGGCGACCACGCGCCCCAGACACAGGTCGAGGCCGAAGCGGCGCAGTGCGCGCAGGCGGCCGCTCAGCCGGTGGATCTCCGAGTCCCGGTCCATCGCCTCCCGGCCGATGCCACCCGGCGCCTTGCGCAAGTCGTCGAGACGGCCGGAGAGTTCGGCGATGGTCTGGTCGAGGCTCTCCGCGATGGCCGCGAAGTGCCGGTCGTCCGCGGCGATCAGCGCCGGGTCGGCCTTGTGCGAGAGGTTGTCGGCAAGGTGGAAAGCGCTGGTGGCCAAGGGGTTCACGTCATCATCTCCGATCCGAGGCCAGCGATTGTGCGCCAGGACCGGGGCCTTGCCGCAAGCCCCCCGGTGCGCTATAAGTTGAGAGTGGCAAGAGGTGAGTACTTCCCTCTTGCCTTTCTTGTTGCCGCGTGATGAGTGCGTGGCGTTTTCCTCGCCCTTCCCAAAACGAGCAGCGTCGGGGCGCTTCGCTGCCCATGGGCCGACCCCGGCTGGACGTCTCTATTTAGGTAAGGCTAGCCTTACTTTGCTTGGTCGTCGGGAAGTGACGCGGCGACGTGACGAGCCGTCCTTCGACGTGGAACCGAGGAAGGTAAGCCTTGATCACGGCTACGCCGCGCCCTGCCCCGCTGCCGCACGCGCTCCCCACGCGTACGCCCCACGTACGCGCCGCACGCAAGGAGGACGCCGCCGCACTCGTCGCCCTCTCCCGGCCGTTCGTACGCTCGGGGGCGCTTCGGGAACGCCCGGCCTCGCTGTACGCCGCCCAGGCCGCCGACTTCCTCGTGGCGGACACACCCGGTGCGCCGCTCGACGGCTGCGTCGGTCTGCGTGTGTACCCGGCCGCGCCGGAGGAGGGCCGCGGGCCCGTGGGCGTTCTGTACAACTTCTGCGTGGCAGGGCAGCGGCAGGGCCGCGGCGTGGGAGGCGGGCTCCTGCGCGCCGTACTGGCCGTCGCACACGCCCAGTCGCTCGAAGCGCTGTTCACGGCGACTACGGGAGGCGGCGACCTGTTCCTCCGGTACGGATTCGCGCCCACGACCACGCGGCTGGCGCCCGCTTCCTGGGCAGCCTCACTCGATCCGCGACGCAACGCGAGGATTCTGACGTTGGGTCTGTGAAGAGCGGGGGAGGGGAGCGGGGGTCGTTCCCGCTGTCCCCGCCCGGCGTCTCCGTTGCGTTGAGCGTCTCCTTGCCATGGGGTTCGCCCTGACCACTGGGCTTGCCGCCGTTCTCACCGGGCCGGTCGGACGACGGGATGTTCGGGGCCGAGGACGGAACGGGCCCGGCGCTCTGGCGGTGCTTGTCCTTGTCCTTGTCCTCGTCCTTGGAACCGTCACCGCTGGCGTTCACTGCGAGAACGACGGTGCTGATGACGAGGACCGCTGCCACGGCGACGGCGGGGCCGGGGGCAGGCCCAGGGTCGGGTCCTGGTCAGAGTCGGCGCCTGCCGCACCGAACCGGCACCCGAGCGCTGCTCACCCCTCCCCCCCCCCGGGAGGCGCTGCCGCTTCCAGAACATGTCATGAACGATCAGCCATGTTCCGAAACCGAGACGCCGGGAGGCGCGGCGGCGGTTCCGGTTCCTTGGGCGCCCGTCAGACGGGGCACGCGTCGTGCTCCGAGCGGCTGCCCGGAACCAGACGAGTGGCGTCGCGTCCGTCGCCCTCGGGGTCGGGGTCGGGGTCGGGGCCGGGGTCGGTGTCCGGGTCGGCCGTGGGGGTAGCCGGGCCCTCGACACTGTCGGCGATGCCGGGCTCGCTCTCGGAAGGGACCACCGTCGTGCCGGGACCGACCTCGTCCAGGAGCCCTCGCAGCACCGCATGCGGCACGCGTCCGTCGACCACGTGTGCCTTGCCCACCCCACCGCGTACGGCCCGCAGACAGCCCTCCATCTTCGGCAGCATCCCGCTCGCCAGACCCGGCAGCATCGCGTCCAGCGCGTCGGCGGTCAGGTGCTCGATCACCTCGGTGCTGTGCGGCCAGTCCGCGTACAGGCCCGCCACATCGGTGAGCATCACCAGGCGTTCGGCGCCGAGGGCCACGGCCAAGGCGGACGCCGCGAGATCGGCGTTGACGTTGTAGACCTCGCCTTCCTCGCCGCGGGCCACGGGGGAGACCACCGGTATGTGCCCCTGCTCCAGAAGCGTGCGCACCATGGTGGGGTTCACGTCCACGACCTCGCCGACGAGACCGATGTCCACCGGCCTGCCGTCCACCCAGGCCGACCGCCGCACGGCCGTCATCGTGTGCGCGTCCTCGCCCGTCATCCCGACGGCGAAGGGCCCGTGCGCGTTGATGTGGCCGACCAACTCCCGCTGGACCCGGCCGGACAGCACCATGCGGACCACTTCCATGGTCTCCGGAGTGGTCACGCGCAGGCCCGCCTCGAAACGGGTCTCCAGGGCGAGGCGGTCGAGCATCGCGCTGATCTGCGGGCCGCCTCCGTGTACGACGACGGGGCGCAGGCCCGCTCGCCACAGCTCCACCACGTCCCGGGCGAACGTCCGTTGCAGGCCCGCGTCCACCATGGCATGGCCACCGAACTTGACGACGACCACGCTTCCCCGGAGCCCCTCAGGCACTTCCTCCGAGCGCAGGAACGCCCCGGCGGACGGGTCCGCGACCGCGCCACCGCCCTCGTCCGCTTTCACCCCGGCTCCGGCTCCGACTCCGGCTCCGGCCCCGGCTCCTGTATCCAGGTCCACGTGCGCGTGCCCGTCTCCAAGCTCCCCGACCACCGTTCGCATCTCTGCCCTCCCCCCGTTCACGAGCTGTACGCGCTGTTCTCGTGGACGTACGCCGCGGTGAGGTCGTTCGTCCAGATCGTCGCCGCGGCCTCTCCGGAGCGCAGATCCACGATGACCGCCACCTGACGCCTCGACAGGTCAACCTTGTCCCGGTCCTCACCGGCCGCCCCGTCACGGCACACCAGGACGCCGTTGATCGCCACATCCAAGCGGTCCGGGTCGAAGGCAGCGGAGGTCGTGCCGACCGCCGACAGGACTCGCCCCCAGTTCGGATCCTCGCCGTGCAGGGCGCACTTGAGGAGGTTGTTCCGGGCCACCGACCGGCCCACCTCCACGGCATCCCGCTCCGATGCCGCACCGATCACCCGCACCTCGATCTCCTTCGAAGCGCCCTCCGCGTCCGCGATGAGCCGGTGCGCCAGGTCGAGGCACACTCCGTGCACGGCCTCCGTGAACGCGGCCGGGTCCGGCCGTACCCCCGAAGCACCCGACGCGAGCAGCAGCACGGTGTCGTTGGTGGACATGCAACCGTCCGAGTCGACCCGGTCGAAGGTGGTGCGCACCGCTTCTCTCAGGGTGGCGTCGAGCTCGGGCGCGCTCACGTCGGCGTCCGTGGTGAGCACCACCAGCATGGTCGCGAGACCGGGGGCGAGCATGCCCGCCCCCTTCGCCATCCCGCCCACGGTCCAGCCGGGCCCGGACGACACAGCCGTCTTGTGCACCGAGTCGGTGGTCTTGATGGCCACGGCCGCATCCTCGCCGCCGTCGTCCGACAGCCGTGCAGCGGCGGCGTGGATGCCCGCCGTCACCCGGTCCATGGGCAGCGGGACGCCGATGAGTCCGGTGGAGCACACGGCGACCCGGCCGGTCTCGGTGCCGAGCGCCCGCGCCGCGCACTCGGCTGTCGTCCGGGTGTCGGCCGCGCCCTTGGGGCCGGTACAGGCGTTGGCCCCGCCGGAGTTGAGGACGACCGCGGACAGCGTGCCGTCGGCCACCGCTCGCCGGGACCAGCGCACGGGCGCGGCCTGTACGCGGTTCGAGGTGAACACGGCGGCCGCCGCGTTCGAAGGCCCCTGGTTCACCACAAGCGCCAGGTCGGGATCACCGGACTCCTTGATCCCCGCGGACACTCCGCTCGCGAGGAATCCCCGGGCCGCGGTCACACTCACGGAGCCACCCCATTCATGGGCAGACCCATCGTCTCGGGCAGACCGAGGGCGATGTTCATGCTCTGTACCGCGCCGCCGGCGGTGCCCTTGGTCAGGTTGTCGATCGCACTGACGCAGACGAGCCGGCGAGCGGCTGCGTCCACGGCCACCTGTACACGGACGGCGTTGGACCCGACCACGGCGGCCGTGGACGGCCACGTACCCGGCGGCAACAGGTGTACGAACGGTTCGTCGGCGTAGGCGGTCTCGTACACGGCGCGTACGTCGTCCTCCACGGCGCGTACGTCGTCCTCCACGGTGCGGGCCGTCGGACCGGGGCGCAGGCGCGCCGAACAGGTGGCGAGGATGCCCCGGGGCATGGGGGCCAGGGTCGGTGTGAACGACACGGTCACGCGCTCACCGGCGACCTGGGAGAGGTTCTGCGTCAGCTCCGGTGTGTGCCGATGGCCGCCGCCGACCCCGTACGGCGCCATCGACCCCATCACCTCGGAGCCGACCAGATGGGGCTTGGCCACCCGGCCCGCTCCCGACGCACCGCTGGCCGCGACGACGACGGCCTCCGGCTCCACCAGCCGCGCCAGGAAGGCGGGGTACAGCGCCAGGGTGACGGCTGTCGGGTAACAGCCCGGTACGGCGATACGGTGCGCGCCCCGCAACTCGTCCCGCGCGCCCGGAAGTTCGGGCAGCCCATAGGGCCACGTCCCGGCGTGCGCAGTGCCGTAGAAACGCTCCCAGTCGGCCGCCTCACGCAACCGGAAATCTGCCCCGCAGTCCACGACGAGAGTGTCGTCCTCCAACTGCCGCGCCAGTTGCGCGGACTGGCCGTGCGGCAGCGCGAGGAACACCACGTCATGGCCGCGCAGGCTCGCCACCGACGTCTCTGTCAGCGTCCGGTCCGCGAGGGCGGTCAGGTGCGGCTGTACCTCCCCGAGCCTCTGCCCCACGCTGCTGTGCGCGGTCACCGCGCCGATCTCGACCTCCGGATGTGAAAGCAGCAGGCGGAGGATCTCCCCACCGGCATAGCCACTCGCTCCGGCCACCGCGGCCCGTACTGTCATGGTCTCCGTCTCTCGTGGTGGAGGTTCCGACCTGCGAAGTTGTACTTAGCTTAGCCTAACCTAATCGAGGGTCGCCGATCCGGTGTGAGGCCGGTGGAGACCGGTGGGAAGTGGCGATTGCCGGTGGAGGCTGACGGAGCTGGGTGCTGACGGAGCTGGGTGAGGGCTGCTGGACGCGGCGAGGGTGGCCGAGACCCCAACTGTGCGCCCCGGCGGGGTAGGAAGGCGACCCCCACCCTCCAGCTGTGGATAACCCTTGGCGTGCCCCTGACCGGGGTTATCCACAGGGTCAACCGGAGTGCGGTGATCCGCGGGAGAGTCGACGCATGACGAAGAACCACAGCGAAGCAGTCGACCCGATCGACCCCAACGGCTCGACCCGGCCAAGGAGTTCGTTCGACGAGCCGGTGGTCACTCTGCGCACTCCGGCCGAACTGGCCGACGCCCTGCCGTATTTGCTCGGCTTCAAGCCCGAGAAGAGCATCGTGCTCATCGCTCTCCACGGCGACCAGGGACGGTTCGGCGGCCGTGTGCGCCTCGGAGTTCCCGAGCGCGCGGAGGACTGGCCGTGCGTCGCGGAGCAGCTGGCCCAATGCCTGGTGGGTGGGTGTGAGAGGAGGGGGGAGCGGCCGGACGGCGTCGTGGCGTTCCTGTGCCAGGAGCCCGTTGGCGCGGAGTCCGGGCAGCAGGTGAGGGAGCGCCTGAGGCCACTGGCCCAGGTACTGCGCACCGCGTGCGGCCGACTGGAGGTCCCGGTGCTCGAAGTCGTGTGCATCTCGGGAAACCGTCTCTGGACCTACTGCTGCCCGGACACCCGGTGCTGTCCGCCGGGAGGCATGCCCCTCCTCAGGCCCGGCACTTCTGTCCTGGCCGCCGCGGCGACCTATATGGGGGTACGGGCGGATCTCACGCAAGGCGAGATCAGGGGACGCCTCACTCCCTGGGAGACCGCTGCGGCCGCCGACCAGGAGCGCGCGCTCGACGCGGCCGGTCTCACGCTCATCCCCAGGATGCTGGACGAGGTGGTCCAGGGCGATGAGTCCCTGGGCGACGCCGAGCAAGGCCATGAGGATCAGGGTCAGGAGGGTGTGGCGGCCGAGACGCTGGATCTGGCCCGTCGGATCATCGCCCGCCTGGCCGCCGCACCCCCGGCAGTCGGTCCCCTCGACGCGGACAACAGGGACGACGAGTTGGTCGCGCACGACGAAGCGGCCGCGCTGATCCTCGGGCTGCAGGTCCGGACGACCCGCGACCGCGCGGCCGAATGGATGGAGGGCGCCGAGGCGCCGCCCGCGCTGCGGCTCTGGAGGTCCCTGGCCCGGCGCTGCGTCGGCGCGTACGCGGAGCACGCGGCGGCACCGCTGTCCCTGGCCGGCTGGGTCGCCTGGTCCCTCGGCGATCCCACGGAAGGGCAGGAGGCCCTGGACATGGCGCTGCGCGCCGACTCCGGATACGCCTTCGCCCTGCTCCTCCACCAGGCCTGCAACGAAGAGGTGGATCCGGAGGCGATCCGCCGCTGCCTGCGAAGGGAGCGCGACGCCCGCGAGGGCGCCGGGGCGCCAGATGCCGGTGCGTGTGACTCCCTCGAGGCGTCGGAAGGCGGAGCCACCCGGCGCCGCCGACGTCGGTCGTCGCGCACGGCGGGCGACGAGGCTCGTCGGCCCCGGGCTTCCGCAGGCCCCCAGACCTTCGGAGGCGGGCGGACCTCCGGCGGCCTGGGCACGGGACCGCGGAACCGCCGCCGCACCATCCGGCGCAGTGCGCGGGACGACCGATGAGTCCTCGGCCCCGGTGGTGGAGCGCATGGACACCGCGGCTGCGGGCGGGCGCGGCACGCCTGAGAGACCGCAGCCGCCGCCGGAGTCGAACCCCGGCCCACGCCCAAGCCCAAGCCCACGATCACGCCCATGACCGATCCCACGACGAAACGCACGACCAAGCCCACGGCCGATCCCACGACCAAGGCCACGATCAAGTCTTAAGTAGCCCCGGCCAAGCCCATACCCATAACCACCCCCATACCCATAACCACCCCCACACCCATAACCACCCTCACACCCACCCCCATGGCCCCATCTGGAGCCACGACAGGGGCCACATGGGCGGCTTCCCGGCGTGCGGGCGTGACCCGGAGCGGGGTCGGCCCGTTCACCTGAGTGGCGGTACCTGCAGCCGGGTCGCGCCGCCGTACCTCCTCCGACCTCCCGTAGCGCAGACAACGCAGAAGAAGCTGCCTCATGTCTCTTCCCGCTCCGTCTTCCGTCTCCGACAGAGAGGGGCCCCAGCGGACCGTGCAGGCCCGCTCGCCCCTGCCCGGCGGCCCGGCCCGGGCCCCCGCTCCGGTACCGCGCCGCCCCGCCGAACTCCCGCCCGCGCACGCCCTGCTGATCTGCGTCGCCCTGCCGGCCCTGGCGATCTCAACGGACCAGGGGCAGTTGACCGGCCGAGGGCTGGAGGGGTTCTTCCGTGCGGGACGCCGGACCCTCTCCCGCTGTCAGCTGCGCGTGGCGGGGCGCGAACCGGTCGCCGTGCAGGCCCGCATGCTGTCCTCGGACAGCGCCCGGTTCGTCGCGACGCTGCGCCTGCCGACGGACCGCGGCCCCGACCCGGAGGTCACCGTCGAACGGCTCCGCCACGCGGACGGTACGGAGCGGATCACCCTGCACAGCGCGGCCGGGCGCCCTCTCCGGCTGCCCGTCGAGGTCTCGCTCGGCACGGACCTCGCCGAGGTGGGCGCGGTCGCTTCGGGCCGGGTCGGCCCCGAACTGGCCGCCAGCGTGTACGACTCTGGCCTGCGGTGGTCCTCGGCCACGGCACATTGTGTGGTCACGGCCGACCCTGCGCCCGACGACGCCATGGCCTCGGCGGGACTGCTGCGCTGGGAGGTGGACCTGCCGCCGGGCGGCTCCCGGAGCCTGGAGCTGCGGGTGCGAGCCGACGGTGCCGGTCCGGTCCGGGCGGCGGGGTACGGCGGGACGCGGTCCCTCGCCGGGGCCCGGGCGGTCGGCGACGACCCCGGGGTCCAGCCGCTCCTCGACCGATCCGTCGAGGATCTGCAGGCGTTGCTGCTGCGCGACAGCGAGCACCCGACCGACGTGTACCCGGCGGCAGGGGCCCCGTGGCGTTGCGGACTCGCACCGGCCGAGGCGCTGGCCGCCGCCCGGATGGCACTGCCTTTGGGCACGCGGCTCGCCGCGGGAACGCTGCGCACCCTGGCCCGCAGCCAGCTCACCGGCCCCGGACACCGTTCGGGCCTGATCCCGGGACCGTTGCGGGACGCGGGCCCCCACCTGCCGCCCGGCTGTACGGGGACCGAAGCGACCCTGCTCTTCCCGGTGCTCCTCGCGGAAGCGTGGCGTTGGGGGCTCCCCGCACAGGAAGTCGAGGAACTGCTGCCCGCGGCGGAGCGATGCCTGAGGTGGCTGCGAGCCGCAGTCGGCGACGGAGTGTTCCTGCCCGACACCTACCCGGGCGCACCTCAGGCCGGCCCCGCGCGCCAGGTCGGCCCCTCGCACCAGACCGGCCCCGCACCCCGGGGCGCCCGCCCGGGAGGACTCGCGCGCGGCGAGGTCCAGGCCCATGCGCACCGGGCCGCGCTGCTCGGGGCCGACCTGCTCGACGCACACGGCCGCGCGGACGCCACCGGTCTTCGGCAGTGGGCGGCACGGCTGCGGTCGGCGTTCCGGGAGGAGTTCTGGGTGGAGGACCGGGCGGGCGGCAGACCTGCCGCCGCCCGCCTGCCGGACGGACGGCTCGTTCCGCACCTCACCGGTGGAGCGGCCCACCTCTTGGACACCGGCCTGCTCGGGTCGGGCACGCCCGCCCCGGGCCTGCTCGACAAGGTCAAGACCGAGCAGCTGGCCCGGTTGCTCGGAGGGCCCGCCATGGACTCGGGCTGGGGACTGCGCAGCCTGGGCGCCAAGGAGACCGCGTACAACGCCTTCGGGCACCGGGGCGGTTCGGTCCGTGTACAGGAGACGGCGGTCGCCGTCGCGGGACTGGCGGCGGCGGGATATGAGAAGGAGGCGAGCTCGCTGCTGCGCGGCATGTTGTCCGCGGCCGAGTTCTTCGACCACCGGCTGCCCGAGATGTACGCGGGGGAGCAGCGCACGGTGGGCGGAGCGCCGCTGCCGCATCCGGCCGCCTGCCGGCCCGCGGCCACCGCCGCGGCCGCCGGGGTGCACGTCCTCGTGGCGCTCGCCGGAATCCGGCCCGACGCGCCGAGCGGAACGGTGAAGTTGAGTCCGGTCCGCAGCGCCCCGCTGGGAGAGCTGGGGCTGAGCGCGCTGAGCGTCGCGGGGGCCCCGTTCTCCGTACGCGTGAGTCGGCTAGGCCTCGCGATGGTCGAGGAGGCGGCCGACGGACTGCAACTGGGTGTGTGACGGCTGCCCCGAGCAACGGACGGGTGGACAGGGCGCTCGGCCACAGCCGCATCACGCACGGACCACAGCCGACACCGCCAGCTCACGTCGGCTCCGGCATGCCCCTCCTATGGGTGCGGTATCGCTTTGGTGCGGTGTCGGGCAGGAATCCGCTGAGCCGAGAACCGGAAGCAATAGGCGAAGGAGGTGTTTATCGTCAGGCAGACGACTATGATCGCGGCATGTCGCCCTACGACCCGTCGGCCTTCCCGCCTTTCGCAGTCACCGTCGACCTGGTCGTGCTGACCGTGCGCCGTCACGCGCTCTGCGCGCTGGCCGTGCGGCGTGGTGAGCAGCCGTTTCAGGGGCGTTGGGCGCTTCCCGGAGGTTTCGTACGTGTCGACGAGGACCTCTCGGCGGCGGCGGCGCGTGAGCTGATCGAGGAAACGGGCCTGTGCGCCCACGAGCCAGACGCGCCGACCCAGGTCAACGGAGCGCACCTCGAACAGCTCGCCACGTACGGCGGCCCCAAGCGCGATCCGCGCATGCGCGTCGTCAGCGTCGCCCATCTCGCGCTCGCCCCCGACCTGCCCGCGCCCCGGCCCGGCGGCGACGCCCGCAGCGCGCGCTGGGCACCGGTCGAGGCCCTGCTCAAACAAGGGGGCTACGGCCGCGAGGGCGAGCAGGCGGCTCCGCTGGCCTTCGATCACGCGCAGATCCTCGCGGACGGTGTGGAGCGCGCCCGCTCCAAGATCGAGTACTCCTCGCTGGCGACGGCCTTCTGCCCGCCGGAGTTCACCGTCGGCGAGCTGCGACGGGTCTACGAGGCCGTCTGGGGTGTCGTCCTCGACCCGCGCAACTTCCATCGCAAGGTCACGGGCACCCCCGGCTTCCTCGTGCCCACCGGCGGGACGACCACCCGGCAGGGCGGTCGCCCCGCCCAGCTCTTCCGCGCGGGCGGCGCGACGCTTCTCAACCCGCCGATGCTGCGCCCCGAAGTCTGAGGGCCTGTAACGGCCGCGCCCCCTGCCGACTGCCCCCTGCCACCTGCCGCGCCAGCCCGGCCGTGGTGTTCGGTGGACATCGGCGGGCCGGGCCGGGCCGCCGCGGCCATGCCATGACTGAAAAGCCGTAAATGTCGCGTTATGTTGCTGCAGTACCCACGGGGCTCGTCCGTCCCCGATCCGGCGGACGGGTCCCGGCCGCCGCGCGGTCGCACATCCTGCGAGAGAAGCGATGATCCAGGCCATCGGACTGACCAGCAACCCCCGCCAGGAGCTCCCGCCCGCCGTGGACGACGTCTCCTTCGAGGCGCGAAACGGCCGTGTCACGGCGCTGCTCGGCGCCGACGCCACCGAGACGACCACGGTGCTGCGGCTGATGCTCGAACTTCAACAGGGCCGCGGCATCACCTACTTCAGAGGCCGCCCCCTGCACCGCATCGCCCACCCGGCCCGTGAGGTGGGCGCTCTCCTGGGCGACGTTCCCGGGCACCCGGCACGTTCGGTCCGCGGCCATCTGCGCATGCTGTGCGCGGCCGCAGGAGTGCCCGTCCAACGTGCCGACGACGTCCTGGAGGTCGTCGGACTCGTCAGCCTGCGGGACCAGCGCCTCGGCACTCTCTCGCGCGGCATGGACCGCCGCCTGGGACTGGCCTGCGCGCTGCTCGCCGACCCGCACACCCTCCTCCTCGACGGGCCGGGGGACGGCCTCTCGGCCCGGGAAGGCGCCTGGCTGCACGGAATCATGCGCGCCCACGCCAGTCAGGGCGGCACGGTCCTGTTCACCACCGACGACCCCAAGGAGGCCGCCCGCGCCGCCGACCGCGTCGTCACACTGGAGGCGGGGCGACTCGTCGCCGACCAGGAGGCCACGGACTTCGCGCGGACCAGGCTCCGCCCCCGCGTCGCCGTCCGGAGCCCGCACGCCGCACGCCTCGCCGCTCTCCTCGTCAAAGAGGCACGTGCGCGGCACCACTCCATCGAGGTGGTCAAGGAGGACGGCACCAGGCTCTCCGTGTACGGCAGCAACTGCGCCGACGTGGGCGAGACCGCGTACCGGCACGGCATCCTCGTCCACCAACTCGCCGACGAGCTCGGCGATGCGGGGCCGCTGAACCAGTCCGCGCCCGTGGCGCCACCGGTTCCGGCGACCTTGTCCGAGGCGTCGGCCGAACCTCGACCGGACGGTGCTTCCGCCTCCGTCCCCCTCGCCATCGTGGCCCCGTCTTCGACTTCGGCTTCCACTCCGAATGCGGCTCCGAACTCTGCGCCGACCTCGATCCCGGCCCCCGCCTCGGCCGGGGACTCCGCCCCGCTCTCGGCCGAAGCCCTCGGTGAAGAGGAGGCGGAAGAGCCGGAGCTGACGGCCTCCATGGCCGACCTCGTCCCCCTGGCCCCGCTCGAAACCCACGACACCGTGCCGTTCGAAGGCGCCGCCGCGCGCCCGGCCGCCCTCTCTTCGGGCCCACCCGCAACCCGGGGTGCGCTGCCCGGCCTGCCGCCGCCCATCACCGTGCGCCCCAGCCGAAGCCCCTTGCGTCCCCTGCGCTACGAACTGCGCCGCCTGACGGGCGTCGGCACCGGCTACCTCACCCTGGCCCTCGTCCTCGCCGCCTCCGCCGTCATCTGCGTCTTCCTGGCACGCTCCGGCCATACGTCGCAGTCGCGCCTCCTCGCCGCCTGGCCGGGCCAGCTCCCCCTGCCGCCCGCGGCTCTCGGGGCGGGTCTCCTCGGAGCCCTCGCCTTCGGTGACGAGTTCCGCCATCCCGCACTCGCCGCGGACCGGGGCACAGTGCCGCGTCGCCTCGGGCTGCTCGGCGCCAAACTGCTCGTCGCGGCCGCCACGGCGCTGCTCCTCGGCGCCCTCGCGGTGGTCTCCGACGCCATGCTGCTCCACCTTGTATACGGAGAGGAACTCACGAAAGTTCCCGTGGACTGGCCGTCGCTGGGCGCCAGTTGGACGGCCCTGGTCACGGGGTGCGCCTGGGCCGGAGTGCTGGCCGCAGGCGTCTTCCGGTCCACCGCCGCCGGGCTCGCCGCCGTGCTCGCGGTGCCGATCGTCGTCGTACCGCTCGTACAGAAGGCCGTCGAGGGGCCGTCCGTGCGATCGGCGGCGGGGCTCCCGGGGCGGCTGCGGGACATCGCTCTGGTGCAGTGGCCGTTCGGTGCCGAGCGGTATCTGGCGGCGGGAGTACGCATGATCGCTCAACCTGTGGGCGGTGCGCTGACGTTGTCCCTGGCCGCTCTGCTCTGCGCATATCTGCTCACGGCGATGCGTACGAGGGTCCGGTGACGACCGCCCGCCGCCCTCCGGAACCGGGTTGTAGGCAATTCCCCGGACGGCGTCCGTTTCTTTCCGATAAGGCGTCAATTGCGGCGAGGTAAGCGATCACCCTTTCGTGTGCTTTTCACCAAAGACCTCAAGGGAGTTGGAGACAGAGCCGACAACTGATCCGTGAGTACCCTTGCGCACACCATGATGACCACCGCCCGCTCCGCCGACTCCGGTCTCGCCGGCCCGGGTGACCTCGACCGATACCCCTACGCCGAGACGCCCGGCGGCGATCGCGTCGGCGCGCCCGTATGGGACGGCCCCGACCAGGACCTGGGACGGGTGGGCCGGCGCTCCGCCGGGAACCGCGGCCGCGGCCTGCACGGCCAACTCGTCCAGCAGCTGGGCCAGATGATCGTCTCCGGTGACCTCGGCGCCGACCGCCCACTCGTTCCCGAGGAGATCGGCCAGCGCTTCGAGGTCTCCCGCACCGTCGTCCGTGAGTCCCTGCGCGTGCTCGAGGCCAAGGGCCTGGTCAGCGCCCGGCCCAACGTCGGCACGCGCGTGCGGCCCGTCAGTGACTGGAATCTGCTCGATCCGGACATCATCGAGTGGCGGGCCTTCGGGCCACAGCGCGATGACCAGCGGCGCGAGCTCGGCGAGCTGCGCTGGATGATCGAGCCGCTGGCCGCCCGCCTCGCCGCCGGGCACGGCCGCGAGGAGGTGCAGCAGCGGCTCGCCGACATGGTGGAGATCATGGGGCACTCGCTGGCCCAGGGCGACGTGATCACCTTCTCCCGCGCCGACGCGGAGTTCCACTCGCTGCTCATCCAGATCGCGGGCAACCGCATGCTTGAACACCTCTCCGGCATCGTCTCGGCCGCCCTGCAGGTTTCGGGCGGGCCGGTCACCGGCTGTGACCGCCCCACCGAGGCCTCCCTGGTGCACCACTCCCGGGTCGTCGACGCCCTCGCGGCGGGCGACGGAGCCGGCGCCGAGGCCGCCATGCGGCAGCTGCTCACCGTCCACCCCGAGGTGGAGCGCGTCGTGCCCGCCCCGCGCGAGCACTGACCGCGCGGCCACGCCGACGCCGCGGTCGTGCGCGCGCCTCGCGGCGGTGCTGAGTCATCGCGTACGTCGATCCCTACGCCGTCGACGGCCTCCGTCGCCGCTCCTCGTGTCGCCGGACCTCCACGGGCTCTCCAGGGCCCGCGGGGTCCGGCGACACGCTCGTGGGGGGTTTCCGCACCGGGCATCGGGGGATCATTCGTGCATGTCTATAGGTCGCGTATGACCGCGTATGGAAGCTTTTGAGTACTTACGGGGTGTGACTCGGGCCACGTAGATTGGGCGTAACGCTCCAAGGAACAGCGCGATGACCTAAGAGGTGATAGCCGAGGAAGGAATACAGACGTCGTTCGCGGCGCTGTGCAGCTCCCCGGCCCCGCCCGCGCCGTCGGCCCAATCCCCTGCCGCCGGTCGTCGGCTCCGGTCCACAATGGACGGGGCCGGAAGCCGTTTTCCAACGTTCCGAGAGGTTGTTCGTGTCGGCCAGCACATCCCGTACGCTCCCGCCGGAGATCGCCGAATCCGTCTCTGTCATGGCGCTCATCGAGCGGGGAAAGGCTGATGGGCAGATCGCCGGCGATGACGTGCGTCGTGCCTTCGAAGCTGACCAGATTCCGGCCACTCAGTGGAAGAACGTTCTGCGCAGCCTCAACCAGATCCTCGAGGAAGAGGGTGTGACGCTGATGGTCAGTGCCGCGGAGCCCAAGCGCCCCCGCAAGAGCGTCGCAGCGAAGAGTCCGGCCAAGCGCACCGCGACCAGGACGGTCGCGGCCAAGGCCGCCACGGTGAAGCCCACCGCCACCGCCGCCACTGAGGCGCCGACCGCGGACGGCCTCGCCGAGGACGCACCCGCGAAGAAGGTCGCCGCCAAGAAGACGACGGCCAAGAAGGCCGTCGCCAAGAAGACCGCTGTCAAGAAGACGGCGGCCAAGAAGACCGCCGCCAAGAAGGACGCCGACGAGCTCCTGGACGAAGAGGCCACCGAGGAGACGCCCGCCGCCAAGCCCGGTGAGGGCGAGCCGGCCGAGGAGGGCGCTCAGGGCTTCGTGCTGTCCGACGAGGACGAGGACGACGCACCGGCCCAGCAGGTCGCCGCGGCCGGCGCCACCGCCGACCCCGTCAAGGACTACCTGAAGCAGATCGGCAAGGTCCCGCTCCTCAACGCGGAGCAGGAGGTCGAGCTCGCCAAGCGTATCGAGGCCGGCCTGTTCGCCGAGGACAAGCTGGCCAACGCCGACAAGCTCGCACCGAAGCTCAAGCGCGAGCTGGAGATCATCGCCGAGGACGGCCGCCGCGCCAAGAACCACCTCCTGGAGGCCAACCTCCGCCTCGTGGTCTCCCTGGCCAAGCGCTACACCGGTCGCGGCATGCTCTTCCTGGACCTCATCCAGGAGGGCAACCTCGGTCTGATCCGCGCGGTCGAGAAGTTCGACTACACCAAGGGCTACAAGTTCTCCACGTACGCCACCTGGTGGATCCGGCAGGCGATCACCCGCGCCATGGCCGACCAGGCCCGCACCATCCGTATCCCGGTGCACATGGTCGAGGTCATCAACAAGCTGGCCCGTGTCCAGCGCCAGATGCTCCAGGACCTGGGCCGTGAGCCCACCCCGGAGGAGCTGGCCAAGGAACTCGACATGACCCCGGAGAAGGTCATCGAGGTCCAGAAGTACGGCCGCGAGCCGATCTCCCTCCACACCCCTCTGGGTGAGGACGGCGACAGCGAGTTCGGTGACCTCATCGAGGACTCCGAAGCGGTCGTGCCGGCCGACGCGGTCAGCTTCACGCTCCTCCAGGAGCAGCTGCACTCCGTCCTTGACACCCTGTCCGAGCGCGAGGCGGGCGTAGTCTCCATGCGCTTCGGCCTCACGGACGGCCAGCCCAAGACCCTCGACGAGATCGGCAAGGTCTACGGGGTGACGCGTGAGCGCATCCGCCAGATCGAGTCGAAGACGATGTCGAAGCTGCGCCACCCGTCGCGCTCGCAGGTCCTGCGCGACTACCTCGACTAGGCGCCGCCGGTCGGGGGAGCACTCCGCGAAAGGCCCGAAGTCCGCAGTACGCGGCTTCGGGCCTTTCGCGTGCGCGGGTGCGCGGTGAGCCATACTGGATCACTCTGGGTACGCGATCGCAACCCCAGAGTGAGGAGCTCGCATGCGTCGTCCCTTCGCCCGAGCGTGGACCGCGGTGATGGCCCTGGCGGCCGGCGCCGTCCTGCCGCTGGCTTCCCCGGTGCCCGTCGCGGCCGACAGCGTGGTCGTCGGCGGCCACCCGGTCAACGTGTCCGACAGTCCATGGGCGGTGGCGCTGTCCAGTCGTGCCCGATTCGGCGACGCGCGTGCGGGGCAGTACTGCGGCGGCGCGGCCGTAGGGCGCTCGACGGTCCTGACGGCGGCCCACTGCGTGAGCGAGACGGTGCTCGGGGTGGCCGTCGACAAGGTGGCGGACCTCAAGGTGATCGCCGGCCGTGGCGATCTCGGAACGAAAGAGGGGTCGGAGATCGCGGTGCGTAGCGTCCGGGTCGACCCGGAGTACGACAGCTACACGAACTCCGGCGACGTGGCGGTACTGACGCTGGCCGAGCCGCTGCCCGAGAAGTACACGATCCCCGTGGCGGCTGCGGGGGACCCCGCCTACCAGCCGGGCACGGACGCTGCCGTGTACGGCTGGGGGGACACGACGGGATCGGGTGACTACGCCCGCACGCTGCACGCGGCGGACGTGGGGGTCCTGGCCGATGCCGTGTGTGAGAAGGCGTATCCGGGCAGTGCCGAGGGGAAGTACATCGCGCGGACCATGGTGTGCGCCGGCGTGATGGAAGGCGGGCGGGACGCCTGCCAGGGGGACAGCGGCGGGCCGCTGGTCGCCCGCGGGCGGCTCATCGGGCTCGTGTCCTGGGGGAGCGGCTGCGGGCGCCCCGGTGACCCCGGTGTCTATACGCGGGCCTCAGAAGCCGCCAAGGTGATGCGTGGCCGCTGAGGGGCCGCTCGCCCTGCCCGGGCCGCACCGGGCGGCTCAGGGCGCCCCAGAGGGGCTGTCAGTGCCTCTGTGACGCTGCAACGAGAGCGGGCGGCCGTCCCTGCCTGTCGGCTGGGGCGGCCGCCCGTTCACCGGCCTGGTGTGCCGGAGCTGGCTCGTCGTGGATGCGAGGTGTCAGCGTTCCTCTTCGGTGGTGCTCTCGGGAACGGCGGTCAGACGCTCCGTCTCGTCCTGTATCTCAGCGGCGATCTTCTTGAGTTCCGGCTCGAACTTGCGACCGTGGTGGGCGCAGAAGAGCAGTTCACCGCCGCTCAACAGGACGACGCGCAGGTATGCCTGGGCGCCGCAGCGGTCGCAGCGATCAGCGGCCGTCAGGGGGCTCGCGGGGGTCAGAACAGTAGTCACGTCGCCTCTTCTCTAGCTCGACGAGCTGTCGTACCAGGGTCAACATCCAACCAGGCCGAAAACGTTCCCGCTCGTGGCTTTTCCTCGAAATTTCTTCCGAGGAGGCTGTCCGTTGCCGGTTGGCGGCGAATGTGCCGTATTGCGTCTCTTACGTGTCTTACGGTTTCGCGCTGTCTGTCAGGTCGGATCCTCTCCGGCTGGCTTGCCGGTTGTTCAAGAGGACGTGCCCGGAGCCTAAATGGTTCATGCCTGGAAGGGAACGTGACGTGCGCTTCACTCCATCGAGGGATCGAACATGCATGCGAGTGTGGACTAGTCTGAGTTGAGACGAGGGTGGCGTGACAACGGCTCTACCAGGCCTCGGTACCCTCTGACCGGTAACCGAAGCCGCGTCCTTACCCCAAAGGACCCCCCTTGAAATTCAGCGAGGAGCGAACCGCGTGACCGCCGATACGTCCGTGCCGTCGACAGCATTGCTGACAGGAGCAGATCGGGACGGTTCCAACTACACCGCGCGGCACCTGCTCGTCCTGGAGGGGCTCGAGGCCGTCCGCAAGCGTCCGGGCATGTACATCGGGTCGACGGACAGTCGCGGCCTCATGCACTGCCTCTGGGAGATCATCGACAACGCCGTCGACGAAGCTCTGGGCGGGTACTGCGACCACATCGAGGTCATCCTTCACGACGACGCCTCCGTGGAGGTCCGGGACAACGGTCGCGGCATCCCGGTCGACGTCGAGCCCAAGACCGGCCTCTCCGGGGTCGAGGTCGTCATGACCAAACTGCACGCTGGCGGCAAGTTCGGCGGCGGCTCGTACGCGGCCTCCGGAGGTCTGCACGGTGTGGGCGCCTCCGTGGTGAACGCGCTCTCCGCACGCCTCGACGTCGAGGTGGACCGTGGCGGGCACACTCATGCGATCAGCTTCCGGCGGGGCGTCCCAGGCGCCTTCGCCAAGCCGGGCCCCGACGCCGCCTTCGACCCCTCGGCCAAGCTGAGGAAGGCCAAGAAGGTCCCGAAGGCCCGTTCCGGTACCCGCGTGCGGTACTGGGCGGACCGCCAGATCTTTCTGAAGGACGCCAAGCTTTCGCTGGAGAACCTCCACCAGCGGGCGCGCCAGACCGCGTTCCTGGTGCCCGGTCTCACGATCGTGGTGCGGGACGAGTTCGGTCTGGGCGAGGGCGGCACGAAGGGGGAGGAATCCTTCCGCTTCGACGGCGGCATCAGTGAGTTCTGCGAGTACCTGGCGCGGGACAAGGCGGTCTGTGACGTGCTGCGCTTCTCCGGCCAGGGCTCCTTCAAGGAGACGGTGCCGGTCCTTGACGAGCACGGTCAGATGACGCCCACCGAGGTCACCCGTGAGCTCGGGGTCGATGTGGCGCTGCGCTGGGGCACCGGGTACGACTCGACGGTCAGGTCCTTCGTCAACATCATCGCCACCCCCAAGGGCGGCACTCATGTGAGTGGTTTCGAGCGCTCGCTCACCAAGACGATGAACGAGGTCATGCGCGCCCAGAAGGTGCTGCGCGTCGCCGAGGACGACATCGTCAAGGACGACGCCCTGGAGGGCCTGACGGCGGTCGTCACGGTCCGCCTCGCGGAGCCGCAGTTCGAGGGCCAGACCAAGGAGGTCCTCGGCACCTCGGCGGCCAACCGCATCGTCGCCAACGTCATCGCCAAGGAGCTCAAGGCGTTCCTGACGTCCACCAAGCGGGACGCCAAGGCGCAGGCTCGCGCGGTGATGGACAAGGCCGTCGCCGCGGCCCGCACCCGCATCGCGGCCCGGCAGCACAAGGACGCCCAGCGCCGTAAGACGGCGTTGGAGTCCTCGTCGCTGCCGGCGAAGCTGGCGGACTGCCGCAGCGACGACGTGGGCCGCAGCGAGCTCTTCATCGTCGAGGGCGACTCCGCGCTCGGTACCGCGAAGCTGGCGCGGAACTCCGAGTTCCAGGCGCTGCTGCCGATCCGCGGAAAGATCCTCAACGTTCAGAAGGCGTCCGTGACGGACATGCTGAAGAACGCCGAGTGCGGGGCGATCATCCAGGTCATAGGGGCGGGGTCGGGCCGGACCTTCGACATCGACGCCGCCCGCTACGGGAAGATCATTCTACTGGTCGACGCGGACGTGGACGGGGCGCACATCCGGATTCTGCTGCTGACGCTGTTCCAGCGGTACATGCGGCCGATGGTGGAGGCGGGCCGGGTGTTCGCGGCGGTCCCGCCGCTCCACCGGATCGAGCTCAGCCAGCCCAAGAAGGGCCAGGACAAGTACGTCTACACCTACTCCGACCGGGAACTGCGCGAGACGCTCCTGGAGCTCCAGCGCAAGAACGTGCGGTACAAGGACTCCATCCAGAGGTACAAGGGTCTGGGCGAGATGGACGCCGATCAGCTGGCCGAGACGACGATGGACCCGCGCCACCGGACCCTGCGGCGCATCAACATCTCCGACCTGGACTCCGCCGAACAGGTCTTCGATCTGCTGATGGGTAATGACGTCGCCCCGCGCAAGGAGTTCATCACCAGCTCTGCCGCGACACTCGACCGCTCACGCATCGACGCGTAGCGCGAACACGCCGGTCGGTGCCGAGAGCGCGTCGCGAGCGCACCGAGAGCCTGCCGAGAGCGTGTCGCGAGGGCGTTGAGCAGTGCGGGAGCCGGGTGCTCCACCCGCGGGTGGAGCACCCGGCTCCACCCGCGTTCAACCCCTGCGCCGATCCCGCGACCATGCGATGTCCGTAGCGTCGAAGGCGTCGATCCCTCTCGGATCGGCCTCGTTCCGTTCGTCGTACGGAGGCAGACATGTCCGGGCTCACCAACGCGCTGGTGATCTGCGTCGTCGTCGTGCTGGTGGTAGTCCGCCAGTTCAAGGCCCAGCAGATCGGTACCGACCGGCGCTGGTGGCTGATACCGGCGGTGCTGGTCTTCATGGCCGTGCGCGAGCCCGATCTGATCGACCCCCAGCACCGCACCGCGTCCGTGGCTCTGCTCGCCGCCGAGCTGCTCGTCGGGCTGGCCATGGGAGCCGGCTGGGCGCGGACCTCGCACGTGTGGACCGAGCGGGACGGGACGCCGTGGAGCAAGGGCACCAAGGCCACGGCCGTGGTCTGGGCCGTGGGGATAGGACTGCGGGCGGGGCTGTTCGGCGTCGGCTCGATGCTGCATGTACGCCAGGGGAGTGCCACCCTCATGCTGGCCCTCGCGGCCACGCTGCTGGTCCGCAGCGGTCTGCTCCTGCTGCGCGCCGGTTTTGGACACACGATGTACGGAGCGGCCGCGGCACACCGGCCGATGCGGAAGGAACCCGTATGAGTGCGGACCGCTGGACGAGATGGCCGTCCCGGGAGGCGCTCGCCTGGGCAGGACTGAGCCTGGCCCGGCTGTGGTTCGTCAGGCTCCTGCGCGTGGTGATCATCGGCAGCCTGCTGTGGAACACGTTCCATGAGGACCGCGGCTGGAGTCTGGTGGGCGGGGTGGCCCTGGTCCTGGCCGTCACCGGGGCTGGGTGGGCGTTCTTCCACGTCTCGTACGCCCATCGACTGTGGCCGTCCCTGGCACTCATGGCACTCCTCATGGGCGTCGCGTTTGCGGCGGAGATCGCCGACTGGCAGTTGCTCTCCCTCGTTCTGTGGTGCGCTTCGGCCGTCTCCGCCCTGGAGCGGCTGCCCCTCGCCGCGGCGGCGCCCTGCGTGTTCGTGGCGATGACCGGGTACGCTGCGTACAACGGCGACGGCTGGCTCATCACGGCACTCACCGTCGTCGGCCTCTCCCTTGCCGGGTACACCCTGCGTCTGGACGCCGAGGCGCGAGGCAGCGCCCACCGGCTGCTCGCCCAGGAGCGGGCCGCGCGCACCGCCGAGGCGGAGTCGGCGGCGCTCGCCGAGAGGGCCCGCATCGCCCGCGAGATCCACGACGTGCTGGCGCACAGCCTCTCCGCGCAGCTCGTCCACCTGGAGGCGGCTCGGCTGCTGATCGAACGGGACGCGACGAAGGAGCAGATCCTGGACCGGGTGGTGGCGGCGCGGTCCATGGCCAGGGAAGGACTCGCCGAGACCAGACAGGCGCTGTCCGCGCTGCGCGGAGAGCTGACTCCGGTCGAGGACTTCCTGCGTGAGCTGGTCACCGCGGACCACGCGTCGGTCACCGTGACGGGCGAGCGCCGCCCACTGCCCGCCGAGGCGTCCCAGGCGGTACGCAGAGTGGCGCAGGAGGCCCTGACGAACGTCCGCAAGCATGCGCCGGGCTCGAAGATCCACGTCTGCCTGCAGTACGCGGAGGGTGAAGTGAGCCTGCAGGTGAGGGACTCGGGCGGGCAGTCGCCGGGGGAACTCGCCACCTCCGGCGCCGGGTACGGTCTGCTCGGGATGCGTGAGCGGGCCGAGCTGTTGGGCGGGTCCCTTGAGGCTGGACCGGGTGAGGAGGGCTTCGTGGTGACGCTGAGGGTGCCGGGATGACGGGGAATGAAGGTGTTGCCGGGGGCGCGGGCGAGAGCCCGACCGGGCCTGCCGCGGACGGAGGCAAGCCGCCCGCACGGGTGGTCGTGGTCGACGACCAGACGGTGGTGAGGGAGGGGATCGTGATGCTGCTCGGGCTGCTGCCGGGCATCGAGGTCGTGGGGTCCGGTGCCGACGGGGAGGAGGCTGTCCGCCTCGTCGCCGAACTCTCTCCCGACGTGGTCCTGATGGACCTGCGCATGCCTCGCTGCGACGGCGCGGAGGCCACGCGGCGTATCCGCGCCGAGTATCCGGGCACGCAGGTCGTCGTGCTCACCACCTACGCCGACGACGATTCGCTGTTCCCGGCCCTCAAGGCGGGCGCGCGCGGCTATCTGACCAAGGACGCCGGTGGGGAGCAGATCGTCCGGGCCGTGGAGGACGTCCTCTCGGGGGACGCCGGGCTGTCCCCGCAGATCCAACGCCGTCTTCTGGAACGGCTTTCGGAGCCGGAGGCCGCTGCGGTCCTTGAGCCGCCCGACGGCCTCACCACGCGGGAGACCGAAGTTCTCGTCCTGATCGCCGAGGGAATGACGAACCACGAGATCGCCCGGTCATTGCACGTCTCCACCGCGACGGTGAAGACCCACATCAACAACCTCTTCGCGAAGGCGGGCATCAAGGGCCGTGCGCAGGCGGTCCGTTACGCCTACAGACACGGGCTCACCAAGCCGGAAGGGAGAGCGGGTACCTGACGTGGCTTCACCTAATGGGGTGAAGAGCGTGGAGAGGGGAGCCGGAGATCTTCCCGTTCTGTCCATCCTTGGGCACGCGGCCGGACAGGGCTGCGGACTAAGGAGAGTTCGGTGGAGAAGCACGACGGGCCCGATGTGGTGCCGGACCGGGCCGATGCCGGCCGGGGCCGGTCCGGCGAGCTGAGGGACCCCTGGTACGACGCGCTCGCCTCCGGGTGGGGAGAACTGGACGGCACCGGGGCGCCGGCCGCCGTGGTGTCGCCCCGGGCCGCGGTCCCGCAGCGGAGTACGAGCGGGAGTGCGGCCGACATCTACCTGGAAGTGCAGCGCAGCGACGCTTTCCAGGAAGTGCGCAGGCGGTACCGGAGGTTCGTCGTCCCGGCCGTGGCCGCCTTCTTCACCTGGTACGTCGCGTATGTGGTGACCGCGACGACGGCGCCGGGACTGATGGCGCGCCCCGTCACGGGGGCCGTGAACGTGGCGATGCTGGCGGGGCTCGGGCAGTTCCTCACGACGTTCCTGCTGACCTGGGCGTACGCACGGCATGCCCGGTTGCGGCGGGACCGTGCGGCGCTCGATCTGCGCTGGGTCGTGTTCGAGCAGAAGAGGGAGCGGGAGCAGCGGGAGCGGGACGCGGCGTGGGGGCCGGGCTCGGCTCATGAGCGGGGGGTGGACCTCTGATGGGTGACCACCAGGATCTCGCGCTGCTGCTGTTCGGCGTGTTCGTGGCCGTCACGCTGGCGATCACCACGTGGGCGAGCCGCCACCGGCATGGTTCGGCGGAGGAGTTCTACGCGGGCGGACGGCTCTTCTCCCCCATGGAGAACGGTTTCGCCATCGCCGGGGACTACATGTCGGCTGCCTCCTTCCTCGGTATCTCCGGACTGATCGCGCTCTTCGGTTATGACGGGCTGCTCTACTCGGTGGGGTTTCTCGTCGCGTGGCTGGTGGTGCTCTTCCTGGTGGCCGAACTGGTGCGCAACTGCGGCAAGTTCACGCTGGGTGATGTCGTCGCCGCGCGGATGAGGGAGCGTCCGGTGCGGATCGCGGCGGGCATCTCCTCGGTGACCGTCTCAGTTCTCTACCTGGTGGCGCAGATGGTGGGGGCGGGCTCACTGGTGGCACTGCTGCTGGGCAAGGCGAGCGGGGCGGCGCAGTCCTGGACAGTGATCGGCGTCGGTGCGCTCATGGTGATCTATGTGTCGCTGGGCGGCATGCGCGCCACCACCTGGATCCAGATCGTCAAGGCGGTCCTCCTGATGGGCGGGGCCGTCGCGCTGACCGTGCTCGTCCTGGTGCACTTCCACGGCGACTTCAACCAACTGCTGCGGACCGCGGCGGACCGCAGTGGCCACGGCGACCGATTCCTCGCGCCCGGCCTGAAGTACGGAGGCGACTGGACCGCCCGGCTCGACTTCATGAGTCTCGGCCTCGCGCTCGTGCTCGGCACCGCTGGGCTGCCGCACATCCTGTCCCGCTTCTACACCGTACCGACCGCGCGGGCCGCCCGTCGCTCGGTCGTCTGGTCCATCGGGCTCATCGGCGGCTTCTACCTGATGACGATCGTGCTCGGCTTCGGTGCGGCCGCGCTTGTCGGCCCCGATGCGGTGCGCGGTTCGAACGCCGCGGGGAACACGGCGGTTCCGCTTCTCGCGCTCGATCTGGGAGGCGGCGCGGACTCCACAGGCGGAACGGTTCTCTTCGCGATCGTCGCCGCCATCGCCTTCGCCACGATCCTCGCCGTGGTCGCCGGCATCACGCTGGCCTCCTCGGCGTCCGTGGCCCACGACCTGTACGCCTCCTTGCGGCGCAGGAACGCCGAGCCGCGCAGCGAGGTGGCGGTGGCCCGGATCTCCGCGGCCGGCATCGGCGTGGTCGCGATCGGCCTCGGCCTGCTGGCACGCGATCTGAACGTCGCGTTCCTGGTCGGCCTCGCCTTCGCGGTCGCCGCGTCCGCCAATCTGCCGGTGCTCCTCTACTCCCTGTTCTGGCGGAACTTCACCACCCGGGGCGCGGTGTGGTCGGTGTACGGAGGGCTGTTGCCCGCGCTCGCGCTGGTGGTGCTGTCGCCCGTCGTCTCCGGCGGGCCCCACTCACTGTTCCCCACGGTGGACTTCCAGTACTTCCCGCTGGAGAACCCCGGTCTCGTCTCCATCCCGCTGGGCTTCCTCGCGGGCTGGCTCGGCACGGTGACCTCGTGCGAGGAAGCGGACGAGGCCAAGCACGCGGAGGCCGAGGTGCGGTCGCTCACGGGCGCCGGGGCGGCGTGACGACGGCCCGTCGGACACCTCGGGACGCTCGGCGCCTGTGTCGTGTCCCCGGCCGGACGACGCCCACTGAGCCGACCGGGGAGACGCAGGCCCTCAGATACTGGCCGCCCACTCGTAGCGGTGTTCGGGGCGGCCCGTGTCGCCGTACTTGAGGCTCAGCCTGACCCGGCCCGTGCGTTCCAGGAGCTTCAGATAGCGCTGTGCCGTCTGCCGGCTCAGCCGGGTGCGGTCCGCCAACTCCTGGGCCGAGAGCGGACCTTCCGCGGCCATGAGCGCCCGGCGCACCAGCTCCGCCGTGGTGGGGGAGTGGCCTTTGGGCAGTTCGGGGGCCGGAGTCGCCGAGAGTGCGCCGAAGATGCGGTCGACCTCGGCCTGCTCGGCCTCGCCCCCGCCGTCCAGCGTGCGGCGCAGTGTCGCGTACGCGTCGAGCTTGGCGCGAAGGCCGGCGTAGGAGAACGGCTTGACCAGGTACTGGAGCGCGCCGTGCCGCATCGCAGCCTGCACCGTGGCGACGTCGCGCGCCGCGGTCACCATGATCACGTCGGCCTGGTGGCCCCGCTCGCGCAAGCTGCGGACGACCGAGAGGCCGGTCTCGTCGGGAAGGTAGTGGTCCAGCAGCACCAGGTCGACGGGCACGTTCTCGACGAGGCGCAGGGCCTCGGCGGCGTCGTGCGCCGTGGCCACCACGCGGAAGCCGGGGATCTTCGCCACATAGGCGGCGTTGACGTCCGCGACCCGGGTGTCGTCGTCCACGACAAGGACGTCGATCATCGCGGTTCCTTCGGGGCGCTGGTCATCCTGGCTCCTTCGGGGCTCCGCCCGTCGTGCTCCTGCGGGGTGACGGGTTCGGGATCCTCCTTGGGGGCGAGCCCGGCCTCTGTGAGTGCCTCCGGCAGGACGACGGTGAACTCCGCGCCCCCGTCCGGCGTTCCGCCGGCCCGCGCGCTGCCGCCCTGCCGTTCGGCGAGCCTGCGGACCAGGGCGAGGCCGATGCCGCGCTTGCCGTGGGCCGGGGGCTCCTTGGTGGTCCACCCCTCGGTGAAGATCGTCTCGCGCCGGTCGGCGGGCACTCCCGGACCGGAATCGCGCACCTGAAGGACCACGGTTCGCCCGTCGGCGCGTACATCGACCTCCACGCGCGCGTGGCGGGTGCCGGCGGCGGCGTCGAGGGCGTTGTCCACGAGGTTGCCGACGATCGTGACGAGGCCGCCCGGGTCGACGAGGCGGTCGGGCAGCACGCTGTGGCGCGGCACGGAGAGCGCGACGCCCCGCTCCGCGGCGACCGTGGCCTTGCCGACGAGCAGGGCGGCGAGCAGCGGATCACGGATCTTCTCGGTGATCTGCTCGGCGGTCACCCGGTGGGCGCCCGCCACCTCGCCGACGAACTCCGCCGCCTCCTCGTACATCTCCAGTTCGAGCAGGCCGAGGAGCGTGTGCATGCGGTTGGCGTGTTCGTGGTCCTGGGCGCGGAGGGCGTCGATGAGGCCGCGGGTGGAGTCGAGTTCGCGGCCGAGCTGTTCGAGCTCCGTGCGGTCGCGCAGGGTCGCGACGGCGCCTCCGTCGTCGGTCGGCATGCGGTTGGCGACCAGGACGCGCTGCCCGCGTACGGTCAGCAGGTCGGTGCCGGTCACCCGCCCCGCGAGCACGTCGGTTGTACGCCCCGGGCCGAGCGCCTCGTCGAGCGGCCGGCCGATCACCTCCGTGCCGAGGCCGAGGAGCCGCTGCGCCTCGTCGTTGAGCAGCCGGACGCGGCCCGCGCGGTCGAGGGCGACAACCCCCTCACGGATGCCGTGCAGCATGGCCTCGCGCTCCGCGAGCAGGGCGGAGATGTCCGAGAAGGCGAGGTCGCGGGTCTGTCGCTGCACCCTGCGGGAGATCAGGTACGCGGCGAGCGCGCCGACGGCGAGAGCCCCGCCCGCGTAGGCGAGCAGCCCGGGGATCGAGTGCACCAGCCGGGCCCGCACACTGTCGTACTCGATGCCCACGGAGACCGCGCCGACGATGTCCCCATGCGCGCCCCGCAGCGCCACCTTGCCGCGGGCCGAGCGGCCCAGGGTGCCGTCGTCGATCTCCATGACGTCATGGCCCGCGATGGCATCGCTGGGGTCAGTCGAGACGACCTTGCCGATCTGGCCGGGGTCCGTGTGGGACCAGCGCACACCCTCCTTGTTCATGATCACGACGTACTCGGCTCCGCTGGCCCGCCGGATCCGCTCGGCCGCCACCTGAACCGGCCCGTCGGCAGTGGGTCGCGAGGCCGACAGGTCCTCGGCGATCCGCGGCTGAGCGGCCGTCGTCTGGGCGATGGCGAGCGCACGGCGCATGGCCTGGTCGTCGAGCTGGTCGCCGAGTGGCGCGAGGAAGAGGCCGGTGGCGAGCACCGCGACCCCGGCGGCGATCGCCAGCTGCATCAGCAGCACCTGCGAGAACACGCGCCGCGGCAGGCCGAGGCGGAGGCGTCGCGCGGGGGAGGTCGGGCTCATGGGTACGAACGGTACGGCCGCCGACGGGCTTCTTCGAAGTCACTGTGGCGGGGATCTCGTAGCGGGGCGGGGCGGGGCGGGGCGGCGCGGGGTCGGGGCCGGTGCCGGAGCAGCGGCCGGAGCCGGTGCCCGCATCCGGAGCCCGCCCTACCGGAGGCCCCGTGACCAAGCAGCGCCCGGCCAAGGACGTCCGTACAGCGCGGGGCTGCCCTAGAGCGCGTCCGGCGACGGGCTCCCGTCCGCCCCCTCCTGGACCGCCCGCACCGCCGTGACGTCCATCCGCGCGGGTGACCCGATGGCCGCGCCGCAGCTCTCCGGGCGCGGCGGCAGTGAGGCCCCCCGCGTGACGGCGACCCGCCACTGGCGGCCGTCGGTGTGCGCGACGGTCACCTCCCAGCGCGGGCCCGTGCCGTCCGTACGGACGACGTCCAGGGCTCCCGTCGCGTACTCGCCGGTCGCTCGGCGCACCGCGAGTTCGGCGGCCTGTCCGGGGCGCTCCCAGGCGGAGTTCCCCCGGCAGCCCTCGATGACGACGCGGCCTGTGCGGGCCGCGGCGAGGATCTCCTTGACGCCGGACGCGTGCGCCCGGCCGTACGCATATCCGTGGGGCAGCACGAGCAGCGTGGGGGAGAAGCGATGGCCACCCAGATGAGTGATTTCCCAGACCTCTTCCTCACCCGAGGCGGCCAGCTGGGCGGCGAGGGGCCTGCCGAGCAGGGCGCAGCAGCGGTCGCGTTTGCCGTTGGTGCAGACGAGCGCGAGCGGGGCGCCGGTGTGCGGGGTGCCGAAGTCGCCGTGGTCTCCGGCGCCCAGGGCCGCGAAGTCGAGTTCGAGGAGCCGGCGCGGGTCCTCGGTCGCCGCGCCGCGCAGCCAGGTGCGACCGGGGGCGGTGTGCCCCACGTACACCTGCTGCCTCGTCGGCGCGTGCCGGTCCGCGTGGCGGCCGGGGCGGCGGATGAGGGCGACGCGTACGCCGGTTCCCTCGGCGGCCGACTCCAGGGCGCGGCCGACCTCCGGGTCGAGATGGCTGGACCTGAGCGCCTTGGCGCCCCAAGGGCCCGGTTGCTCCAGCAGAAGCCATGTCCTTGCGGTGGCCGCGGTGCCCGCGAGAGGCTCGTCCAGGTCCCGCGAGGCGGTCGCGCACGTACTCACGCAGGTGAGCCTAACCCGCGGCCTCCCCGCTGATTCACGCCTCGGCGGGGACGGAAGAGCCTGGGCCCGAGTCAGGATGCCGGGGACGGCATCGGCTGGGGCGGACGCAGGCCGACGTACTGGCCGCTGGGGCGCATGCGCAGCGGGCGCTCGCCGTACTCCTCCAGGGCGTGCGCGATCCAGCCCGCCGTGCGCGCCACCGCGAAGACGGTCTCGCCCGCCTCCGCCGGCATCCCCGTGGAGACCGTGAGGACGGCCAGCGCGAGGTCGACGTTGGCCCGCAGATCGGTGTGGCGGGCGGTGGTGGCCACCACGTCACGGGCCGCGGCGAGGGCGGGCCGGGCCTTCGGCAGCGCCTCCAGGAGGGCGAACAGCGCCTGCGCGCGCGGGTCCTCGCCCGGGTAGAGGCGGTGGCCGAGCCCGGGAATGCGGCGCCCGGCGCGGAGCTCGTCGGCGACGACGGGGGCCGCGCTGCCGCGATCGAGCACGTCGAGCAGCATGCGGTGGGCGAGGCCGCTCGCCGCGCCGTGCAGAGGGCCTTCCAGGACGCCGAGCCCGGCCGACACCGCGGCGTAGGGGTGGGCGCGCGCCGAGGCGGCGACCCGGACGGCGAGCGTCGACGCGGCGAGATCGTGGTCGACGAGCAGCGCGAGGGCCGTGTCCAGCGCGTGCAACGCGGCCTCGCCGGGCTTCGTGCCGGTCAGGCGTGCCCAGAGGCGGCGGGCCAGGGGGCCTTCGTCACGGTGACCGGACAGGACCGGCGGGAGAGCGGCCACGAGGGTGGGGATCAAGGTGCGTCCGGTGCCGATCACCGCCTCTTCGGAGAGGTCGAACCGGAGCGGGTCGGCGGCGGCGGCGGAGACGGCCGCGACGCGCAGCCGGTCGGTCGGACCGCTGTGCTGGGGCAGTGCGTTGACCGCGCGACGGGCCGCGGCGACGGTTTCCTTGGGGGCGGTGAAAGCGGTGCCGCGGTGCAGGACGCCGGTCCAGAGCCACTCGGCGACCTCTTCGTAGGAATGGTTGAGGGCGAGCTCCGTCGCGTCGACACCGCGGTAGTAGTAGCGGTCCTTGTCGATGAGCGTGATGCGGGTGCGTACGGAGAGTTCGTTGCCGCTGGTCGGCGCGGCCGGCTCCCGCCTGTTCCTGCGGGCCAGCGCCTCGACCTCCTTGGCGTCGAACGTGCTTCCCCGCGCTCCCGGGCCGCGACGGCTGCTGAGCAGGCCTCGGCTCACGTACGCGTACACGGTCTCGGGCTTCACGCCGAGGGCCTCGGCGGCCTCCTTGGTGCTCAGTCGCCGGTCTCCGTGCGTGGTTCCTTGATCCGTCATGGGCGTCACCGTATCCCCATCGCGACAACTGCATGGGCATATTGATTCAATCAATATTGACAGAACTTGAGTCAAGCATGGACAGTCCAATCAAGTCCAGGGAGGAAGTCGAGGAAGAACATGCCGATCAATGGCTCCACTGCCACCCCCGCCGAACCCGTAGAGGTCCCACGAGGACTCGCGGGCGTCGTCGTCACCGAGACCGCACTCGGGGACGTCCGGGGACACGAGGGCTTCTACCACTACCGCCAGTACTCCGCCGTCGAGCTCGCGCAGAAGCGCAGCTTCGAGGACGTATGGCACCTGATGTTCCACGGCGAGCTGCCGGACGCCGTGCAGGGCGCCGCGTTCGCCGCGCACACCGCGTCGCTGCGTCACCTGCCCGACGAGGTGCGTGAGGCGCTGCCCGACGTCGCCCGCGCCGGTGTGCTGTCGGGTCCACTCTCCGGGCTGCGCACCGCACTGTCGCTGTTCGGGGCGTCGAAGGGCTTCCGACCGGTGTACGACATCGACGACGACCGGCGCCGCACGGACGCACTGGCCGCGTCCGCCGTGGTACCGACGCTGCTCACCGCGCTGTACCGGCTCGGGCAGGGGCTCGATCCCGTGGAACCGCGCGACGACCTGTCGTACGCCGCCAACTACCTCTACATGCTCACCGGTTCGGAGCCCGAACCCGCGCGCGCCCGGGCGATCGAGCAATACTTGATCTCGACCATTGACCACGGGTTCAACGCGTCAACGTTCACCGCCCGGGTCATCACATCGACCGGCGCGGACGTGGCGGCCTGCCTGGTCGGCGCGGTCGGTGCGCTCTCCGGCCCGCTGCACGGCGGCGCGCCGAGCCGCGCCCTGGACACCCTTGACGCGATCGGCACCCCCGACCGCATCGACGGCTGGATCCGCGAGAGGGTCCTCGCGGGCGACCGCATCATGGGCTTCGGGCACCCCGTCTACCGCACCGAGGACCCGCGCTCGCGCATGCTGCGAGGCATCGCCGAGGAATTCGGCGGCGGCATGGTGGAGTTCGCGGTCGAGGTCGAGCGGCGCGTCGAGGCGATCCTGGCGGAGCTGAAGCCGGGACGGGAGCTGCACACGAACGTGGAGTTCTACGCCGGTGTCGTCATGGAGCTCTGCGGGCTGCCCCGCGAGATGTTCACGCCGACGTTCGCGTCCGCGCGCGTGGTCGGCTGGAGCGCCAACATCCTGGAACAGGCGAGGGATTCGAAGATCATTCGGCCGGCGGCGCGGTACGTGGGGGCGGCCGCACCGGCTCCGGTGCCGACGGCAGGCGTCGCGCGCTAACCGATCACGCCTCTTAGGCGCCCTTCGGCGTGGAGGTCATGCAACCTCCACGCCACGGAGGAGCCGGACGCCTGCGTCCGGCTCACGCCTCCGGGATGTCCACCCTGGCGCGGACCAGGGTCTCCCTGCTGATCACGACGATGCGTTCGTAGTCGGCTCGTGCCGCATCGGCGGGCAGCTCGCTGTCGAGCGTGTCGGTCCTGTCCGTCCCGATCACTGCGAAGTTGCCGTCGGTGAGTTCGAAAATGTCGGGGCAGGTCTGCCCCGTCTGGCTGCCCCGCTCGCGCGGAGGCACACCGATGCGGCGCACGATCTTCAATGTGATCCCGGTCCTTGGGGTCAGAGAGGTGAAAACGGGGCCAGCGTACCGGGCGATGCTGGTGATGTTGGCTTGAAGTAATCCAACTGGCCCTACTCGGTGGGAGGTTCGCCCACCACCCACCACCGCTCCGTCTCGGCGTTGTCCAGCTCCTCGGCCAGCCGGTCCACCACGCGCCCCACCTTGGCCTCGTCGGACGCGTAATCCAGGCTCGCGCGATGGTGCCGGGTGGCCTCCCAGAATTCGCGGAAGATCGGGTTCTGGCACATCACCCGAAGGTGTCCATACAACTCCTGAAGGGTCGTCGCGCCGATGCGATGGGCGTGCAGCGCGTTGATGTAGAGCGTGTTGGCGAAGAGGAACTGCCGCTGCCGCTCGGGTGGCACGCTCTCGTCGTACGTGTCCAGGACCGCGGCCAGCGCGGTGTCCCCCATCGCCTTGCAGAGCAGGTCGAAGTGGAGCCGGTGCTGTTCGGCGAGCGCCGCGTTGCGCCGCTGGAGGGCCAGGGCCGCGCGTTCACGCTCGGCGGCCTGGCGCTCGCGTCGCGCGAGGTGGGCCGAATGACGCCGCCCCTTGGACCAGAGCAGCATGAACGTTCCTGTTACGAATGAGAGCCCCGCCACCGCGGCCGGACCCACCCCCCGTATCGACATCTTCTGTGTGGCCATGTCAACCCCCGAATCGGCGACCGTCCGCCGGTCGTCGGATGCGGGTCGACGGGGAGCGGACCGGCGAGCGGTGGGCGGTGCGCTTGCCGTCTCCCAGGGTGCCGAGCGGCTCTGATCGGCGGGGAGGCGGAGAGGAGGCGCACGGAAGGAAGCAGGGGTCGCACATCCCGGCGCCGTGCCTGACGTGTGCCCCGCGAGCGCCGCTAACAATCGTTCACTTCGCGGCCCGGCCACGCCCGCCTATCCTGGGGCGGTCCCCTTCGTCGTACGGGCTCCGCCGCCGCCCGTACCAGCGTCGACACGAGAGGTCAGCGTTGAACAAGCAGCAGATCCCGGTCGTCGTCCTGGCCGGTTTTCTGGGTTCGGGCAAGACGACCCTGCTCAACCATCTGCTGCACCGCAGCGGCGGCAGCCGGATCGGTGCGATCGTCAACGACTTCGGTTCGATCGAGATCGACGCCATGGCGGTCGCCGGGCAGCTCGGCGACTCGACCGTCTCGCTGGGCAACGGATGCCTGTGCTGCGCCGTGGACGCGAGTGAACTCGACGAGTACCTGGAGCGGCTCGCAGGACCCGCCGCGCGGATCGACGTCATCGTCATCGAGGCGAGCGGCCTTGCGGAACCCCAGGAACTGGTCAAGATGGTCCTCGCCAGCGAGAACCCGCACATCGTGTACGGGGGGCTCGTCGAGGTCGTCGACGCCGCGGAGTTCGACGCCACCAGGGAGCGCCATTCCGAGGTGGACCGGCATCTGGGCATCGCCGACCTCGTCGTGGTCAACAAGGCCGACCGGGTGCCCGACGCGGAACGTGAGCGCGTCCTCGACGCCGTCCGCGGGCTCGCGGGGCGTGCGGCCGTCGTCGCCGCCTCGTACGGCCGCGTCGACGTGGAGCTGCTCTTCGACCGTGCGCCGGCGGGGGAGAGGGTCGGGCAGCTCTCCTTCGACGACCTGCGGGACGGCGCCGGCACCGACAGCGGCACTGGTGCCGACGACCGAGCCCACCACGGCCACCTGCACTCCGGCTACGAGAGCCTCTCCTTCACCTCAGAGGCGCCCCTGGGGCCGCGCCCTCTGATGGCCCTGCTCGACAGCAGGCCCGAAGGGCTCTACCGCATCAAGGGGTACGTCGACTTCGGCGCCGCCGACCCGCTGAACCGGTACGAGGTGCATGCCGTGGGGCGGTTCCTGCGCTTCTACCCGCAGCCGTGGGCTCCGGACGAGCCGCGCCTGACCCAGCTGGTGCTCATCGGCTCCGGCATCGACGTACCGGCTCTGGAGAAGGAGCTCGAGGCCTGTCGCGAGTACGCCCCACACGCCGACGAGCGGGGCATGTGGGGCGTACTGCGCTACGTCCAGGAGCCGGACGAGGAACCCTAGGGATCCAGAGCCCGTCTCACACCGGCCCGGCCACCGCGGCCACCGGCTTCGCGAGCGAGACGCCCGAACCGTCGCGGCGCGGGTCGATCTCCGGCAGCTCGGCCGGGGCCCCGTTCCGCTGGGCCGCGTGCGGCGGTGTCGGGCCCGCCCAGGCGAAGCTCAGGCAGTCCTCGCCCTTCAGGAAGCGCTGGACGCGGACACCGCCGGTGGCGCGCCCCTTGCGCGGGTACTGGTCGAACGGCGTGAGCTTGGCCGTCGTCTGCACCGAGTCGTCGAGGGTGCCGCGCGAACCAGCCACCGTGAAGACGACCGCCTCCACCGCCGGATCCACCGCCGAGAAGGAGATGACCTTCACACCGTCGGCGAGCTTGATGCCCGTCATGCCTCCGGCGGGACGCCCCTGGGGACGCACCACCGAGGCCTGGTAGCGCAGGAGCTGGGCGTCGTCCGTGATGAAGACCAGGTCCTCCTCGCCGGTGCGCAGCTCGGCCGCGCCGACGATCCGGTCACCTTCCCTGAGGGTGATGACCTCCAACTCCTCCTTGTTCGACGGATAGTCGGGGACCACGCGCTTGACGACGCCCTGCTCGGTGCCGAGCGCGAGACCCGGCGAGGACTCGTCGAGCGTCATCAGGCAGATCAGCTTCTCGTCCTTCTCCAGGGAGAGCAGCTCGGAGACGGGCGCCCCTCCGGAGAGGTTGGGCGCGGCGGCCGTCTCCGGCAGCTGGGGAAGGTCCACCACGGAGAGGCGCAGCAACCGCCCTCCGGAAGTGACCGCGCCCACCTCGCCGCGCGCCGTCGCGGGCACCGCGGAGACGATCACGTCGTGCTTGACGCGCTTGGTGTCGCCGTCGGCGAAGGGCTCGCCGTTGGCCGTACGGGCCAGCAGGCCCGTCGACGACAGGAGCACCCGGCACGGGTCGTCCGCCACCTGCAGCGAGACCGTGGCGGCCGGGGAACCCGTCGACTCCAGGAGCACCGTGCGCCGGTCGGTGCCGAACTTCTTGGCCACAGCGGCCAGTTCGGCGGAGACCAGCTTGCGAAGCTCCGCGTCGGAGTCGAGGATGCCGGTCAGCTCGTCGATCTCGCCGTTGAGCTTGTCGCGCTCGGTCTCCAGCTCGATGCGGTCGAACTTGGTCAGGCGGCGAAGCGGGGTGTCCAGGATGTACTGCGTCTGGATGTCGCTCAGCGAGAAGCGCCCGATCAGGCGCTCCTTGGCCTGGGCGGAGTTGTCGCTGGAGCGGATGAGGCGGATGACCTCGTCGATGTCCAGGAGGGCGACCAGGAGGCCCTCGACCAGGTGCAGGCGGTCGCGCTTCTTGCCGCGGCGGAACTCGCTGCGGCGGCGCACCACGTTGAACCGGTGGTCGAGGTAGACCTCAAGGAGCTCCTTGAGGCCGAGGGTGAGGGGCTGGCCGTCGACCAGCGCCACGTTGTTGATGCCGAAGGACTCCTCCATGGGCGTCAGCTTGTAGAGCTGCTCAAGGACGGCCTCCGGGACGAAGCCGTTCTTGACCTCGATGACCAGGCGCAGTCCGTGCGCGCGGTCGGTGAGGTCCTTGACGTCGGCGATGCCCTGGAGCTTCTTCGAGCCGACCAGGTCCTTGATCTTGGAGATGACCTTTTCGGGCCCTACGGAGAACGGCAGTTCGGTGACGACCAGGCCCTTGCGGCGCGCCGTCACGTTCTCCACGGAGACCGTGGCGCGGATCTTGAAGGAGCCGCGGCCCGATTCGTACGCGTCCTTGATGCCGGTCAGGCCGACGATCCGGCCGCCCGTGGGCAGGTCGGGGCCCGGCACGTACTTCATCAGGGTCTCGAGGTCGGCCCCGGGGTGCTTGATCAGGTGGCGGGCGGCGGCGATGACCTCGCCGAGGTTGTGCGGCGGCATGTTCGTCGCCATGCCGACCGCGATGCCGGACGCGCCGTTGACCAGGAGGTTCGGGTAGGCCGCAGGGAGAGCGGTCGGCTCCCTCTCCTGCCCGTCGTAGTTCGGCTCGAAGTCGACGGTGTTCTCGTCGATCGACTCCGTCATCAGGGAGGTGGCGTCGGCCATCCGGCACTCGGTGTACCGCATGGCGGCCGGCGGGTCGTCGTTGCCGAGCGAGCCGAAGTTGCCGTGGCCGTCCACCAGGGGGAGGCGCATCGAGAAGGGCTGGGCCATGCGCACCAGGGCGTCGTAGATCGACGCGTCGCCGTGCGGGTGCAACTTACCCATGACCTCGCCGACGACGCGGGCGCACTTCACATAGCCGCGGTCGGGGCGCAGGCCCATCTCGTTCATCTGGTAGACGATCCTGCGGTGCACCGGCTTCATGCCGTCGCGGGCGTCCGGCAGGGCGCGGGAATAGATGACCGAATACGCGTACTCGAGGAAGGAGCCCTGCATCTCGTCGACGACGTCGATGTCGAGGATCTTCTCCTCGTACGAGTCGTCGGGCGGCGGGGTCTTCGTGCTGCGGCGGGCCATCGCTGCTGCGGCTCCTTCACCAACATGTGCGGGTTCTGACGCCGACCATTGTGGACTGTCCCACTGACATCGCAGACCACGACCCGTGCACCGGGGGCGTCACACGTGACTACGCCGAGGGCGGAGCGGGAACTTCGTCAGGTGCTGACACGCTTGCATACAGTGGCAGGACTGGCAGCAATTGTTCTGATCCAGCGATGATCCAGCGATCGAAGGGACGTACATGCCCATGGGTCACACGGCCACAGCCGAGGCCGGCTCCGGCGGCCTGACAGCGACCGAGCACCGGCTGGCCAACGGCCTGCGCGTGGTGCTCTCCGAGGACCACCTGACCCCGGTCGCCGCGGTCTGCCTCTGGTACGACGTCGGCTCCCGCCACGAGGTCAAGGGGCTTACCGGCCTCGCCCACCTCTTCGAGCACCTGATGTTCCAGGGCTCGAAGCAGGTGCACGGCAACGGCCACTTCGAGCTGGTCCAGGGCGCGGGCGGGTCGCTCAACGGCACGACGAGCTTCGAGCGCACCAACTACTTCGAGACCATGCCCGCCCACCAGCTGGAGCTGGCCCTGTGGCTCGAGGCCGACCGGATGGGCTCGCTGCTCTCGGCGCTCGACGAGGAGTCGATGGACAACCAGCGCGACGTCGTCAAGAACGAGCGCCGCCAGCGCTACGACAACGTCCCGTACGGCACGGCCTTCGAGAAGCTGACCGCCCTCTCGTACCCGGAGGGCCACCCCTACCACCACACGCCGATCGGCTCCATGGCCGACCTCGACGCGGCGACCCTGGAGGACGCGCGCGCGTTCTTCCGCACGTACTACGCGCCGAACAACGCCGTCCTCTCGGTCGTCGGCGACATCGATCCGGAGCGGACGCTCGCCTGGATCGAGAAGTACTTCGGCTCGATCCCGGGCCACGACGGCAAGCAGCCGCCGCGCGACGGCGCCCTGCCCGAGCGCATCGGCAAGGAGCTGCGTGAGGTCGTCGAGGAGGATGTGCCGGCCCGCGCCCTGATGGCCGCCTACCGCCTCCCCGAGGACGGCACGCGCGCGTGCGACGCGGCCGACATCGCCCTCACCGTCCTCGGCAGCGGCGAGTCCTCCCGGCTGTACAACCGCCTCGTGCGCCGTGACCGCACCGCCGTCGCCGCCGGGTTCGGTCTGCTGCGCCTCGCGGGGGCGCCCTCGCTCGGCTGGCTGGACGTGAAGACCTCCGGCGACGTGGAGGTCCCCGTCATCGAGGCCGCCGTCGACGAGGAGCTGGCCCGCCTCGCCGCGGAAGGCCCCACTCCGGAGGAGATGGAGCGCGCCCAGGCGCAGTTGGAGCGCGAGTGGCTGGACCGGCTCGGTACGGTCGCGGGCCGTGCCGACGAACTCTGCCGGTACGCCGTCCTGTTCGGCGACCCGCAGCTCGCCCTGACCGCCGTGCAGCGCGTCCTCGACGTCACCGCGGAAGAGGTCCAGGAGGTCGCCGCGGCGCGCCTGCGACCGGACAACCGCGCGGTGCTCGTCTACGAACCCGTGACCGTCGCCGACGACGGCGAAGAAGGCGAAGAGGGCGAAAAGGGCATGGAGTACGCCGAGGAAGAGGAGGCGGCGAAGTGACCGAGGCCGCGACGACGATGCAGTTCCACCCACAGCCCCAGGCGGGCGCGGCCAAGCCCTGGGCCTTCCCGGCACCCCGGCGCGGCACGCTGCCCAACGGCCTCACCGTGCTGCGGTGCCACCGCCCCGGCCAGCAGGTCGTCGCCGTCGAGATCCACCTCGAAGCGCCGCTCGACGCCGAGCCCGAAGGCCTCGACGGCGTCGCCACGATCATGGCGAGGGCCTTCAACGAGGGCACTGACAAGCACTCCGCCGAGGAGTTCGCCGCCGAGCTCGACCGCTGCGGCGCCACGCTCGACGCGCACGCCGACCACCCGGGCGTGCGGGTCTCCCTCGAGGTCCCGGTCTCCAGGCTCCCCAAGGCGCTCGGCCTGCTCGCCGACGCCCTGCGGGCCCCCGCCTTCGCGGACGGCGAGATCGAACGGCTCGTACGCAACCGCCTGGACGAGATCCCGCACGAGGCCGCCAATCCGGCGCGCCGCGCCGCCAAGGAGCTCTCCAAGCAGCTGTTCCCGCCGACCTCGCGCATGTCCCGTCCGCGCCAGGGCAGCGAGGAGACGGTCGCGGCCATCGACTCGGCGGCGGTGCGCGCCTTCTACGAGAAGCACGTCAGGCCCGCCACGGCCACCCTCGTCGTGGTCGGCGACCTGACCGGAATCGACCTGGACGCCGTCCTCAAGGACACCGTCGGCGCCTGGACCGGCTCCGCGGGCGAGCCGCGCCCTGTACCGCAGGTGACCGCCGACGACCACGGCCGCGTCGTCATCGTGGACCGCCCCGGAGCGGTCCAGACGCAGCTGCTGATCGGCCGCGTCGGCGCCGACCGGCACGACCGCGTCTGGCCGGCCCAGGTCCTCGGCACGTACTGCCTCGGCGGCACCCTCACCTCCCGCCTCGACCGGGTGCTGCGCGAGGAGAAGGGATACACCTACGGGGTGCGGGCGTTCAGCCAGGTGCTGCGTTCGGCGCCGGACGGGACGGGCGCCGCGATGCTCGCCATCAGCGGCTCCGTGGACACCCCGAACACCGGGCCGGCGCTCGGGGACCTCTGGAAGGTGCTGCGCACCCTCGCCGCCGAGGGCCTTACCGACGCCGAGCGCGACGTGGCCGTGCAGAATCTGGTGGGCGTCGCCCCGCTCAAGTACGAGATGGCCGCCTCGGTCGCGGCCACGCTCGCCGACCAGGTCGAGCAGAACCTGCCGGACGACTTCCAGGCGCAGCTGTACCGGCGGCTGGCCGACACCGGCACCGTGGAGGCCACCGCGGCCGTCGTGAACGCCTTCCCCGAGGACCGCCTGGTGACGATCCTCGTCGGGGACGCCGCGACGATCGAGGAGCCCGTCAGGGCCCTCGGGATCGGCGACGTGAGCGTGGTCACGGGCTGAGTGTGGTTCCGGGCCGAGCGAGGTCCCGGGCCGAGTGAGGCCCGCGTGGACTGAGTGACAGTCAGGACATTTCGGGACCCCGGCGACCGCTTCGGCCGCCGGGGTCCTCATATGTCCGGATTCATATGGTGGTTGCCTGTCTGCCGTGTGGCGTGCGCTACAAAAGTCGCGTTCTGTTTGTGGATTGAAAGAGGCCCCGTTTAGCGTCGGTCCGGCTGTTCGTCGCGCACCACGCCGCATCCGCGGCACCGGACAGTCATCGCCGAGTCCCCGTACGGCGCGAGCCAGGGGAGCCGGGGACCCACATGTCCCCTGGGGTGAATCGGGCACCTTGCCGCGAGGTGAGGGACCCGTAGGAGACCTTCCTGCTCCGAACCCGTCAGCTAACCCGGTAGGCGAGAGGGAAGGAAAGGATCACCCGCCACATGGCGTTCACCCGTGCCACCGGGAAGCACCGTCGTCCGAGCCGCCTCACGCGGACCACCGCGAACGTCGCCGGTGTCGCGGCGCTCACCACCACCGGTGTCATCGGAGGCCTCGCCGCCCCCGCGCTGGCCGCCGCCGACGAAGCGGCCGTCGAGCACACCGGCCTCACCCAGGCGATATCCGTCGGCGACTCGCTCGCCGAGAGCATCGACGCGCAGGCCGCCGCGCAGCGCCAGGCCGCCGACGACGCCGCTGCCGCCCAGAAGGCCGAAGAGGCCGCCAAGAAGAAGGCCGCGGAGGAGAAGCGCAAGGCCGAGGCCGAGGCGAAGGCGAAGGCCGAGAAGGAGCGCAAGGCCAAGGAGCGCGCCGCCCGCGAGGCCGAGCGCAAGCGCCTGAACACCTACGTCGCCCCGGTCGCGGGCTCGTACGTCTCCACGGGTTACCAGACCGGCGGCGCCATGTGGTCCTCCGGCAGCCACACCGGCATCGACTTCCATGCCGCGTCCGGCACCGCCGTCCACGCGGTCGGCTCCGGCACCGTGGTCGAGGCGGGCTGGGGCGGCGCCTACGGCAACAACGTGGTCATCAAGATGAACGACGGTACGTACACCCAGTACGGCCACATGTCGTCCCTCGGTGTCACCGTCGGCCAGACGGTCACCCCGGGCCAGCAGATCGGCCTCTCCGGCTCCACCGGCAACTCCAGCGGCCCGCACCTCCACTTCGAGGCCCGCACCGGCCCGGAGTACGGCTCGGACATCGACCCGATCGCCTACCTCCGCTCGCACGGCGTCAACGTCTGAGCGACGGACTGCACGGCTCCCGCAGCACTCCACGAAAGCCCCGGCTCCTCCCGAGCCGGGGCTTTCGTCCTTGCGCCCCTCCGCATCCCCGGACCCCCGGAACTCTCCTCGCAGGGCCCTTGGCCAAAAGATATCCACGAATTCCGGACCGCCGTCGGAAATTCCGACGCTCTGCAATAGAGTCACTGAACGAGCGTCGGTCGACCGCGTTTCGCGGGGATGAAGGCGGAGGTCCGGTCATGCGTGTTCCCGCGCATTCGGTATGCACGGCCATTCGGAACGACATTGTCGCCGGTGTCCACGAAAGAGGCGGCCGGCTCACCGAGGACCTCCTCGCGCGCCGCTACGGCGTCTCGCGCGTCCCGGTCCGCGAGGCCCTGCGCACCCTGGAGGCCGAGGGGTTCGTCGTCACCCGCAGACATGCGGGTGCCTGTGTCGCGGAGCCCACGGAGCAGGAGGCGGCGGACCTCCTCGAGGTCCGGACGCTGCTCGAACCGCTCGCCGCGGCACGCGCCGCGCAGCGCCGCACGGACGCCCACCTCAAGGTCCTGCGCGGTCTCGTCAGGATGGGCCGCGAGCGCGCCGGGAGTGGCCAGGGGGAGGATCTGCGGTCCCTGGGCGGCTGGTTCCACGAGACGCTCGCCCAGGCGTCCGGCAGCCCCGGCCTCAGCGCGCTGCTGACCCAGCTCCGGCAGAAGACCGCCTGGATGTACGTCGTCGACCGTCCGGCGGCGCCGGCCGAGTCCTGGTCCGAGCATGCCGAGGTCCTGGACGCGGTCGCCCGCGGGGACGCCGAGCGCGCCAGGGCGCTCACCGCCGCGCACGCCGCGCGGGTGGCGGCCACCCACCGCCTGCGTCACGGGGGACGGCCAGGACCCGAGCGCGTGAGGAATTCGCAACATGCCGTAAATACGGTGAGCCTCCGGAATTAACGGAGACGCCGTATACAAAGAGCGAGCCAATCCATCACGCGTAAACGCCGACGGGGTCGCCCGGAATTCCGGGCGACCCCATCGGCGCATTTTCCAGGAATGTGTCCTAGACCGTCTCCGGAAGCTCCTCGAGCCCCTCCGAGACCAGCTTCGCCAGCCGGTCGAGGGCGGCGTCCGCGCCTTCGGCGTCGGAGGCGAGCACGATCTCCTCGCCACCCTGGGCACCCAGGCCGAGCACCGCGAGCATCGAGGCGGCGTTGACCGGGTTGCCGTCGGCCTTGGCGATCGTCACGGGGACGCCGGAGGCCGTGGCCGCACGGACGAAGATGGAGGCGGGTCGGGCGTGAAGGCCCTCGGCCCAGCCGACGTTGACGCGGCGCTCAGCCATGTGTTGCTGCCCTTCCAGGTGTCTCACACTTGTCTAGACCAGTGTCTCATGCCGTCGCGGGTGCTCTGTCGGACGTAAGTCCTGCTCCCGGCCGCCTTTGACCCGTCCTAGCCTGCCCCGGCCCCGACGGCGGCGCGACCCGTACCCTGGGCCCCATGCAGACCGCGTCGGATCAGCAGGATCGGCACGACTACCCCTCCCACTGGGAAGCCGATGTGGTGCTGCGCGACGGGGGGACCGCCCGGATCAGGCCCATCACGGCCGAGGACGCGGACCGTCTGATCAGCTTCTACGAGCAGGTGTCCGACGAGTCGAAGTACTACCGCTTCTTCGCGCCCTACCCCCGCCTCTCCGCCAAGGACGTGCACCGCTTCACCCACCACGACCAGGTGGACCGGGTCGGGCTCGCGGCCACGGTGGGCGGCGAGTTCATCGCCACCGTGCGCTACGACCGCATCGACGAGCGCGGCATGGCCGCCAGCGCGCCCGCCGACGAGGCCGAGGTCGCCTTCCTCGTACAGGACGCCCACCAGGGCCGGGGCGTCGCCTCCACGCTCCTCGAACACATCGCGGCTGTCGCCAGGGAGCGCGGCATCCGCCGGTTCGCGGCCGAGGTGCTGCCCGCCAACACCAAGATGATCAAGGTGTTCACGGACGCGGGCTACCAGCAGAAGCGCAGCTTCGAGGACGGCGTCGTCCGCCTGGAATTCGGCCTGGAGCCGACGGACCGCTCGCTCGCCGTGCAGCGCGCCCGCGAACAGCGCGCCGAGGGACGCTCCGTGCAGCGCCTCCTGACGCCTGGCTCGGTCGCGGTGATCGGCGTGGGCCGGGCCCCCGGCGGCGTGGGCCGCAGCGTCCTGCACAACCTCAAGGAATCCGGCTTCACCGGCCGCCTGTACGCGGTGAACAGCGCGTTCGGAGAGGGGACCGGTGCTGTCGGGGAGGGGACCGGTGCTGATGGCACCTCCGGCGCCGCTATCGACGCAGTGCCCGCGCACCGCTCCGTCGCCGACATCGGGGAGCAGGTGGACCTGGCGGTGATCGCCGTGCCCGCCGACCGGGTCCCCCAGGTCGTCGCCGAGTGCGGTGAGCGCGGGGTGCAGGGCCTCGTGGTGCTCTCGGCGGGGTACGGGGAGAGCGGCCCCGAGGGGCGCGAGCGCCAGCGCGAGCTGGTCCGCCAGGCCCGGTCGTACGGCATGCGGATCATCGGCCCGAACGCCTTCGGCGTGATCAACACCTCCCCGCAGACACGGCTCAACGCCTCGCTCGCTCCGCAGTCCCCCGCGCGCGGGCGCATCGGTCTGTTCACCCAGTCCGGCGCGATCGGCATCGCCCTGCTCTCCGGACTGCACCGGCGGGGCGCCGGTCTCTCCACGTTCGTCGGCTCCGGCAACCGCGCGGACGTGTCCGGCAACGACCTCCTCCAGTACTGGTACGAGGACCCCGACACCGACGTCACGCTGATGTACCTGGAGACCATCGGCAACCCGCGCAAGTTCACCCGCCTCGCACGGCGTTCGGCGACCGCCAAGCCGCTCGTCGTCGTCCAGGGCGCCCGGCACAGCGGCATCGCGCCGACCGGCCACGCCGTGCAGGCCACCCGCCTGCCGCACGCCACGGTCTCGGCGCTGCTGCGCCAGGCGGGCGTCATCCGCGTCGACACCGTCACCGAGATGGTCGACTCGGGGCTGCTCCTCGCGGGCCAGCCACTGCCGTCCGGGCCCCGCGTGGGCATCCTCGGGAACTCCGAGTCGCTCGGCCTCCTCACGTACGACGCGTGCGTCGCCGACGGCCTGCGGCCACTGCCGCCCCGCGACCTCACGACCGGCGCCGTCCCCGCCGACTTCCGGGCCGCGCTCGCCGAGGCGCTGTCGGACGACGGCTGCGACGCGGTGATCGTCAACGCGATCCCCTGGGTGGGCGAGGACGGGGCGGCCACCGACCCCGGGACGCTGGCCACGGAGCTGCGGGCGGCGGCTGCGGGATGCCCCGCGAAACCCGTGGCCGTGGTCCACGTGGAGCTCGGCGGGCTCGCCGAGGCGCTGGCGGCCGCCACCAGCACCCGGCCCGACGCGACCGTCCCCGTGCCGGGCGCGGCCGGGACAGGGGGCGCCGCGGGCGGCACAGCGGGCGCGTCGGGCTCGGCGGGAAGCGGCAGGACGGCCGAGCCGCACACCGCTCCGCCCGCCGGTGCCACGGCCGACCCCACGGACCAGTACCGCATCCCCGCCTACCCCGCCGCCGAGCGCGCCGTGCGCGCCCTCTCCGAAGCCGTCAAGTACGCCCAGTGGCGGCGCGAGGCGGCCGAGCCGGGCCGGGTGCACGAGTACGACGACATCGACGAGAGCGGGGCCGCCGGGCGCATCGAGGAGCTGCTCGCCAAGGACGGCGACCCGCGCGGTGTCACGCTCGCCCCCGACGACGCCCACGAGCTGCTCGGGCGGTACGGCATCCGCGTACGGCAGGCGCTGCCCGCGCCCGGCCCCGACGCGGCGGCCGAAGCCGCGCGGGCCATCGGCTACCCGGTGGCCCTGAAGACCACGGCCCCGCACCTGCGCCACCGCGCCGACCTCGGCGGGGTCCGCCTCGACCTCGCCGACGAGGAGCAACTGCGCCGGGCCTACCAGGAACTGACCGACCTCTTCGGCAAGCCCGCCGAGCTGCGGCTCGTGGTGCAGGGCATGGTGCCGCGCGGTGTCGACACGGTCGTACGCGCGGTCATCGACCCGGCGGCCGGAGCGGTGCTCTCCTTCGGCCTCGCGGGCGCCGCGTCCGAGCTGCTCGGCGACACCGCGCACCGGCTCATCCCGGTCACCGACCGGGAGGCGGTCTCCCTGGTCAGATCCATCCGGACCGCGCCGCTCCTCTTCGGCTGGCGCGGCTCGGCCCCCGTCGACACCCCGGCCCTCGAAGAGCTGCTCCAGCGGGTCTCCCGGCTCGTCGACGACCACCCCGAAGTGGTCGCCGTCTCCCTGGAGCCCGTCGTCGTCGCCCAGCGCGGCCTCTCCGTGCTCGGCGCCTCCGTCCGGCTCGCGCCCCCGCCGGCCCGCGACGACCTGGGCCCACGCACCCTTCCCGGCTACTGAGAGGCTGTCTTTGAACCCCCGTCGCCCGCGCGAAGCGCGGGCGCAGCGGCGGATTGGGGCCTCCCCTGCTCAAGCGGAGCCGAGAGCTTGGGGAAGCGTGCGATCGGAGTGCGGAGTTCCAGGTCATGTGGCGGAGCCACCTGTCCTGGGACTCCGTGCGCCGAGGGCGCGTGCCGGGCGTCGCTGCGCAGACGGGGGTTCAAAGACAGGCTCTGAGGCGCCCGCGGGGCACCGTGCGCCCCGCACCGGGCCGTAGGATGGACGGCATGGCAAAGACCGGTACGACGACCCAGGGGCTGCGCGCGGCGATCGAGCGCAGCGGCTACTACCCGGCCCTCGTGGCCGAGGCGGTGGAGGCCGCGATCGGCGGCGAGGCCATCGGGTCGTACCTGGTCCACCAGGAGACGACGTTCGACGCCAACGAAGTGCGCAGGCACGTCACCGTCCTCGTCCTGACCGGCACGCGCTTCATCGTCAGCCACACCGACGAGCAGGCGGCGGACAGCACCTCCCCGACGCCGTACGCGACGACCTCCACCGAGTCGGTCAAGATCGGCCGCATCTCCTCGGTCGTGGTGAGCCGCGTCGTCGCCAACCCCGAGAAGTACGTGCCAGGGACGCCGCCGCGCGAGGTCGTCCTGACCATCGGCTGGGGCGCCGTGTCCCGCATCGACCTGGAGCCCGCCGCCTGCGGCGACCCCAACTGCGAGGCCGATCACGGCTACACGGGCAGCTCCACCGCCGACGACCTCAGCCTCCGCGTCAGCGAGGCGGGCGACGGCCCCGACACCGTACGGCAGACCCTCGCCTTCGCCCAGGCGCTGTCCGAGGCGACCGCGGACACCGCTCGCTGATGTCCCTGCCCTCCTGGGACGACGTACAACCGCTCTCCCTCGACACCGCACCTGTGCCCGCCTACGGCTCCGGATCGCTGGCCGACCTGCTGCCCACGCTCGTCGCCCACCAGGGCGTCGACGGCTTCACGCCAACCATCGCCGAGCTCGCGCCGGCCGACCGGAACTGCGTCTTCCTGATCGACGGCCTCGGCTGGGAGCAGCTGAGGGCCCACCCGGACGAGGCGCCCTTCCTGGCGTCGTTGCTGCAGAGCTCGCGGGGCGGCACGGGCCGGCCTCTCACCGCGGGCTTCCCCGCCACCACGGCGAGCTCGCTCGCCTCGGTCGGCACGGGACTGCCCCCCGGCGCCCACGGCCTGCCCGGCTACACCGTCCGGGACCCGGCCACCGGCGCGCTGATGAACCAGCTCCGCTGGAACCCGTGGACCGATCCGCACGCCTGGCAGCCGTACCCCACCGTCTTCCAGCAGGCGCACGCCGCCGGTGTGCACACCGCGCAGGTCTCGTCCCCGACGTTCGAGCACACGCCGCTGACCAAGGTCGCCCTCAGCGGCGGCTCCTTCCGCGGCAGGCTCTCCGGAGAGGACCGCATGGACCTCGCCGCGCAGCAACTGGCCGCCGGGGACCGCTCCCTGGTGTACACGTACTACGCGGAAGTCGACGGCAAGGGCCACCGCTTCGGGGTCGACTCCGACGCCTGGCGCGGTCAGCTGATGTACGTCGACCGGCTGGCCCAGCGTCTCGCCGAACAGCTGCCGCCGCGCAGCGCCCTGTACGTCACCGCGGACCACGGCATGATCGACATCCCGTTCGACGAGGCGTCCCGCATCGACTTCGACGAGGACTGGGAGCTGCGCGCCGGAGTCGCCCTCCTCGGTGGAGAGGGCCGTGCCCGGCACGTCTACGCGGTGCCGGGGGCCGAGAACGACGTCCTGACGGTGTGGCGCGAGGTGCTCGGCGAGCAGTTCTGGGTGGCCTCCCGCGACGAGGCGATCGCCGCGGGCTGGTTCGGTCCACATATTGATCAACGTGTGTACGACCGCCTCGGTGACGTGATCGCCGCCGCCCACGACGACGCGGCGATCATCGCTTCGGAGCGCGAGCCAAACGAGTCCGCCCTTGTGGGCATGCACGGCTCCATGACCCCCGTCGAGCAGCTCGTCCCGCTCCTCGAAGTACGCTCCTGACCCACTCTCCTCACTCCGTACGCCCCTGAAAGGTCCGCAACTCCCCATGTCCGAGCTGGTGTTCTTTTCCGGGACGATGGACTGCGGGAAGTCGACCTTGGCCTTGCAGATCGTCCACAACCGTTCCGCTCGTGGGCTGCAGGGGCTGATCTTCGCCCGTGACGACCGTGCGGGGGAGGGCAAGCTCTCCTCGCGGCTTGGCCTGGTGACGGACGCGGTGGAGGCACGTCCCGGTCTCGATCTGTACGGCCGTGTGGTGGGGGAGCTGTCGCGGGGCGGCCGGGTCGACTACGTGATCGCGGACGAGGCACAGTTTCTGGCCCCGGACCAGATCGACCAGCTGGCGCGGGTCGTGGACGATCTGGACCTCGACGTCTTCGCGTTCGGCATCACCACGGACTTCCGCACCAAGCTGTTCCCCGGTTCGCAGCGGTTGATCGAACTGGCGGACCGTCTGGAGACGTTGCAGGTCGAGGCGATGTGTTGGTGCGGAGCACGGGCCACGCACAACGCCAGGACGGTGGACGGGCAGATGGTGGTCGAGGGCGAGCAGGTCGTGGTGGGCGACGTCGACCGGTCACCCGAGGAAGTCGGCTACGAGGTCCTGTGCCGCCGCCACCACCGCAACCAGCTGACGAGCGCGACGGCGCGTGCGGCGGCGCTGTCTCCCGACGTGCTGCCAGTCGCTTCCGCGTAAGGCGGCCCTGACATGTTCCCGGATTTCCTGCGGTAGTTCCCGCCGAAGTCCCCGGCGGGAACTACCCGATGCCCTCGGGATCAGTCCGCGTCGGGCGAGTGCACCAGCGCGAAGACCGCGCCCTCGGGGTCCGCGACCGTTGCCGTCCGGCCATGATCACCGGTCTTGGCCGGCTCGATGACATGGCCGCCGAGCTCGCCCACCCGGTCGACCGCCTCGTCGACGTCGGCGACCTCGAAGTACGTCATCCAGTGCGGGCCGCGATCGCGCGGCAGGGCCTGGCCGAGACCGTGTACGGAGGCCACCGGGCGGCCGTCGACGCGCAGTGTCACATGATCGGAGTCGGCCGAGACGACGGCCTCTTCGGTGCAGCCGAAGACGGACTGGTAGAACTTGAGGACGCCGACGGTCTCCCGGGTCACCAACTCGTTCCAGACCGGTGTGCCGGGCCTGCCGAGCACCGCCGTACCCAGGTGGGCCGCGGCCTGCCAGATACCGAACACCGCGCCCGCCGGGTCGGACGCGATGGCCAGCCGCCCGGCCTCGCCCGCGTCGATCGGGCCGACCCCGAGCGTGCCGCCGCATTGCCGTACCGCGTCCGCCGTCGCGTCCGCGTCGTCCGTCGCCAGGTAGGTCGTCCAGGCGATGGGCAGGTGACGGTCGGTCGGCAGCCGCCCGATGCCCGCCACCTCGCGGCCGTCCAGCATCGCCCGCACGTACGGCCCCAGCTGCTGGGGGCCCGGCCGGAACTCCCAGCCGAAGAGCGCTCCGTAGAACTCCTGGGTCGCGGTCAGGTCATGCGTCATCAGACTCACCCAGCAGGGCGTGCCGGGCCCTCGTCGGCCGGTCCCCGCGCTGTTGCGCCGCGCCTTCCCCAAGGACTGCGCCGAGTCCTCGCCAGGTAGGACCCCATTCGCCCGCGCCTCGGTCATCGTCACCCTCTCCTCGGCCGTCCATGACGGCCGGTCAGCTAACACTCTCGAATGCGCGCACGTGCGCCGCGCAACTCGCGCCCGTGCAGATGCTCGCACCGCCCGCCCCGCCGCGCGGTTCGACCGCGCCGCGCTGTCCGGCTTCCCGCGGAAGATGCCCGATTTCCGGGTGCTCATCCGTGGGCGCGCGGTCGCCGTGCGGTGCCCGTCCTTCGTACAGGGCGTGCTTGGTTCCGTACAGCCCGTGTTCGGGCGAGATCCGGCGGCAGGGTAACCGCACCTTGGCCCCGCGGCCACCCCGTACGCAAGGATGGACCCATGAATCCCATCATCTCCGCATCCCAACTCGCGGGCGAGCTGGCGGGCCAGAACCCGCCGGTCCTGCTCGACGTCCGCTGGCAGCACCAGGGCTCGATGCGTTCCGCGTACGAGGAAGCGCACATTCCGTCGGCTGTCTTCGTCGATCTGGACGCCGACCTGGCGGGCCCCGCGGGCGCCGGGGGTCGGCATCCTCTGCCCGATGTCGATCGTTTCGGCGCCGTGATGCGGGCGGCGGGGGTCTCGGAGGACCGGGAAGTCGTCGTGTACGACGGTGGCCAGAACTGGGCGGCGGCGCGCCTGTGGTGGATGCTGCGCTGGACGGGACACGCGTCCGTCCGCGTCCTGGACGGCGGCATCGGCCTGTGGACCGGGCCGTTGGAGGAGGGCCCGGGCCTGACACCGGCCGAGGGCTCCTTCGTACCGGCCCCGAACAGCACGGATCTGCTGGACGCGGACTCCGCCGCGGCCCTCGCCCGCTCCGGCCTGCTCCTGGACGCCCGCGCGGCCGAGCGCTACCGCGGCGAGGTGGAGCCGATCGACAGCGTGGCCGGTCACATCCCGGGCGCGGTGTCGGCGCCGACCACGGAGAACGTCGCGGAGGACGGCCGCTTCAAGCCCGCCGCCGAGCTCGCCGACCGCTTCAAGGCGCTGGGGGCGTCCGGGACTTCGGAGATCGGCGTCTACTGCGGCTCGGGGGTCTCCGGCGCCCACGAGGTGCTCGCGCTGGCGGTGGCGGGGATTCCGGCCGCGCTGTACGTCGGTTCGTGGTCGCAGTGGTCGGCCGACCCGTCGCGGCCCGTGGCGACGGGACCTGACCCGCAGTAGCGGCACCGAGTTCTCCGCCGCCGGAGTGCGGGAGGCGTTATCCGCCTGCTACGGAGAGGGGGCCCACACCGACCAAGGTGTGGGCCCCCTCTCCGTAGAAGGACGATTCCCTAGGGCTATTCCTGCTTCTTGCGCCGTGTGCCGAAGACGATCTCGTCCCAACTGGGCACCGCCGCGCGGCGGCCCGGACGCACGCCGTCGGCCTCGGCCTGACGGTCCGTGGTGCCGACGAGGCGGTCGCGGTGGCTTGCCACCGAGCGGGGCATGAGCACGTCTGCGTAGGCCGCGCCGGCGCCCGCCGACGCCGCGGGGGGCTCTTCGGCGTCCGGCTCCTGCTCGGGCTCCTCCTGGGCGGGCGGCGGCAGTTCCGTGGTGGTCGCGGCCGAGGGGCGCTCGGGTACGACCATGTCACCGCGGAAGCTGGGCACCGCCTCCAGGAGGCTGGTCAGCGAGTCACGCTCCTGTTCGGCGACCGCGGCGCCCGCGCCGACGCCCTCCTCCGGCGGATCGGCCGGGGGAGCGGGGATGCCCGGGCGGTCCAGCTGACGCTCCAGGGCACGGTCGAGCGGCCGGTCCGCGGGACGGTCCCGGGGCAGCCGGGCGATGCGCGGCACGAACGGGAAGCTGGGCTCGGGCGCGGAGATGTCGTCCGTCTCGCCGATCAGCGAACGCGCCTCGTCGTCCACGGCCTGGACGAGCCGCCGGGGCGGGTCGTACGTCCAGCTCGCGGAGTGCGGTTCGGTCGCGACGCGGTAGACGAGCAGGACCTCCCACGTGCCGTCGTCACGGCGCCAGGAGTCCCACTGGACGGTGTCCTTGTCGACGCCCCGCATCATCAGCCGCTCCTGCACGGCCTCGCCGAGCTGGGGTCCGGTGTTCTCACCGGGGCGGCGCACGGGGGTCTTCCTGGCGCGCTCGGCCATGAAGGCGCGCTCCGCGAGCACGGGGCCCTCGAAGCGGCGGACGCGGTCGACGGGGATCCCGGCGAACTGCGCCACTTCTTCCGCGCTGGCGCCTGCGCGTATCCGCGCCTGGATGTCGCGCGGTCGGAGGTGGCTCTCCACCTCGATCTCGATCTGTCCGAGTCGGGGCCTGTCACCGCGGACGGCCGCACGCAGCCGTTCATCGATCGGAAGCGTGTACTCCGTGCTGTCCGCAGCTTTCAGCACCAGCCGTGTGCCGTCGTTGCTGACGGCCACGACACGCAGTTCGGGCATGGGGACCTCCCGGGTGGTGCCTGCCGACGTCACGTGCGTCGCTGCTTCCGCTAGTCGAGTGTGGCCTGCCCGGGTGCAGCCTGCCACAACCTTGCCGAGTTGCCCGGCGTGTCGGGCATGGGCCCCGGATCGCCGTTATGGCACGGTTACCGTTTCGCAACGCTAAGTGACGACGTTCGTCACCCTGTGCAGCGAGCCCCCCACCCGGCGGTTCTGGAAGGCCCCGGGCACCCTGGCGGGAGACCGGACCCAGGGCTCGCAACAGTACTCCATTCGGGCCACGCGGGTGGACCGCCGCGCCGCCGAAGTTCTCATGGAGGACGGGAGTTGGTGCCCGCCCCTCCTCGCCCCCGTCCCACCCCACCCGCGCGCGGGTGGCGCACTTCACGGAATGTCCCGAAGCGGAACTAAACACTTCCCCCATACGTCCCTGTCTCGTGTAGTCGGTCGAGAAAGGTAGGCAAGGGTCGGAGATGCGTGAAAAGCCGGATTACGGCAAGGAGTCCAAGGACCAGGAGGAGTCGAGCGAGAAGCGACGCCTCGATCTGAGCCTGCCGCAGGTGGCCGGAAGCGCCATGGCCGCGGTCGTGGCGGCGAAGCTCGCCTCGAACCTCGGCGTCTACGGGACGATCCTCGGCGCCGGCGTCGTGAGCGCGATCGCGACCTGCGGCGGCACCGTCTTCCAGCATTTCTTCAAGCGTACGGGCGAGCAGATCCGCGACGTCACGGTGCAGGCCAAGCCGAAGGCGCGGCAGGTCCCCGTGCGGGCCGCGACGCAGGTGCCCGAGACGTTCAGGGCGCATGCCTACACGGGGGCCACAGGTGCCACCGGGCCCGTGACCACGACGTGGGGCAGACCGCAGCCTGCGGACCCGGGCGCCGACGCGGCGGAGACCAGGCTGCTGCCGGCCCCGCCGCTGCCGACCATCGAGGACGCCGACCCCACCACGGTGCTCCCCGCCGCCGGAACGGACCCCACCACGGTGCCGCCCCCGGCGGGGGACGAGGGCGCCACGACCGTGCTGCCTTCCGCGGCACCCGGCGCCGACGCCGAGCGGACCCAGCTGCTGGGGGCCGTCGACGCCACGCGGGCGCAGGCGCGCGACGACGCCACGCGCGTGCTCCGCGCGGCGAACCCGGCCCCGGCCCCGGACCCGGCCCCGACGACGGCCTTCGAACCCCCGCACCCGCCCCCGCACCCGTCGGACGAGTTCACCGAAGGCGCCACCCACCGCGCACAGATCCGGAGCTGGAAGCGGCCGTTGATCGCCGCGGCCGTCGTCTTCGGAGTCTCCATGGCGGGGATCACCACGTACGAGCTGGTCTCCGGAAAGGACCTGAGCGGCGGCGACGGCACCACGATCAGCAATGGCGTCTCGGGACACAACTCGTCCCGGAACAAGCCGTCGGAGCCCGCCGACGAGCCGTCCGTACAGCCGTCGGAGCACGGCACGCCCGGGACGGGTGACGGTTCGGGGAAGGGCGACGGCGACGCCACGCAGGACCCGGACGGCACCGGCCGTACGCCTGGCAGCGGCACGGGCAACGGCACCGGCGACGGCTCGGGATCGCAGGACGACCCGGGCAAGGGCACGGGCAGCGACCCCGACAAGGACCAGGACAACGGCTCCTCCGGGGACGACGGTTCCAAGACGGACCCGACCCCCACGCCCCCGCCGACCCCGACGCCCACTCCGTCCGGCGACACCGGAAGCGGCCCCGGGGACGGCGCCAAGCCGGGCGGAACGCCCACCCCGTAGCGGGCGGGTCAGGCGCCGAGGACCCGCCGCAGGTAGTCGTTGCCGAACAGGCGGTCCGGATCGAGGCGGTCGCGCAGGGCCGTGAACTCGCCGAAGCGGGGGTACACCTTGGCGAAGTACTCCGCGTCGCGCGTGTGCATCTTGCCCCAGTGCGGGCGCCCCTCGTGCGCGGTGAGGATGCGCTCGGCGGCCGTGAAGTACGCCTGGTACGGCGTGCCCCGGTACATGTGGACGGCGATGTACGCGCTCTCCCGGCCCGACGCCGTGGAGAGCGTGATGTCGTCGGCGGGCGCCGTACGGACCTCCACGGGGAAGCTGATCCGCAGCGGCGAGCGGTCCACCATCGCCTTCAGTTCGCGCAGGGTCTCCACGAGGGCCTCGCGCGAAACCGCGTACTCCATCTCCATGAAGCGCACGCGGCGCGGGCTGGTGAAGACCTTGTAGGGGATGTCCGTGTACGTCCGCGCGGAGAGCGCCCTGCTGGAGATCCTGGCGATGCCGGGGATGGCCGCGGGGACGGCTCGGCCGATCAGATTGGCCACCTGGAAGAGGCCGTTGGAGAGCAACTCGTCGTCCACGAAGGCACTGATCCTGCCGGGCGGGGCGGCCGGGCCGGGGCTGCGGTTGTTGCGCTTGGTGTTGCAGTTGCCGGTGTGCGGGAACCAGTAGAACTCGAAGTGCTCGTTCTCGGTGAAGAGGGCGTCGAATTCGTCGGTGACCTGCTCGAAGCTCATCGGCTCCTCGCGGGCGGTGAGGAAGAAGACCGGCTCCACGGCGAAGGTGATCGCGGTGATGACGCCGAGCGCGCCGAGTCCGGTCCTGGCCGCGGCGAAGACCTCGGGGTTCTCGTCGGCGGAGCAGGTCATGACCGCGCCGTCCGCGGTGACCAGTTCGAGGCCGGTGATCTGGGCGGCGATCGAGGCGGAGTCGCGGCCGGTGCCGTGCGTGCCGGTGCTGACGGCCCCGGAGACGGTCTGCTCCATGATGTCGCCCATGTTCGTGAGCGAGAGGCCCTCACGGGCGAGCGCCGTGTTCAGGCGCCTGAGCGGAGTGCCGGCCTCCACGGTGACGGTTCCGGCCGCGCGGTCGATGGAGCGGATGCCGGTGAGCAGGCCAGGACGTATGAGGAGGCCGTCGGTCGCGGCGGCCGCCGTGAAGGAGTGGCCCGTGCCGACGGCCTTCACCCGCAGGCCGTCCTCCCTGGCCCGGCGCACCGCCGCGGCCAGTTCGCCGACCGAGGCGGGAGTGGCCTCCCGGACCGGCCGCGCGGTCACGTTGCCCGCCCAGTTACGCCACGTCGCTGTGTTCCGTCCGCTGCCCGTGCCCGTGCTCATGGGTCCCTCCCCGTTGCGGAACCGGCCTCTTCAGCCGGCGATACCCAAGGAACCCGACGGCGACCGCGACGGCCCCGGAGATCCCCGGCACCGCGTACCCGGCGTCCGGTCCCGCGGCGTCGATGACCCAGCCGGCCGCGGAGGAGCCGAGCGCGACCCCGACCGCGAGTCCGGTGCTCACCCACGTCATGCCCTCGGTCAGTTTCGCGCGTGGTACGTGCTGCTCGACGAGGGCCATCGTCGTGATCATTGTCGGTGCGATGGAGAGGCCCGCTACGAACAACGCCACGGCCAGCAACGGAAGGTTCCCGACCAGTTGAAGCGGGATCATACTCACGGCCATCGCACAGACACCCAGCAGCCACCGGAGGGCCGGTGCGCCCTTGAAGTGCAGCAGCCCGAAGGCCGCGCCGGCCAGGCAGGAGCCGAGCGCGTAGACGGCGAGCACCAGGCTGGCCGCGGACTTGTGGCCCTGGTCCTCCGCGTACGCCACGGTGACCACGTCGATGGCGCCGAAGATCGCGCCGGTCGCGACGAAGGTGCCGACGAGGACCTGGAGTCCGACGGAGCGCAGCGCCGAGCCCCCGGTGTGGTGCTCGCGTGCGTGCGGCACCGGCTCGGTGGCCCGCTGCGCCGTCAGCCAGAAGACGCCCACGGCGAGGAAGACCCCGGCGAGCAGCGGCCCGGCCTCCGGGAACCACGCCGTGGAGAGGCCGATCGAGATGATCGGCCCGAAGATGAAGCAGACCTCGTCCACCACCGACTCGAAGGAGTACGCGGTGTGCAGCTGCGGGGTGTCGCGGTACAGGACCGCCCAGCGCGACCGGATCATCGAGCCCACGCTCGGCACGCAGCCGACCAGGGCGGCGAAGAGGAACAGCGTCCAGTCGGGCGCCTCGAACTTCGCGCAGAGCAGCAGTCCGGTGACCGCGGCCAGGGAGACCAGCGTCGCGGGCCGCAGAACGCGGCGCTGGCCGTGCCGGTCCACGAGCCGGGAGATCTGCGGGCCGATCGCGGCGGCGGACAGGGCGACCGTCGCCGAGAGGGCGCCCGCGAGACCGTAGCGCCCGGTGAGCTGCGAGATCATGGTCACGATGCCGATGCCCATCATCGACAGCGGCATGCGGCCGAGGAACCCGGCGCTGGAGAAGGCCTTGGTGCCGGGGGCGGCGAAGATGGCGCGGTAGGGGCTTGGCACGTGGACTCCGCTGGGGCTCCGGCGGCTTCCGCGGGACGGAGGCTCCGGGTAAGGCGTGTAGGTGGCCGATACAGCTTACGGCTCCTGGGTGGCCCGGCGCACCGTGATTTTCCGATCGGCGGAGGCCGTTTTCCGGCTGTCAGTGGCGGGTGGCAGGATCGGATACATGTCCGACGCGCTGGATTCGACTCCCTATGACGCCCTGCTGTTGCTCTCGTTCGGCGGCCCAGAAGGCCCGGACGACGTCGTCCCGTTCCTGGAGAACGTGACGCGCGGGCGCGGCATCCCGACGGAGCGGCTCAAGGAGGTGGGCCAGCACTACTTCCTCTTCGGCGGGGTCAGCCCGATCAACGACCAGAACCGCGCCCTGCTCGACGCCCTGCGCAAGGACTTCGCCGAGCACGGCCTCGACCTGCCGGTCTACTGGGGCAACCGCAACTGGTCGCCCTATCTGACCGACACCCTGCGCGAGATGGTCAAGGACGGCCGCCGCCGCATCCTGACCCTCGCGACCAGCGCGTACGCCTCGTACTCGGGCTGCCGCCAGTACCGCGAGAACCTCGCGGAATCCCTCGCCGTCCTGGCGGCCGAGGGACTCGAACCGCCGAGGATCGACAAGCTCCGGCACTACTTCAACCACCCCGGCTTCGTCCGGCCCATGATCGACGGCGTCCTGAAGTCCCTCTCCGAACTCCCCGCGGACGTCCGCGACGGCGCGCACCTCGCCTTCACCACGCACTCCATCCCGACCGCCGCCGCGGACACCTCAGGACCCGTCGAGGAGCACGGCGACGGCGGTGCGTACGTCAGGGAGCACCTGGACGTGGCCCGGGTCATCGCCGACGCGGTGCGCGAGGAGACCGGTGTCGAGCACCCCTGGGAGCTCGTCTACCAGTCGCGCAGCGGCGCCCCGCACATCCCGTGGCTGGAGCCGGACATCTGCGACCACCTGGAGGAGCGGCACGCGGCCGGTGCCCCCGCCGTCGTCATGGTCCCCATCGGCTTCGTCTCGGACCACATGGAGGTCCTGTACGACCTCGACACCGAGGCGGAGGCCAAGGCGGCGGAGCTCGGTCTTCCGGTGCGCCGCTCGGCGACCGTCGGCGCCGACCCGCGGTTCGCGGCGGCGATCAGGGAACTGATCGTCGAGCGGGCCGCGGTGGAGAGCGGCGTGGCCGTCTCCCCCTGCGCGCTGGGCTCCCTCGGCGCGAGCCACCACCTGTGCCCGGTGGGCTGCTGCCCGGCCCGCGCCCCCAAGCCCGCCGCCGCGGGCGCCGACAGCCCGTACGCGTAAGGACCCCGAAGTGAGCGCTGTGACCGACGTGCCCGACCTCAAGGCAGAACTCCTCGAAGTCGCCCTGGAGGCCGCGCACCGCGCCGGGGCCTTCCTGCGCGACGGCCGCCCCGACGACCTCGGCGTGGCCGCCACCAAGTCCAGCGCCGTCGACGTCGTCACCGAGATGGACATCGCCTCCGAGAAGCTGATCACCGATTTCCTCGCCGAGCGCAGGCCGGCCGACGGCGTGCTCGGCGAGGAGGGCGCGAGCTCCGAGGGCAGCAGCGGCGTCCAGTGGGTGATCGACCCCATCGACGGCACCGTCAACTACCTCTACGGACGCCCCGACTGGTGCGTCTCCGTCGCCGCCCGCAAGGACGGCGAGACCCTCGTCGGCGTCGTGCACGCCCCGATGCGCGCGGAGACGTACCGCGCGGTCCTCGGGGAGGGCGCCCACATCGGTGACGTGCCCGCGCGGGTGCGCCCCGCCCCCTCCCTCGACCAGGCCCTGGTCGGCACCGGCTTCGGGTACATCGCCGAGCGGCGCGTCCGGCAGGCCGAGGTCGCCCGGCACCTGATCCCGAGGGTGCGGGACATCCGGCGCGGCGGCTCGGCCGCGATCGACCTGTGCGACGTCGCGGCCGGCCGCCTCGACGCGTACTACGAGCGCGGGCTCAACCCCTGGGACTACGCGGCCGGTGACCTCATCGCGCGGGAGGCGGGCGCGCTGACCGGTGGCCGCCCCGGAGAGCCCCTCTCGGGCGAGCTGGCCGTCGCGGCCCCGCCCGCCCTCTTCGAGACGCTCCAGGGCCTCCTGGAGGACCACGGCGCCTGGCACGACTGAGACGGGGCAGACGCCGGAGCGCTCCCCGGCGGACACCCGAGCGCGCGAAAGGGCCCCGGCACCTCGTCCCACAGGTGCCGGGGCCCTTCGCCTACGTGCTCGGTGTCTGTCAGGCCTGGAGAGCGCCCACCTGAACACCGTGTTCGGCGGCCAGGCGGTGGAGGTCTTCCAGCTCCGCCAGCTCGACCTCGGCAAGGAAGTCGTCGCCCGTCTCACGGGCCTTCGTGAGGTCGGACTCCGTGGCCTTTATGCGCTGCAGGAGACCTGCGGTGAATGCGTCCATGGTTGCGCCCCCTCGGCTGGGTCGTGGGTCGATGGCACGGGGGTGTGCCGGCAAGGAAGGGGCGATCACGTCTCAAGCCGCTCTGCGGAAAGCAGTTTGTGGCGTGCCACATACAAAGCGTGATCGCGGGTGTAAGGCCGTCCTCCCCTCGCTCCCTTCCGCAGAAACCTCAACCGGCGGAGAAAATCCCGCATTCCCCGTCCCCGACCCCGATGACAGGCCGTCTTACAGCCGGTTTATGGCCGAAAGGGGCAGGATGGAGGCCTACCCCAGACAGACCTGCCCGCAGGGGCACAGAGGAAGGACAGCGACGTGCGCGTACTCGTCGTCGAGGACGAGCAGCTGCTCGCCGATGCGGTGGCCACCGGACTGCGCCGGGAGGCCATGGCCGTCGACGTCGTGTACGACGGAGCGGCGGCCCTGGAGCGCATCGGTGTCAACGACTACGACGTCGTGGTGCTCGACCGGGACCTCCCGCTCGTGCACGGCGACGACGTCTGCCGCAAGATCGTCGAGCTCGGCATGCCGACCCGCGTCCTGATGCTCACCGCGTCGGGCGACGTCAGCGACCGCGTCGAGGGCCTGGAGATCGGCGCCGACGACTATCTCCCCAAGCCCTTCGCGTTCAGCGAGCTCACGGCACGCGTGCGTGCCCTCGGGCGGCGCACCAGTGTGCCGCTGCCGCCCGTCCTCGAGCGGGCCGGCATCAAGCTCGACCCCAACCGCCGCGAGGTCTTCCGCGACGGCAAGGAGATCCAGCTGGCCCCCAAGGAGTTCGCCGTCCTCGAAGTGCTGCTGCGCAGCGAGGGCGCCGTGGTCTCCGCGGAACAGCTCCTGGAGAAGGCCTGGGACGAGAACACGGACCCGTTCACGAACGTCGTCCGGGTGACCGTCATGACCCTGCGCCGCAAGCTCGGCGAGCCCGCCGTCATCGTGACGGTGCCGGGCTCCGGCTACCGGATCTGACCCCCGGTGGCCGCGAGCCCGGCGCCACCAGCCGCGCCTCCGAAGCCCACGTGGGACCCGCGGAAGGTCGAACCGGTCTTCCCGTGGCTGCGCCCCACGATCCGTATACGCCTCACGCTGCTCTACGGCGGCATGTTCCTGATCGCGGGCATCCTGCTGCTCTCGATCATCTACCTGCTCGCCGCGCAGGCACTGAACGTCGGCAGCGAGCTGCCGTTCAGGGTGACGGGCAACAGCAGGGTGAGCAGCGGGACCTGCGCCAGCTTCCAGGGCCTGCCCGAGCACACCACCGAGACGCAGCTCAACGCCGCGCTCAACGAATGCGTCAACCAGGTGCGTCAGCACGCCCTCGACAATCTCCTCAGCCGCTCGCTGCTGGCGCTCCTCGGCCTCGCCGTGATCGCCTTCGCCTTCGGGTACGCGATGGCGGGCCGGGTGCTCTCGCCGCTCGGCCGCATCACGCGCACCGCCCGCAGGGTGGCCGGTACGGACCTGTCCCGGCGCATCGAACTGGACGGTCCCGACGACGAGTTGAAGGAGCTTTCGGACACCTTCGACGAGATGCTGGACCGCCTGGAGCGGGCCTTCACCGCCCAGCAGCGGTTCGTCGGCAACGCCTCGCACGAGCTGCGCACGCCCCTGGCGATCAACCGCACGCTCCTGGAGGTGCACCTCTCCGACCCCGGAGCGCCGCCCGAGCTCCATCAGCTGGGCAAGACGCTGCTCGCCACCAACGAGCGCAGTGAGCAGCTCGTGGAGGGCCTGCTGCTGCTCGCCCGCAGCGACAACCAGATCGTGGAGCGCAAACCGGTCGACCTCGCCGAGGTCGCCGACCGGGCCGTCGACCAGGTGCGGACCGAGGCCGAGGCCAAGGGCGTGGAGATACGCGGTGAGCGCGGTGTGGCCGTCGTACAGGGCAACGGCGTCCTCCTGGAGCGCATCGCCCTGAACCTCGTCCAGAACGCCGTCAGGTACAACGTCGCGGACCAGGGCTGGGTCGAGGTCACCACGGAGGCACAGCACGGCCAGGCGGTCCTGGTGGTGTCGAACACGGGCCCGGTGGTGCCCGCGTACGAGATCGACAACCTCTTCGAGCCGTTCCGGCGGCTGCGGACCGAGCGGACGGGCAGCGACAAGGGGGTCGGACTCGGCCTGTCGATCGCCCGGTCGGTGGCGCGGGCCCACGGGGGCCGTATCATCGCGGAGCCGCGCGAGGGGGGTGGGCTCGTGATGCGAGTCACCCTTCCTCTCTGAGATGCTGCCGCCGACACGCCACGATGTTCGCTTTACGCGGAATTTTCAGGACCTCTTCCAGGAAATTCCGTGTGTGATCGATCACAGCGGCACATAGCCGGTCATCTACTCTCCGTGATCGTGAAAGTCATCGGAAAGCCGGGAAAATCCGGGTTTTCGGGGGTCTTGATCACGGGAAGTACACGGGGTGGCGCCTGTGAAGTGCGAAATTCGGACCGTGTACGGTCCCGATCGCCATCCAAACCGATCACCCCTTGAGGGGTGCGGTTGGGTGTCGATTGAGTAACAGACCTTGATGTGAGGCAAAATCTCCGCTTCAGGTCGGGCACAAGTCCGGCCTCTCAAGCGTTACGAGCGCTTGAGACACCGCAGACACCCAGAGGGGGAGAGCGACATGGCAACGGACTACGACACCCCACGTAAGACCGACGATGACGTCAACGAGGACAGCATCGAGGAACTCAAGGCACGGCGGAACGACAAGTCGACCTCAGCGGTCGACGTCGACGAGTTCGAGGCCGCCGAGGGCCTTGAGCTGCCCGGCGCCGACCTTTCCAACGAGGAGCTCGCCGTCCGCGTGCTCCCGAAGCAGCAGGACGAGTTCACCTGCATGAGCTGCTTCCTGGTGCACCACCGCAGTCAGCTGGCCCGCGAGAAGAACGGCCAGCCGATCTGCCGCGACTGCGACTGAGGCGGGGTCGGCCGTGACTGGCTCGACCCCGTCCTGGAAGCGCCGCTTCCGCAAGCGCGGAGCGGACCAGACCGGCGTCCCGGACGCCGGTGTGCGTGATGACGGGCGAGGCTCTTCCGATCCTGGAGCAGCCTCGCTCGAACCGGCGACCGCCCAGGGGGCGGCGCTGGAGGAGGCGGCGGCCGGCAAGGCGCCAGGGACCACTCACAAGGCCGCTGAGGCCGGGTCCAGGGGCAGCCGCGTTGCCGCCGTCACGGGCGTCGTGAAGGAAGGCGTGCGCAAGGGCGGGCGCGGCGCCAGGGCCGGTATCGGACATCTCGCCGACCGGCTGATCGAGAACGCCCCGCGGATCCCGGTCCGCGATCTCGCGACCCTCCGCAAGCAGTTCCCGGGCCTCGGCCCCGAAGAGCTCGCCGACAAACTCGTCGCGGGCGCCGCCAACGCCACGTCCACCGTGGGCGCGGGGGTGGGGGCCGCCGCGATGCTGCCGGTGCCGCCCGCGATGCCCGCCGAACTCGCGGCGGAGATCACCGGCGTCGCCGCCATAGAGCTGAAGCTGATCGCCGAACTGCACGAGGTTTACGGCCGACGGCCCGAGGGCAACCTCAAGCAGCGCAGCATGGCCTATTTGAACTCCTGGTCCGAGGAGCGCGGAATCGACGTCGCCAAGCCGGCGACCTTCAACACCGCGCTGGGCGGCCAGATGAAGCGGGAGCTGCGCCAGCAGATCATGAAGCGGATGGTCCGGAACCTGCCGAACCTCATGCCGTTCATGGTGGGCGCGGCGGTCGGGGCGGTCATGAACCGCCGGGACACCAAGAAGCTGGCCGGACGGATCCGGCAGGATCTGCGCAAGGCGCAGGTGCCGTGGGATGCGCTGGCGGAGCTGCCGCCGTTGGAGAAGCCGGGCGATCCTCTGCGGATGGGGGAAGGCCCCCGGGAGCTGGGGTCCTGAGCCCGGCCGGCGTGCCGCCGCGGCCGAGTCCGATTCTGTCTGCGGGCCGCCTCTGGCCGGTCGCGCAGTTCCCCGCGCCCCTTGCGGAGTTCCCCGCGCCCCTTACAACCCCCTTGCCGGGTTACCGGGCGCTCTGGCGTACCGCGTCCAGTGCCGCCGCCAGTTCCTCCGGGTGCCTCGTCGAGACGTACACGTACGGGGTGGGGTCGTCGGGGTCCGTGATGTTCACGCGCAGGGCCGTGGGGATGTAGGCGCGCAGCAGCATGTAGGCGCGCGGGTCGGCCTTGTAGGTGCGCCAGGCGCGGGTCTCCTCGCCGGTCAGGATCTCCGCGTCGCCGAGGGCGGACACCGGGATCTTCGCCTCGCCCGCGACCAGTGAGCCCGCCACCACCCGGATCCGTACGGCGCCGTACGCGCTGGTGACGACCGCCGCCACAGCCGTGCCGCCGACCAGGCCGCCGAGGAGCGGCAGCGTGCCGAACGGCAGCATGATCAGGGCCATCGCCACACCCACCAGGACCGAGGCGAACCACCACGAACGGGGCGCGGTCAGGCGTTCTTCATAAGGCTGCATGGAACCAAGCTTGGCACGGTGCGGTCGCCGCGCTGACGCGGAGGTAAGGTCTGCGCCTGTGAGTGGTACATCTGCAGCTCTGACGCCCCCGGCCGACGCGATAGCGCCCGTCCGCCACCCCGACGCGCCCGCCCCCGGCGAGCTCATCGGCGCCCACTACGAGCACTGTTTCGGCTGTGGCGAGGGACAGGCGCACGGACTGCACCTCGCGGCGCGGGCCGGCGAGGGCGTGGCCATCACCGCCGAGTTCACCGTGCGCGAGGCGCACCAGGGCGCCCCGGGCCTCGCCCACGGCGGCGTCCTCGCCACCGCGCTCGACGAGACGCTGGGCTCGCTGAACTGGCTGCTGCGCGTGATCGCCGTGACCGGCCGTCTTGAGACGGACTTCGTGCGGCCCGTGCCGCTGGGCACCGTGCTGTTCCTGGAGGCCGAGGTCACCGCCGTCGCGGGACGGAAGATCTACTCGACCGCCACCGGGCGGATCGGCGGCCCCGAGGGGCCGGTGGCCGTGCGTGCCGACGCCCTCTTCATCGAGGTGAAGGTCGACCACTTCATCGACAACGGCCGCCCGGAGGAGATCCAGGCGGCCATGAACAACCCGGACCAGGTGCGGCGTGCCCGTGCTTTCGAGGTGAACCCGTGACGTCCCCCAGTGAGCTGAACGTACTGATCAGGCGCGTAGACCCCGACGTACCGCTGCCCGCGTACGCGCAGCCCGGCGACGCCGGCGCCGATCTGCGGACGACGGAGGCCCGCGAACTCGCGCCCGGCGAGCGGGCGGTTCTGCCGACCGGGGTGTCGATCGCGCTTCCCGAGGGGTACGCGGCCTTCGTGCACCCCCGTTCGGGGCTCGCCGCACGCTGCGGTGTCGCTCTGGTGAATGCTCCGGGGACGGTGGATGCCGGGTACCGTGGGGAGATCAAGGTGATCGTGGTGAATCTCGATCCGCGCGACTCCGTGCGATTCGAGCGCTTCGACCGGATTGCCCAACTGGTCGTCCAGCAGGTCGAGAAGGTTCGCTTCCAGGAGGTGGCGGAACTTCCCGCATCGGCGCGGGCCGAGGGGGGCTTCGGGTCCACCGGCGGCCATGCCGCCGTGGGCGTCGGTCCGGGCGTGAGCCCGGGCGAACAAACGGGTGGGAATCGATACGCATCGGTCGTATCCGACCGGGAAGGACAGTGACGTGTTCGGACGTCGCAAGAAGGACAGTGCCGCCGAGGACGCGGCGGGCGCGGACGAGCAGGTCGTCGACGGCATGAACAGCGACGAGTCCGCCGACTCCGCTGGCGCCGGCGCCGCGCGCTCGCGCGTGAGGCTCGAGCCCGAGCCCCGTCCCGACGGCCCCTGGGACCTCTCCGAGGTCCGTGAGCCGGGTGAGGGCCGCGTGGACCTCGGCGGGCTCTTCGTGCCCGGCGTCGAGGGCATGGAGCTGCGGGTGGAGGTCGCGGGCGACGCGATCGTCGCGGCCACCGTCGTGCTCCAGGACAGCGCCATCCAGCTGCAGGGCTTCGCCGCCCCCAAGAAGGAGGGCATCTGGGGCGAGGTCCGCGAGGAGATCGCCTCGGGCATCACCCAGCAGGGCGGTGTCATCGACGAGGTCGAGGGCCCCCTCGGCTGGGAGCTGCGCGCCCAGGTGCCGGTGCAGCTGCCGGACGGCACGGGCGGGGTGCAGGTCGTGCGCTTCGTCGGCGTCGACGGGCCGCGCTGGTTCCTGCGCGGAGTGATCTCCGGGCAGGGCGCCGTGCAGCCGCAGGCCGCAGGTCTCCTCGAGCAGATCTTCCGGGACACGGTCGTCGTGCGCGGCGAGGGCCCGATGGCGCCGCGCGACCCGATCGTCCTGAAGCTGCCGGACGACGCCCAGATGGTCGCGGAGAACGTCCAGCAGGAGCAGCAGGAGGGCTCGCGCTTCTCGGGCGGCATGGGGCAGCTCCAGCGCGGCCCCGAGATCACCGAGGTGCGCTAGCCGCCGGCACTTCACTCGGGGTTCGCCCCGCGGCCCCCGACCGGCCTTGTGGCCCGTGGTGGTTCCGGTTCGTCCGGATCCATTGCGGGCCGCTTTCGCGTCCGCCCATACTGTGCCGGTCACTCGGGGGGAGACCGGTGCGGTGAGGGGACGACGGCTGCCCGCTGCGGTGCGGGGGAGCCTGCACCACGGGCTCGTGCTGGGAGCGGCCGGGCTCGCCGTGCTGCTCGCCGCCACCGTGCTCGCGGCCCTTGCGGGACTGTCCGAGAAGGCCGTCGAGGGCGCCATCCAGCGGCGGCTCGCCGCCGACCGCGACGCCGTCGTCGAGGTCGCGGGACCCCACAGGCCCGACGGCGCACGGGAGTTGGACCGGGACGTACGAGCCGCACTCGACCGTACGTACGGTGGCGTCCCCCACCGCACCTGGGCCGCGCTGCGCGCTCCCGCGGCCCGCAACGACGAACTCGCCGTCACCGAGGCCGCGGGCCACCCGCGCGAGGACGCCACCGTCTCCGTCGTCGCCCTGGAGGGCGCCACGCGGCACGCCCGGCTGGTGGCCGGGCGGTGGCCGCGAGCCGACGGGGGGCCGGGCGCGGCGGCACCGGCCGAGGCCGCGCTGACCGAGCCGGCCGCCGCCGAGCTCGCCGTGCGGACCGGCGACGAGATCACCGTTCGGGGCGCGGACGAACGCCCGGTGACGCTGCGGATCGTCGGGGTGTACGCCGCCGGGAAGCGCACGCCCGCGGTGTGGGCCTCGCTGAGCAGTACGTTCGGGACGCCCGACTCGATCGCCGTCATACCCCGCGCCGCCTTCGCCCGCAGCGAGCCACTGACCGCGGACGCCACCGCGCTGTGGCTCGGGGTGCCGCGGACGGGCGGCCCGCGGCTGGGTGACATCGGGGCGCTGCGGGAACGGACCAGGAGATTCGCGGGCAGCGATGCGTCGCGGTCGGTGCTGCGCGGGGAGCAGGGCAGGCCGGGGGAGCGAAGTGAGGCGGACGGACGGGGCGTAAACCGCGGTGGCGCCGGGGAGTTGACCTTGTCGGGCGGGCTGCGCCGGGCACTCGACCGGCTCACCACCCCGATCGCCGTCGCCCGCGCCGGGCTCTACGTCCCCGCGACCCTCCTCGCCGCGCTCGCCGTTGCCGCCCTCGTGCTCACCGCGCGGCAACTCGCCGAACACCGCCGCCCCGAGCTGGCGTTACTGGCCGCGCGCGGCGCAGGCACCCGGCGGATCGCCCTGTCCACGGCCGGGCAATGGGCCTGCGTCGCCGTGCCCGCGGGGCTCGCCGCGCCCTTCCTCGCGGGACCCCTGCTCCACGTACTCGAAGGAGCCGGGCTCATCGGGGGCGAGGTGCCCGCGTCGGTGGTGACCGGCGTGGGGTGGGCGGCCGCCCTGGCCGCCCTCGTCGTGCACGGCCTCGCGGTACTCGTGCCGACCGTGCGGGTCGTACGGGACCGGCGGGCGGTGGCCCGGCTGCGGCTGCGGGGCGCGCGGTTCGCCGGGGTCCAGCGGATCGGGGCGGACCTGGCGCTCGCCGCGGTCGCCGTGCTCGGCTGGCTGCAACTGCGGCAGTACCGCTCGCCGGTGACCGGCGGCAGCGGCCTGGACCCGGTTCTCGTGCTCGCGCCCGTCGCGATGACCGTGGCCGCCGCGCTGCTCGTCCTGCGGTTCCTGCCGCTGCTCGCCCGCGTCGTCGACCCGCTCGCGCGGCGCGCACGCGGGCTCGTCCTGCCGCTCGGCGGCTGGCAGCTCGGCCGGCGCGCGGCCCGGCACGCCGGACCGGCCCTGGTGGTGACCCTCGCGCTCGCCGTCGCCGCGTTCAGCAGCACGGCACTGGCCGTCCTGGACCGCGGCGACCGGGACCAGGCCGCGTTCCAGGTCGGCGCCGACCTGCGCATCGAACCGGGCGAGGGGGTGCCTCCCGGTGAACGGCGCGCCGTCTACGGGGCGTTGCCGGGCGCCGGGCCCGTCACGCCCGTGATCACCTCGGAGGGGTACGCCGGTCAGGACGCGGTGGCCGTGACCGCGGTCGACACCGTGCGGGGCCCGGTGCCCTCGCTGCGCGGGGACCTCGCGGAGCGGCCCCTGCGGGACCTCGTGGCGCCACTGGGGGAGAGGGTGCCCGAGCACGGGCTTCCGCTGCGGGGGACCGCGCCGGGGGCCGGGCGGGATGACGGCCGGGGACCGGCGAAGGAACTGCCGCTGCGGGCGCGGTTGTCGGCCGACGGGGGCGGGACCGTCGTGCCCGTCCGGCTCACCGTCTTCTTCGAGGACGGCGACGGGCTGAGCCATGCGAGTTCCGTGGTGATCGAGGAGGGCGGCGCCCGGAGCGTGCCGCTGAAGGTGCCGGCGCGCGGCGAGGGCGTACGCATCCTGCAGATCGACCTGAGCATGACCGGGGAACGGGTGCGCCGCACCTACCGCCTGACCATCGATCAGGTGCCGGGGCTCGCGGGGCACGCGCGGTGGCGTGATCTGCGGGCCGATCCGCCCGACCGGCATGCGGCGGGCTGCCCGGGGGCGGCGCGGGAGCGGGGACGCGACGGGAGGCGCCCGCCTTCCGGGGAGGCGCCCGGGCCCGTCCTGTGCGCCGACCGGCCCGCCGCCGGAAAGCTCATCGACGCGGTGCTGCGGGGGCCCGACAGCCGGTTGCGGTACCCCACGTGGAACGTACGGCTCGGCACGGACCGCGCCACGGGCCGCCCCGCCGCACCCGCCCTCGCCGACGACGCGCTCCTCGACTCCGGGGCGGTGCGGGTCGGGGACACGGTGACGGTGCGGCGTGGGGGAGGCGGGAGCGCGCGGGTCGAGATCGTCGGGCGGATCGCGGCGCTGCCCGGGCTGCCGCGCGACCGGCCCCGGCTGCTCGCCGACGCCCGTGCGATGGCCGCCCAGTGGGTCCTGAGCGGGGCGTTGCCCCAGGCGGAGAGCGCGTGGTGGGTGGGGGTCCGCGGGGCGGACGCGTCGGCGGCCGTGGCGGCGGTGCGCGCCGATCCGCGGCTCGGGCACGCGGTGGACGTCCCGTCGGTGCGGGAGGAATTGGCCGACGATCCGCTGCGGCGCGGGGCGCGTGGGGCCCTCGTGCTCTGTCTGGTGCTCGCGCCCGCCTTCGCCGTCATCGCGTTCGCCCTGCACACGGCCCTCTCCGCACGGGCGAGGGAGCGGGAGTTCGGACTGCTGCGGGCGCTCGGGATGCGGCGCGGGCAACTGGCGGCGTACCTGTGGACGGAGCAGCTGGCGCTCGCCGGGGTGGCGGCGCTGCTCGGCACGGTACTGGGGGCGGCCCTCGCCGAGCTGATCATCCCGGTGGTGACGGTCGACGCGGTGGGGAAGCCGGTCTTCCCGGGGCTGGTGGCGGCGGTGCCGTGGGTGCGGGTGGGGGTGACGGCCGGGGCGGCCACCGCGGTGATCTGCGGGGTGGTGACGGTGGCGGCGCGGCTCCTGGGGCGGGTCGATCCGGCGTGGGTGCTGCGGGCGGGGGATGACGTGTGAGGGGGCTGCCGTGAAGCGCGGATGGTGGCGGCGTGCGCCCCTGACGATCGGGCTCGGGCTGCTCGTCGCCGTTCTGGTCGGCGTCGCCGGTGCGGCTCCCGGCCTCCTCGAACGGCTGGGCGGGGGCGCGCTGGCGGCGCGGTTCGATCAGGTGCAGCGGACGGCGCCCGGTGTGGTGCACAGCGCCCGGATCGACCCGGAGCAGCCGCGCCCCGGCGAGAGAAGCGATCTCGGCGCGGACCTCGCGCGCTACGCGACGGCCATCGAGAACGCGGCCCCGGCCGCGCTCCGCGGGACCCTCGTACACGACTCGACGCGTATCCGACTGCCCACGGTGGGCGGGGACGCGGCGGCTGGTGGGGCGAACCCCATCCCCCTGTCCCTCTCCCTCACCTACGCCTCCGACGCCCCGCCCCCCAGCGCCTACCTCGCAGGCCGCCCACCCCGCGCGCGCGGCGAGAGCGTGGAGATCGCCGTCTCCGCACGGACGCGCGACACGCTCGGGCTCGGTGTCGGCCGGCGTATCGCGCTGCGCGGTGGCGCCATGGAGAACGCCGACGCGGTCGGGGTGGTCGTCGGGGTCTTCCGGACCGCGGGGGGCGAGCGGCTATGGGCCGAACAGCCGCTCCTCGTGCGGCCGTTGCCCGGACGGACCGGCGCGGCAACGGCCGTCGGCGCGCTGGTCGCCCCCCGCGGCGCCGAGATCCTGCAGACCCAGTCGGACGCCGAACTCACCGTCGAGTGGAACATGCGGCTTGGTCTTGGGGAGTCGGCCGCCGAGCGGTTCGTGGGGGAGCGGGGGGAGCGCGCGTTCCGGCGGCTCATGGCCCGTTACCCACCCGCCGCGAAGAACGCCTTCTGCGACACCCCGACGTACGGAGGCAAGTGGTGCGTCCTCGGTACCCACCCCGCGAGCGAACTGGAGACCGACACCGAACTGAGCGACACCTTCGAGGAGTTCGGGCGCCAGTGGCGGCAGGCGCGCGTCGTGATGTCGTTCGCGCCGGCCACGCTGCTCGGCGTGGGGCTCGCCGCCGTCGTAGTGACGTCGCTCCTTGTGGTGCGCCGACGGCTCGCCGCGGACCGGCTGCTGAGGGCGCGCGGAGCCTCCGCCACCGGGCTCGCACTCGGGCGCGCGGCGGAGAACGCGCCCGCCGCGGTGCTCGGGTTCTGTCTCGGCGGCGCGGCGGCGTCGGCGGTGCCGGGGAGCTCACCCGCGTACGGGCAAGGGCTGGCCGTGGCCCTGCTCTGCTGGCTGCCGCTGCCGCTCCTCACCTGGGCCGCGGTGCGGGACCGGGCCGTGCTGGGCCACCGGGAGCCGCGGGGCGCGGGGCGTCGGCAGGTGGCCGAGGCGCTGGTGCTGCTGCTCGCCGCGGGCGGCGTCCTGGCGCTGCGGGCGCGGGGCACGCGAGGGGCGGCGGGGCCGGATCCGCTGCTCGCCGCGGTGCCGGTGCTCCTTGGGCTCGCGACGGTCGCCGTGCTGGTGCGGTGCTGTCCCCGGCCGCTGCGCGTGGTGGCGCGGTGGTCGGCCCGGGGGCGCGGCGCCGTGGCGCTCGTCGCGCTGTCCCGGGCCGCCAAGGAGGCTCCCGCGCGCGGCCTCGCGTTGCTCGTCCTCGTGGTGACGCTCTCCGGCGCCGTCTTCGGAGGACTCATCTCGGGGACGCTGGCCGACGGGCGGCGCGCCGCGGCGGCCTGGCAGGTGGGCGCCGACGCCTCCTTCCTGGACGCCGGACGCGACCCCGGCATGGCGGCACGCCTGGCACGCGCGCGTGGCGTACGGGAAGCGGTGGCGGTACGGCAGCTGCGGGTCGACCCGGTGAGCGGCAGGGACGGGGGGCGGTACGGGCGCTCCAGCCTGGTCGGGGTGGACGGCGCCACGCTGCGGGCGGCGGTGGACGGTTCGGCCGCCGCGCGCGCCCTGGCCGACGCGGGCCTCACGAAGAGCGGGGACGGCCGGGAGATCCGGGTGCTGGCCTCCGAAGGGCACGCCGGGGACCTGCTCACCTTCACCCGGCACGGCAAGGAGACGCGGCTGCGGATCGTCGGCACGCTGCCCGAGGAGGTGCGGCGCGATGCCGCCCTCGGGCCCGTGCGCGGCCTGACCGGAACCCGGCAGCACCTGCTCCTCACCGACAACCGCGACCTGCGCGCCTTCACCGCCGCCGAGTTCGAGGAGTCCGCGCTCCTGCTGTACGGGGAGCGGGTGGACGCCGAGGCGCTGCGTGCCCTCGTACCGCGTGCCGCCCCCGGGACGACCGGCGGGGAGCTCCGCATCAGCGCCGAGGAGCAGGCGGCGGCCGACGACGACCGGCTCGTCGCCGCCGTGACCGTGGCGCACACCGCCTGCACCGCACTCGCCGTGCTCCTCGCGCTCCTTGCCCTCGTCCTCGACCTGCTCCTGTCCGCGCCCGCGCGCGGGCGCACGACCGCCTTCCTGCGCACCCTGGGTCTCGGCGGTCGCGCCGCCTCCGCGCTGCAACTGCTGCAACTCCTGCCCCTGGTGCTCGCGGCCGTCGCAGGCGGCGTCACGCTCGGCCTGACCCTGCCCTGGCTGCTCGGTCCCGCCCTTGACCTGCGGGAGTTCACCGGCGGGCCCGCCGCGCCCGACCGGCATGTCGACGTGCTGTTCACGGCGGCGCTGGGCGCGGGACTCTGTGTCCTGGTCGCCGCGGCGGTGGGCGTGGAGATCTGGCTCGGCCGGCGCCGGGGGCTCGGCGCCGTCCTGCGACTCGGGAGATCCGATGACTGAACGGGCGGGAGCGATGACCGAGCTGGCCGCACTGGAGGCGCGGGCCCGCGCCGCGGGGCGTCCCGCGGCCGACGAGGGCCTCGTCGTCTGCGACAACCTCGTCCGGGTCTACCGCACCGAGGAGGTCGAGGTGCAGGCGCTCCAGGGCCTCGACCTGGTCGTCGCGGCCGGCGAGTGCGTGGCCCTGGTCGGCGCATCGGGGTCCGGCAAGTCCACGCTCCTGTCGATCCTCTCCGGGCTCGACCTGCCCACCGCAGGCCGCGCGAAGGTCGCGGGCCACGACCTGCTCGCCATGGGGCGCCGCGAGCGCCTCGGCTACCGCAGGCACACCGTCGGCTTCGTCTGGCAGCAGACCGGACGCAATCTCCTGCCCTACCTGACCGCACTGGAGAACGTGGCGCTGCCGATGAAGTACGCGCGCGTGCCGCGCCGTTCGCGTCAGGAGAGGGCCGCCGGACTGCTGGGCGTGCTCGGCGTCGCGCACTGCCGCGACCGGCGGCCCGCCGAGCTCTCCGGCGGCGAACAGCAACGGGTGGCCGTCGCGGTCGCCACCGCCAACTCCCCGCGCGTACTGCTCGCCGACGAGCCGACCGGCGAGCTGGACACGGCCAGTGGCGAGGATGTCTTCGCGGCGCTGCGCCGCGCGAACGAAGAGCTCGGCACGACCGTCTTCGTCGTCACCCACGACCCCTTGGTCGCCGATCAGGTCCGGCGCACGGTGCGCATCCGTGACGGCAGGACGTCGACGGAGACGCTCAGGGAACGGGGCGGCGCAGGCGAGGAGTTCACGGTTCTGGACAGGGCGGGGCGGTTGCAGGTGCCGGGGGAGTACGTCGAGCGGTACGGGTTGCGGGGGCGGGTGCGGCTCACGGCGGAGCCGGGGCATGTGGGGGTGTGGCCGGATGGACCCAGGGGCGTACGAAGGAGCGACCGGTGACAGTGAGCGCGCGGGACATGGTCGTCGTCGAGGGCCTCCACCGGACGTACGGCAGCGGAGCCGCGGCCGTGCACGCCCTGCGCGGCGTCTCCTTCTCCGTCCCGCGCGGCGAGCTCGTCGCGCTGAAGGGCCGCTCCGGATCCGGCAAGACGACGCTGCTCAACCTCGTCGGCGGCCTCGACTCCCCGGACCACGGGAAGATCGCCGTCGACGGGGTCGAGCTCGCGGGGCTCGGCGAGAGCGGCCTGCTGGAGCTGCGCAGGGACCGGCTCGGCTTCATCTTCCAATCCTTCGGCCTCATCCCCATCCTCACCGCCGCCGAGAACGTCGGCGTGCCCCTGCGGCTGCGGAAGACCGACCCCCGCGCGCGGGAGGAGCGCGTCGCCCTCCTCCTCGCCCTCGTGGGCCTCGCCGACCACGCGGGGCAGCGGCCCGGCGAGCTCTCCGGCGGCCAGCAGCAGCGCGTGGCCATCGCCCGCGCCCTCGCCAACAAGCCCGCCCTGCTGATCGCCGACGAGCCCACCGGGCAGCTCGACGCGGAGACCGGGCTCGCCGTGATGGAGCTGCTGCGCGCGGTCGTCCGCAGCGAGGGCGTCACCGCCCTGGTCGCCACCCACGACGCGACACTGCTCGACCTGGCCGACCGGGTCCTCGAACTGCGCGACGGCGAGATCGTCGAACACTGATCCGAGCGGCCCGAAGACCGCCCGCGGACCGCCCACGGGTGGGGCAGTCGCGCATCAGGGTTCTGTCAAGGAGCGCCCCACCGTACCCCCTCGTCCGCAATGCCGGAATTGTTGGCCGTAAGGTCGACGCTGCGTACACAGCAGTTTCCGAAAGACAATGGGGCCATGGCACGCGGCAAGCTTCGGATCTACCTCGGCGCGGCACCGGGCGTCGGCAAGACGTACGCCATGCTCTCCGAGGCGCACCGCCGCACCGAGCGCGGCACCGACTGCGTGGTCGCCTTCGTGGAGCACCACGGCAGGCCGCGCACCGAGGTGATGCTGCGCGGCCTCACCGAGGTCGCCCGCAAGGAGCTCGAGTACCGCGGCACGGCCTTCACCGAGATGGACGTCGACGCGGTCCTGGAGCGCGCCCCCGCCGTCGCCCTGGTCGACGAGCTCGCCCACACCAACGTCCCCGGCTCCCGCAACGCCAAGCGCTGGCAGGACGTCGAGGAACTCCTCGCGGCCGGCATCGACGTCGTCTCGACCGTGAACATCCAGCACCTGGAGTCCCTGGGCGACGTCGTCGAGTCGATCACCGGCGTACGCCAGCGCGAGACCGTGCCGGACGAGGTGGTGCGCCGCGCCGACCAGATCGAGCTGGTCGACATGTCGCCCGAGGCGCTGCGCCGCCGCATGGCGCACGGCAACATCTACCAGCCCGACCGCATCGACGCGTCCCTCTCCAACTACTTCCGGCCCGGCAACCTCACGGCGCTGCGCGAGCTCGCGCTGCTCTGGGTCGCCGACCGCGTCGACGAATACCTCCAGCAGTACCGGGGCGAGCACAACATCCGCTCCACCTGGCAGGCCCGCGAGCGCATCGTCGTCGGACTGACCGGCGGCCCGGAGGGGCGCACGCTGATCAGGCGCGCCTCCCGGATGGCAGCCAAGGGCTCCGGCAGCGAGATCCTCGCCGTCTACATCGCCCGCAGCGACGGTCTGACCGGCGCGTCCCCCAAGGAACTCGCCGTCCAGCGCACCCTCGTCGAGGATCTCGGCGGCACTTTCCACCACGTCATAGGCGACGACATACCGGCCGCGCTCCTCGACTTCGCGCGCGGTGTCAACGCCACCCAGATCGTCCTCGGCTCCTCGCGCCGCAAGACCTGGCAGTACGTCTTCGGGCCCGGCGTCGGCGCGACCGTCGCCCGCGACTCGGGACCCGACCTGGACGTGCACATCGTCACGCACGGCGAGGTCGCCAAGGGGCGCGGGCTGCCCGTCGCGCGCGGGGCCCGCCTGGGCCGCTCCCGGGTCATCTGGGGCTGGCTGGTCGGCGTCGCGGGGCCCGCGCTCCTGACGCTGCTGCTCACCCATGCCGACACCGACCTCGGCCTCGCCAACGACATGCTGCTCTTCCTGACGCTCACCATCGCCGCCGCGCTGGTGGGCGGGCTCCTCCCGGCGCTCGCGTCGGCGGCCGTCGGCTCGCTGCTGCTCAACTACTACTTCACGCCGCCGCTGCACCTGTGGACGGTCTCCAACAACAAGAACATCGTCGCGATCGCCGTGTTCGTGGGCGTAGCGGTGTCGGTGGCCTCCGTCGTCGACCTCGCGGCCCGGCGCACCGCGCAGGCGGCCAGGCTCCGGGCCGAGGCGGAGATACTCTCCTTCCTCGCCGGCAGCGTGCTGCGCGGCGAGACCAGCCTGGAGGCCCTGCTCGAACGGGTGCGCGAGACCTTCGCCATGGAGTCCGTGGCCCTCCTGGAGCGCGCGAGCGACACCGAACCCTGGACCTGCGCGGGCAGCGCGGGCGACGGCCGCCCGCTGGAACGCCCCGAGAACGCCGACGTCGACGTGCCCGTCGGCGACCACATGGCGCTCGCCCTCTCCGGCCGGGTGCTGCCCGCCGCGGACCGCCGCGTACTGGCCGCGTTCGCCGCGCAGGCCGCTGTCGTCCTGGATCGCCAGCGCCTGCAGTCCGAGGCGGACCGGGCCCGCACCCTGGCCGAGGGCAACCGCATCCGCACCGCCCTGCTCGCCGCCGTCAGCCACGACCTGCGCACGCCGCTTGCGGGCATCAAGGCGGCCGTCTCCTCGCTGCGCTCCGACGACGTGGAGTGGTCGGAGGAGGACGAGGCCGAGCTCCTGGAGGGCATCGAGGACGGCGCCGACCGGCTGGAGCACCTGGTCGGCAACCTGCTCGACATGTCCCGGCTCCAGACCGGCACCGTCACCCCGTTGATCCGCGAGATCGACCTCGACGAGGTCGTCCCGATGGCGCTCGGCGGCGTACCCGACGGCAGCGCGGAGCTTGACATACCCGAGACGCTGCCGATGGTCGCCGTCGACAAGGGCCTCCTGGAGCGCGCGGTCGCCAACGTCGTCGAGAACGCGGTGAAGTACGCGCCCGACGGGGAGCCCGTCAAGGTCTCCGCCAGTGCGCTCGGCGAGCGCGTCGAGATCCGCGTGGTGGACCGCGGCCCCGGCGTCCCCGACAGCGCCAAGGACCGCATCTTCGCGCCCTTCCAGCGCTACGGTGACGCTCCGCGCGGTGCCGGGGTGGGCCTCGGCCTCGCCGTCGCCCGCGGCTTCGCCGAGTCCATGGGCGGCACCCTCGCCGCCGAGGACACCCCGGGCGGCGGCCTCACCATGGTCCTCACCCTGCGGGCGGCGGCCGGACGGCCGCAGACCCGCTCCGAGCTCTCGGCCCAGGTCACCTCGTGACCGCGAACCAGAAGCCAGAAAGGCAGGCAAGCATGACCCGGGTGCTCGTGGTCGACGACGAGCCGCAGATCGTACGCGCCCTCGTGATCAACCTGAAGGCGCGCAAGTACGAGGTGGACTCGGCCCCCGACGGCGCGACCGCGCTGCAGGTGGCGGCCGCCCGCCACCCCGACGTGATCGTGCTCGACCTCGGTCTGCCCGACATGGACGGTGTGGAGGTCATCAGGGGCCTGCGCGGCTGGACGCGCGTCCCGATCCTGGTCCTCTCCGCCCGGCACAGCTCGGACGAGAAGGTCGAGGCGCTGGACGCGGGCGCCGACGACTACGTGACCAAGCCCTTCGGCATGGACGAGCTCCTCGCCCGGCTGCGCGCCGCCGTTCGCAGGGCGGAGCCCACCGGGCCCGGCGAGGGGGACGTGCTGGTCGACACCGGGGACTTCTCCGTCGACCTCGCCGCCAAGAAGGTCAACCGGGGCGGCCGCGACGTCCGCCTCACCCCGACCGAGTGGCACCTCCTGGAGGTCCTGGTGCGCAACACCGGCCGGCTGGTCAGCCAGAAGCAACTGCTCCAGGAGGTGTGGGGGCCCTCGTACGGCACGGAGACGAACTACCTCCGCGTCTACATGGCGCAGCTGCGCCGCAAGCTGGAGACGGACCCCGCGCACCCGCGGCACTTCATCACGGAACCCGGCATGGGGTACCGGTTCGAGAAGTGACCGGATTACTTGCTTCAGGGGGCGTCACAGCGGGTACTGAGCGGACATAAGCACAGATGAGCGCACCGCTTTCCGCAGTGTCGGCGTACCCCGGTACGCTTCTTGTATGAGTGCTGTTCCTGGTTCCGAAAGGCCGGCGGGCCGCTTCCGGCGCATGCTCGACCGGCTCTCCTCCTCCCAGGAGGATCTGGAGTCGGAGGAGCTGCGCGAGGACGCCGAGACAGCGGGCTGCGTCCGCATCGGCGACTGCCAAGACCGCCAGATCGTCACCGTTACTGGTACCTTGCGCACGGTCACCCTGCGTCCGCGCGCCGGGGTTCCCGCCCTGGAGGCCGAGCTGTTCGACGGTTCGGCGGCGCTGGACGTGGTGTGGCTCGGCAGGCGCTCCATCGTGGGGATAGAACCGGGGCGCAAGCTGATCGCGTCGGGCCGGATCTCGATGAGCCGGGGCCGCCGGGTGCTCTTCAACCCCAAGTACGAACTCAGACCCCTCGGACGGGAGTAGCCGGTGACGTCCCTCGACAAGCCGACGGACCAAGGGACCGCGGATCAGGACGCCGATTCCAGGGCCGTGACCGAGGCAGCGCTCTTCGAAGCCTTCGGCGGCGTGCGGGGCATGGTGGAGACGGTCGTACCCGGCCTGCTCTTCGTGACCATCTTCACGATCAACAAGGACCTGCACATGTCGGCCATCGCGGCCGTCGCGGTGTCCCTGGTGCTCGTCGCGGTCCGCCTGGTCATGAAGGACACCGTCAAGCACGCCTTCAGCGGCGTCTTCGGTGTCGTCTTCGGTGTGGTCTTCGCGATGATGACCGGCAACGCCAAGGACTTCTACCTGCCGGGCATGCTCTACACCCTGGGCCTCGCCCTGGCCTACATGATCACGACCCTCGCGGGCGTGCCCCTGATCGGCCTCATCCTCGGCCCGGTCTTCAAGGAGAACCTCTCCTGGCGCACCCGCAACCCCGGCCGCAAGAAGGCCTACGCGAAGGCCAGCTGGGCCTGGGGTCTGATCCTGCTCGCCAAGTGCGCGATCCTCTTCCCGCTGTACTGGTGGGCGGACACGACGCAGTTCGGCTGGGTCCTGGTGGCCCTCAAGATCCCCCCCTTCCTGCTCGCCGTCTACCTCACCTGGGTCTTCCTCGCGAAGGCCCCGCCCCCGATCGACGTCTTCGCGGAAATGGAAGCGCAGGAAGAGGCGGAGAAGCAGCGCGAGGCAGAGCGGACCCGGGAACGCCGGGACGCCTGAGCGAGGCGGGTCTTCGGGGGCGCGGGGAACTGCGCGACCAGCCACGACGCACCCGCAGAAAGCACGCAACGCACGCAAAGCCGATGGGGGCGCCCGGAAATCACCGGGCGCCCCCATCGACGTACAGCCGGCCGGGGCGGCCTCAGCCCCCCGTCACCTCACGCCGCACCGAAAGCAGATCCTCCAACTGCTCCTCCCGAGCCTGCGCCGCCACGAAGAGCAGCTCGTCACCCGCCTCGAGCGAGTCGTCCGCGGTGGGCGCGAGAACGCGCGTACCGCGGATGATCGTGACCAGCGAGGTGTCCTCGGGCCACTGGACGTCGCCGACCTGCGTACCCGCGAGGGCCGACTCCGGCGGCAGCGTCAGCTCGACGAGGTTCGCGTCGCCGTGGCTGAAGCGGAGCAGCCGCACCAGATCGCCGACGCTCACCGCCTCCTCGACGAGCGCGGACATCAGGCGCGGCGTGGAGACCGCGACGTCGACACCCCAGGACTCGTTGAAGAGCCACTCGTTCTTGGGGTTGTTGACGCGGGCGACGACGCGCGGCACGCCGTACTCGGTCTTCGCGAGCAGCGAGACGACGAGGTTGACCTTGTCGTCGCCGGTGGCCGCGATGACCACGTTGCAGCGCTGCAGCGCCGCCTCGTCCAGGGACGTGATCTCGCAGGCGTCGGCGAGCAGCCACTCGGCCTGCGGGACGCGCTCGACCGAGATGGCGGTCGGCGCCTTGTCGATGAGAAGGACCTCGTGGCCGTTCTCCAGGAGCTCACCGGCGATGGAGCGGCCCACCGCGCCGGCTCCGGCAATGGCGACCCTCATCAGTGACCGCCCTCCTCGGGGCCTTCGGCGAACGCCGCCTCGACCTTGTCGACCTGGTCGGTGCGCATCATGACGTGCACGAGATCGCCCTCCTGCAGAACCGTCTGCGAGGTCGGCAGGACCGCCTCGCCCAGCCGGGTGAGGAAGGCCACGCGCACGCCGGTCTCCTCCTGGAGCTGGCTGATCTTGTGTCCGATCCAGGCCGCGGACGCGTGCACCTCGGCGAGCTGCACGCCACCGGTGGGATCGCGCCACAGCGGCTCGGCGCCGGACGGGAGCAGCCGGCGCAGCATCTGGTCGGCGGTCCAGCGGACCGTGGCGACCGTCGGGATGCCCAGGCGCTGGTAGACCTCGGCGCGGCGCGGGTCGTAGATGCGGGCCGCGACGTTCTCGATGCCGAACATCTCGCGGGCCACGCGGGCGGCGATGATGTTGGAGTTGTCGCCGCTTGAGACGGCCGCGAAGGCGCCCGCCTCCTCGATGCCGGCCTCGCGCAGGGTGTCCTGGTCGAAGCCGACGCCGGTCACGCGGCGGCCGCCGAAACCGGAGCCGAGGCGGCGGAAGGCGGTCGGGTCCTGGTCGACCACGGCGACCGTGTGCCCCTGTTGTTCGAGATTCTGCGCGAGAGCGGACCCGACTCTCCCGCAGCCCATGATGACGATGTGCACCTGTTCTTTACCCCGCACTCCTGGTCAACCCGCTGACCTGCGAAAACATCGTGCTCACTCTTCTCTCTCACTCTGCTGGCAACCACGGGGCAACAGCGTGCGGCGTTGCCAAGAGACGAGCTTAAGCCGCAACCGGGTCCACGCACTCACCCGCGTGGACGCGAGAGGCCCGGCGCGGGATGCCCGCGCGGGCCGGTCGGTCCACGCTGACGCGGGCCGGTCAGTCCACGCTGCGGAGCAGACCCTCGACGTTCTGCAGCCGGTGGCCGAGTTCGACGAGCTGCAGGCGGGTCGCCTCCTGCTCGGACCTGGCGCGCTCCACGGCCTCGCGGTAGCCCTGCATGGCCTCGGCGTACTGACGGTCGCGCTCCTTGTTGCGCTGCGTCTGGAAGTACGCGACCGCGACGACCGCGCCGGCGAGTATCAGGAAAAAGGCGACCGGAATGATCACGTCTTCCACTAGGACGTCCCCCTTGGTGAGTGCTGCTCTTCCTCGTCCGGCGGATTCTGCCGGAGAGCGGCGACGATCGTATCGACGTTCAACCGCACGTCGAACGGGGCCAGTTCGAAGTACTTGAGCGCCTTGCCGTCGTCGGACAGCTCCAGGCGGCCGACGACGAGGCCGGCCTTCTCCATGCGTTCGAGATGCATGTAGAGCAGGGGGCGCGAGACCCCGAGCCGCCGGGCCAGCTCGCTGACGTACAGCTGTCCCGCGGAGAGCTCGCCGATGATCCGCAGGCGCTGCGCGTGGCCCACCGCCGCGAGAAAGGCCAGTAGCTCCTCGCTGTCCATGGCCCGCCTTCGTGCTGGTCCCGAAACCTGTCAGTCAAGGCTTACGCATGACGGGTTCCGCTGTCAACGCGCACCGAAGCAGTCGTGAATGACAGTTGACGGCCCAATCCTTCACCTGTCAGTCTCAGCTGACACATGAAGCACGAACATGAAGCACGAACACGAAGAGCGAGCCTGAAGCGCGAGACGTGCTGAGGCGGACGGGGGAGCGGGCGTGGCAACAGCCGGGAAAGTCGGAGCAGGGGGAACCGAAATGACGGACATGAGGAAGCGGAAAAGATCGGTCACGGTGCGCGTGGCCCGTTGGAGCGCGCTGCACCCGAGCCGGGCGATCATCGGCTGGCTGGTCTTCGTGGCGCTCTGCCTCGGGGGCGGAATAGCGGCAGGCATGAACAGCGCGACCTCAGAGGACTTCCGGGTCGGCGAGGCGGGCCGCGCCGAGGCCCTGGCGACCGAGGGCGGCATCCCGCCGCGGTCCACGGAGCACGTACTGATCCGGGCCGCCTCGGGCCGGCTCGACAAGGCGGCGGCCGACGCCGCCGTCAAGGACATCACCGCCCGGATGAGGGCCCTGCCCGAGGTCGCCGCGGTGGCGCCCCCGGCGCGCTCCGCCGACGGCCGCGTCCTACGGGTCCAGGTGGAGCTGAACGGCTCCGAGCAGGACGACCAGAAGAACGTCCCGCCGCTCCAGGCCGAGACCGAGAAGGCGGCGAAGGCCCACCCGGGCCTGGTCATCGAGGAGACCGGCGACGCCTCCGTCAGCAAGGGCGTCGACGACCAGCGCGACGAGGACCTGCAGTTCTCCGAGGCGATCACGCTGCCCATCACGCTGATCACGCTCGCCGTGGTCTTCGGCTCGGTCCTCATGGCCGGCGTGCCGGTGCTGCTCGCCGTCACCTCGATCATGGCGACGATGGGCCTGGCGATGCTGGCCTCGCACCTGTTGCCGGACACCGGCGTCGGGATGAGCATGATCCTGCTCATCGGCATGGCCGTCGGCGTCGACTACACGCTCTTCTACCTCAAGCGCGAACGCGAGGAGCGGGCCAGGGCGGGCGGCCGCCTCACCTCCGAGGCCCTGGTCGAGGCCGCCGCCGCGACGGCGGGCCGCGCCATCGTGGTCTCCGGAATCGCCGTGATCGTCTCCACCACCGCGCTCTTCCTGGCCCGCGACGTCATCTTCGACTCGCTGGCCACCGGCACCATCCTGGTCGTCGCCGTCGCCGTCATCAGCTCGGTGACCGTGCTGCCCGCCCTGCTGGTCACGCTCGGCCGGCGCACGGAGCGCCGCGCGGCCCGGCGCCTGGCCAAGGGCAAGCCCGTCCGGACGTACGGCGAGAAGGGGTCGGGCGGCCCCGGCCGCGTCTGGACCGCCCTGCTCACCCCGGCCCGCAAGCACCCCGCGCTCACCCTGGGCCTCTCCGTCCTCGTCATGCTGGGCCTCGCGCTACCCGCACTGAACATGAACCTCAAGAACCCGGCGCGGGACAGCTTCTCGCGGGAGATCCCGGCCATGAAGGGGTACGACCGACTGCTCGACGCCTTCCCGGAGCTGCGCGTCCGGCACCTCGTCGTGGTGCGGGGCGACGCCTCACAGGCCGGTGAGGTGCGCGAGGCCCTGACGGAGCTGGACCGCGCCGCGGGGGCCGACCCGCTCTTCTCGCACCTCTCGCATCCGAACTCCTCCGGTGCGCCGAACTCCTCCCGTGCGCCGCTCCTCCGCTCCTCGGAGGACCGGAGGACCACCGTGCTCGAATTGAACGCCCCGCACCCCACGTACTCGAAGAACGCCGAAGACTCGCTGGAGCACCTCCGCGACGACTACATCCCCGCGACCGTCGGCAAGCTGCCCGGCGTCGAGACGGCCGTCACCGGTGAGGTCCCGCGCGGCGTCGACTACGTGGCACACCAGAACCAGAAGCTGCCGCTGGTCCTCGGCTTCCTGCTCCTGATGACCTTCGTCATGACGGTGTTCGCGTTCCGCTCCGTCGTGCTCGGACTGCTCGGCGCCGCCCTCAACCTGCTCTCCGCGGGCTCCGCGCTCGGGCTGCTCGTCCTCGTCTTCCAGGGCGACTGGGCGGAGGGGCTGCTCTCCTTCGACTCGCTCGACGGCATCTCCTCGCGCGTCCCGCTCTTCCTCTTCGTGATCCTCTTCGGGCTCTCGATGGACTACCAGGTCTTCGTGGTCAGCCGGATCCGCGAGGCCGCCCTGAACGGCGTGCCCACGCGGCAGGCGGTCCTCGACGGCATCGCGTCCTCCGCCAAGGTCGTCACCAGCGCCGCGCTCGTCATGGTCAGCGTCTTCGCGAGCTTCGTCATGCTGCACATCCTGGAGATGAAGCAGATGGGCTTCGTCCTCGCGGCCGCCGTCCTGCTCGACGCCTTCGTGATCCGCGTCATGATCCTGCCCGCGGCACTGCTCCTCCTCGGACGCGCCACCTGGTGGCCCTCCGGCGCGATCCGCCGCGCCGAGGCCCGGCTCGCGCAGCGGTACGAGGCTCCGGCCCACGCCCCGGCTCACGCCTCGGCCCATGCCCCGGCTCACGCCTCGGGACACACTTCGGCCCACGTTCCGGGCCCCTCTCCGGAGCATTCGGCCTGGCAAGAGGAGCAGCGCAGGATCGCACAAGGCCGATAACCGGTGAAGTTGGGGGTGGTGGGTGGGCGCGCCCCCATTCGAACGCTTACGATCCTCTGCGTGTCCAAACTGACCGACGTGCCCAAACGGATCCTCATCGGGCGCGCACTGCGCAGTGACCGGCTCGGAGAAACGCTCCTGCCGAAGCGCATCGCACTCCCCGTCTTCGCGTCCGACCCGCTCTCCTCCGTGGCGTACGCGCCCGGCGAGGTACTTCTCGTCCTCTCCATCGCGGGTGTCTCGGCGTACCACTTCAGCCCGTGGATCGCCGTCGCGGTCGTGGTGCTGATGTTCACCGTCGTCGCGTCGTACAGACAGAACGTGCACGCCTACCCGAGCGGTGGTGGCGACTACGAGGTCGCCACCACCAACCTCGGCCCCAAGGCCGGACTCACCGTCGCCAGCGCCCTGCTCGTCGACTACGTCCTGACCGTCGCCGTGTCGATCACCTCGGGCATCGAGAACCTCGGCTCCGCGGTCCCCTTCGTGGTCGAGCACAAGGTCCTGTGCGCGGTGGTCGTCATCGTGCTCCTCACGGTGATGAACCTGCGCGGCGTGAAGGAGTCCGGGAAGCTCTTCGCCATCCCGACGTACGTCTTCGTGGCCGGCGTCTTCATCATGATCGCGTGGGGCGCCTTCCGCGGCATCGTCCTCGACGACACCATGAAGGCACCCACCGCCGACTACGAGATCAAGCCCGAGCACCAGGGCCTCGCCGGTTTCGCGCTCGTCTTCCTCCTCCTGAGGGCCTTCTCCTCGGGCTGTGCGGCGCTCACCGGCGTCGAGGCGATCAGCAACGGCGTCCCGGCCTTCCGCAAGCCGAAGTCCAAGAACGCCGCGACGACGCTCGCGCTCATGGGCGGCCTCGCCGTCACCATGTTCTGCGGCATCATCGCGCTCGCCATGGTGACCAAGGTCCGGATGTCGGAGGCGCCGACGAAGGACCTGCTCCACAACGGCGTCCCGGTCGGCTCGGACTACGTCCAGAACCCCGTCATCTCGCAGGTCGCCGAGGCGGTCTTCGGCCACGGCAGCTTCCCCTTCATGATCCTCGCCGCGGCCACCGCGCTGGTCCTCTTCCTCGCGGCCAACACCGCGTACAACGGCTTCCCGCTGCTCGGCTCGATCCTCGCGCAGGACCGCTACCTGCCGCGCCAGCTGCACACCCGCGGCGACCGCCTCGCGTTCTCCAACGGCATCGTGCTGCTCGCCGGCGCGGCGGCGCTCCTCGTCGTCATCTACGGCGCGGACTCGACCCGCCTCATCCAGCTCTACATCGTCGGCGTCTTCGTCTCCTTCACGCTCAGCCAGATCGGCATGGTCCGGCACTGGAACCGCCACCTGGCCAAGGAGAAGGACCAGAACAAGCGCCGCCACATGATCCGCTCCCGCGCGATCAACACCTTCGGCGCCTTCTTCACGGGCCTCGTGCTGGTCGTCGTCCTCGTCACCAAGTTCACGCACGGTGCCTGGGTCGCACTGCTCGGCATGTGCATCTTCTACGTGACGATGACGGCGATCCGCCGCCACTACGACCGCGTGGCCGAGGAGATCGCCGCCCCCGACGCCCCGGGCGAGGAGAGCGTGCGCCCCTCCCGCGTCCACTCGATCGTCCTGGTCTCCAAGATCCACCGCCCGACGCTGCGCGCCCTTTCGTACGCGAAGCTGATGCGCTCGCACGACCTGGAGGCGCTCAGCATCAACGTCGACCCGGCGGAGACCAAGGCCCTCAAGGAGGAGTGGGAGCGCCGCGGCATCACGGTCCCCCTGAAGGTCCTCGACTCGCCGTACCGCGAGATCACCCGCCCGATCATCGAGTACGTCAAGAACCTGCGCAGGGAGAGCCCGCGCGACGTGGTCAGCGTGATCATCCCCGAGTACGTGGTGGGCCACTGGTACGAGCACCTGCTCCACAACCAGAGCGCCCTGCGCCTCAAGGGCCGCCTCCTCTTCACGCCGGGCGTGATGGTGACCTCCGTCCCGTACCAGCTGGACTCCTCCGAGGCGGCGAAGAAGCGGGCCCGCAGGCGGTCGGAGTGGAACGCGCCGGGCGCGGTGCGGCGCGGCCCGGTGGAGCGGGCGAAGCGCCCCAAGGACCAGAACGGCAAGAAGGAGCCGAACAAGAAGGAGCCGAGCAGGAAGGCGTAGCGCCACGCGGCTCCGCCCCGGCTCTGTGGTAAGCGGCCGGACGACACCCACGTAGACTGGTGGGCTGTTGTCCGGCCGTTCCTCTTTTACGTTGTGGAGTCACCCCGCCATGCAGGCAGAACCGAAGAATCCGCAGGCGGGGAACTCGCTGGTCGGCCAGGAGTACGAGGTCGAGATCGGCCCCGTCGCACACGGCGGCCACTGCATCGCCCGTACGGACGAGGGCCAGGTCCTCTTCGTACGGCACGCGCTGCCCGGCGAGAAGGTCGTCGCACGCGTGACCGAGGGCGAGGAGGGCGCACGCTTCCTCCGGGCCGACGCGGTCACGGTCCTCGACCCCTCCAAGGACCGGGTCGAGGCACCCTGCCCCTACGCGGGCCCCGGCCGCTGCGGCGGCTGCGACTGGCAGCACGCGAAGCCGGGCGCACAGCGCCGCCTCAAGGGCGAGGTCATCGCCGAACAGCTCCAGCGCCTGGCCGGCCTCACCCCCGAGGAAGCGGGCTGGGACGGCACGGTCATGCCGGCGGAGGGCGACAAGCTGCCGCCCGGCGAGGTCCCCTCCTGGCGCACCCGCGTCCAGTACGCGGTGGACGCCGACGGCAACGCGGGCCTGCGCCGGCACCGCTCGCACGAGGTCGAGCCGATCGAGCACTGCATGATCGCCGCCGAGGGCGTCTCCGAACTCGGCATCGAGGAGCGCGACTGGTCCGGCATGGCGTCGATCGAGGCGATCGCGGCGACGGGCTCACAGGACCGCCAGGTGGTCCTGGCCCCCAAGCCCGGGGCCCGCCTCCCCATCGTCGAACTCAACAAGCCGGTCTCGGTCCTGCGCGTCGCCGAGCAGGACGGCGGCATCCACCGCGTCCACGGCCGCCCCTTCGTCCGCGAACGCGCCGACGGCCGCACCTACCGCGTCGGCAACGGCGGCTTCTGGCAGGTCCATCCCAAGGCGGCCGACACGCTGATGCTCGCCGTCATGCAGGGCCTGACCCCGCGCAAGGGCGACACGGCCCTCGACCTCTACTGCGGCGTCGGCCTCTTCGCCGGCGCGCTGGCCGACCGCGTCGGCGAGAAGGGCGCGGTGCTCGGTATCGAGTCCACCAAGCGAGCGGTGGAGGACGCCCGCCACAACCTCGCGTCCTTCGACCGCGTCCGCATCGAACAGGGCAAGGTCGAATCGGTCCTCCCGCGCACCGGCATCACCGAGGTCGACCTGATCGTCCTGGACCCGCCGCGCGCGGGCGCAGGCAAGCAGACGGTGAAGCACCTGGCAGGCCTGGGCGCGCGACGAATCGCCTACGTGGCCTGCGACCCGGCGGCGCTGGCGCGGGATCTGGGGTACTTCCGGGAGGGCGGGTATCGGGTGCGGACGTTGCGGGCGTTCGATCTGTTTCCTATGACGCATCATGTGGAGTGCGTGGCGATCCTTGAACCGGCGGCAAAGGGCTCCTGACCTGCGCTTTGTCCAGTGTGCATTATGCGCGTTGTGGGCGTTACAGGCGATACCTTGACGCTGAAATGACGCTCGTAACGCTCAAATGCCGCTCGTTCTGATGGGGAGTCAGGCGCCTGTTCTTGCAGGTGACGGTGGGTCAGGCGGGGCCTGTCGAGGGTCCGGCTTTGCCTCCTCTTGGTGAAAATCCGTGGGCCGTGGACAGCGTCACGGCTCAGTAGGAGCGGGGCCCGTAGGGGCTCCAGTGGCTGAGGAAAGGCTTGAGGTCGTCGCCGCTGGGCTTCGGTGGGGTGGGCAGCTTCGGCGCTGCGGCGGACTCGGTGAGGTGTTGGAGGCGGGCGTTCGCGAAGGCGAGCCACGCCTCGATCTCGGTCTTTTCCTGCCCAGGTGGCAGTGATGTGGCGTGGTCGCGCACTTCTGTGACGTATTCGGTCAGCCGTTTGGTCTCGTGCCAGGCGTCTGTCTGTTCGCCGAGGTGTTTGACGCGATAGCTGTGGGCGTACGCGGCGCGGGCTTCCTGCATGGCGGCTTCCCAGCGCCGTTGCTCCGCCTCGCGGGCTAGCTGATCCGCGCGGCGTTTGCGTTCCGCGGCTTCGCCACGGAGGCCCACTTCTTGCGCGATCTCGGCGAGTTGGTCTTCCAGTGACCGGTCGGGGAGATCGGCCCATTCGCTGGCGCGGTGCGAGTTTCCGCCTCGGAGCATGAAGCGCAGGCGATTGGAGGGGGTGTAGTCGTAGCGGTCGATGCGCTTCCATGAGTACTTCTTGGCGTCGGCGAGTTCCTTGTCGGTGGGGACATGTTCGCTGCGGTCCTGTTCTTGGAGGACGAGGAATCCGACGCTTTCGCCTTGGGCGGTGACGGTGAAGTGCGGTGGTGCTTTTCGGCGCCGATGGGGTGGGGGAGCCTTGTGTGGTTCCGAGTGCTGCCTTGTAGCCTTGTGCTTCGGTGGCGGTGATGAGGGCCTGGATGATGCGCAGGGCTCGGCCTTGGACGGGTTTGGTCAGACCCATGGGCTGCGGCAGCTTTTGAAGGGCGGCCACGATGGAGTGGGGTTTGGTGAGTCTGGCCGGAACGGGGAGCGGGGTGAGTTCGGCGAGGCGCCAGGCGGGGATGTCGACCAGCTTGATTTCGTAGCCGCGGTGGGTGCGGTATACATAGAGCTCCTGTGTGTGGGGGATCTTGCCGGACTTGCGGGCGGCGCTGACAGTGATGCCCAGTTCACGGTGTGTGGGCCGGATTCGATGCGCTTGATGAGGCAGCCATCGTTCGCGACCAGTTCTTCGAGGAGCTGGTCTGCGTAGTTCGTACGGACCTTCGGCGCTGTCTTAGGCCGTGATGGTGCCGTTCTTCGGCCGGGCCGCGCAGGCAGTTCAGCACTCTGCTCGACAGGACAGATGCCACGTTCGGTGAGCTGCTGCCGCCCTCTCTCGGTGAGGTGGGCACTCCAATGACCTCGGTGTTTGGTGATTTTGACGAGTCCTCGGCTTTGCAGGGCCTGAGCGCTGACCTTGTACGTACTGTCTGGCCAGACTCTGTCGGGACACCCCTGGCCTACCCAGTCGAGCACGGCCTGCTGCCGTTCATTGAGGGCTTGTTGCATGTGGTTCTCCTGTGGTCCTGGGCATGCTGCCCCGGAGACGATGCTCGTCGCTCCCGCGAGAATTCAGGCGCCATCAATCAGTCCGGACCGCGACGCCGCCGAGCGCGTGGGGCGGGGTGTGTAGGCGGGTGCGACTTGAGCGGCGTGGTACCTGCCGGGTCATTCGGGAGAGACAGCGGCTCGACAGGGCCTGGAGGTTGGCCATCGACTGTGTCCATACCGGGCAGAAATGCATGGTCCGGACCGGTGTGGGCGTGCTGGGCACGGTCAGGTGCCGGGAGGATACGGCGGCGGGTGAGTTCAGCGACGTCGATCATGGAGGCTCCCACAATGCGGTCGAGGAGCTCGGCTTGCTGAGGTTCCAATGCCGTGAGATGCCTGAGTACGGCAAGGACTTCGACGAGTTCCCGACTCCAGTCGGGTTCCCAGTGCTCGGGCCGCTCACGGTCGAGTTCACTGGTTACTTTGCCGACGGTGCGGTCGCTGCGGTAGGCGAGCCAGCTGTCGAGCACGTTGCGCCCACCCGTGGTGTAGTTGCGCATGCGTGGAGTGACACCGGTGAAGATGCCGCCCTCGATGATCAGATGCTCGTGTTCGCTGTCGTAGCTGATGGTGGTGGGGAGCCTGTCGGCCGCCACTTCTCGGGCGTACTTGATCCCGGAGTGCCTGCACCAGTTGGTTGCTGTGCCCGCCGGGCGGCCGTTGTCAGGGCTGATACAGCGTGTGCCGAAAGCGGAGGCCCACAGGATGTGACGTCCCAGGCGGACGGCGTCATGCCAAAGGGCTCCGTCGGCTGTGAGGGGGATACGCACGCCGGGGGAGTTGAGGTCGTCTGCGTAGCGTTCGGTGAAGGCTGGGTGGGCGGTGACGGCGGCGATGTAGGCCAGGAGGTCTTCAGGCAGGATTTCCTGCAGGCCATAAGAGTTGGCGAGGTGATTTTGCAGGCCCGGTGCGATGTTGGCGACGCGGTCGGCGTGCAGGAGGGGTATGGCGCGGCCGCCATTGCCGTTGAAGAAATGCACGTCCGGGATGAGAGCCGTGAACAGCAGTGCCGGACCGGTTTTCAGGCGCTGAGTGTGTTGTTCGATGGCGAAGATCTGCCCCTCGACGGCCGCATGCCAAAGGTCGGGGCGTGAGAAGTCGATCACACGTCCGTCGGGTATCAGCCACTGGCGATCCAAAGCTCTACGGGCGATGCGCTCTGGTTTTGGGCATGGGCCGCGTTCGTCGCGAAGGAGGGTTGAGGGATGAGGGCGGCCGGGGATGTGGCGGGCCTCTTTGCCCAGAGTGCGGTCGCGGGTCTCTTTGAACAGTGCCTGCTTTGCGGCGGGGTGGCGTTCCTGGATGAGGCGGTCCCATCGTCGGCGCAAGGTCGTTCTGGACGGGCTGAAGACCCAGTTCCGGTTGGGCGTGATGCCGGGCTTATACCAGGGCATGAGATCGATGAGCGCGGGGAAGCTATCCCAGCCGCTACTGGAACCGGGTGTGAACGGGGCGGACTCGGCAGATCGGGAGGTGTGCCAACCGGGGCCGCCGATATGCAGATCCTTCAGTTGCTGTTCCTTGTACTGGCGGATTCCGTGGACGGCTGCGTAGTGGACTGGAGCCAGGGTTTCGTGCCGCTCGCCTTGCCGACGGACAAAGACGGCGATGGCCAATTCCTGCTGTACGCCTGGGAAGAACCGGCTGTTGAGCGGGGGCCTTTTGGTCTCGGGTGTGAGGTCGATGACCCAACCCTCTGTGCAGGTGCGCCGAAGGTAGGAACGCATACCCTGGAAGCCTGCACCGCGGATGAAGCCGCCGGTGCTGACGAAGCAGACGACGCCGTGGCGGTGATCGCCATGCTGGTCGAAGACCTTGTGGGTGGCCCAGCGCCAGAAGTAGGTGCACAGGCTTTTCAGCTTGTTCTCGTACACGCCTGCTGCACCGCGCAGTCGGAAGTCGTCCAGGGGCGGGGCGCCGCGGCCCGGTGAGCCCTTCTCGATCCATCCGCCCTGACCTTCTGCCTGTTCGCGGTGGGGAGGGTTGCCGATGACGACGGTGATGCGTTCGTTGCGTTGGATGGTGCTGGCTGCCTCGGCGTCGTCGCGTAAAGGCCCCCACAAGGCGCCATAGCGATCGAAGAGTTCACTGGGTCGCCACGGGTCGGCGAGAGTATCGGCCAAGTGCAGGCGCATGTCACGTAGTCGAACCCGGGCATTGAGGTGCCGGAGCATCTGCCCCACACGCATCTGAGCGACGGAAAAGGCGCCCATCTGCTTTTCGAATCCGATCATTCGGCCTGCGAGTTCTTGCACGGATTCGGCGCGGAAGCCTTCGTTTCCACCTTCGGACTGTTTGCGGGCAACGAGGTCGATTATGCCGGTGAGGAAGGTGCCGGTTCCCATCGACGGGTCGATGATGGACACACCAGGGTCGGCGAAGCCATCCGGGCAGTCCAGAGTGGTTGCCAGTACCTCATCAACCAGCCGGATCATCTCTGTCACCAGCGGGGCCGGGGTGTAGTAGGTGCCGGAGTCCTTGCGTAGCTCGGCGTCGTACTCCTGCAGGAAGTGCGCGTAGAGATGAATATGGAAGCCAGGTTCGCCGGCGAGGGCGATTCCCCAGTCGATGGCGTCAATGACGCGGACGAGCATGTCGAGGCTGTCGCGGAATTCTCCCTCGACTTGGTCGGTGAGGATCTGCAGGGCGCGGCCCATGACGGAGTGCTCAGCCCCAAGCCGTCGGCCTATCTCGTGCAGGCTCATGCCGACCAGTGCCTTGTCGTTGCCGCCCGTGGTGTCGGAACCAGCTAGCAGGAGAGCAAAGGTGACGGACTGTGCGTAGCGGTCAGCAAAGGTCGCGCGCTTGTCCCGGTCATCTGTGGTCGGGAAGAGATCAACTTCAAGTGTGGAGGCCAGGTCGCTGAACGGGCGCTGGTGGCGTGGAAGGCCCGCTTCGGCATCTAGGCGATCATGAACAGCATCGCGCAGAAGCGCGCACAGTGGAGCGACCTGGGAGACCACCTCTCGCATTGACGTCAACGGGTAGGGCTGCCAGCCGAAGAATGCGACAAGCATCGCTTCGAAGGCGGCCTCGCTGGCGACCGGCAGCCGTAGGCGGGAGCCAGCGCTGCGTAGATCACCCTCGAAGTGGATGGCGTCGCCGTACTGCCGACCCGAGCGGTACATGATCCAGGTCTGGCCGTTCGTGTAGATCAGGTTGGGCAGTTTCGCCATGCCTTCCCATTGACGGCGGTCGCGCTGGTTCAGGCCGCTGGGATGGATCGTGCTCTTGTCGGGGCTTTTCAGCTCGACGTAGCCGACGATGTTGCGCGGTGACTTTCCAATCCGCACCGCCAGGTCAGGGCGTATCCGGTGCGCGGCGATGGCTACCTCGGCGTGCAGGACCGCTTGCAGTCCCAACACTCCTGCTGCGTCGACCAGAAGGGTTTCGACTGCTCGGCGGATCGCGGCTTCCTTCTGCCCGTGCAGCAACGCCTGCTTACAAGCCGCACCGAATTCGCTGACGATGCTCCGAAACCGCTCCTTGCGCTGCATCCCGCCCCCCGAGGCCAGCACACGCTCACATTATCTCTACTTACGGTAAAGGCAACATCACTCCCCGTCGAGAGTGCTTACGGATCGAGGTGCTGGGTGTGCGTGTCAACCCTGGTTCAGAGACGCGCCTCATGGCGGCGTCGCGCGAGCACTCTTCGTGGCCCGGTGGCCAACTCCATTCCGTTACCAGTGGCGTTGTACTGCGGGTAGGAGTTGGCTCGGGCTCGGGCTGCGTCAGACCTTCTCGGTCGTGATCCGGGCGTGGGCGGCAGTGAGCATGGCGATGTCTTCGACATCTGAGGTCAGGATCGTGACGTGCCCGGGCTGAGCTAGGGCGGTGGCGCAGAGCATGGCGTCGATGGCGTATTTGTGGCCGTGCAGTCCGGCTGTGCGCAGTAGCGTCGCCGCCGACTGGGCGATGGCTTGAGTGACGGGCTCGACCCGGAGCCGGGACAGCGTCCATTTCAGCGCAGCGTCGTTGATCTTCGGGTGGATCACTTCGACGAGCACTGCGGCGGAGGTGAGGACGGGCAGGTCGGCGTCACGGGCTGCGGTGACCCACTCCTGAACCTCGCGGTCGCGCTGGACAGCCTTGGCCAGGCCCTCGCTGTCCAGGATGAGGGCACCGCTCACGCGGCCGCACCGGCCCCGGAGGAGGGGGCACCAGTAAGCCGGGCCCGCTTGGCGTCCACGGCCTCCGGATCGGCGGGACCGTTGACACTCTCGAAGTCGGCGATCAGCTCGTCCAGGTTGTCGCGCTCGATCTGGCGTTGGGCGGCCTTCTCTAGGTACGCGGATACGCCGCGCTTGCCTACTCGCTCGCGAATGGCCTGCAGGGTGCCGGCGGTGAGGGAGACGGAGATGCCGCTGCTGGGGCCATCGCCAGGGAAGAAGTCGCTGTCGTCGTCAGCCATGATACGAGTATGGCATTTCTAATGCCACATGGCGACCTCCTGGGCGGCAACGTGCGTCAAGAGATCGCCCGTAGAGCCCGTAGCGCACGCAACGCACGTTGACTACGAGGTCGACTTGCTCCTGATGGGCCGCTGACCTGCGATTTCCTTTCACATGCTTTTGATTCACATCTTTTCGATGACGCATCATGTGGAGTGCGTGGCGATTTTGGAGCCTGCGGAAAGGGGCCGCTGACCGCTGACTTGCCGGTTCGCCCAGGATCAGTCCTCAAGTGCAGTGGCGTTGCCCTCGGCCGGACAGCACCATGTCAGCCGCGGGCTTCTTCCAGCAGGCCTGCCGCGTGTGCGGTCCGCTGGTCCCGTCTCTGACCTTGGTGACGAGGCGTGCGCGGTGCAGGGCGCTGAGGTGGTAGGAGACGGTGCCCGGGGTGTATCCGGTCCGGGTGGCGAGTTCCCCGGTGGACCGGGCGGTTTCGAGGTCTGCCAGCAAGGCCGCTCGGGCGTTGCCGACCACTTGCGCGATCCTTCCGGACCTGCGACCCCTGACGGCTCCGATCCGCCGGGCGGGGTAGTTGGAGGACGAACTGCCCGGGGGTGTCGACCTGGACGATGACGTCGGGCCGGTTGAGCACGCCGGGGGCGAGGACCAGGTCCCGGCCGGCGGCATCCATTTCGCCGTCCCACGACTTGGCGAGGGTGAGCGCGTCGCCTGCCCACTCCATGTCGGGGTGAAGTGCTCCGAGCGCCCGGCCGATGCCATGGGTGGCGATGGCGGTCGCGCGGTGGGCGATGTCCTGATCGATGAACGCGCGCGATTCGGGCCAGCCCTCGGAAAGGGCGTCCCGCCAGAAATCGATCTGCGCGATCTGCGCGATCTGCTCGTCGAGCAGGTCGCGACGGTGCGCGTCCGCCCCTGGCTGAGGGGTGAGCAGGTCAGGTGTGTACGTGTCGCCGTTGTACGGCAACAGGTCTGCGAGCAGTGCAACGTCCGGATGGGCAAGTGACGCGCGGGCGAGTGGCCCGGGATCTCCGAACACCGGGTGCCGTCCCGACGCGGCAGCGAGTTTCAACCACGGTGTGCTGGATTCGAACTGGCTCGAATGCTTTCCGGCGCGAGGTCCACGCGTGGTTGAGTCGTGGTGCCGAACGACGGCAGCAACATGCACTGCCCGATCTGAGGCGGTTGCCTCCGCACCACGTGTGGTCGGGCACCCGTTACCCGAAGAACCTGGGAGTGATTGTCATGGTGAGACTGAAGGACACCTCGAAGGCGAAGAGCCGCACGAGGACGGTCGGCGGGGTCGGCATGCGAGTTAAGCGAACGGGCGCAGGTTCGATAGTCGCCGTCACTGCCGTTCTCGGACTGAGTCTGGCAACCGTCGGCCCCGCCGCGGCTGCGGATCTCGGCCCCGCCGCGGCTGCGGATCTCGGCCCCGCCGCGGCTGCGGATGTCGGCACCTGGCGTGCTTACGGCAACACGAATCCGATCACCTCCAGCCCCGACACGTGGAAGTGCGCCGGCAGCAAGACGGTCGCCGCCTCTGTGCTCGCGCAGGTCTGTGCGATCAGGTCGTCAGGCGGGGGCAGCGTCCGGGCGGCAGTGATCGTGCGCAACAACCGCTCCAGTCTCTACAGTGCGCGAGCAATCGTGGACTTGTATACCGCCGCCCCTGTCACTCCCCTGGGTCTTTGGGAGTGCGCCTCATCGGGAGTTGGGGCGAACTCGTGGTCCGTATGTTTCGGGAAAACTCTCAGCAAGCCCAGTTCGGTGAAGGTCAACTCGGCAGCGGAGCTCAATGATGTCGATCTCGGCACGTCACCGAACGCCTGAACCGAAGCCCATCGGGTGGCGTGAAACCTGCGCGTTGTGCCCGGTCACCCGCTCCTGAATCTCACCACAGCCGCATGGGGAGCGCGTCGAGGAATTCCACCGAGGTGATCAGTCGCTCCGCGCGGCTGATCACCTCATCGACGGCTCAGCACTATGAGGTGTCTGTGCGCTTCGTGGAGATCGTTGTCATGAGCAGCCGATGTGCTCCGCCTGGTGCGACATGAGCAGCAGGGTGCGGAGCGGGTGGCCGACCTGGCCGAACCGATCAAACCGAAGCTGCGAGGTTGGCTCCATGCCGGGATGGCCCCCGCCGCGCTGATCGCAGGCACTGTGCTCAGCTGCCTGGCTCCAACCCGGCAGGCGGCCGTGGCCTGCGTCGTGTACTCGGTCACCGCCTGGCTGTTGTTCGGGACGATCGCCATTCACCACCGCGGCACTTCGGGGCCGCTCGGCGAGGCTCTTCTGCGACGTCTCGACCATGCCAACATCTTCCTGATCATTGCCGGAACCTGTACGCCCCTCGCGGTGGTCCTCCTTCCGCCGGACCGCCGGACCGCCGGACCGCCGGACCGCCGGACCGCCGGACCGCCGGACCGCCGGACCGCCGGACCGCCGGACCGCCGGACCGCCGGACCGTGCTGTGCGAACCCGGCCGCTTCGCACGGTCCGTTGCCCCTGACCGGGGAGTAGGCTGGAGACACCGAGAGCATGTCGTACACCGGCCATCGCGCCCTAGTCGTTCTCGGTGAGCAAATACACCGGCCACCTGCTTTCGGGCAGCTGGTTGGAGACGGGTTCGCGCCATGTCCGCGACCATCAGCCTTCTTCCACCGCCGCCCGCGGACCCCGCCGTAACGGCCGTCCGCCTCTCGCTGAAAGCCCCGGGCACCCCTTGCGGCCTGCTGGACGGCGCGTGGTGGCCCCGCTCCCGCGATCTGCTGCGTGAACTGCCCGATCTGACCGACGTGCTGGACCCGCGCTGGGGGCGCATCACCCGCATCGCCGTCAATCCCACCCACTGGCCCGTGATCCCGCGCAAGGTGCCCGTCCACGGGCATGTGGTGAATGTCGGCTGGTTCACCACGGAGCTCGACCCGCACAAGGTCCTGCTGCTCTCCTACAGTGTCGGACGCTGGGACCTGCTGGTGATCCCACCTGAGACCCGCCCTGCCGCCGCCGCCCGGCTGATGGCCGCCGCGAGCTCCCCCACGGGGGCGGCCCTGACCGCGAGCGCACTGCTGGCCGCGGAGGAAGCCCGCCACGGCGACTCGTCCGCCGGCCGGATGCAGAGCCCCGAAGAGACGTGGGAGTACGAGGGCGGCGCGTCCTCGACCCACGCGGCCGCCATGACCCTGGCCGTCCGTCCGGGAACAGAGGCGTGATCGCCATGGATACGTCTATGACCGTCGGGGGGACCGTCGGGGCCCTGCTGATCCTGGTCATGGGGGCGGCGTACGTGATCCAGCGGCTCGACGCCCAGCGCGCCGACAGGATCGCACTGCACCACTACAGCCGCTCTCAGCCCACCGGCCGAGGCGCTCGCGTAAGCACCGCCCGACCGCTCCCGAGCCTGCCCCGGCCGTCCTCCGCTCCCGAGCGCCGCGATCACCGGGACGGAGGCCGAGGGCGCCTGCGCCCACGCCGCCGCACCCACCGGGCACACGGGCAGCGCTGACCCGACGCACACTTCCTTCCTGGGACGTGCGGTCGACCGCACGATTGCACGGCCCCCGCCGAAGAGAGGCGCACATGCAGCTCCTGATCATCCTCATCGTCGTCATTGGTCTGCTCGCCCTGCTGGGGCTCGCGATGGCCCTCAAGATCGTCAAGCAGTACGAGAAAGGGGTCCTCTTCCGGCTCGGACGCCTGGCCGGAACGCGAACTCCCGGACTGCGCGTCATCGTTCCGTTCGTCGACGTCCTGCACCGGGTGTCGCTGCGCGTCGTCACGATGCCGATCCAGTCGCAGGGCATCATCACCCGCGACAACGTCAGTGTCGACGTATCGGCCGTCGCGTACTTCCGCGTCGTGGACGCCGTGAAGTCGGTCGTCGCCATCGAGAACGTCCACGCCGCGACCAACCAGATCGCCCAGACCACCCTGCGCAAGGTCGTCGGCCGTCACACGCTGGACGAGACCCTGTCGGAGACCGACCGCATCAACCTCGACATCCGCGCGATCCTCGACGTCGCCACCGTCGAGTGGGGTGTGGAGGTCACCCTGGTCGAACTCAAGGACATCCAGCTGCCCGACGGCATGAAGCGCGCGATGGCCCGCCAGGCCGAGGCGGAGCGGGAGAAGAGGGCGAAGATCATCAACGCGGAAGGCGAATCGCTCGCCGCCGCGGCACTCGGAGACGCCTCGGACACCATGATGGCGCACCCTCTGGCCCTCCAGCTCCGCAACTTGCAGAGCCTCGTGGAGATCGGCGTCGACAAGAACACCACCGTCGTCTTCCCCGCCCCGCTGATGAGCACCATCGGCGAACTGGGCGCCTTCCTCAGCAGGGAGTCCGCAGCCGCCACGGCGGTGCCGACACCGGCTCCGCCCACACCTGCGGACCCGGCCGCCCTCGCCGAGTCGAGTCACGATCCCGGACCGAACCACAAGCCCGGCCCGGTCCCACAGCAGGTCTGACCCCGTGCCCTCGGCCCCTGCCCGCACCTCGTCCAGGTCCAACTCCCGCTGTAGGCAAGGGCATCGACGATCCGCATGCTGCCGCACAGCTGGCCACAGAACGCCCATGTGACCGTGAACGCCGCCACGTGGTCCCGCCTTGCCCCGCCGGATCCTCATCGCCCATCACGGGATCCAGCTGCATCGGGCCGCCGGTCCGCACACGAACACCGTCTGCCTGACCAGGCTCTCGCGGGAAGGCCCTCGAGGACGTCGAAGTCGAATCCCAGCTCAGGGTGGTGCAGGATCCGCAGAGTGAGGGGGTGCGTGCAGATCAAACGAAGGCGCCCGTCGTGCGCGGAAGCGGCATCGCGGGCAACCGCGAGGACCGCGAGGCCCGTTCCGTCGATGAAGGCGACCTGCCGCAGGTCGACCAGCACATCCGGCCGCGCGCACGTGGTCAGTGGCGCCAACAGGGCACTGAGCGCCGGCGCCGTCAGCAGGTCGATCTCACCGTGCAGTGTGGCGACAACGCTGTGTCCATGCCTGTGGGTATCGAGCAGTGATGTGCGCGGAGGGTTGGGCATGACGCCCTCGATCCAGGGGGAGGTGCACGAATGGATGGGCTGAGAAAGCCCTCACCAGGGACCGGGGCCCGAGCCAACCACCTGAAGCTACGCCGCCGGGCGTGGAGGTGAAGCGGCTTGTGGGAACCCAGACTCGAACGAGTGAGGAGTAGGCATGCGTGTCCCGGCTGACAGCCAGGCGGGGCCGACTTGCCGTAGAGCGGCGCGGAGCCTTCGTTGTCTCCTTCGGACTGACCGCCGACGACGAGGTCGTGGTCGCCAGTACCTCATCGACCAGGCGGATCGGCGCTGGTGGCGTGTGGAGCGCTTGCGCTTGCGCCGGCGGCGCTAGACCTTCTCGTGGGCGATCCGCGCGTGGTCGGCGGTGAGCTCGGCGATGTCCTCGACATCCGAGGTCAGGATCGTGATGTGGCCGGGTGAGCGAGGACGGTGACGCAGAGCATGGCGTCGATGGCGTACTTGTGACCGTGCAGCCCGGCCGCGCGCAGCGGGGCGGCAGCGGACTGGGCGAGGGCTTGGGTGACGGGTTCGACTCGCAGCCGGGACAGCGTCCACTTCAAGGTCGTGTCATCGACCTTCGGGTGGATCACCTCGACGAGCACGGCGGCGGAGGTGACGACGGGGAGGTCCGCTTCACGGGCGGCGGTGAGCCACTCGTGAACCTCGCGGTCCCGCTGGTCGGCCTTGCCCAAGCCCTCACTGTCGAGGATGAGGGCGCCGCTCACGCGGATGCCCCGGCGCCGGAAGAGGGAGTGGCCCCGGTGAGCTTGGCCCGCTTGGCGGCCACGACGGCTGGCTCGGCCGGGCCGTTGACGTCGTCGAAGTCGGCGATCAGCTCGTCCAGGTTGTCGCGCTCGATCTGGCGTTGGGCGGCCCTCTCCAGGTACGCGGACACGCCGCGCTTGCCCACCCGCTCGCGGATTGCCTGGAGAGTGCCGGCGGTGAGGGAGACGGAGACGCCGCTGCTGGGTCCGCCATCGGGAGAGAGGTGACGGCCTGCCTGACGGCGGCCACCCACCGTCCCCCTACCGGCGCCGCGCGGTTGCCGTAGCCGTAGCCGCCGTCGGCGTGGCCTCGAGGGATGTGCGCGTTATGCCCGAATGTCTGCGGGTACCTCTATGCGGACAAAAGCGGCGCTGACGCGTGAGGAGACGAGAGCACATGAAGATCGGCTACAAGCTGGCCGCCGAGGCCTTCGGCCCGGCAGAACTCGTGCGGCAGGCGGTTCTGGCGGAGCGGGCGGGCTTCGACTTCGTCGAGATCAGCGATCACTACCACCCCTGGCTCGACAACCAGGGGCATTCGCCGTTCGCCTGGACGGTGCTTGGCAGCATCGCGGCGAAGACCGAACGGATCGAACTGGCGACCGGCGTGACGTGCCCGACAGTGCGCTACCACCCGGCGATCATCGCCCAGGCGGCCGCCACGCTCGCCCTGCTGTCGGAGGGCCGGTTCGTCCTCGGCCTCGGCTCGGGCGAACGGCTCAACGAGCACGTCACGGGTGTGGGCTTCCCGGACGCCGTCTCCACCCGGCACGAGATGTTCAGGGAGGCCCTGGAGATCATCCGGCTGCTGTGGAGCGGTGGATACCGGTCGTACGAGGGGAAGCACCTGAAGCTGTCGGACGCCCGGGTGTTCGACCTCCCCGAGAGGCTCCCGCTGATCGCGGTGGCCGCCAGCGGCAAGGCGTCGACGGCCCTCGCCGCGGAGCTGGGGGACGGTCTGTTCGCCACGGAGGACAAGCCCGAGATCGTCCGGCAGTACCGGGAGGCGGGCGGTTCCGGGCCGCGGTACGCGGAGGTGCCGATGGCGTGGGCGCCCGACGAGCACGCCGGGGCGAAGGCCGCCCTGGAGACGTCGCGGTGGGCCATGACCGGCTGGAAGGTCATGAGCGAGCTGCCCAACCCGGTCAACTTCGACGCCGCGACGACGACCGTGCGCGAGGAGGACATCCTGGAGAAGTTCGCCTGCGGCACGGATCCGGCACGGTTCGTCGAGGTGGCGCAGAAGTTCGTGGACGCGGGCTTCGACAACCTGGTCATGCAGAACGCGGGCCCCGACCCGGACGGTTTCATCGACTTCTACCAGCGCGAACTCGACGGCCGGATGCGGCAGTTGAGCCCGCGTGACGGTCAGGGCTGAACCGGCGCTTGCGCCTCCCCGGACAGGCTCTGAGGGAGCGGCCCTCAGCCGGCCGCGTTGTCGACGCGCAGCCGCACCTGTTCCTCCAGCCGCTGGAGGCTGCGGTCGAGGGCGGTGTGCACGGCCTGTTCCCCCGGGTCGTGCCCCTCCTCGAAGAACGACAGATGCACCGTGACCTCGCTGGTGCCGCTGTCCATGCCGGCGACCTGGAGCCAGCCGGTGTAGCCGCCCTGTTCGCGGGTGCCCCACTCGAGCCGCATCTGGTCCCGCTGGGCCCGCAGCAGGGCGGACACGTCCTGGTCGGTGCGGTCCTCGTGCACGGTGACGGCGGGCGGCTCACCGGCGTCCACGTGCAGCTCCTGCGGCAGCCACGTGTTCATCTGGTCGACGTCGGCGGCCTGGTCGAAAACGTGCTCCGGCAGTGCGGGCATCGTGCGCGAACGTTCGTACTCGGTCATCGGTACACCGTTCCTGGGCTCGGGGACACCGAGTAGGCGTTATGTGCGTTATGCGCGTCCCATTCGACCACAGCGGGCCGGAACCGGCCACCCCGAGAGCCGGTCACACCGACGGCCCCGTAGCGCGTCATGGGGCGCGGTCGGATCAGAGGGCGCGCCCGGAGACGAAGCGCCCCTCGATGGACTCCGCGAAGACCGCGCCACCGAGGTAGAGCGGAGTCGTCAGGGTGGGCCGGAGGCCGTCGATCGCCTTCGTGTCGGTGGTGGGAACCGTCCGCTGAGTGGCGTTCTCGGCATCGCCGCCGAGGGGCACGGTGCGGATCTCGTAGGAGCCGACGAGCAGGAGCCGGTCGCCGGAGAGGCCGAGGGCGCTGGGGTTGGCGCGGGCCGGGAGGTCCCAGAGCTCCTTGCCGGACTTGTAGTCGTACGCCGTGAGGCGGTCCAGAAGTTCCGCCTTCTTGTCCGTGTTCGCGATGACCAGTACGCCCTTCTCGCCGACGACGGGCGCGACGTCGGGCCGCTTCGTGCCCCCGATCGTGCGGCGGGAGGCAAGAGTGTCGCCGTCGAGCACACTCACGCCCGCGCGCTCCACTGACCAGCACAGCACCGCACCGTGGTACCCCATGAGGTCGCCGCACCCGGGCTTCGACACCTTGGCCTTCTCGTCACCGGTCCCGGTGGAGAGGGCGATGGCGCCGCCGGACTCCAGGGCCGCGTACAGCCGGTCGCCCTGTACGAGCAGCGAGCCCCGGGGTTTGCCGTCGATCCGTGTCTCCCAGAGCTGCCTCCCCGTGCTCGCGCGGCGGGCCCGCAGGACCGTCGTGTACGGGGTGGCCGCGGCCTCGCCGTCGAACTGGGCCGTGTACAGCACCCCTTGCGCGTACGTCATGGATATCACCCCCGCACCCCCGGGAGCCTCGTGCCGCCAGACCTCGTCACCCGTCGCCAGGTCGATGCCCCGCACGCCCAGTTCGCTGGGGACGAAGACCCGCTCGCCGTCCGTCCCGGGAGGGATCTCCTGGACGCCGGTCGGCTTCCCCCGGAAGCCGGGAGACTTCCAGCGGTCCTTGCCCGTGGCCGTGTCCAGGGCGGTCGCCGCGCCCCGTCCGTCCCGGCACACGAGCGTGGACCGCGCGATGACGCAGCCCTTGCCCATGCCGTCCACGCCTCTCGGCTTCTTGCGCGACCACGGCTGCCAGCCCGCGGGCAGTGCGGTCGCGCGCACGGCCGACGTGCCGAACTCGCCGGAGTGGCCCTCGTTGCCGTAGGCGGTGACCGCACGGTCGGGCCGCCCCCCGGTGTCCGGCCGCGGACTCGGGTCCGGACTCGGACTCGCGACGTGCGCGTCCGCCGGATCTTCCGCAAGAGCGTCCGGCAGGACGACCGCCGCCACGGCGATCACCGTGGCGGCCGCGGCGGACGCCACGGCCCACGGCACGCGACGGCGCCGTCGCGGCACCGGCGCCGGACCGAACGACCCCAGGGCGGGCGGGGCTGCCGGCGGGGCCGGGGCATCCGCCACGGACGGCTCGAACCGGGATGCGGCAAGACGGTACTCGGCGAACAGGGACAGCACGTCGGACGGCCAGGGGAAGGGAGCCGTCGCGGGGCCGCGGCCCAGGCGTTCGGCGAGTGCGGCAGGTGTGGGGCGGCGAGCCGGATCGACGTCCAGGCACTCGGCGACGATGCCGCGCAGCTCGTCCGGCACACCGGAGAGGTCCGCGTCGCCCTGCGAGATGCGGAAGACGACCGAGGCGAACTCCGGGTCGTCGAAGGGGCCGTGGCCCGTCGCCGCGTGACACAGGAGTGCTCCGAGCGAGAAGACGTCCGAGGCGGGGACGACCGCGTGCGAGCCCTCGATCTGCTCCGGAGCCATGAATCCCGGCGTGCCCACGAGCATGCCCGTCGCCGTCAGGGCCGTCGCCTCGAAGGCCCGCGCGATGCCGAAGTCGATCAGGCGGGGGCCGTCGGGCGTGAGCAGCACGTTCCCCGGCTTCAGGTCGCGGTGCAGTACCTCGCACGCGTGCACCGCGGCGAGCGCGCGGGCCAGGCCCGCCCCCAGCGCGCGGACCGTCGCCGCGGGCAGCGGCCCCCGGCGGGCCACCGTGTCGGCGAGCGAGGGCCCTGGCACGTACTCCGTTGCCAGCCATGGGAGTTCGGCGTCCGCGTCTCCGTCGAGCAGGGCCGCGGTGTACGGCCCGGTGACCGCGCGGGCCGCCGCCATCTCCCGCCGGAAGCGGACACGGAACGCGTCGTCGAGGCTTGCGTCGAGATCCTGCCGTACGGCTTTGAGTGCGACCAGTCGCCGAGACGTCCCCGCCTCCGCCCGGGCGAGGTAGACCTCGCCCATGCCGCCGGCCCCGATCGTGGCGAGGAGGCGGTAGGGGCCGATGCGTCGGGTGCGGCCCGGTGGCAGAGGGGTGAGCATGGATCTCCTCGACTCGGCGGCGTCGCCCACATCATCTACGACGGGGGGAGGGCCACCGACGAGATCCTGCCCTCGTCGTAGATGATGTGGGCGACGCCGCCCAGGGCCAGGACGGTCGGTGCGCGCAGCATCTCCGAGATGACCGTGCCGTTGACGTTCGGCGGGGGCTCGGGCCGGTCACCGGGAGCGCCGGGCACGGGGTGTCGCGCCGCCTTTCCGCCGCCTGCGTCGAGCGGCAGCGTGTAGAGGGCGGCGCTGTCCGCGTAGACGGCGCGCCCGCCGAGCACCAGCGGCGCGGAGGCGGGGACGTTCCCTCCGGGCAGCTTCGCGGAACGCAGCACATTTCCGGTACCCCGGTCGGTGACGAGCACGCTGCCCTTGTCGGGGTCGACGGCGACTGCGACGGCGCGGTTCACGGCCGTCGGACTCGTGCCCGGCCCGTACCTGTCGGTCTTCGGGTAGGAGAACGACTTGTCCGCCTCCTTCAGCGTGCGGGCCTTCAGTTGCAGGGTCGTCACGCGTGGCGGGTGGGCATCGGTCGCGGAGTCGGCGCCGCTGAACGGCGTGCACAGCACGTCCTCGCCGACGAGCACCGTCCGGCACTCGCTCCCGGTCCGGCCGAGTTCATCACCGGTCCTCGCGTCGTACGCCACCAGAGCGTCCTTCTGGTCGGCGTAGACGACTCCGTCGCGCAGGGCCCGCATCTGGTAGCGGTTGATGTCGGCCTTGGCCCTGAGCGGGGTGCCGAGCTTCTCGTGCCACAGCGGGCGCCCGCGGTCGAGGTCGTAGGCGTGCAGCGAGGCGATGGAGCCCTCGTCCACGTACGAACCCTCCGCGGTGACCAGGAGCGTGTCGTCGTCCAGGAGCGGTTGCAGGGTGAACGCGCCGGCGCCGTGCGGGGCCGGCGCGTCCCAGATGACACCGCCCGTCACGGAGTCGCGGACCTGGAGCACACCGTCGTGGGCGATGACCGCCCTGCCACCGCGCACCTGCGGTTCGACCACGTCACCCGGTCTGAAGTAGGCGCCGCTCGGCCCGATGTACGCCTCGTCCACACCGCCCTCGGGATCGACCTCGCCGGACTTCCACAGCCGCTTTCCGTCGACCGCGCTCACCGCCTCGTACGTGCCGTTGGTCAGCAGGCAGACGATGGCGCGGGTGTCGGCGGCGCAGCTCATGGGGGAGTGGCTGAGGCTGCCCCGCCACGCCTTCCACCCCTTGGGACGCTGGGCGGCCACCTGCTTCACCGCCCCGGACCGGTCGGCCGTGCCTTGCGCGTCGACACCGGCCTGCGCGATCAGTCTCCGCACGGCGGCCGGGTCGGCAGCGCCCGCACCCGCCTTCCCCGGCGCGGTCCTTTCGCCGCCGCCGGACTCGGACTGCCAGGGCGCCCATACGGTGAGCGCCCCGCCCAGCGCGCCCGCAAGCACGGCCGCGGCGACCGTGGCCAGCAGTACGCGCGAGGTACGGCGGCGTGGCCGGGCCGCGGGGGCGGGCGGCGGTGAGCCGCTCATCGTCGGCAGCTGATGCATGCCGAGGGCGTCACGCGGCTCCGGTGCGGTGACCGGAGGTCCAGGTGCGGTGGGTGGATGCCCCGGCGCGGTGGCGGGGCTGCCCAACGCCGTCGCCGGACGCCCGGCCTCCGGTTCAGGCCAGAGCGGGGCCGGCAGCAGCGGCAGCCCCGACGCGCACAGCTGCTCCACGTCCCGCAGCGTCTCGCCGACCGCGTCCCGCACCGCCCGGGGCCACTGGGCGTCCGTGGCCGCGTCCCGCAGCCGTACGAACCGTTCGGCGACCTCCGCCACGCCTGGCCGCTCGCCCGGGTCCCGCGTGAGGCACGCCGACAGAATGTCCCGCAACTCGCCCGGCATGGCGCCGAGGTCGGCTTCGGCCCGCGAGACCCGGTACAGCACGGCGGCCATCGGCCCGTCCCCGAAGGGATCCCTTCCCGTCACCGCGTAGGTGAGCACCGAGGCCAGGCAGAACACGTCCGATGCCGCCACCACATGCCTGCCGCCCGCCACGTGCTCCGGCGACATGAAACCGGGCGTGCCGACGAGCAGGCCGGAGCGGGTCATGGTCGTGGCGGTCTGCACCCGTGCCACGCCGAAATCGATCAGCTTGGGGCCGTCCCTGCCGAGCAGTACGTTGCCCGGCTTGAGGTCGCGGTGCAGGGCGCCCGCCGCGTGCACCGCCGTCAGCGCCCGCGCCACGCCCGCGCCGAGTGCGGCGACCGCGCCGGGCGGCAGGGGTCCGTGCCGGCGCACGGCCTCGGCGAGGTCGGGGCCGGGAACATACTCCGTGGCCAGCCACGGCGCTTCCCCTTCGGCCTCGCTCGCCACCAGCCGCGCCACGAAGGGGCTGTCGACGGACGCCGCGACCTCCGCCTCGCGCCTGAAGCGCCGCCGGAACATGTCGTCCGTCGCCAGTTCGTTGCGGATGGCCTTGACGGCGACGAGGTCCGCGGGCCCGAATGCGGGGGCATCGGCGGGGCGTGCCAGGAAGACCTCGCCCATTCCGCCCGCTCCCAGCCGGGCCAGCGTCACGTACGGTCCGATTCGCCGAGGCGACGCATCACGCAACTGACCGATCATCCGCCCCGTCCCCCGATATCCCCGCGCCCATGACAATTCCCCCTCGTCCGGACCACGTTACCCCTGACACGGAAGTGCGCCCTGCGTGCAGTCGAGCACTGCATGCCACGTCGGGATGCGCCCGGCCCCGAAGGGCGGGACAGTGAAGAACATCGTCTGTCGTCCGTCGGGGGCCGTCACCGAGGGAGCGTGCGCGTCGTGGCCAAGGGCAAGAAGAGGAACAAGAAGGCCGACGGCTAGCCCCGATGGTGAGGCCGACGGCAGCGCTCTGCTCTGGAGAAGCCTGGCACGGAAAGGGACGGCACGTGGATCAGCCGCCGGCAGGGGCTGCCCCCGGGGTGCCCGAACAGCAGGCGCTCTTCGGGTGGGGGGAGGAAGCCGCCGCGTCGGACTCCGCGCACAGGGCGCCGGCGTTCCGCGACACCCCCCGGGCGCGGCGGATGCTCGACGTACGAGAGGTCTACGCCGAACCCGCGGCGCTCGACTCGCCGCGCGGGGAGCAGATCATGGCCCGGTTGCCGGGAGTACGGGTGACGGAGGTCGCCGGGCACTGGCGCATTCCCTCCCTGCACGGCAACGACGGCAACATCTCCCGGTGGGTCCGCGTCAAGACCGAGACGCTCGTCCTCGGGGTCAAGCACACGCTCGCCACACGCCCCAACGGCAGATCGGCCGACTGGATCGCGCCGGGTCCCTCCAACGGCTGCGCGATGGCCTGCGCCTACTGCTACGTCCCCCGCCGCAAGGGCTACGCCAACCCCATCACGCTCTTCACCAACATCGAGGCGATCGTCGCCCACGTCCGGCGCCACGTGCGGGCCCAGGGCCCCAAGACGGAACCCAACCAGTGCGACCCCCACTCATGGGTCTACGACATCGGCGAGAACGGCGACTGCTCCGTCGACGCGCTGGTCTGCGACAACACCGCGGACCTCATCGCCGCGTTCCGCGGTCTCCCGACGGCGAAGGCGTCCTTCGCGACCAAGTTCGTCAACCCTGATCTGCTCGCGCTCGCCCCCCAAGGGCGTACCCGAGTGCGCTTCTCCCTCATGCCCGCCGACGATGCCCGTCTGCTCGACATCCGTACCAGCCCGATCGCCGAGCGGATCGCCGCGGCTGCCGACTTCCTCGACTCCGGCTACGAGGTCCACTTCAACCTTTCCCCCGTCGTACTGCGCCCCGGCTGGCAGCGGGACTGGGCCGACCTGCTCGACCACCTCGACGACGTACTGCCCGCCCGGGTGAAGGAGCAGGCGGCGGCCGAGGTCATCATGCTGACCCACAATCAGGCACTCCATGAGGTCAACCTGGGCTGGCACCCGCGCGCGGAGGAGGTGCTGTGGCAGCCGGACTTCCAGGAGACGAAGCGTTCGCAGAACGGGGCGCTCAACGTGCGCTACGCCCTTGAGGTCAAGCGGAACGCCCTGGCGCGTATGCAGGATCTGCTGACCGACCACGCGCCGTGGCTGCGCATCAGATACGCGTTCTGAGCAGCGAGCCCCTGCTGCGGGCGTTGGCTTCGGCGACGGGGCGCTGAGCAGTTGCAACGGCCCCGCGACCGGTTCGGATCGCGGGGCCGTTGCCGGCGGCCGGCCGGTGTCACTCGCCGACGGTGCCCGACGACGCGATCACGATCTTCGCGCGGGTGGCGCCGGACTGGGAGCCCAGGGACTCGATCTTCGTCACCAGGTCCTGGCCCTCGACGACCTCGCCGAAGACCACGTGCTTGCCGTCCAGCCACGGGGTGAGCACCGTGGTGATGAAGAACTGCGAGCCGTTGCTGTTCGGGCCCGCGTTCGCCATGGACAGCAGGAAGGGCTTGTCGTGCTTGAGCTTGAAGTTCTCGTCGGCGAACTTGTCGCCGTAGATGCTCTTGCCGCCGGTGCCGTCGCCCCGGGTGAAGTCGCCGCCCTGGAGCATGAAGTCCGGGATGACGCGGTGGAAGCCCGAGCCCTCGTATCCGAAGCCGTGCTGGCCGGTGGCCAGCTCGCGGAAGTTCTGCGCCGTCTTGGGGACGACGTCGTCGTAGAGCTTGAAGACGATCCGGCCTGCGGCGTCGCCGTCAATGGTGATGTCAAAGAAAACGTGGTTAGCCATGAGGAGATCCTGTCATGGCTCAGCGCTCGTGCGGCGCGGTCGGTGGCCGACCGCGCCGCGTCCGGTTAGGTGCGGCCTCCGCTCCGGGGCCGCGTGCTCAGTGGTCGGAGTAGCTGAAGTCGCCCACCGTCCAGGCGCTGACGTCCGAGATGGCCACGCGGTACATGCCTCCCGTCTCCGGGATGCCGACCGTGCCCTGGAGGATCCGGGCCACGTGGAAGTGGAGGTGGGTGGGCGGGCCGTCCCTCTTCGTGGGGGCGTCGAAGACGGCGGAGAACTCGCTCAGGCGGTCCGAATCCGTCAGTACATCCGACACCCGCTGCCTCCACACCGCTTCGGGAGCCAGTCGGCCGGTGATGACAGCACCACCCGCGACCACGGTCAGGGACATCTGGTTGCTCTGCCCGGACTCCACCAGAGTGGCGACGTCAACGAGCAACTCGTCAGGCTTCGACATGCGGCAACTATATTTCGCGGCGATTCGGCTGCCCAAGCCGCGGCACGGCCGGGCAGGGCGGGGCGGCTCGGGAGGCTCCGGCCCCGCACCATGCATGGGTCGGTCGACCCGGACTACCTCGTCTTCGGGCATCTAAAAATCTGTGTCGGCTGGAGTAGACATTGGGTTGCCGGGTGGGTATGGTTTCTCTCGTAGCCGAGATCGAGAAAGGCCCGGCAGACACGAACTGCCGGGCAGTAGTACCCGCAGTTGCAAGTGCAGGACGGTGCGGCGGTGGAGTTCCGGAGCCAGAGCGGTTGCAGGACGGTGACGGGACTGACGGCCGGACCGGGTGGCCCGCAGTTGTCAGGGGCCGCCACAGCATCACCCAGCAGTACCGCAGTAGCAGTACCGGCAGTACAAGCAGTACCCGCAGTACAAGCAGGTTGTTTTGGCAAGTGAAGGTTCAGAGGGAGAACGGAGGAGTTGAGCGCCATCAGGATCGCCCGGACGTACGACATGAGTCCGGGTACCGCAGGACATCGATAGGCAGGTGGTCTCCGGTCACGCATCCGCGATCCCCGTATTCCCGGCAGAGTTCAGGCCGGGCACGCGGAAACAGAAGGCCGGCTCGCAGTAGGAGTCGGCGGATGGTGTAGCAGTTCCTTCGGGGCCCTGGTGCCAGTACGGCGCCAGGGCCCCTCGACGCGTTCCACAGAGAGGTGCAAATGACAGCAGATGACTCATACGGCCGTCTTGACGACGACGACTACCCCGCCTACACCATGGGCCGGGCCGCCGAGATGCTCGGCACCACGCAGGGCTTCCTCCGTGCCGTCGGCGAAGCCCGCCTCATCACTCCACTGCGTTCCGCGGGCGGCCACCGGCGCTACTCCCGCTATCAGCTGCGCATCGCCGCCCGCGCCCGCGAGCTCGTCGACCAGGGGACCCCCATCGAGGCCGCCTGTCGCATCGTCGTTCTTGAGGACCAGCTCGAAGAAGCTCAGCGCATCAACGCCGAGTACCGCCGCGCCGACGAAGCGGCGGCCGGGCAGGCGGCGGCACAGTAGCGGGTGACGCGAGGCGGGCGGCGGGCAGCGGCCGTCAGAGGTGCAGCAGGCGCTGGGTGATCTCCCGGTACTGGCGCAGCGCGAGGCGGAGTTCCGTCGACTCCGTGCCGGGGTCCTGCCCCTGCCAGCTCTCGCGCAGCAGCCGACGCCGCTCCGCCAGGGCCTTCATCAGCTGGGCGGACGTCTCGTCGAGTGCCGCGTCGGCCTCCTCCAGCGCCTCGTGCGGGGCGTCGGCGAAGGTGTTGACGGCGTGGCCGAGGCGGTGGGAGATCTTGTCCCGCTCGTCCGAAGGGAGGAGCGGCTCCGGGCCGGTCGGGGCGCGTTCGGTCCGGCCCCGGGGCTGGCCCGCGGGCTGCTGGGCGCGTGTCTGGTCGTACATCATCAGGTGCCGCTTCCGTTCCGAACACGTAGGCGTTCTCGGTGTGCTCGGCGGCCCGTCGCGGGCCCGCCGAGAACTGGTCCGTCCTGCCGGGGTGCCACCGGGGCCCGCCTCGCCGTCGTCCGGTGGGTGAGGTTCGGTTCCTGGTGGGTCGGCGAGGCCGGCGAGGCGGAATGCTTTCCGGGGCGTTCCGGAGGGGCATGGCCCTGCGCCGTGCTGCCAGTCAACGTCCGGCGGCGGCCTGTGTCAACGAAGCGGTGGGGCGATCCGAGTGATCTCGCTCCGGAGCGAGAGGGAGCGACGGGGGGCGGCGAAGCGGGCGGGATGCGGCGCGAAGCGGGCGGGGTGCGGCGAAGTGGGCCGCGGGTCGCCGGGAAACGCCGGAGTTCTTCGAAGCGTGTGGGGATTCGCGGGAGTTGGCGGGAGCCCGCAGGAGTACGGTGGTGGTGGCGAGAGCTGCCTCGGCGCGCCGGTTCGGGTTTCCGACCGGGCTTCCGGTCGGGTTCTTCCGGCCGAGCCGGTCCCCGCGGCTCTTTCCCTCGCTTCCCGTTACAGGGGCAGCCCGTGACCCCGGCCGCGCCACACACACCGCAGTCGAGGAGCCCCGCATGCCTCTCGCGTCCCTTACGCGCCGCCTCGCGCATCCGTGCCGCCGCTCGCTGTCCGCCGCCGACGCCCTGGGCGCCAACCAACCATCCCCCCTAAGGCAGTTGACTGCAACCATGGCCATCGCTCTTGAGACCCCGCCGCCCTCCCGCCCCCTCCTGCGACTGCGCCTCGCCCCGCTCGGCGCACTGCCCCAGGCCATCGACGGTGCCTGGTGGCCGCATTCGTACGACGCCCCCGCCGAACTTCCCGGGCTGCTCGCCGGGCTGCCCCGGGCGTGGGGCGGCGTCAGCAGCGTCACCTTCAACGGCGCCATGTGGTCCGTGCCGCCGGACCACCTGCGCGTCGCCGACCGCGTCGTACGCCTCCACCGGAGCCCCACCGCGCCCCTCCCGCACACCGTCGTCCTGCTCAGCCCCGGCCGGGGGCGGTGGGACCTGCTGGTCGTGCCTCCGGACTCGACCGCGGAAGCGGCGGAGGCGCTCCTGGCGTCCGTCGCGGGCGGGGACGCCTGAGCACACGCCGTCCCGCCCCCTCTCGCGGCGGAGCCCCGCCTCAGGACGGGGCCCGGTGCCTCAGCGCCGACGTCCGCGGCCCCTGGCGGACCATCCGGTGCCCAGACCGGCCGAGTGCAGGGCCAGCAGAGCGAGCCCGACGAGCAGGAGACTCGTCGGGCTGAACACCGCTTCGGTCGACGTCTCGGTGGCGTTGACGACGAAGGCGATGACGAAGAGCGCGGCTGCCGCGATTGCGAGCATCTGTCTTCTCCTGCCATGGACGGCGGACCACGGGCGGGTCCCGGTGGCCGCATTGTTCTCCGCCGTGTTCCCCGCCGCGCGGCGATCAGGCGCGCAGTTCGGGCGGGAAGCCCGTCCAGCGCAGTTCCTCCGGCAGGTGGCGCATGTCGTTGTAGAACACCACCGATGACGGGCGTCCCGGGGTGTAGCGGATGACCGTCAGGGCGGCGTTGCAGTGGTTCAGGCCGAGCCAGCGCCACGGCGGGGCGTCGAGCGCGGCGCGGACCAGCCAGCCGATCAGGAAGTTGTGCGTGACGAGCAGTTCGTGGCGCGGTTCGGGGCCGGGGACGGGGCCGGTGAAGCGGGCGAGTGCCTCGCGGGCCAGGGCGGGGCCTGCCGCGCGTTCCGCCTCGGGGAAGCGCGCCAGGCGGTCCAGCGTGGCCCCGGCCGACTCCGGCGGCAGTTCGTCCTCGCCAGGCAGGTACGGGAGGTAGTCACCGGCCGGTTCCGAGCGGTGCAGGGGGACGCCGGTCAGCCGGTCGCCGATGAGGTGCGCGGTCTGTTCGGCGCGGGGGAGGGGGCCGTGGTGGATCGCGGTGAGGGGTACGTCCTTCAGCCGCTCGCCGAGCAGGACCGCCTGGCGCAGGCCCGCCTCCGTCAGCCCGCTCTCGTCGGGGGTGGCCTCGCCGTGGCGGGTGACGTAGAGGTGGCGGGTGGCTGTCGCGCTCGCCGGCGTGGCCGCGGGTGCGGGTGCGGGGGCGGCTGTAGGTATGGGGATGGACGCGGTCATGGTGGGGCGGCCCCTTCTCGATGCCTTCTTCACCCGTTTCGATCTTCGGTGACGGCTGGAGGGACGTGCCCGCGCCCTTCCCGGTTCCGACGCCGCGGAGGCCGCGGCGTGCGTGGGTACGGCCCGGTGAACCCCTACGTAAGGTGGCGGCAGTGCCGATGATGAGGAGCGTGCCATGACCGCCGCCGGACCCGGTCCCGCCCCGAAGCCCGCCGCCCTGCAACCCCTGGACACCATCAAGGACGACCTCGCCGACCTCTACCGCGACCTGCACGCCCACCCCGAGCTGGCCTTCGCCGAGCACCGGACCGCCGCCGAGGTCGCCCGGCGCCTCTCCTCGTACGGGTACGAGGTGAGCACCGGAGTCGGCCGTACCGGCGTCGTCGGCGTGCTGGACAACGGGGCAGGGCCCACCGTCCTGCTGCGCGCCGACATGGACGCGCTGCCGGTGGCCGAGCGGACCGGGCTGCCGTACGCGTCCCGTACCGACGGCGTGATGCACGCCTGCGGGCACGACATGCACGTCACCTGTCTCCTTGGCGCGTCGAAGCTGCTCGCCGACGCCCGCGGCGACTGGTCGGGGCGGCTCGTCGCCGTGTTCCAGCCCGCCGAGGAGGCCGGGCAGGGCGCGCAGGAGATGATCGGCGACCGGTTCTACGAACGGTTCGGCACGCCCGACGTCGTGCTCGGGCAGCATGTCGCGCCGCTGCCCGTGGGCATGATCGGCGCCCACCCGGGGCCCGCCTTCGCGGCCACCGACGCGCTGCGGGTGCGGCTGTTCGGCAAGGGCGGGCACGGTTCGCGTCCGGAGACGACCGTCGATCCCGTCGTGCTGGCGGCCTCCACCGTGATGCGGCTCCAGACGGTGGTGTCCCGGGAGATCGCGGGCGGGGAGACCGCCGTGGTCACCGTCGGCTCCATGCGGGCGGGCACGAAGCACAACGTCATTCCCGACGAGGCCGAGCTCCAGCTCAACATCCGCAGCTACACGCCCGAGGTGCGCGCCCGGGTCCTCGCGGCCGTCGAGCGGATCATCAAGGGCGAGGCAGTCACCGCGGGAGCGGAGAGGGAGCCGGAGATCACGGAGATCGACACCTTCCCCATCCTCACGAACGACGCGGACGCCGTCGAGCGGACGACGGCCGCGATCGGCGCCGTCGTCGGCGCGGAGCGGATCGTCGACCCCGGTCAGGTGACCGGCAGCGAGGACGTCGGCATCTTCGCCACCGCGGCCGGGCGTGAAGTGCCGCTCTGCTACTGGCTGTTCGGCGGCGCCGACCCGGCCGAGGTCGCCGCCGCGCAGCAGGCGGGCACCTTCGAGCGGGACATCCCCTCGAACCACTCGCCGTTCTTCGCGCCGCTGGTCGAGCCGACGATCACCACCGGGGTGACGGCCCTGACCGCGGGCGCGCTCGCCTGGCTGGACGGTGGCCGGGCGTCGACGTGACGACGTGCACGTGACGGCCGGCCACCGCGGAGGGGGAGGGGTCAGCCCGCGTCGGCCGGGTTCCCCTCGTCCTCCAGATTGCCCTCGGTCTCCAGGTACGCCTGCCGCAGCGCTTCGAGCACCGCCGGGTCAGGCTTGGCCCACATGCCGCGCGACTCCGCCTCCAGGAGGCGTTCGGCGATGCCGTGCAGGGCCCAGGGGTTGTTCTCCTGGAGGAACTGCCGGTTGGTCGGATCCAGAACGTACGTCTCCGTGAGCTTGTCGTACATCCAGTCGGCGACGACGCCCGTGGTGGCGTCGTACCCGAACAGGTAGTCCACCGTCGCGGCGAGCTCGAAGGCGCCCTTGTAGCCGTGGCGGCGCATCGCCTCGATCCACTTGGGGTTGACGACGCGCGCGCGGAACACCCGCGAGGTCTCCTCCACCAGCGTGCGCGTGCGGACCGTCTCGGGGCGGGTCGAGTCCCCGATGTACGCCTCGGGGGCCGTGCCCCGCAGCGCGCGCACGGTCGCCACCATGCCGCCGTGGTACTGGAAGTAGTCGTCGGAGTCCGCGATGTCGTGCTCGCGGGTGTCCGTGTTCTTCGCGGCCACGGCGATGCGCTTGTACGCCGTCTCCATCTCGGCGCGCGCCGGGCGGCCTTCGAGACCGCGGCCGTACGCGTAGCCGCCCCACACCGTGTACACCTCGGCCAGGTCCGCGTCGGTGCGCCAGTCGCGGGAGTCGATGAGCTGGAGCAGGCCCGCGCCGTACGTGCCGGGGCGGGAGCCGAAGATGCGGGTGGTGGCCCGGCGTTCGTCCCCGTGCTCGGCCAGGTCGGCCTGGGCGTGGGCGCGTACGTAGTTGTGCTCGGCGGGCTCGTCGAGCGAGGCGGCGAGGCGCACCGCGTCGTCGAGGAGGCCGATCGTGTGCGGGAACGCGTCGCGGAAGAAGCCCGAGATGCGCAGCGTCACGTCGATGCGCGGGCGCCCCAACTCCTCGTAGGGGATGGCCTCAAGGCCCGTCACGCGGCGCGAGGCGTCGTCCCAGACCGGGCGGACGCCGAGCAGGGCCATCGCTTCCGCGACGTCGTCGCCCGCGGTGCGCATCGCGCTGGTGCCCCAGAGGGAGAGGCCGACGGAGGTGGGGTACTCGCCGTTGTCGTTGCGGTACCGCTCGATGAGGGAGTCGGCCAGCGCCTGACCCGTCTCCCACGCGAGGCGGGAGGGGACGGCCTTCGGGTCGACCGAGTAGAAGTTGCGGCCGGTCGGCAGGACGTTGACCAGGCCGCGCAGCGGGGAGCCCGAGGGGCCCGCCGGGACGAAGCCGCCGTTCAGGGCGTGCACCGAGTGGTCGAGCTCGGCGGTGGTGGCCGCGAGGCGCGGGACCACCTCGCGGGCCGCGAACTCCAGCACGGCGGCGACCTGCTCGCCCTCGTCGCGCGGGATCGCCGCGAGTTCCCAGTCGGCGTCGTCCATCGCCTGGACCAGCGCGCGGGCCCGTTCCTCGGCCGCGTCGGCGCTCACCCGGGTCGCCGCGGACTCGTCGAGACCGAGGGCCTCGCGCAGACCGGGCAGCGCGGTCGTGCCGCCCCAGATCTGGCGGGCCCGCAGGATCGCGAGGACGAGGTTGACGCGGTCGGCGCCGGCCGGGGCGCTGCCGAGCACATGCAGACCGTCGCGGATCTGCATGTCCTTGATCTCGCAGAGCCAGCCGTCGACGTGCAGCAGGAAGTCGTCGAATCCGTCGTCGTCCGGACGGTCCTCGAGGCCCAGGTCGTGGTCGAGCTTGGCGGCCTGGATGAGCGTCCAGATCTGCGCGCGGATCGCGGGCAGCTTCGCCGGGTCCATGGAGCTGATCTGGGCGTACTCGTCGAGGAGCTGCTCCAGGCGCGCGATGTCGCCGTAGGAGTCGGCGCGCGCCATCGGCGGCACCAAGTGGTCGATGAGCGTGGCGTGCACGCGGCGCTTGGCCTGGGTGCCCTCGCCCGGGTCGTTGACCAGGAAGGGGTAGATCAGGGGCAGGTCGCCGAGCGCGGCGTCGGGGCCGCAGGCCGCGGAGAGGCCCGCGTTCTTGCCCGGCAGCCACTCCAGGTTGCCGTGCTTGCCGAGGTGGATCATCGCGTCGGCGCCGAAACCGCCGTCGGCGGCGGGCGCGGCGATCCAGCGGTAGGCCGCCAGGTAGTGGTGCGAGGGCGGCAGATCGGGGTCGTGGTAGATCGCGATCGGGTTCTCGCCGAAGCCGCGCGGCGGCTGGATGAGGATGAGGAGGTTCCCGCGGCGCAGGGCGGCGAGCACGATGTCGCCCTCCGGGTCGCCGCCGTTGCCCACGCGCGAGCGGTCGAGGAACATCTCCCCGGGCGGCGGACCCCAGTGGCCCTCGACGGACTCGCGCAGCTCGGCGGGGAGCGTCGCGTACCACCGCTTGTAGTCGGCGGCGGGGATGCGGACCGGGTTGGCGGCGAGCTGCTCCTCGGTCAGCCACTCCTGGTCGTGGCCGCCCGCGTCGATGAGCGCGCGGATCAGCTCGTCGCCGTCACCGGAGACCAGGCCGGGGATGTCGGCCTCGGGGCCGAAGTCGTACCCCTCGGCGCGCAGCCGGCGCAGGAGCGCCACGGCGGACGCGGGGGTGTCGAGGCCGACCGCGTTGCCGATGCGGGAGTGCTTGGTCGGGTACGCGGAGAGCACCAGGGCCAGGCGCTTGTCGGCGGCCGGGATGTGCTTCAGACGCGCGTGCCGTACGGCGATCCCGGCGACGCGGGCCGCGCGCTCGGCGTCCGCCACGTATGCGGGGAGCCCGTCCTCGTCGATCTCCTTGAAGGAGAAGGGCACCGTGATGAGGCGGCCGTCGAACTCCGGGACGGCGATCTGGCTCGCGGCGTCCAGCGGCGACACGCCCTCGTCGTTGTCCTGCCAGGCCGAGCGCGACCCGGTCAGGCAGAGCGCCTGGAGGATCGGCACGTCGAGGCCGGTCAGCGCGCCCGCGTCCCACGACTCGTCGTCGCCGCCCGCCGACGCCTGCGCGGGCTTGGTGCCGCCCGCCGCGAGGACCGTCGTCACGATGGCGTCGGCGGCCCGCAGCTCGTCGATCAGCTCCGGCTCGGGGGCGCGCAGCGAAGCCACGTACAGCGGCATCGGGCGGGCGCCCGCGTCCTCGATGGCGCTGCACAGGTCGTCGACGAACGCGGTGTTGCCGCTCATGTGGTGGGCGCGGTAGTAGAGCACCGCCACCGTCGGCCCCTCGACGGGGCGCGCGGTGCGCTCCAGCGGGCCCCAGGACGGCGCGGGCGCGGGCGGCTCGAAACCGTGGCCGGTGAGCAGCACGGTGTCGGAGAGGAAGCGGGCCAGCTGCTCCAGGTTGGCGGGGCCGCCGTGCGCGAGGTAGGCGTGCGCCTCGGCGGCGATGCCGATCGGCACGGTGGAGGAGGCCATCAGCTGGGCGTCGGGGGCCTGTTCACCGGTGAGCACGACGACCGGGAGGCCGGTGGCGATGAGCTGGTCCAGGCCGTCCTGCCAGGCGCGTACGCCGCCGAGGAGGCGTACGACGACGAGGTCGACGCCGTCGAGCAGGCCGGGAAGAGTGTCCAGGTCCAGGCGGGAGGGGTTGGCGAACCGGTAGTCGACCGGGCCCCCCGCCGCGCGGGCGCTGAGCAGGTCGGTGTCGGAGGTCGACAACAGCAGAAGCATGCGGGCGCAGGCCTTCCTCGGGGTGTCCGCGCCCCGGGTGGTCGTATGGACGGCAGGAGTTCCTGGCTCACCCCACGCGGGTGGGGCTCACAGTGGCGGGACCGCGCCGGATTCGCACCGGGCTTCCTCCCCAGGGTCCTGGTGGACCCACGCCGTCGCTGGCGTCGACGGACTTGGTAGCCCGCCGCCTGCATAGTAAGTCCTGCCCGCCGCGAGCGGTGCGGCCACCTGCCGGGACGGCCCGTCTCGGGAGGCGACCGGCCGGAACCGCGTGGGTATGCTCGCCGCCATGCCGCCCACCCGAGCTCCCTCCCCAGACCAGGGCGAATCCCTCATACGCGACCGGGGCGACGCCTGCCCCGGAGCCCTTCGCCTGCACCTCGCCGACGACGGCAGGCTCGCCCGACTCCGCCTGCCCGGCGGCCTTTTGACGGCCCGTCAGGCGACCGTGCTCGGAGTCGCGGCGGAGCGTCTCGCGGACGGGAACCTCAGCGTCACCTCGCGCGGCAACATCGAGCTGCGCGGCCTCGGCGAGGCGTGCGGCGGCGAACTCTCCCACCTGCTCGCGGACGCGGGCCTGCTGCCTTCCGAGCGGCACGAACGCGTGCGGAACGTGGTGGCATCGCCGCTCGCGGGAACCGACGGACTCGGCCACGCCGACGTGCAGTTGTGGGCCCGCGAGCTGGACGGACTCCTCTGCGCGGAGGAGTGGACGACGGCGCTCTCCGGCCGCTTCCTGTTCGCCCTGGACGACGGGCGCGGGGACGTGGCGGGCCTCGGCGCGGATGTGACCTTGATCGCAGAATCGGACGGGGCGGTGGGGGCGGACGGGACGGCGGGTGCGGGTCGCGCGGTGCGATCCGGTGGGGCGGTGCGCTCCGGTGGAACGGCCGTCGTACGCCTCGGGAGGCACGCCTTCCGGGTCGCAGGCGCCGACGCCCCCCGCGCCGCCCTCGCGGCGGCCCGCGCCTTCCTCGACGCCGCGCGCGAGGCGGGCAACGGGGCCTGGCGGGTACGGGAGCTTCCCGACGGGCAGCGGGTGGAGGTGGCGCGGGCGCTGACGCGGGCGGGGGTCGCGGCGGAGCCGGTCGCGGTTCCGGGGATGCCTGTCGGCGCCCCGGAGTCGCCGGGCGCCGCCCCGAAGATGCCGGTCACGGCCCCGGAGGTGCCGGTTGGTGCCCGGGAGATGCCGGTCGCTGCCCGGGGAATGCCCGTCGCCGCCCCGCCCGTCCCCGGCGTCACCGGTCACGCCGTGGTCGTCAACGCACCCCTCGGCCGTGTCACCGCGGCCCAGTGGCGGGCCCTCCTCCCGCTGCCCGCCGACGAGCTGCGCGTCACCCCGTGGCGCGGCTTCGTGCTGCCCGGCTTCGCCGACGGAGCGGCGGCCCGTGAGCGCCTCGCCGCACTGGCCGAGGCCGGTTACGTCACCGCCCCCGGCTCGCCCTGGTCCGGCGTCGGCGCCTGCACCGGCCGCCCCGGCTGCGCCAAGTCGCTCGCCGACGTCCGCGCGGACGCCGTGCCGGGCCACGGCGGACTGCCCGTCCACTGGTCCGGCTGCGAGCGGCGGTGCGGGCACCCGCACGGCGACTGGGTCGACGTCCTCGCCATCGGCGACGGCCGCTACGAGGTGACGGTGCGCACCGGCGCCTCGGCGGTGCCCGTGACGGGCGACACCCTGGCCGGGACGGTCACCGCAGCACGTACGACTTCGACAAGCACCCCTTCCGCAAACAGCCCTTCCGCAAGCACTCCAACGGCCACGAGATGAGCGAGAGCACAGTGTTCGACTACGAGAAGGACGGCGCGGCGATCTACCGCGAGTCCTTTGCCACCATCCGGGCGGAGGCCGACCTCCAGGGCCTGCCCGCCGACGTCAGCCAGGTCGCGGTCCGGATGATCCACGCCTGCGGGATGGTCGACCTCGTGAAGGATCTCGCCCACAGCCCGCGGGTGATCGCGGACGCGCGCAAGGCCCTGCGCGACGGCGCGCCGATCCTGTGCGACGCGAACATGGTCGCGAGCGGCGTCACGCGCAAGCGGCTGCCCGCCGACAACGACGTGATCTGCACCCTCGCCGACCCGTCCGTGCCGGACCTCGCGGCGCGGCTCGGTACCACCCGCAGCGCCGCCGCGCTCGAACTGTGGCGCGACCGCCTCGAAGGCTCCGTCGTCGCCATCGGCAACGCGCCCACCGCGCTCTTCCGCCTCCTGGAGATGATCGAGGAGGGCGCGCCGCGCCCGGCCGCCGTCCTCGGCATCCCGGTCGGCTTCGTCGGCGCCGCCGAGTCCAAGGACGCGCTGGCCGCCCACCACTCCGGTCTGGAGTACCTCGTCGTACGAGGGCGTCGTGGCGGCAGCGCGATGGCCGCGGCGGCGATCAACGCGATTGCGAGCGAGGCGGAGTGAACACCGAGACCGGAACCATCGAGACCGAAACCGCCGGGGCCGAAACCGCCGGGGCCGAAACCGCCGGGGCCGGAGCCACCGGGGGACAGCTGTACGGGGTCGGCCTCGGTCCCGGCGATCCCTCCCTGATGACCCTGCGCGCCGTCGAGGTGATCGCGGCGGCCGACGTCGTCGCGTACCACTCGGCCCGGCACGGCCGTTCCATCGCCCGCTCGATCGCGGCGAAGCACATCCGCGCCGACCACATCGAGGAAGCGCTGGTCTACCCCGTCACCACGGAGCACACCGACCACCCCGGCGGCTACCGCGGCGCGCTCGACGCCTTCTACGAGGAGGCCGCGGCCCGCCTCGCCGCCCACCTCGACGCGGGCCGCACGGTCGCCGTCCTCGCCGAGGGCGACCCGCTCTTCTACGGCTCGTACCAGCACATGCACAAGCGCCTCGCGCACCGCTACCCGACCGAGGTGATCCCCGGTGTCACCTCGGTGAGCGCGGCGGCGGCCCGCCTCGGGGAGCCGCTTGTGGAGGCCGAGGAGGTCCTCACCGTCCTGCCCGGCACGCTCCCCGAGGAGGAGCTGGCCGCGCGCCTCGCGGCGACGGACTCGGCGGTCGTCATGAAGCTTGGCCGCACGTTCGGCAAGGTGCGCGGCGCCCTGGAGAGCGCGGGCCGCCTCGACGAGGCCCGCTACGTCGAGCGGGCCACCATGGCGGGCGAGCGCACCGGCAGGCTGGCCGACGTGGACCCGGAGTCGGTGCCGTACTTCTCCGTGGCGGTCCTGCCGAGCCGGGTGGCGCCCCTGACGGGCGGCCCCGCGCCGGAGCCGTCGACGGAGCGGTCCGGCGAGGTCGTCGTGGTCGGCACGGGTCCCGCGGGCCCGCTGTGGCTGACCCCCGAGACGCGCGGCGCGCTCGCCGCCGCGGACGACCTGGTCGGCTACACCACGTACGTCGACCGGGTGCCGCACCGACCCGGTCAGCGGCGGCACGGCTCGGACAACCGCGTCGAGTCCGAACGCGCCGAGTTCGCGCTGGAGTTGGCGCGGCGCGGGCGGCGGGTGGCCGTCGTGTCGGGCGGAGACCCCGGCGTCTTCGCGATGGCCACGGCCGTCCTGGAGGTGGCCTCGCAGGACGCGTACGACGATGTTCCCGTACGGGTGCTCCCCGGGGTGACCGCCGCCAACGCGGCGGCCGCGTTGGCGGGCGCACCGCTCGGCCACGACTACGCCACCCTGTCCCTGTCCGACCGCCTCAAGCCGTGGGAGGTCATCGCGGAGCGGTTGGCCGCGGCGGCTGCCGCGGATCTCGTCCTCGCGCTCTACAACCCCGGCTCGCGGAGCCGGACCTGGCAGGTCGGCAAGGCGCGCGAGCTGCTCCTTGAGCACCGGGCGCCGGACACGCCTGTGGTCCTCGGGCGGGATGTCGGCGGGCCCGAGGAGAGCGTGCGTGTCGTGCGCCTCGCCGATCTGGATCCGGAGGAGGTCGACATGCGTACGCTGCTGATCGTCGGGTCTTCGCAGACGCGGGTGTCGCGGCGGCGCGGCGGCGCGGAGCAGATCGTCTGGACGCCGCGGCGGTACCCCGAGGGGTGACCTTCTTGTGCGTCGCCTGCGGGTGCGTGGTGGCTGGTCGCGCAGTTCCCCGCGCCCCTCAAGGGGCCGCGGGCCCCTGCTTTCAGGGGCGCGGGGAACTGCGTGACCAGCCACGATCGGCCCGCACCTCACCATGCACCCAGGCAACCGCCTCCTCCGGCGTGGCGACGCCGATGACTCCCTCCGGCCCGGCGGGCCGCCGGACGACCACCACCGGCACCCCCGCCTCGCGCGCGGCGGCCAGTTTCGGCGCGGTCGCCACGCCCCCGCTGTCCTTCGTGACCAGGACGTCGATCCGGTGTGTACGGAGCAGCTCGCGCTCCCCGGCGAGCGCGAACGGGCCCCGGTCGAGGAGCACCTCCATGCGCGCCGGGAACGGCGGCTCGGGCGCGTCGACGGAACGTACGAGGAACCAGTGGGCGCCCAGCTCGGGGCCCGCGAACGCGGCGAGGCCCAGCCGGCCCGTGGTGAGGAAGACCCGCTCGCCCAGCGCGGGCAGGACCCGGGCCGCCTGGGCCAGGGAGGTGACCGGGTGCCAGTCGTCGCCCGGACCCGCGACCCAGCCGGGCCGGCGCAGGGCGAGCAGGGGAACATGGGCGGTGGCGGCGGCCGTCGCCGCGTTGAACGAGATCGAGCCGGCGAAAGGATGGGTGGCGTCGATGAGCGCGTCCACGTGGTGTGCGGTCAGCCACGCCGCGAGGCCCTCGGGCCCGCCGAAGCCGCCGACGCGGACCTCGCCGGGCGGCAGCCGGGGCGCCGCGACCCGGCCCGCGAGCGAACTGGTCACCCGCAGCGCCGCCTCGCCCGCGAGGAGCTCCGCCAGACGGCGGGCCTCGGTCGTTCCTCCCAGGATCAGTACGTGCACGGAGTTCGGTTTCCTTCATGAGTGAGGCAAGCGGGGCGGGCGGGGCCGCGGGCGGCCGCAGCGCCCAACTCAAGCACACCGGTCTGCGGCCCGGCTGGACGACCGGCGCCTGCGCGACCGCCGCCACGACGGCCGCGTACACGGCCCTGCTCACCGGCGACTTCCCCGACCCGGTGACCATCACGCTGCCCAAGGGCCAGACACCGGCCTTCGCGCTCGCCGCCGAGGAGCTCGGCGGCGAGCGCGCGATGGCGGGCATCGTCAAGGACGCGGGCGACGACCCGGACGTCACGCACGGCGCGCTGGTGCGATCCACGGTGCGGCGGCTGCCCGCCGGTGCGGGCGTCGTCTTCAGGGCGGGTCCCGGCGTGGGCACCGTCACCCGCCCCGGCCTGCCCCTCGATGTCGGGGAGCCCGCGGTCAACCCCGTGCCGCGGCAGATGATGCGGGACCACGTGGCGCTGGTCGCGGAGCGCGCCGGGGTCACGCCGGACGTCGAGATCACGATCTCCGTCGACCACGGCGAGGAGATCGCCCGCTCCACCTGGAACCCGCGCCTCGGCATCCTCGGCGGCCTCTCCATCCTCGGGACGACCGGCATCGTCGTGCCCTACTCCTGCTCGGCGTGGATCGACTCGATCCGGCGCGGCGTGGACGTGGCGCGGGCGGCCGGGCGCACGCATGTCGCCGGGTGCACGGGGTCGACGTCGGAGAAGACCGTCGTCGCCGAGTACGGACTGCCGGAGGACGCGCTCCTGGACATGGGTGACTTCGCCGGCGCGGTCCTGAAGTACGTACGCCGTCACCCCGTCGACCGCCTCACCATCTGCGGCGGCTTCGCCAAGCTGTCGAAACTCGCGGCGGGCCACCTCGACCTGCACTCGGCCCGCTCCCAGGTCGACACGTCCTTCCTCGCGGAGCTCGCCCGCGCGGGCGGGGCGTCCGACGCCCTCGCCACCGAGGTGGCGACCGCCAACACCGGCCTCGCGGCGCTGCAATTGTGCGCGGCGGCCGGGGTGCCACTCGGCGACCTGGTGGCGCTCACGGCAAGGGACGAGGCACTCGCGGTACTGCGGGGCGCCCCCGTAGCGGTGGACGTCATCTGCATCGACAGGGCGGGAACGGTGGTGGGCCGCAGCGAGGTCCGCGCCCCTTAAGGGGCGCGGAGGCCCAGGGGCGCGGGGAACTGCGCGCCCAGCCGCAGCCGAGCCGCAGCCGACGAACAGCCCCCGCCTGCATCCCTGCGGGACGCCCCGCTCAGCACACGTGCCGCTCCCGCTCCGCCGAGTACAGGTGGCTGTCCCGGAACTGGGAGGCGCCCAGCGTCCGCCCCACCATGATGACCGCGGTCCGCACGATCCCCGCCGCCTTCACCTGCTCCGCGATGTCGCCGAGGGCGCCCCGCAGGATCACCTCGTCGGGGCGGCTGGCCAGGGCGACCACGGCGACGGGGCAGTCGGCGCCGTAGTGCGGCAGCAGCTCCTCGACCACGCGGTCGACGTAACCCGCGGCCAGGTGCAGGACGAGCAGCGCCCCGCTGCGGCCGAGCGTGGCCAGGTCCTCGCCCTCCGGCATGGCCGTCGCACGCTGGGCGATACGCGTGAGGATGACGGTCTGGCCGACGGTCGGCACGGTCAGCTCCCGCTTCAGCGCGGCCGCCGCCGCGGCGAACGCGGGCACACCCGGCACCACTTCGTAAGGGACTCCGGCCGCGTCGAGCCGCCGCATCTGCTCGGCCACCGCGCTGAACACGGACGGGTCGCCCGAGTGCAGCCGCGCCACGTCGAGCCCCTGCTCGTGCGCGTGCACCAGCTTCTCGGTGATCTGGTCCAGGTTGAGCTGGGCGGTGTCGACGAGCTGTGCCCCGTCCGGGCACTCGGCGAGCAGCTCGCGCGGGACCAGGCTGCCCGCGTACAGGCAGACCTGGCAGGCCGCGATCCGCCGCGCGCCGCGGACCGTGATCAGGTCGGCGGCGCCGGGACCCGCGCCGATGAAGTACACGGTCATCGTTCTTGTTCTCCAGACTTGGTGACGGACCATTGGGTGACCGGCATGGCCTGCCGCCACCCGGTGAAGCCGCCCACGGGCACGGCCTGCGCGACCGCGAGCCGCACCAGCTCGCCGCCGTGGCGCCGGTACCACTGGGTGAGCAGCGCCTCGGACTCCAGCGTGACGGTGTTGGCGACGAGCCGCCCGCCGGGCGGCAGCGCGTCCCACCCCGCGTCGAGGAGCCCCGGCGCGGTGAGGCCGCCGCCGATGAACACGGCGTCCGGCGTGGGCAGTCCGGCGAGCGCGGCGGGCGCGGCGCCGGTGACGACGCGCAGCGCGGGCACGCCGAGCCGCTCGGCGTTGCGGGTGATCCGCTGCGCGCGCACGGGGTTCTTCTCGACGGTGACGGCATGGCACGACGGGTGCGTGCGCAGCCACTCCACGGCGATCGACCCCGAGCCGCCGCCCACGTCCCAGAGCAGTTCCCCGGGGGCGGGCGCGAGCGCGGCGAGCGTGGCGGCGCGGACGTAACGCTTGGTGAGCTGCCCGTCGTTGTCGTACGCGGCGTCGGGCAGCCCCGGCACGGCGCCGAGGCGCAGCGCGCCGGGGGAGCGGCGGCATTCGACCGCGACGACGTTCAGGGCGTCACCGGGCGCGTGCGACCAGCTGTCGGCGACCCCCTCGTACGCCGTCTCGCCCGCCCCGCCGAGCTGTTCGAGTACGCGCAGTCGGCTCGGTCCGAAGCCGCGCTCCCTCAGCAGCGCGGCGACCTCGCCGGGCGTGGCCGCGTTCGCGCTGAGCACGAGGAGGCGGCGCCCGTCGTGCAGCGCGGCGGCGAGCCGCGCGGCCGGGCGGCCGACGAGCGTGACGACCTCGGTGTCCTCCACCGGCCAGCCGAGGCGCGCGCACGCGAGGGAGACGGCGGACGGGTGCGGGAGGACGCGCAGCGCGGCGGCGCCGACCTCCTCGGTCAGGGCGCGCCCGATGCCGTAGAACATCGGGTCGCCGCTGGCGAGGACGGCGACGCGGCGCCCGGCGTGCGCGGCGAGGAGCGCGGGCACCGCGGGCCGCAGCGGCGAGGGCCAGGCGACGCGCTCGCCCGCGCAGCGGTCGGCGGGGAGCAGGTCCAGCTGGCGCGCGCCGCCGATCAGCACCTCGGCGTCGGACAGCGCCGCGCGCGAGGCCGCCGGGAGCCCGTCCCAGCCGTCGGCCCCGATTCCGACGACGGTGAGGTCCGGTATGCCTGCGGGGGGTGCGGGGGTCATCGCTGGTACCTGACCTCGGGGTTCGGGGAGAAAGCTGCGCAGCGCACTCTACTGGTGACCCGGCGGCGTACCCTTATTGCGAACTACTTGCAATAAGCCGTGCGGCCGGTCGTTCCGCGCGGCTCCCTGGGCAGAAAGGCGACCTTCGCGATGGGCTCTCCGGTGGTGCTCGGCATCGAGTCGTCCTGCGACGAGACGGGCGCGGGCCTCGTCCGCGAGGGGCGGCTGCTCGGCCACGCGGTCGCGTCGAGCATGGACGAGCACGCCCGCTACGGCGGAGTCGTCCCGGAGATCGCCGCCCGCGCCCACGTCCACGCGCTCACCCCGGTGATCCGCCGGGCACTGGACGATGCGGGCCTGCGGATGTCCGACATCGGCGCCGTCGCCGTGACCACGGGCCCCGGCCTCTCCGGCGCCCTCCAGGTCGGACTCGCCGGTGCGAAGAGCCTCGCGTACGCCCTGGACGTCCCACTGCACGGCGTGCACCACCTCGCCGGGCACGTCGCCGCCGACACCCTGGAGCACGGCCCGCTGCCCGACCCCTGCATGGTCCTGATCGTCTCCGGCGGCCACACCTCGCTCCTTCTCGTACGCGACCTGGCGCGCGACCCGCTCGTCCACCTCGGGGACACCCTCGACGACGCCGCGGGGGAGTGCTTCGACAAGGTCGCGCGGGTCTTCGGGCTGCCGTACCCGGGTGGGCCCGCCATCGACCGGGCGGCGCGGGAGGGCGACCCGGCCGCCGTGTCCTTCCCGCGCCCGCTGACCGGGCCGCGCGACACCCCCTACGCCTTCTCCTTCTCAGGGCTGAAGACGGCCGCCGCACGCTGGGCCGAGGGTCATGCCGGGCGGCCCCTGCCGGTCGCCGACGGCGCGGCATCGCTCCAGGAGGCCGTGGCCGACGTGCTCACCCGCAAGGCGGTCGCGGCCTGCCGCGAACACGGCGTCGGCACGCTGGTGGTGGTCGGCGGCGTCGCCGCCAACTCCCGGGTGCGCGCCCTCGCCGAGGAGCGCTGCCGGGCCGCCGGGGTCACGCTGCGGGTCCCGCCGCCGCGCCTGTGCACCGACAACGGCGCGATGATCGCGGCGGTCGGCGACCTGCTGGTGAGGGCGGGCGCGGAGCCCGCGCCCCTGGACGTCTCCATCGACCCGTCGGCACTGCTGGAGTTCGCTTCGCTGAACCCGGCCGGGACCGCCGCAGTGGTGGGAGCGGTCGGGCGGGTCGCCGCGTGACCGGCGCCTCGTACGACGTCCACCGGCTGACCGGCGCCGGACTCCTCGCGTACGCGCGGGGCGTGCGCTCCGTCTACGCCGAGGCGTTCGGCGCACCGCCCTGGAACGAGGACCCGGCCGAGGCCGACCGCTACCTCGAACGCCTCGCGGCCGACATCGGGCGCCCCGGCTTCACGGGAGCGGTCGCGCTCGGCGGCCCGCCGGACACGCCGCGGCGCGTCCTCGGCTTCGCGTCCGCGTGGACGACGCAGTACCCGCTGCCCGACACGCGCTCCTACCCGCTCGTCACCGCCGCCCTCGGTGACCGGCGCACCGAGGAGTGGCTCGCCGGAGCGTTGCAGGTCGACGAACTCGCGGTGCTGCCCGCCGCGCACGGCCTCGGCGTGGGCCGTGCGCTGCTCGCGGCGGTGACCGGTGAGGCGCCGGACGGCCGCTGCTGGCTGCTGACCTCGCCGCGGGCCACCGACACCGTGCGCTTCTACCGGCGGGCGGGCTGGCACCAGATCACCCGCCCCGCACAGGACGGCCCGGGCAGGGTGGTCTTCCTGGGTCCGGACCATCCCGCGGGACCGGTGGCCGGGGCGGAAGGGGCGGAGAGGGCGGAAGGAGCGGGCCGGTAGGGGCTGGTAGCGCGCACGCGCCGTCCAGTCGCGCACGCCCCCCTAGTGCCGACGCACCAGAACCCGTGCGCGGCTGGTCCGGGCGCACCAGGGCAGGACGGCGGCTGGGGACGATGCCCGGCGGGACGCCGGAGGGAAGTGTGGGAGGCGCGGAATTCCCGCGTACTTCCCCCGCCTTTCCCTTGCCTAGCGGTGTCTGGAGTGATCAACAGGTGGCGACAACCCTTTACCGGATCGGACGGTGGGCCTTCCGCAGGCGCAGGCTCGTGGGCGGCCTCTGGCTGGGGGCCCTGCTGTTCGCCGTCGCAGCCGCAGCCATGGCGCCGGCCGGCGAGGAGGAGGACCTCTCCATGCCCGGCACCGAGTCGCAGAAGGCGTTCGACCTGCTGGACGAGCGTTTCCCGCAGAGCAACAGCCAGGGCGCCGAGGCCCGTCTGGTGTTCCGGGCGCCGGACGGGCAGCGGGTGACGGCCAGGGAGAACCGGGCGGCCGTCGAGGACACGCTGGGATCGCTGGACGGGGGAGACCAGGTCGCGTCGGCCACCGACCCCTACAAGAGCGGCGCGGTCAGCGAGGACGGCACCATCGCCTACTCCACGATCACCTACACCGCGGACGCAACCGACCTGTCCGGAGCGACGAAGAGCGCCCTGGAGGACGCCGCCGACCGGGTCAGGGACGCGGGCCTTACCGTGGAGACCGGCGGCTCCGCCCTGGACGCGGAGGAGGGGCCCGGCGGTACGACGGAGATCGTCGGCGTGGCGGTGGCGGCGGTGGTCCTCGTCGTCGCCCTCGGCTCGCTGGTCGCGGCCGGGCTGTCGCTGCTGACCGCGTTCGTGGGCGTGGCCATCGCCTTCGGTCTGGTCTCCGCGCTGGCCGTACCCCTGGGCCTGACGTCCACCGTCGTCATCCTGGTCCTGATGCTGGGACTCGCGGTCGGCATCGACTACGCGCTCTTCATCACCTCCCGCTTCCGTGCCGAACGCGCCCGGGGCATCGACCCCGAGGAGGCCGCGGGCCGGGCGGTGGGCACGGCCGGATCCGCCGTCGTCTTCGCAGGCGCCACCGTCTTCATCGCCCTGGTCGGCCTCGGGGTCGTCGGCATCCCCGAACTCACCAGGATGGGCATGGGCGGCGCGGGCGCCGTCGCCCTCGCCGTACTCGTCGCACTGACCCTGGTCCCCGCGCTGTTCGGCTTCTTCGGCCGACGAGTCCTGTCCCGCACCGCCCGCAGGGCCGCCGCCCGGCCGGGAAGCGAACACCCGCACGCGACACCGGCCGCGGCCGGCAACCCCGGGCCCGGCAACCCCGGGCTCGGCACCCGCTGGGCGCGGTTCGTGCTGCGCCGCCCCGTGGCCGTACTGCTGGTCGCCGGACTCGGTCTCGGCGCCCTCGCCCTACCGGCGCTGAGCCTCGAACTCGGGCTGCCCGGAGACGAGTCCAAGTCGGTCCAGACCACCCAGCGCCGCGCCTACGACCTGCTGTCGGAAGGCTTCGGCCCCGGCTTCAACGGGCCGCTGACCGTGGTCGTGGACACCTCGTCGGCGGCCGCCTCCGGGGGCACCCGGGCCACCACGGACCGGGTCGTCGAGACCGTACGAGGAGTGGACGGCGTCGCGTCGGTCGGTGAGCCGGTGCTCAACCGAACCAAGGACACGGCCGTCCTCACCGCCGTCCCGCGCACCGCGCCGAACAGCGGCGAGACCAAGGAACTGGTGCACGCGATCAGGGACGCGGTCTCCGGCGTCGAGGCCCGCACGGGCGCGGGCATCCTGGTGACCGGCACCACCGCGATGAACATCGACATCTCCGAAGCCATGTCCGACGCACTCATCCCCTACCTGACCGTGGTCATCGGCCTCGCCGTGCTCCTGCTGGCGGTCGTCTTCCGCTCGGTCCTCGTACCGGTCAAGGCCGCGCTCGGCTTCCTGCTGTCGGTCGGCGCCGCCTTCGGCGTGCTCGTCGCCGTCTTCCAGTGGGGCTGGGCGGCGGACCTGATCGGCATCGAGCAGACCGGCCCTGTCATGTCGCTGATGCCGATCCTCATCATCGGCATAGTGTTCGGCCTCGCCATGGACTACGAGGTCTTCCTCCTCTCCCGCATGCGGGAGGCCTACGCCCACGGCGCGTCACCCGGCGAGGCCGTCGTCGACGGGTTCCGGTACAGCGGGCGGGTGGTGGCCGCGGCGGCGATCATCATGATCAGCGTGTTCGCCGGATTCATCGGCATGAGCAACCCGACCATCCAGACGATGGGCGTCGGCCTGTCCGCCGCCGTCGCCTTCGACGCCTTCGTGGTCCGGATGGCGATCGTGCCCGCGGTCATGGCACTGCTCGGCCGCAGGGCCTGGTGGCTGCCCCGTATTCTGGACCGCGTGCTGCCGAACGTGGACATCGAGGGTGAGGCACTGAGCGGGCGAGGACCGGGCGGGCGAGCCCCAAGCCCCGCGGCCGGGCCGGACGCGGCGGCGCCGCGGCTCCCCGTCGGCCGGGACTGAGCGGCCATGACGGACAGGAGCGGCGGTGGACCGCGCGCCCGCGGCGCGCGGTGGCGGGAGGGCGTGGTCACGGCGACGGCGTTCGCGCTCTGCCTGCTCGGCGGCGTCGTCGAGGAAGACGGCGACACACTGTCGCCGCCGTCTTTCACCGCCTACTTCATCGCCGTCGTGTCCAGCGCCGTGCTGCCGGTGCGGCGCCGTGCGCCCCTGGCCACCATGGCGGTCACGACCGCGTGCGGCGTCCTCGCACCGGTCCTCGGCCTCCTGCTGAGCCCGCTCATCGTGGCCCCCGCCGTGATCGCCGCCTACTCCTTCTCGCTCACCGCTCGGTCCGAACGGCGGGCGGTGGGCGCGGTGTTGCTCATCTCCGCGGCGCTCCTCGTCGCCTCCAGCCCGTTGTTCGGCGCCCTCTCGTGGAAGGACGCGAGCAGGGTGGGGGCAGTGGCGGCGTTCCCGCTGGTGGCCGGGGTACTCGGACACTCGGTGCGGAACCGGCGGGCCTACCTGGCGGCCGTGGAGGAGCGGGCCCGGCGGGCCGAGGAGAGCCGGGAGAGCGAGGCGCGCCGCAGAGTGGACGAGGAACGAGTGCGCATCGCGCGGGAGTTGCACGATCTCGTGGCCCATCAGATCACCCTGGCCAACGCGCAGGCCACGGTCGCCGCCCACCTCTTCGACACCCGTCCCGAGCAGACCCGCAAGAGCCTGGCGGAACTCGTCGAGACCACCGGCCACGCGCTCGACGAACTGCGGGCCACGGTCGGCCTGTTGCGCCGGACCGGCGACGCGGCAGCACCCGCCGAACCGGCGCCGGGTCTGTCCCGCCTGTCCACGCTCCTCGAATCCTTCCGCCGCGCGGGTCTTGAGGTGACCGTGCACCAGGAGGGCGCGGCCAGGCCGCTGCCGCCGGGCGCGGACCTCACCGCGTACCGCATCGTCCAGGAGGCCCTGACCAACGTGACCAAGCACGCCGGTACCGGGTGCGCCCGGGTGCGCCTGACCTGGGGTCGCGACCGCGTGACGATCACGGTCGCGGACGACGGAGGGAGTCCCCGTACGCCCGGTACGCCTCGTACACCCCGTACGGTGGCGAGCGCGGCGACGTCCGCGGCGGCCGACCGGCAGCCCGGCTACGGCTTGATCGGGATGCGGGAACGGGCCGCGGCGGTGGGCGGACAGCTCTCCGCGGGCAGGCGTCCGGAGGGCGGCTTCGTCGTCTCGGCGCAGCTGCCGGTGCCGCCCGGCAGGGGCGGGGAGCCGACAGCGGTCGGCGGCCCAACTGGCGCTCTGTGTACGGAGTCTGACGAGGCGACAGGCAACGTGTCGATGGACGACGGGCTGACACGCGACGGAAAGGCCGGGAACGCGCCGTGACCCTACGCGTGCTGCTCGCCGATGATCAGGCCCTGCTCCGCGGCGCCTTCCGGATGCTCCTCGACTCCGCCGACGACATCACCGTGGTCGGCGAGGCCGGTGACGGCAGGGAGGCGGTCCGGCTCACCAGGGAGTTGCGCCCGGACGTGGTGGTCATGGACATCCGCATGCCCGAGGTGGACGGTCTCACCGCCACGGCGGAGATCTGCGCCGACCCGGAACTGCGGGCCAGCCGCATCCTGATCCTCACCACGTACGAGACCGACGAATACGTCGCTCAGGCGCTGCGCGCGGGAGCCGGTGGCTTCATCGGCAAGGGCATCGGCGCCGAGGACCTGCTGGACGCCGTACGGACGATCGCCGACGGCGACACGCTGCTGTCGCCCGCCGCGACCCGCTCCCTGGTCACCCGTTTCCTGGCCACACCGGACGACGCCCCGCCGCACCGCCCCGAACGGCTCGCCGTGCTCACCCCGCGCGAACGCGAGATGGTCGCCCTGGTCGCGACCGGCCTGTCCAACCAGGAGATCGCCGAGCGGATGTTCCTCAGCCCCTTCACCGTACGCGCCCATGTGCAGCGCGCCATGACGAAGCTGGAGGCCCGCGACCGGGCCCAACTCGTCGTCATCGCCTACCGGACGGGCCTGGCCCAGGCCGCGCCCGACGCAGACACAGACCGCCTGCCGTAGCCCGGCGACCCCGTACCTCCATACCTCCGTAGCTCTCCCGTAGGCCCGTAGGCCCTGAATCCGCAGGCCGGTGCGGGGTCTTCCCTTGGCGTGCGCTCACGCCCGCCCATTCCACGACAACGTAAGGGACACCCATGTCCAGAAGCGCGATCTCCCCGGCTGTGGTCCCGCCGGTCCGCATCGGCAGGCTGTCGACAGCCGCGCTCGGCCTCCTGGCGCTCGCCCTCGGCACCCTGCAGTCAGTGGTGGAGCCCGCGCTCCCGCTGCTGCAGAGCGAGTTGGGGGTCGGCCCCGCCGAAGGAGCGCTGGTCGGCAACACGTTACTGATCACCGGCGCGGTCATCACGCCCGTCGCGGGCAAGCTCGGCGACCGTTACGGTGGAAAACGCGTGCTGGTCCGGCTGATGGTCGTGGTCTCGGCCGGTGGCCTGGTGGCAAGCCTGGCACCGAACCTGCCGGTGCTGCTGGTCGGGCAGGTGTTGCAGGGCGTCATGGTGGGCGCGCTGCCGCTGTCCTTCATCCTGGTGCGCAAGCACCTGCCGACGGGCGAGTCGCAGGCGGTGATCGGGCTGGTCGTCGCGCTGTTCACGGGCGGCGGCATGGTCGGGACGCTGATGGCGGGCCCGGTCGCCGAACACGTCTCCTGGCACTGGATGTTCGCGCTGCCGACCATCGTGATCAGTGCGACGACGCTGCTCGTGACGCGGCTGCTGCCGCATGATCCGCCGGTTCTGCCGGGCCCGTCGGCCGCGTCGGCCGCGTCGGCCGCGTCGGACGTGTCGGACGTGTCGGACGTGTCGGACGTGTCGGACGTGTCGGATCACGGGATCGACTGGCCCGGGGTGGTGCTGCTGAGTGCCACGTTGCTCACGTTCATGCTCGGGCTCGTCAAGGTGACGAACGGCGGTCTGCCGCCCTTCGCGGTCGGCGCGCTCGCGGTGGTCGTCGCGGCCCTGGCGACCGGGTGGGTCGTCGTCGAGCGCCGGACCCCTTCGCCGATGGTCGATCTCCGCATGCTGGCGAAGCCCGCAATGTGGCACGGCTGCGTACTCACCTTCGTCATCACCACCGGTTCCGGAATGGTGATCATCCTGCTCCCTCAGCTGTTCGCGACATCGGCCGACGGGTACGGCTTCGGCGTCGACACCACCGACATCGGACTGTTCCTGCTGCCCGGTGCCGTCGCCGGGGCGCTGAGCGATTCGGTCGGCGGGGTCGCGGCGCGGCGCTTCGGCCCGCGGACCGTGGTCATCGCGGGCGCCGTCGTCACCGCGGCCACGATGACCGCCCTGGCGTCGCTGCACGACGCGGCATGGCAGCTCGTCCTCGCGAAGGTGCTGACCGCGTTCGCCGCGGGCGCGGGCACCACGGCGTTGCTCGCCGGCACCGCCACCGCCGTCGGGACGAGGGACATCGGCATCGCCACCGGTCTGCTCGTGGTGACGCGCGTGGTCGGCGTCGCCCTCGGGGCCCAGCTCGGCGGCGCGATCCTCGCCGCCGATACCGACCTCACGACGGGTCAGCCGACCGAATCGGCCTTCGTCACAGGGTTCCTCCTGGCCGCCCTGGTCGCCGCGCTGTCACTCCTCATCATCCGCATCACACAGAAGCAGAGCACGAGGAATGGAGTTCAGGCATGAAGCCCACCGGTCTGTCGACGACGAACGTGCGTACCACCGCGCACCGCACAGTCCTGATCTCCGGCGCCAGTATCGCCGGGCCCGCGCTCGCGTACTGGCTGCACCGTGCCGGATTCGCGGTCACCGTGGTGGAGAAGTCCCGCGTCCTGCGCGCCGGTGGCTACCCGATCGACATCCGCGGTAGCGCGACTGAGGTGGTGCGGCGGATGGGGATACTGCCGCGGCTGCGGGACGCGCACGTCGATTCGCGTCGCAGCACCTTCCTCGACGCCGACGGCCGCACCGTGGCCTCGGTCCCGCAGCACGTCGTCACCGGTGATGCCGAGGGACAGGACGTGGAGGTGCGGCGGGGGGATCTTGTCGCGATGCTCCACGCGCTGGTCCGTGACGACGTGGAGTTCCTCTTCGACGACTCCATCGCCACCCTCGACCAGCTCGACCAGGGGGGAGAAGGGGTCGACGTGACGTTCCGCGGCGGACGACGGCGTACGTTCGACCTGGTGATCGGCGCCGACGGCATGCACTCGCGTACGCGGGAAACCGTGTTCGGCCCCGAGGCACAGTTCCACCGCTACCTCGGCTTCTGCTTCGCCATCTGCACCCTGCCCAACACCTTCGGGCTCTCCCGTGAGCTCATGATGTGGAACGTCCCGGGGAAAGCCGCGGCCCTCTACGCGGTCGGGGACGATGCCGAAGTGCACGCCTTCCTCAACTTCCACCGGCCGCGGCCGCCGTTCGACGTCCTCCGGGACCCCGCCGCCCAACGGGACCTGCTCGCGGAGGTTTTCGCGGGAGCGGGGTGGGAGGTCCCCGCGATGGTCGAGGCCATGCGCGGCGTGGACGACCTGTTCTTCGACACCGCCGGACAGATCCGCATGCCCCGCTGGTCCAGCGGCCGCGTCGCGCTCGTCGGCGACGCCGCGTACGCGCCCTCGTTCCTCACCGGACAGGGCACGAGCCTCGCGCTGGCCGGTGCCTACGTCCTCGCCAACGCCCTTGCCGCACACCGGGACCACACTGTGGCCTTCACCACCTACGAGCGCGGCCTCCGCGAGTTCGTCACCATGAACCAGGCGCTGGCCGACAACGGCGCGGCCACCCTCTTTCCCACCACCGCACGGGCCCTGGCGCGGCGCAACGCCATGCTGCGCGACCTCACCACCCTTCCCTCCGCGCCCGCCCGACCTGCCCACTCGGCCCTCACGCTGCCCCGCCGCTGAGCCGACGCCCGTGTCGCTGTTGGGCTGAACGGGTGACTTGGGTTAAGAATTGGCCGGTGCAGAGAACAAGTGCGAGCCAGGACGGGGTGGGCAAGTGAGCAGCAGTCAGCGCCACGACGTCACCGATGAACAGTGGGAGGGGCTCGCCCAGGTCGTACCGCTGCGCAGCCGCAACGAATGGCCTTCGTGGCCGGGGCACCGCGCGCTGCCCGACGCGGAGACCGAGACGCGACGCCGTTTCGTGGTGATGCGGGTGAACGTCTTCGCGGACGCCCGCGAGGTCGCCGAGACCGTCATGGCTCAGATCCCGGTCCTGCTCGATTTGACCGGCGCCGAGACGGAAGTCGCCAAGCGCGTACTGGACTTCAGCAGCGGCGTGGTCCTGGGCCTCGGCTGCGGCATGCACCGGGTCGACAAGAACGTCTTCCTCCTCGCGCCGCCCGGCACGGAGGTGCAGGGCCTGGTGGAGGCGGTGGCGCAGCCTTAGAGCCCGACAGGCTCTTAGAGCCTGTGTCATATCCCCGGCCGACGCGGGGGCACTTCCGGGGTAATCCCTCGATCGTAGGAAGGTCGGTTGGGCGTATCGGTTCGCCGGGTGCGCCGCCGCCTACCGTCCCGGACATGACGGTGCATTCCCGGGTGTCGGCCGCTCAGTCACCGGCGGGCCAGGGCAGGCCGCAGGTCACCGAGTTGCGCCTGTCCGCTTTCGCCGGGCACCGCGCCACGGTGCTCCCGCTCGGCCCGATGACCCTGCTCACCGGGCCGAGCGGCAGCGGCAAGTCCACTGCCCTCGGCGCGTACGAGGCGCTTGCGCGGCTCGGCGCCGGAGCGGAACTCTCCGACGTCTTCGTGGATCCCGTCGCCTGCGTGCCCGAACGCGCCCGCGCCGACCGTGAGCGACGGCGCGGCTTCCGTATCGGCTGTACGGTCGACGGTCCCGCGGGAGCAGTCCGGCTCGACGTCGCCGTGCAGGCCGAGCCCGAACTCCGCGTCGTCGGCGAGCGGCTGACCCGGGAGGGACTCGTCCTCCTCGAAACAGCGCTGCGCGATCCCGGGCGGCGCGTCGTCCAGGCGGCCTGGCACACCGCGGGCCAGGCGCCAGTGACCCGTGCCCCGATGCCGGACGACCGGCTCGGCACGGCGCTCGTGCCGCTGCGCGTGGCGGGGAAGACGGACGGGCAGCGCCTGGTGCTCGCGGCGGCGGAGCAGGTCGTGGTCGCGCTGCGCTCGGCGTTCGCGTGTGATCCGAGGCCCGGCCGCATGCGCGCCCCGGTCCCTGCGGGGCTGGTCGGCGCCGGCCACCTCCTGGGCGGCTGCGACAACCTCGCCGAAGTCCTGCGGCGCACCCGGACGGAGTGCGCGGTGCGGCACGGGATGCTCGTCTCGGCGGTGCGCTCCGGATGTGCGGGGCCGGTCGCCGACGTGTTCGCCGAGGAGACGGAGAACGGTGCGGTTCGGGCCGTCATCGACCGGGGCGGCGGGGTGCGTACGCCTCTCGGGCGGCTCGGGGACGGCGAGTTGCGGTACCTGGCCCTGGCGCTGGTCCTGCTCACCGGGCCCGGCGTGCTCGCCGTCGACCCGGTCGTCGAGGTGCCGCAGGCGTACCAGTGCCTCACGATCCTCGCCGACGGCCTGGACCGGCGCCTGGACGCCCGGCAGGCACACGCACTCGGCGAACTGGCGGCGCGCATGTGCGCGCGGGGGCACATCCGTCTGGTGGGGGTGGTGGGGAACGCGGCATGGGCCACGTCCTGGGCCACGCCCCGGGCCACCGACGCCTCGGGCACCCCGGGTATCTCGGGTGTCTCGGGTGGCCCAGACGTCTCGGGCGGCTCAGACGTCTCGGGCGTCTCGGTGGTAGACCTGGAGCGTGACGGAACACCTTGATGTGGCGGTACTGCAGCGCAGGCTTGCCGAGTTCGCGGCGGCCCGCGACTGGGAGCAGTACCACACCCCGAAGAATCTGGCCGCCGCGCTCAGCGTGGAGGCGTCCGAACTCGTCGAGATCTTCCAGTGGTTGACGCCCGAGGAGTCCGCGCGGGTGATGGAGGACCCCGGCACAGCGCCTCGGGTGGCCGACGAAGTGGCGGATGTCCTCGCGTATCTGCTGCAGTTCTGCGAGGTCCTCGGAATCGATGCGCTGGCGGCGCTCGCGGCGAAGATCGAGCGGAACGAGCGGCGGTTCCCGGCGCCCGAAGGGCCCCTGAATCCTTGATTCCGATATTCCTGAATCCCTGATTCCGGTACTTTCGTCACTCTCCGGAGTGGATGGCTTGGCCAAACTCGATTGCCTGTCCACAGATTTCCGGCCTCCCCTGGCTTTTCGCCCGGCTGGGTATCACTCTGGGTAGTGGACAGGGGAGTTCGGATAATCGTGCGGCGAATGCGCGCGGGAGGGAGGGCCGGACATGATCGCGATGCGGCTCATCGAGGCGAACCGCCGCGCTCTGGCGCACAGTCAGGAGCCTGCGGACATCGTCGTGGAGGTCTGGCAGTCGCAGGCGCTGGCGCAGGCGATCGGCAGCCGGCTCGCGGTGGCGGGGCCTCCTGAGTTACGAGGTGAGGCGCTGGGCCTGAGCGAGGTCGGGGGAAGAGCCTGCGGAGTGCTGGACGCCCCGCGGCTGGGGACGGAGGACATACGGGCCGCGCGGCTGACGGAGACGGGCGACGCGCACGAGGTCCTGATCGGACTCGGCAGACTCCTCGGGGAAGTGGGCATCGCACTCGTCGGCGTCGCCATGGGAGCCGAGGAGGAGGGGGTGTACTGGCAGTGCATGGAGGCGATCGACGCCGCGGACGAGTCGAGGGACCGGGTCCTCGAAATGCTGCGCAGGCTGGCGGTACGGGAAGGGGGCCTGCCCCAGCCCGACTCGGCGACATGACGGCCGCCGCGGCCCTCGCCCTCCGTCATGTTGACGGGTTTTCACCCGACCGGGGCGGGGCGGGGGAGGTACGGCGGGACCGGCGGGGTCGACGGGCGGTCCAGCGTGCAGGATGGAGGCATGGATCTTCGAATCTTCACCGAGCCCCAGCAAGGGGCCACCTACGACACCCTGCTCACCGTCGCCAAAGCCACCGAGGACCTGGGCTTTGACGCCTTCTTCCGCTCGGACCACTACCTCAGCATGGGATCGGGCGACGGTCTGCCGGGGCCCACGGACGCGTGGATCACCCTTGCCGGACTCGCCCGTGAGACCAAGCGGATCAGGCTCGGCACACTGATGACCGCAGGCACCTTCCGACTGCCGGGTGTCCTCGCGATCCAGGTGGCGCAGGTGGACCAGATGTCGGGCGGCCGGGTCGAGCTGGGCCTGGGCGCGGGCTGGTTCGAGGAGGAGCACAGGGCGTACGGCATTCCCTTCCCCAAGGAGAAGTTCGCCCGCCTGGAGGAGCAACTGCAGATCGTCACCGGCCTGTGGTCGACGGAGACCGGCAAGACCTTCCACCACGACGGCAAGCACTATCAGCTCACCGATTCCCCGGCCCTGCCCAAGCCCGCCCAGGCGAAGGTGCCGGTCCTGATCGGCGGCCACGGCGCGACGCGCACCCCGCGCCTCGCCGCGCAGTACGCGGACGAGTTCAACATCCCCTTCGCCTCGCTGGAGGACAGCGAGCGGCAGTTCGGCCGGGTCCGGGCCGCCGCCGAGCAGGCCGGGCGCAAGGGTGGTGACCTGGTGTACTCCAGCGCGCTGGTGGCCTGTGTGGGCAAGGACGACGCGGAGGTCGCCCGGCGCGCCGCGGCCATCGGCCGTGACGTGGACGAGCTCAAGGCGAACGGCCTGGCGGGCTCGCCCGCCGAGGTGGTCGACAAGATCGGCCGGTACCAGGCGATCGGCGCGAGCCGCATCTACCTGCAGTGCCTGGACCTGACCGACTTGGACCACCTTGAGCTCATCTCCTCGCAGGTGCAGTCGCAGTTGTCTTAGGGGGGAAGAGGGAGAGGGAGAGAGGGGGAGGGGGAGGGGGAGGGGGAGGGGCCCCACCACCCCGCCCCCCGTCCTCATACGTGGCCCCCGGTGGTCCTAGTCCGTCGACCGGCCGAAGAACTCCAGCTCGGCGATGGCCACCTGTCGGTCCTTGGCGGCGCCGTAGGCGGAGCGCAGGACGAGTCGTGCGCTCACCGCGTCGCGTACGCGGACGTCGACCTTCTGTGCGCCGCCGTCGTTGATGCGGCGGTGCATCGTGTGGACCTTGCCCGCCGAGTCGCTGACCACCAGGTCGAACTCCATCGGCCTGGCCTGCTCGGCGGCCTGGGCGCTGCGGGGTGAGGTGCCGGGGGTGATCAGGAGGTTGAGCAGGTCGGTGGGCTGGTCGAAGTCGGCCTGCAGCCACTGGCCGGCCGAGTCGCCCGCGTAGCCGGTGCCCCACCAGGTGTTGGAGTAGCCGTCGAAGGCGAGCTTGGCGGCCTGCTTCGGGGCGGCGTGCGAGGCGCTGTAGTCGTTGGGGTGGACGGGGACGCGCTTGGCGAAGTGGTCCTGGATGGCGCGCGCGGCGGGCGGTCCGCCGAAGATGCCGCCGACCACCAGGCCCGCGACCACCGCGATGCCCACGGCCCGGGCGATCCAGCGGGTGCGGTCGCGGTGCAGGCGGGGGCGCTGACCGGCGTACGGGCCCTCGGCGGCCGGGCCCCCGAAGTCCTTGAGGGGGCTCGCGCAGTTGCGGCAGAAGTGCCGGCGGGGGGCGTTGGGCGTCGCGCAGCTCGGGCACGGCATGCCGGACTCGGGCTCGGCGGGCACGGCGGCCTGCCGCACGCGGGGCCGTGCCGCCTCGGGCCTGCCCGGCAGCACGCCCGGGCTCTCCGGCGGCGCGGCGGGGCCGGAGGCGTCGGGCACCGGCACGAGCAGGGAGCGTATGGCCGTGTCGGAGGGGGACGACGAGGACGGGGCGGGGGAGGGCGGGGAGGTGGGCGCCTGGGAGGGGCGGGAGGGGGCAGGGCCGGCGGGGCCGTTCGACGGGAGCGGCACGGTGGTGTCGGTGGAGCCGGGTGCGCCGGGTGCGCTGGGCGGATCGGCGGGGGCGCCGTGCTGTTGTCGGGGGTCGCTCGGCGAGCCCGTGCCGGCGCCGGTGGTGCGGGGGTCCGGCGGGGCCTGGGTTCCCGTGGCGGGCGCGGAGTCCGGGGCGGCGGGGCTCGCGCCGGGGGCGGGTGCGGCGTCGGGGGAGTTGGCGGGGCCGACCGGCGTGGCAGGGGTGTCCCAGCGGAGGAAGGCGCCGCAGGAGTCGCAGAAGGACTGGCCGTGCAGGCGGGCCGGGGTGCCGCACTCGGGGCACGGGGGCGTGTTGGCGTGTGAGTTCGGCATGTCGTCCATCTCGGGCTGCTGGGGCATGGCTGGGGCCTGGGTCGGGAGTCGGGATCGTCCGTCAGCGGGGCGGGCCGCGCGTCGTGCGGTGTGTGCGGTCGCAGGGTGCGGGCTCGCCCCGGCACCGGATGTACCGGGTGTACCGGGGCGAGTCCGGCGCCGCCGCGAGCACGCGTGCCGGGCGTCGCGGGGCGGACGGCACTTCCAAGGACACGGGGCCTAGGTCCCTTCAGGAGGAGGTGTGGCGGTCACCTCGGCCGTGAAGGGGAGGTGGGCGGGTCGGGCCGCCGCGACGACGGACCGCAGGCGGTGCGGGTCCACCGAAGCGGGGTCGCGTACGCGCAGGGCCACGTGCAGCCCGGGGCGCGGGGTGCCGGGGAAGGGGCCAAGTGGACGCGGGGACCAGGTCGCGCCGCCGCTCTCGGTGATCTCCGGGCGTACTCCGAAGGCGAGTTCGACGGCGGCGGACAGGCCGCGCCGGGTGCCGCGGACGCGGTGCAGGTCGACGGCGGAGGCCACGGCGTGGCGGCGCAGCGGCAGCGGCTCCGTGCCGTCGAGTTCCGTGCCGACCCAGTCCGTCAGCCAGCCGACGAAGTCCTCGGGTGCCAGGGCGGGCGTGAAGTACGCCTCCAGGCAGTCCAGGACGGTGAAGACGGGTGCGAGCACCACATCGAGGCCGGAGACGAAGCGCAGCACGAAGTCGTCGTCGGCGAAGACGGCGGGCAGCTGCTCCCCGATGGGATGGGCGGAGCCGAGGCCCGGCAGCGTTCCGCGGCGCGAGCGGGCCGTGGCGCCGTCCGACGGTGTGCTCGTCTTGCGCAGGTCGAGACCTCCGGTGGCCGCCGTCATCGTGCCTCGATGACGCGGACGCGGTGGTCGAAGGAGAAGAGGAGCGCGGACGGGGCGAGTTCGATGCGGTCGGTGGCGTCGCCGCGGCGGCCGGTGAGCGGGTCGGCGGGGTGCAGGAGCACCTCGTCGACCAGTTCCACGCCCGGGACCCGCTGGAGCGCGGCGAAGATCTCGCCGGCCCGCAACGGCCTGCCGAACGGCCAGCCCTCGCCGTGCGCCCCGCCGGTCAGCGGGTCGAGGTAGTCGTAGAGCGCGTCGAGGGCCTCGGCGCGCACCTGTTCGGCCTGTGCGGCACGGAAGGAGTGCAGCGTGGCGACGACGGTGACGCCCTGGTAGTAGGGCGGTCCGACCGAGAGGCGGGTGCCGAGGGGGCGGCGGTCGTCGAGGAAGTCGGTGACGCGGGAGAGGAGTTCCTCGCCCGGTACGAGTTGCTCGAAGCGGAGCCGTCCGCCGAGGTCCGCCACCGCCTGCGGGACGACGAGGACCCGTACCGCGTTCTCGCCGACCTCCGCGGACTCCGCGGCCAGGCAGTGGATGCGGGCCGTCTCGGGGGCGGCCCGCCGTGCCAGCTCCTCGTAGTCACGGGCGGTGACCGCCCGCTCCTGCGCGCGCAGCGCGATCGGCGCGCGGACCTTGGCCTCCTGCACGGTCTCGCCGTCCACGCCGCCGCGTGCCGCCTCGCGGTTCTCCACCCGGGCGACGTACGGAATGGAGCTGCGAAGGACCTGGATCGCGCCGCGGGCCACGTTGCCCGCGCGGCCGCCGCCGGTGCGGTAGCGGGTCGCGCGGATCGCCGCGCCCTTGGCGGGCACCGCGCCGAACTGCCGCAGGGAGCCGTCAGGTTCGCGTACCGCCGGGCCGAAGGCGATCTCGCCCGTCGCGGCGTCGAGGGTGACGTGGGGGTCGTACGGGCCGGACGCGGCGAAGTTGTCCACGACCTGCCACGTGTGCCAGCCGGAGGCCTCTCCGTCGGAAACCTCCAGGACCAGCGGCGGCCGGTCGGCGACGACCGGCGCCTGGGCGAGGCGGACGCGCTGGCCGGGCACCCCGGTGGAGTCGCCGAGCATCTCGTCGCTCACGACGTCCGCGTGGGCGACGACGGTCGTGCCGCCGATGGTGAACGCGGACGCGGACCGCACGGTCGGCGAGGCGCTGTAGAAGGGCTGGCCCTTGGCGGCCTCGGTCACCCGGCAGCGCACCCAGCCCGCCTCCTGCCGGCCCACGCGGGAGACGATGTGGCCGCCCGGAATGTGCAGGACGACCTCGCCGGGCCGGTTGAGGCCACCGGTGGAGTCCTCGTCCACCTCGCACTCGGTCCAGCCATCGGCGGTCCACGCCTCCCAGACCAGCGGCGGCTGGCGCGGGTCGACGCCCACGCCGTCGACCCGGCTGTCCAGCTCCAGCACGGCCGCGCAGTGCGGCACGGCGGCGCTCAGCCCGAAGAGCAGGGTGTCGCCGGGGCGGGGGGATTCGGCGAAGACCGTCACGTCACGGCCGCCGAAGACGTCCTGCCCGCAGTCCTGCGGCGTGCCGCCGTCCTCCTGGCGCAGTACGGCCGCCAGTTCGCAGGGCACCACGGTCAGATCCGCCTCCGTCGCGAAGGCCACGGCCTCCTCGGTCTCGGTGCGGCTGGTCGCCACCTCCGTTCCCGCGGGGAGGACGACCGGTTCGGTTTGGGGTGCGGAGAGCCAGAAGGTGACGTCGGCGCGGGCGGCGGAGGGCGGGAAGAGGGTGACGCCGAGCAGGTCGAGGAAGGCCAGGTGGTTCTTCTCGGGTACGCGGTTGAGGCGGTAGACGATCTGGTCGGCCATGTGCGCGACCGCCTCGACGAGGGTGACACCCGGGTCGGAGACGTTGTGATCGGTCCACTCCGGGCAGCGCTGCTGGATGTAGCGCTTGGCGTCGTCGACGAACTGCTGGAAGCGCCGGTCGTCGAGGTGCGGTGCGGGCAGGGCCATCGGACTTCAGACTCCGCTCTCTGATTCCGTGGACGGGATCACGTAGAAGGGGAAGACGAGACTGCGCGGGTTGTTGGTGCCGCGCACGCTGTAGCTCACGTCGATGAACAGGACGGACGGGTCGTCGGGGGCCGGGCTGACCTCGACGTCGAGGACCTCGATGCGCGGCTCCCAGCGGTCGAGCGAGGAGCGCACCTCGTACCGGATGCGGCCCGCCGTCGCCTCGTTGACCGGCGCGAACACCATGTCGTGCACGGCGCAGCCGAATTCGGGCCGCATCGGGCGCTCGCCCGGCGCGGTGGCGAGCACCAGGCGGATCGACTCCTCGATCTCGCGCTCGCGCCGGGCCAGCGCGATGCCGCCGCCCGCGTCGATACGCAGCGGGAACGTCCAGCCCGCGCCGACGAACTGTTCACTCATCTCCAGCGACCCCCTTGAGGCACATGTGACCCGGCTCCCCGCACTCCACTAGAACGGGATGCCGTTGCGCAGGACGGCCGGTGCGCTCAGCGCGACCGTGGCCGGCGAGCTGATGGCCGCCGCGGCGCCCGCGTTGACGGCCACCGCGCCGACCGCGGTGACGGAGATCGCGCCGACGGCGTTCACGGCCACCGCGCCCGCCGACTTGAGGCTGACGACACCGGCCGCGTTGATGTCGGCCATGCCGCCCGCGTTGACGCCGAACTTGGCACCGGCCTTGATGTCGACGGCCCCGCCGGCGCTCATCGTCAGCGAACCGCCCGCGTTCAGCGACAGATTGCCGCCCGCCCTGATGCTGACGTTGCGGGTCCCGGAGATCGACACTGAGCCGTCGCTGCGGATGGTGACGCTGGTCTTCGCCTCGTCCATGTGGACGGTGAGGCGGCCGTTGCCGGTCTGCAGCCGGATGCCGCTCTTCATCCGGGACTTGGCGTCCACCATCTCCATGATGTGGCCGCTGCGCGAGGAGACGGAGCGCCAGTTGACCCGGCCGCTGGTCCGGTCGATCGGCTGCAGCCCGTCCGTGTTGGGCGTCGGCTTGTCGATGCCGTTGTACAGCCCGGCGAGGACGTAGGGATGCTCCAGCGAGCCCCGGTCGAAGGCGACGAGCACCTCGTCGCCGACCTCGGGCAGCATCAGGCCGCCGCCCCGCACCCCGCCCAGCTGCGCGACACGGCACCAGTCGCTTTCGTACGTGTCCGAGAGCCAGGGGAAGCGCAGCTTGACGCGGTTCAGCTTGAGCGGGTCCTTGGCATTGCTGACCAGCGCGTTCGCGACGCCCGGCATCGGCGGCGCGGCGTCGGCGCCGCCCGAGGCGAGACCGTACAGCGAACGGAACTGCCGTCCCGAGACGGTCAGCCACGTCGTGAAAGGCCGCCCCGACTCGAAGAGGTGGCGGACCCCGGTCGCCGTGTACTTCCCCTCGAACGGGAACCCGGCGCCCTTCAGTGCCACGGGCTGCCCGGGACGCAGATCGGGGTTGCCGGTGACCGCGACCTCGACCTCCGCGAAGGAGCCCGCCACGTCGTCGGCCAGCGACTTCGCCGCGTGCGTCACCTGGGCCTGCGTGGTGTACGGCGTCTCGGTGGCCGTCAGCGTGGCCTTGCCGAACGGCTGCGAGAGCTGCGCGGGGGTGATGTCCGCGACGATGTCCTTGCTGCTGACGGCGGGGGACTGCGCGGTCAGCGGGCGCTTGGCCCGCATGTTCCAGCCGCGCACCCCGGCCGTGGAGACCTGCCCGGCGGCGGTCACCGCGACACGGCTGTGCTGGGCGTTGTGACCGAACTCCAGGACGTACGGGCTCTGCGCGGCCGGAGTGGTGTCGGACGGCGCGCCCGCGGCGGGGTCGAGCTTGGCGAAGCGCAGCTTCCCGTTCTCGTCGAAGGAGAGGTGGGTGTCGTTCTCCTGGGCGAGGCGGGAGAGGAAGTCCCAGTCGGTGATGTTGGGCTGGGTGGCCAGTTCGTAGACCGTCGGCGTGGAGTCGATCTTGCCGATCTTCAGGCTGTTCAGGCCGGCGATCCGGCGCACGATGTCGGCGGCGGTCATGTTCGGGTAGCCCTGCACGCGGCGGTTGCGCAGCAGCCGGTGCCCAGGGTCGTAGCCGCGCACGACGAGCGACTTGCCGCCCGCGTCGGCGTCCACCTCCATGGCGGTGACCTCACCGGTCAGCATGGGCTTGCCGCGCCGCCCGTCGGTGAAGGGCGAGAGCACCGCCTTGGCGCCCACCTTGATCTGCGGGAACTTCTCCAGGATGTCTCCGCCGGCGTCGGCGAAGGTCAGCTGGAAGGCGGACGGCACGTTCACGCTGGAGTCCACCCAGCCCTCGACGAGCAGTACCGCAAGCTTGTCGGGCAGCGGGGCACCGCCGATCTCGGCGTGCAGGACGCTGGTGTACGTCTTCTCGGTCATGCGGACTCCACGGGCGTGGCCATCGGGTGTGCCTCATCGGCGGCGGGCAGCAGCAGCTCGGTGCCGGGTCTCAGCCGCATCGGATCGTCGATGTCGTTGGCCTCGGCGATCAGCCGCCAGCGGGTGGCGTCCCCGTACTCCCGCCAGGCCAGCGACGCCAGCGAGTCACCGGCGACGGTGCGGTGCACACGGCGGGCGGAGAGCGCGCCGGAGGTCGGGTTCTGCCCCTTGGTGGGCATCGCCACCTCGGTCAGCGACAGCGAGCAGGTGGCGCGGATCGGCTCACCGGTGGGGTTGAAGAGGGTGTACGTGGCACTGACGCTGGTCACGTACGCCACGAACTGCACGGTGTTGAACGACCCCCACGAGAACCGCACCCAGGGCGGCGACGGCCGCTTGGAGGTGAGGCTCTGCGGTGTCACCTCGCAGCAGGAGAGCAGCATCTCCACCTGCTTCTGCACCTTGCCCGAATTCGGGGTGCCCGAGGAGTCGAGGAAGACCTCCAGCTGGAGGGTGGCGGGGGCGGAGCCGGTGAACTTGGGCGGGGCGCCGCGCGTGTAGGCGACGGCCCGCTGCGTACGCCACTCGGCCGAGCGACCCATCTGCAGCTGCGTCGGGTTGAACTGGAACTCCACCTCGCCGATCCGTCCGCCCATCGACCCGCCGAGATCGGTGGGCGGCTGGTGGATGGCGAGGGCGGCACGCACCAGGCTCGCGCCGGCCCGGCCGCCGGTGGGCGCGGCCATCTCAGGCACCTCCCGCGTCGGTGAATCCGTGGTGCGCGATCTCCAGCGTCTCCGTCGCCACGGCCGGGCTGTCCGGGCTCAGGCTCGGCCCCTGCCAGCGCACCGGCAGCACCTCGACGAGCCCCCACTGCGCGACGATCGAACCGTCCGCGCGCAGGGCCGCGATCTGTGCGGTGGGCCGCGAGATCCCGGTCGCGATGGACGAGATCCAGGAGGCGACGCGGGAGGTGTCCGCGGTCAGCGGCCGGGTGAGCCGGATGGTGGAGAACGTCACGCGGGTGGGCAGCTGCCAGACGAACCCGTTGTTGCCGCCCTCCTGCCGCTGCTCCACCTCCACCTCGGAGGACAGCCCGTCGCAGCCGTTGAACAGCCCGAGGTCCTGGCCGTCGATGGTGAGCTTGAAGAAGACGGTGGAGCCTGGGTCCTGGGGCGAGGGCATGGGATTTCTTCCTGGATTCTCAGCGGAGGCGGTTCTGGGCGGGGGTGCGTGCTGGCGGAGCGTCAGCGGCCGTGGTCGCGGAGCCGCCCGATCCGCTCACGGTCGCTGCGGAGCTCCGCGCGCAGCAGTCGCGAGAGGGGAGCGAGGAGGCGCCGGGCGAGGTCGTCGAGATCGGCGGGGGTGGATTCGGCGGCAGGGGCGGCGGCGGACTCGGCGGCGGGCGCGGGCTGCGTGGACTGCGCGGGCGCGGTGCCGCTCGCGGCGGCGCCGGTTCCGGTGCGGGCGACGGTGGTGGGCTGGTGGGGCGCGGGGGTGGCCGCCGTGCGCTGGACGGGGGCGGCGGGCGCGGCGGGGAGAGCTGTCGGGCGTACGGGGGCCTGCGCGGGGGCCGGGGCCTGCGCCTGCGGGGCGTGGGGCGAACGGCGTACGGCGGGCGGGGCGGGGGCGTGCGTGCGCCGGGGAGCCGGGGCGGCGGGCTTCCCGAGCGGGACGACGACCGGGGCGACGGGTGCGGGGGACGGGGCGGCGTGCCCGCTCCTGCCCCGCGGTCCGAGCCCGGCGCCGCCGGACGACCGCTGGAGGGGAACGGGGCCGGGGACGGTTCCGGGGGCGGGCGCGGCGGCCGGGGCGGCGGCTCCCGAACGTCGCCCCTGGGCCGGTCCCTGGGCCGCGGGGGCGGGAGAGGGGGGCGTCGGTGCGGTACCAGTCGCCGGGGTCTGGACGGACAGGCCTCGGGACGGGGCGAGGGGGCGGGGGCGGTTGGTGCCGGGGTCCGCGGGGCGGTAACTGCCGGGTGCGATGCGGCGGTTGACCGGGACTACGGGGAGGGGTCGGGGGTGAGGCGCGGGGGCGGGGGTGGGTGCGACGGGGGGTGTGGGCGCGAGGGCAGGTGCCGGGGTGGGGCCTGTGGCCGGGGCGGGGGCGTTGCTGTTCGCGGCCTGCGGCGTGTGCTGCATCTGCTGCGCCTGCTGCGGGTTCTGGGCTTGCTGAGTCTGTTGCGCCTGCTGGGTCTTCTGCGCCTGCTGTGCCTGCTGTGTCTGCTGTGCCTTCTGGACGGGAGTGATCGGCGCGCCGATCGGGGTCCGGCGCGGACGGTCCTGCGGCGCCGGTACGGAGGACGCGGAGGGCACGGCAGAGGGCTGGCTCAAGGGCTGGCCAAGGCCCGGGCGCGGGGCGCCGCCGCCGTCCTGGGCGCGCCGGACCCGGCGTACGTGAGGCCGTCGCTGTACGGGCTGAACGGGGGAATTCGCCCGCACAGCGACGGGGTCGGGGGCCGCGGAGGCGGCGTGCGTCCCCGGGCCGGCGGGGGGCACCGGCCCGGGGACATCGGTGGGCCGGGCGCGGGTGGCGGCGTCCGGCGCGGCAGCGGTCGAGGTCGTGGGGGTGGCGGGGGTGTGCGGGGCGGCGCTGATCGAAGGGGTGCCGGTGGAGGCGGAGCCGTTCGGAGCAGCGCTGTTCGGAGCAGCAGTGTTCGGGGCGGGGGCGGATGGTGCGGTGGCGTTCGGTGCGGTCGCGGACGGTGTCGTACGCGTGGTTCCGACGGGGTACAACTGCCGCTGCGGCACCACGGCGGGCGCCGCGGCCACGAGCGGAGAGCGCCCTGTCCGCGAACGCTGCACCACGGGCACGGTGCGGGTCGGCGCCGAGGGGGTCGTCCCCGGAGCTTGGTGCCGGGTTCCGGTCTCGGTGGGGGAGGCCGTCGGGCCGGGTGCGGGGACGGTGCGGGCGCCGGTGAGCGGCGCGGTTCGGGCGGTGCTCGGCTCGGGGGAGCCGGTGGGGGGTGCGCTGGTGCGCTGCGCGGCGGTGCGCGGTGCGGTGGGGGTCGGGGCTGGGCCGCTCGTGCGGGGAGCGGTCTCGGCGTCGTGCGGCGCTCGTTCGGTGGGTGCGGTGGTGTGGGGTACGTCCGCTTCGGGGGTGGGGGTGGGGGTGGGGGTGGGGATCGGGGACGTACGCGTACGAGTGTGCGTCGGCTGTTCGCCGGACCGGACCCGGCGCTGGACCGCTTCGCCCACCTCGGTGATGGGGGTGCCGGTCGGCTGACCCTCGGTGCTCACGAGGGGGGTTGCCGCGCTGCTCAAGGGCTTGGTGGGGGGCGTGTCCGTACGGCGGTCGCGAGTCGCTGTGTCGCCGGCTGCGTCACCCGTGGGCCGGGAGGAGGCCGAGTTGCCCTTCTCCGAGGCGGGCTCCGCCGAAGCCCGGGGCGCGCCCTTGCGTGTTCCGCCGTCTCGCGTGGGCCGTGCGGCCGCTCGCTGGACGGGCGCGGAGGCCGCCGGGGCGGCAGGGTTCGCGGCGGACCGAGACGCGGAGGCGGAAGGGGCGGAAGGGGCGGAAGAGGTCGGGGAAGCGGGGGTGGACGGGGCAGCTGACGCCGACCTGGACGCCGGGGCGGACGGAGCAGTGGATGCGGCCCGAGACGCTGGGCTCGAGGGAGCCGGGGAAGCGGAGGTGGACGGCGTAGCAGACGTGGTCCGAGACGCTGAAGCGGAAGAGGTCGGAACAGCCGGGGCGGACGGATCAGCGGATGCAGCCCGGGACGCCGGGGCCGAGGGAGCCGGGGAGGCCGGGGAGGCCGAGGCGGACGGGCCAGTTGAAGCGGGCCGGGACGCCGAGGCGGGCAGAGCCGGAGAAGCGGGGGCGGACGGAGTCCGGGACGCCGAGGCCGAAGGGGCTGGAGGAGCCGAGGGACCCGGAGGAACCGGGTGAGTCGGAGAAGTCGAGCCGGCCGGAGCAGCGGACACGGCCCGCGATACCGCCCGGGACACCGAAGGAGCGGAGGAAGCGGGGGCGGCCGAGGCGGATGGTCCGGGGGACGCGGCAGCAGACGCCGACCGGGACGCCGAAGCGGACGGAGCCGGGGCAGCCGACGCAGCCGAGGCGGACGGGGCAGCCGACGCAGCCCGAGGCTTCGCTGAGGCAGAAGAAGCCGACGCAGTCGACGCAGCCGAGGGAGCCTGCGGAGCCGAGGAGGCCGTACCAGCAGAGGGGGTAGCCGACGCAGCCCGGGAGGCCGAACCAGCCGATGAGGATGTACCAGCAGCCGGGGCAACCGACGCAGCCCGGGAGGCCGAACCAGCCGACGCAGCACCCGCACCCGACCCCCCACGCGCAGCGCCCGAACCCGCAGCATCCGCAGCCGACCCCGCACCAGCCGTCGGCGTCGCCCGGAAAGCCGGGCGCGAAGGGGCGGACGAGGCAGAAGGGACGGGCGAGGTCGAAGAGGCGAAAGGAGAGAAGCCGGACCCAGCCCCAACTCCGGACCCAGGCCCCTCCGGTTCCGCCGCCTCCGGCCGCCCCCGCACCGGCAGCCGCAGCACCGGCAGGTCCAGGTCGCCCGGCCTGCCCGCGACGGGTGTCAGGACGTCGCGGAGCAGGCCGCCCGGCGCGGAAGCCCGCACCGCGTGGCCCAGTTCGCCGCCGAACGACGGGTTCTGGTGCGTGGCGAGCCGTGCGCCGAAGCCGTACTCCGCGACCGTCCGGGGCGCCGCGAGGACACGCTGGACCGGCGGCATGGCGGCCCACCCGCCATCACCCCGGGCGCCCGTAGCGCCACCGGAGCCATCGACACCACCGGAGCCACGGTCACCCGCGTCCTCACCGGCAAGAGCCCCGGCCCCGGCATCCGCCGAAGCCAACGCACCCGCGCCCGAAGCCACCGCGTCCGCGCCCGAAGCCGCCGTACCCGGCACCCCCGCGTCGTCCCGCGAGCCCCGCCGCCACCTGAACAAGCCCATCACTTACCTCGACTCACCGACCGACTGCGCACCTCACCGACCTGTCACTGCCTCGCTTCCGCCTGCTCCACCAACGTGGCGGTCCGTGCCACGTACGCGCGCCGGTCCGCGTGTTCGAGGTCGAGGATGTCGTCCATGCCCCAGTGGAAGTGGTAGGCGAGATACGCGACTTCCTCCTCGATGCGGTCGGCCGCGTACGTCACGATTCCCCCAGGCGGCTCCCGGCCAGCTCCACCTCGAAGGACTCCGAGCAGTGCGGGCAGGCCACGGCCGCGCGGGTGTGGCCCTCCGCGTTGATCTGCCGGTAGAAGTCCTGCAGGAAGGCCAGGTCGGAGGCGAACATGTTCTCCACCGTGCCGTCGTGGACGGAGCCGAGCGTGCCGAGCCGGGTGATGACCCGGCCCAGCAGCACCACGGACAGGTAGGCGGGGTTCTCACGCACGCGGACGTCCCGCAGCGGCACCAGTTCGTCGCGTGCCGTCGCGAGCCGCATGGCGCCGTTGCGGTGCACGGTGCCGGACTCGTCCACGAAACCGCGCGGCAACTCGAACTCGAATTCCGTACGCAGTGGTTCGCGGACACCCGTCACCGCGCCAGGCACCGTTCCCGCCCCCGCAGCCGCCCCCGCCGGGCCTTCGCGCCGCATTATTCGATGACCAGCTCTTCGAAGACGATGGTGACCTGCTCGGTCAGCGCGGCGGCGTCGCCGGCCTTGACCCCGCTGGTCTCCACCTTGCTGCACCAGGCGTTGCGCAGGTTGTACCGCTTCACCGGGCTGTTCTGGTAGTCCATCATCATGATCGTGGCGTTCTTGCGCGCCGAGCCCATGTCGCCCGCGATGGACTTGTTGATCCACTCGCTGAAGACGGGGCTCTGCGTCATGCCGCGGGTGACCGTGCACTCGCCGGCCTTCTTCACGCCGGGCATCTTCTTCACGACGGGCTTTCCGTCCGCCGAGACCTGCTGGTACTCGATGACGTCCTGCTCCATGGAGAGGCCGCTGACCTCCTGCAGGTACTCGACCATGACACCGTCGATCTGCAGGCCGAAATTGTGGGTAGTGAGGGCGTCACCGGGCTGAAGGGACAAGGGGGTTCACTCCTGTAGCGTTCTTGCGAATGTGGGTGGCTGAAGGCGGTTCGTACGACGGGAGGGCGGCTGTCTACTCCTCCAGCTCGCCGCCCCCGCCGGAGAACTGCGCGAGCCGGAACACCACGAACTCGGCGGGCTTGACCGGCGCGATGCCGATCTCGCAGACGACCCGGCCGAGGTCGACCGACTCCGGCGGGTTCGTCTCCGCGTCACACTTCACGTAGAAGGCGTCCTCGGGGCGCTGGCCGAACAGGGCGCCCGAGCGCCACTCGTTGACCAGGAACGCCGAGACGTTGCGGCGGATCCGCGCCCACAGGGCGTGGTCGTTCGGCTCGAAGACGACCCACTGGGTGCCGATGAGGATCGACTCTTCGAGGTAGTTGAAGTAGCGGCGGACGTTCAGGTAGCGCCACGCCGGGTCGGACGCCATGGTCCGTGCGCCCCACACGCGGATGCCGCGGCCGGGGAAGGCGCGGATGCAGTTCACGCCGACCGGGTTGAGCAGGTCCTGCTCACCGCGGGTGATCTGCAGCTCCAGGTCCACGGCGCCGCGCACGATCTCGTTGGCGGGAGCCTTGTGGACACCGCGCTCGGCGTCGTTGCGCGCCCAGACGCCGGCCATGTGGCCGGACGGCGGCACGATCACCGACTGGCCGGAGGCCGGGTCGAAGGACTTGATCCACGGGTAGTACAGCGCCGCGTAGCGCGAGTCATAGCCCGCGCCCTCCTGCCGCCACTGGCGGATCTGGCGGGCGTTCAGCGACGGCGGCGGGTCGATGATGGCCATCCGGTCGCCCATCAGCTCGCAGTGCGAGATGAGGCCCAGCTGGACCGCCTTGACCTGCTCCATGTCGATCAGGCCCTGCTGGTAGGCGGCCATCAGGTCGGGCACCGCGACCATGTTGACCTCGTCGAGGGCCTCCAGGCCGCCGAAGCCGGTGCGGTCCGCGGAGTCGCCGATGAACTGGGCGCTCTCCACGCGGGACACGGCGCCGTTCGAGGCGGGCACGGCCGGGGTGGCGGGCGCCGGGGGCGCCAGCGTGACGGTCTGCGCGTCGGGCTTGGCGAGCTGCCCGCCCGCCGCGGCCTCCTCGAGGACGATGGTCTTGGAGCGCTGCCTGACCTGGGTGACCACGTAGTTGCGCGCGGTCTTCTTCGTGCTGACGTCGAAGCTCTCGACGACCTTGTCGCCGTCCTTGACGATCAGCTTGAAGCGGTCGGCGGCGCCCTCGCCCTCGCCGTCCTGCACCTCGACGGTCAGCGCGCCGCCGTCCGAGCTGCCCGCGGTGATCGCGGACACCGTGAAGCTGCCGAGCGCGACGGGCTCGCCCGCGGTCAGCTCCCTGGGAGCCTGCGCCTGCGCCTGGGCGGCGGGGGCCTGCCGCTGCGGCTCGTCGGTGTCGGTGCCGCCGACGCGCACGATGTACGCGGCGGAGCCGCCGTTGTTGAAGAAGCCGTACACGGAGTGCGCCAGGTAGTACCCGTCCGTGAACTCGCCGAACGCGGCCACGTACTGCGACCAGTTGGTCACCAGCGTCGGCTCGTTGAGCGGTCCCCGCGGCGCGAGACCGACGAAGGCCGCCACGGAGGTGCCGACCCCTTCGATGGGGCGCGAACCGCTGGCGACTTCCTCGATGTAGACGCCGGGGGACAGGTAGTTGGGCATGCTGCTGTGCTCCAAGGTTCGAGGGCGAGCGGGACCGGCGCACAGCCGGCACGGATTCGTACCGTGTCGACGATGTCCCACGCGCGCCTCGGTGCGTAGAGACGGACGGACGTCAACGAGGGCAGATGACGGTGCCCGTTCAGCCGTCCGGGGAAACCTTCCGGCCGGAACGTGTGGTGCGGGGCGGGGCCGGACGGCGCTCGGCCGCCGCGGGTTGCCCGTCCGGTCACGAGGATCGGGCGCGGTCCAGGGGCCGCCCGCCGGTCCGGCCGGATGTGGCCGGTCGGTGGCGCATATGCCCCGCCCCCGGTTTCCGCGGCGTCAATACCTGGTCAACATGGGGGTGCGGGGGCCCCACGGTTCGGGGTGACCTTTGGGGCTGACGTAACGTTTGGTGCGGATGGCCATCCGTGGCCAGTACGAACGGGCACTTCGCGGTGCGTCACGGGGCAAGGGGTGCGGGCTGACAATGCAGGGCGACGCGGATGACGCGGCTGACACGGGCGGGGCGTTGTGGTTCCAGGTGCTCGGGCCGGTACGGGCCTGGCGGGACGGCCGGGCCCTGACCCTCGGCCCACCGCAGCAGCGCGCGACCCTCGCGGCGCTGCTGCTGCGCGACGGGCACCCGGTGTCCGCGGCCGAACTGGTGGACGCGCTGTGGGGCGAGGAGCCGCCGATGCGGGCCGTCGGCACGCTGCGTACGTACGTCTCCCGGCTGCGCGCCCTCCTCGAACCCGACCGGCGCTCGCGCGAACCCGCCAGGCTCCTGGTGTCGGCGGGCGACGGCTACGCGCTACGGCTGCCGCCGGGGTCCCTCGACGCGTGCGAGCTGGAGGCCCGGGTGGCCGCCGCGCGCACGATGCGTACCGCCGGTGAACACGCCGACGCCTACGCCGAGTTGACCGCGGCGCTCGCCCTGTCGGACGGTGCGCCGCTGGCCGGCCTGCCCGGACCGTACGCCCAGCGCCAGCGCGACCGGCTCACCGAACTGTCCGTCACCGCCCAGGAGGAGTTCTTCACCTGCGCGCTCGAACTGGGCTGCCACGGTGAGACGACGGCCCCGCTGAGCGTCTTCGCGGCCGAGCATCCGCTGCGCGAGCGCGCGCAGGCCCTGCTGATGCTCGCCCTGCACCGCGGCGGCCGACGGGCCGACGCGCTCGCCGTCTACGAGACCACCCGCCGCACGCTCGCGGCCGAACTCGGCGTCGACCCGGGCCGTGAACTGACCGCACTGTACGAGGGGCTCCTCAAGGGCACGCCACTCCCGGAGGCCGCGGAGGTGCGGCCGGGTCCGCTGCCCTCCCTGTACGCACCGTCGCCGCAGGCGCCGCCGCGGGTGGGTGAGCAGCGGCGGCGCATACCCGGCGGGCGAGGGCGGGGCCACGGGCCCACGGAGGGCGAGACGGCCGACGCCCCGGAGCGTGAGGGTGGAGCGACGCGTGTGGGGCGTGCGGGGCCGGACGGCGGTCTGAGCGCCGCCCCGCCCGCGAGCGAGGAGCACGCCGCACCGACCGCGCCGTCTCCACAGCCCCGCCAGGCTCCGGCCACCCCGCTCTTCCCGTGCTCCTCGGAGTCCCAGGACCCCCAGGGCTCCCCTCCGGCTTCTCAGGGTTCCCGGACTTCCCCCGGTTCACCGGTTTCCGCGGGCTCCCCGGGTTCTCAGCTCTTCCCGGTCTCCCCGCTCTTCCCTGCCTCCCCCCTCCCCTCGCGGCCCGACGCGGACCGTACGGTGCGTCACCTTCCTCGGCCCCGTCCCCGGCCCCTGCCGGTCGGTACGGAGCGGGTGGGTTCGGCAGTCGAAGGGCGCGTCCCGGCCCCCGCGCCCCTCACGCCCGCCCAACTCCTTCCCGACGTGCCCGATTTCACCGGCCGTGAGGCCGAGGCGCGGCTGCTTGCCGAGACGTTGCGCGCCGCCGCGTCCGGCAGTGCGATGGCCGTGGCCACGCTCACCGGCCTCGGCGGCGTCGGCAAGACCGCGCTCGCGGTGCATGTCGCCCACGCCTTACGAGGTGAGTTCCCCGACGGGCAGCTGTACGTGGACCTGCGCGGCGCGGACCCCGCGCCCGGCGTGGACAGCGGCACCGCGCTCACCGGGTTCCTGCGCGCGCTCGGCGTCCCCGAGAGCGGCGTGCCGGACGGCCTCGACCAGCAGACCGCCCTGTACCGCTCGCTCCTCGCCGGGCGCCGCGTGCTCGTACTCCTCGACAACGCGCGCGACACCGCCCAGGTACGGCCGCTGCTGCCCGGCACCCCGGGCTGCGCGGTCCTGGTGACCAGCCGCTCGCGGACGATCACCCTGCCCGGGGCGCGCCTCGTCGACGTCGAGACGATGGACGAGGCCCAGGGGCTCGGCCTGCTCCGCGCCATGACCGGCGCCGAGCGGGTGGCCGCCGAACCGGCCGCCGCCCGCGAACTGGTCGCCATCTGCGGCGGGTTGCCCCTCGCCGTCCGGATCGCCGCCGCCCGCCTCGCCGCCCGCCCCGGCCGCTCCGTCGCCGATCTCGCGGCGCGGCTGCGCGACGAGCACCGCAGGCTGGACGAGCTGCGGGTGGACGACCTGGGCGTCGAGGCCAGCTTCCGGCTCGGCTACGAGGCGCTCGAACCGGGCCTCGCCCGCGCCTTCCGCATGGTCTCCCTCTGCTACATGCCGTCCTTCTGCCGGGGCGCCGCGGGCGCGCTCCTCGACGTGAGCGACGAGGAGGCGGAGTGCGCGGTGGAGCGGCTTGTCGACGCCGGGCTCATGGAGCTGCACGGTGAGGACCGCTACCGCTTCCACGACTTGGTGCGGCTCTTCGCGCGGCGGCAGTGCGAGCGTGAGGAGAGCGCCCGGGAGCGCGCCGCTGCCCGGCTCCGCTTCCTCGACTACGTACTGGCCACCGTCATCACCGCGATCCGCCGTACGAAGCCGCACAGCGTGCTGCCCCAGCTGCTGCACGTCCCCGCCTCCGCGGGCAAGGCGCTGCCGGACGAGGCCGCCGCGCAGGACTGGCTGGTGGTCGCGCACTCGCGGCTGCTCGCCGCGGCGGAGAACGCGCTGCGGCATGTGTCGGGCGGCTTGGACGAGGCGGCTGGTTACGCCCCGGGACATGCCTCGGACAATGTGCCGGGTTACGCCCCGGACGGCGTACGGGGTGACGTGCCGGGCGGCGCGTCCGATGGTCCGGTGGGTGGTCCGCCCGGGCTGCGTCCCACCGTCGACCTGCTCACCGCCTGGTCCCACCTCGTGGCCGGCACCGCCCGCCACCGCGACCTGGAGCCGCTCGCCGAACTGGCCCTGCGGACCGCGCGCGCCCACGGCGACGAACGGTCGGCGGCCCGCGCGCTGCGGCTCCTCGGCGCCCCGCACTTCGGTACCGAGACGTTCGGCCGCGCCGAGCGGGCGCTGCGCGAGAGCCTGCGGCTCGCCGCGTCGGCCGGTGATCCGTTGGTCGGTGCCGAGGGCAGCCACGAACTGGGCATCGTCCTGATCGGCGTGGGCCGCCACGAGGAGGCGCTGGAGCAGCTGCGGCTCGCGTACGCCAGGTTCGGGGCGCTCGGCGGGCACGGTGACCGGATCCGCATCCTGTCCCACATGGCGCGGGCCTACATCAGCCTGGGGCGGCGCGCCGAGGCGGACACCGCGGTGGTCGCCGCGGAGCGGCAGGCGCGGCAGTCGGGCAGCGCGTCCACGCTCGCCCACGTGCTGTACCAGGCGGGCTGCACGCTCCTGCGGGACGGCCGGGCGGCCGGTGCCGCGGAGCGGCTGCGCGAGGCCCAGCGGTTGCACGGGCGGGCCCGCAATCCGCGCTGGGAGGCGCTGTGCTGGGCGCGGCTCGCCTACTGCGAACTGGAGCAGGGCAGGCCCGTCGAGGCGATGAAGTGCGCGGACGCTGCGCTGGCGGTGGAGGGGGAGCTCGGTGACGCGTTCTGCCACGCGCTGGCGATGGCGGCGCGGGGGCGGGCCCTGCTGGTCCTCGGCGATCTCGACCGGGGGAGGGGGGCGTTGCGGATCGCGCACCGGGTGATGGAGCGGCGCGGGGCGTTGGAGGCGGTGGAGATCGCGGGCCTGTTGGAGCGGGGGCGGGCGTGGGCGCCTGATGCGGTGGGGTTGGTGCGGGGCTGAGGGCGGGTTTCGGGTGCGGGTCCGCTCTGGCTTGTCGCGCAGTTCCCCGTGCCCCTGGGTGGTCCGGAGTGCTCGGCGCGTGCGTTCCTTGGGTGGTCCGGGGTGTTCGGCGATGAGTGGTGGGGTGCCGGTCGCTCGGGCAGGGAAGGTTGCCCCTGGCGTCGCCCTTTTGTACAAGGAGCGGATTGGGGGTGCGGCTTACCGTGCCCGTATGACGTGGTGGAACTCCCTTGACCCGGCCGCGGTGACCGTGGACCCCGGTGGCCGAGCGACCGTACGGCTTCGCGTACGCAATACGGGAGACACGGTCGAGGAGTACCGGCTGGGAGTTGTCGGCGCCCCGGCGGGCTGGACCCGCGTCGAGCCCGAGGTCCTGCGGCTCTACCCGGGCAGCGAGGGCACCGCCGAGATCTCCTTCGCGCCGCCCCGCTCACCGGACGCACCGGCGGGGCCCGCCCCGTACGGCATCCGGGTCGAGCCCCGTGAGCAGCCCGAGACGCGCGACGTCGTGGAGGGCCAGGTCACGGTCGCGCCGTTCTCGGAGGTACGGGCCGAACTGCTGCCGCCCACACTCGTCGGACGCTTCCGGGGCCGCGCCTCGGTCGCCGTGGACAACCTCGGCAACACCCCGCTGACCGCGACCCTCAGCTTCCGCGACGACGCCGACCGGCTGATCTTCGACGTGTCACCCACCGCCGTCCAAGTCGCCCCGGGCCGCGCCGTGTTCGCCAAGGCGACCGTACGCCCGCAGCGGGTGCGGTGGACGGGGGACGCCCAGGCGCACCCCTTCACCCTCGCCGTGCGCCGCTCCGGCGACGAGCGGGCCCACGAGCTGCCCGGCAGCTTCGACCAGCGTCCGGTCCTGCCCCGCGCGCTGCTCGCGCTCGGCAGCGTGGTCGCGGCGCTCTGCGTCGCCTCCGCGGTGATCTGGTTCTCCTACGCGCCCAAGTTCGACGGCTCGGCCCGCGAGAACCGGGCCGGTGCCGCGCCCGCCGCGGCCCCGCAGGGCGGCGAGAAGGCCAAGCTCGCGGACGCCCCGCCGCCGGCCAAGGACAAGGCCGGTGACGGAGGCGAGGGCGGTGACGGCGGCGGCGGTGACGATGGCGGCGGGGGAGGCGGCGGCGAGGACCTGGGCACCGGCGGCTCGGGCGGCGGTGGCGGCGGCGGGGACAAGGGCAGCTCCACCGGCGGCGGCTCGTCCCATGCGGGCGGCGGCGGCGACAAGGAACCCGCGCGGAAGGCGGGCGGCGGCAGCGGCCACAGACCCCGCTCGGGACCGCCCTGGCGGCGCGGCTACAAGTCCGACGTCGTGGTCGAGTACGCCCAGCGCCGCCTCGCGGCCCTCGGCTCCCGCAACCCGTGCACCCTCACAGGCGACTGGACACCCGGCGTCATCGATACGAACACCGAGGCCAAACTCATCTGTTACCAGAAAGCCGTGGTCCGCACCGGCCGCAGCTCCGGACACAACACCGCGCAGATCTTCAGGACCGATCCGCAGGGCACGCTCGGCCGGGCCACCCTGACCTCCCTCTGGGCGCAGGGCATCCGCGCCTCCGACGTCCGGCGCGGCGCCGACAACTGGCAGGTCGTGCAGTTGCAGGCGGCGTTCTGGTGGGCGTCGCAGGCCGGCATCAGCGATCGGGACCTGGACCGCGACCGGGCCTACGCCGAGCACGGCGTCGCCTACTTCAAGCATGGCGGACATCCGCCCACGACCGCCCGGTACAGCAGCAATACCGCGGCCCACATCAAGGAGTACCAGGTGTCCGTCGGCCTTCCGGCGACCGGCGTCGCCGACAGCGCCACCTTGCAGGCGCTCGTCGGCGGCAGCGTCAACAAGCCCGGCGTGGCGGGGCGGTGAGCGGCATGTGGACCTCGCTCGAACCGTCCGCGACCAGCGTCGACCCCGGCTCCACCGCGAGTGTGCGGCTGCGCGTGCGCAACACCGGCGACACCGTCGAGGAGTACCGCCTCCAGGTGGTCGGCGCCACGGCGGGCTGGGCCCGCGTACAGCCCGACGTACTGCGGGTGTACCCGGGCGCCGAGGCGACCGCCGAGGTGCACTTCGCGCCGCCGCGGACCCCGGACGCCCAGGCGGGCCCGACGCCGTTCGGCGTCCGGGTGCAGCCCCGCGAGACGCCGCAGGCCGCGGACGTGGCCGAGGGCCAGATCACGGTGGGCCCGTTCGCCGAACTCCGTTCCGAGCTGCTGCCGTTGATCGTGCGCGGACGGCTGCGCGCCAAGGCGTCGGTGGCCGTCGACAACCTCGGCAACCAGCAGCTGACGGCCTCCTTCTCGGGGCGGGAGAACGGCGAGGAGCTCGAGGTCGAGGCGGAGCCCGGCTCCGTCCAGGTCGCCCCCGGCCGGGCCCAGTTCGCGGAGCTCCGCCTCAAGCCCGGCACGGTGAGCTGGGTCGGCGGCACCACCAAGCACCCGTTCACGGTCTCCGTGCTGCGGGCCGGGACGCCCGAGCCGGTGGAGCTGCGCGGCACCTACGTCCAGCCCTCGTTCATCCCCCGCTGGGCGATGGCGGTGCTCTCGGTCCTGGTGGCGCTTGGCATCGCCTTCGCCGTGATGTGGTTCCAGCACAAGCCGAGCATGTCGACCCAGGCCAGGGAGAAGCAGGGCAGCCAGCAGCAGCTCCCGCAGGGTGACGGCATGAAGCCCGCCCCGAGCCCGTCGCCGAGCGCCAGCAAGGAGGAGAAGAAGGAGGAGCCCGCTCCGCCGGCCGGTGGCAAGGACGACGCGCCGAAGGACGACGGCGGCGGCGGTGGCGGCGGCGGCGAGAAGAAGGAAGACAAGCCCAAGGGCCCCAAGACGCACACGATCCGCAGCAGCGAGGGCGGTGGCTGGTACCTGGAGGTCAAGAAGGGCGAGACGGCCGACGGCACCTACGTCGGGCAGAACCCCGCCCTCACGGACGAGTTCGGCAAGAACCAGGACTGGATCCTGCACCACTACCCCGAGTCCGACACTTACGCCCTGGAGCCCGCCAGCGCCCCCGGCACCGTGCTCGACCAGAAGGTCAACACCAACATCGCCCAGATCTTCCACGCCCCGCCGGAGAACATCAGGACCGGCCGGCTGCCGGGCAACCAGAAGTGGAAGCTGGAGCAGCGCCCCGACGGGCTGACCCGGATCGTCGCCGTCGGCTCCGGCGAGTGCCTCGTCGACATGCAGAACGACACGAGCGCCGTCACCTGGAAGTGCGACGACAACAGCAAGAGCATGGGCTGGACGATCTCCGACTGGCCGTAGGTCGCAGGCCGCAGAAGCGGTGAACGGCAGAAGCGGTGGCGCGCCCCGGGCGCGCCACCGCTTCACTGCGTGCGTCAGCCGTACGTCGGCCGTACGTCAGCCGCGGGTCACTGCCAGGGCAGCGACCCGCCCGGCACGAGCCGCCCCATCTTGCGGTACTCCCGCAGCGCCCCGGCCCTTACGTCCTCGCCCCGCACCGGCCCGCCGTGCCCCGCCGCCAGATAGGCGGCGGTCACCGCGGCCGACCGGATGGCGCCGCCGGACAGCTCGAACTCCTTGGCGCACCGCGTCAGTTCGTCGTCCATGCCGGGCTCGCAGGGCGTGCCGGCCAGCGCGGTCCGCCACAGGGCGACGCGCTGCTCGACGTCGGGGAACGGGAAGTCCACCACCAGGTCGAGGCGGCGCGTGAACGCGTCGTCGATGTTGGCCCGCAGGTTGGTGGTAAGCACCGCGATGCCGTCGAACGCCTCCAGGCGCTGCAACAGGTACGCGCTCTCCAGGTTCGCGTACCTGTCGTGCGAGCTCTTGACCTCCGAGCGCTTGCCGAAGACGGCGTCGGCCTCGTCGAAGAGCAGCACCGCGTCCGTGCGGTCCGCCTCGACGAAGATCCGCTCCAGGTTCTTCTCCGTCTCCCCGACGTACTTGTCGACGACCGCCGACAGGTCCACGACGTAGAGGTCAAGGCCGAGTTCACCGGCCACCACCTCGGCCGACAACGTCTTGCCGGTGCCGGAGTCCCCGGCGAACAGCGCGATCACGCCGCGCCCGCGCCCGCCGCCGGTACGCAGCCGCCACTCGCCGAGCACCTTGTCGCGGTGCCGGGCGCGCAGCGCCAGCTCGTGGAGCAGGCCGAGCGGTTCGTCCGGCAGGACGAGATCCTTGAAGCCGACCTCGGGCCTGATCCGCCGGGCGTGCTTGTCGAGCAGGGGCGCGGACTGAAGGCGGGCGTTGTGCTGCAGGTGCGCTGCGGTCGGCGGGGTGCCGTCGAAGGCGGCGAGACGGGCGGCGCCGCGCGCGGCCCGGCGGATCTGCGCGCCGCTGAGCCGGTAGGGGGCGACGGCCTCGCCGAGGTCGAAGTCCGGCTCGTACGCGGGGACGTGCCGGGCCAGTTCGCTCTGCCAGGCCCCGGACACGTCGACGCCGTCCTGCGGCGCGTCGAGCGCGAGGAGCCCGGCGTCCGGCGCCCAGCCGGGGTCGTAGGGTTCGCTGCCGAAGAACACCACGGGTACGTCGCCGGTCGCCAGGTCCCGTACCAGGGGACCCGGTTCGGGCTGCAGCGGCCCCACGACGAGCGCGGCCCGCCGCAAGCGGGCCTCACGCACGAGCGCCGTGGCGGTGGCGGTGGCAGTGGCCGACGCGGCCGCGCCGTCCCCGGTGCGTCCCGGCGGCCGGTGTCGCAGGACGGGCAGTCCGGCCGCCCGCAGCGCGTCGGCCACCGGGCCCGCGGCGGTGCCTTCCCTGCGTTCCCGCAGGTGGACGAGGAGCGGCCCCTCGGCGGCGAGGGCGGCGACACGGGCGGCGAGCGGGTGCACGGCCTCGGCAGGGGTCTCGCCGGTCAGCAGCTCGACCTCGTGCCCGACGAGTTCGGGGTCGAGGCCGTCGTCGCCGAGCAGCTGGGCGACGACCCGCTCCGGTACGCGCAGGGCCCGCCCCGGCAGCGGCCTGTCCTCGTCCTCGACGACGACCAGGCCGCTGGACCGCAGCGGCGCCAGCGGATGGAAGCGGGCGCGGGCGAGCGGGTCGTGCGGTCCGGTGCCCGCGAGGTCGAGGGCGAGCGCCACGGTGGCCCTGCGGCGCCCCACGTCGTCGTTGAGGTAGCCGTACAGCGGCTCGAAGCGGCGGTCGACGTCGGGGGCGAGGGCGGCGAGGAGGATGTCCCGGTCGAGCGGACCGAGCCCGAACCGCCGCGCCAGCTCGTCCAGCGGGTCGGGAGCACCGCCTTCCGCCGTCTCTTCGGCGGACGGCGGCGGCACCGTCGCCGGTGGCGGCGCCGTGGCCAGCCGGTGCGCCGTCTCGGGCGTCACGTACAGGCCGCGCAGCGGGTCCGCGGCCGTCGGGTCGTCCGCGCCGCGCCGTTCGACCAGCTCGGCGACGCGTCCGCGCAGCGACGCGAGGCGCGTCAGCAGCGCTTCGGCGGCGGCGCTCACCGCTCCTCCGTCCCGGCGTCCCGCGGCTTGCGCAGCATCCGGGGCCGGGGCTCGCCCAACTCGCCGGCCTTGTCGCGCACGGCGACGACCGCGCCCTCGGTGACCGGCGGCGCCACGTCGTACGTCGGCGAGACCGGGAACGGCACGGTGATCACCACGTCCAGGGACGGCTTGAGCTCACCGCCGAGCGCCGACCAGATGTCGGCGATGGAGCGGGACTCGGGCGGCGGCACCGCGACGCTCAGCGGCAGGGTGACACCGAGCGCGGCGGGCAGGTCGTCCGGCGGCAGCAGCTCGTGGGCGAGCAGGGTGCCGAGGGCCGCCGAGAGGAGCCGGTGCTCGTCCTCGGGGCGGTTGGTCCAGGCGGTGAGCAGGTAGGAGAGCCGGAACCAGCGCGGCGGCTGCCGCCTGCGCAGCACCGTGCCGTCAGGGCCGCGTTCCGCGTAGGCGCCGCGTTCGCGCCGGGCCACGTCCTCGCGGATGTCGTACAGGTAGGAGTTGAGCGTGGGGGCGTTGCGCCGCGCCGCCCAGTCGCGGGTCGGCGCCTCGAACACGACCTCGCCTGCGCCTTCCGGGAGCGCCCCGCGCAGCAGCGCGCGCAGCGCCTCGTCGACTTCGTGGATCACGGCCGGGCCCCCCGGACGAGCGGGAAGGGGTGGTTCGGTCGCATCAGATGTATCCCTCCCGCAGCGCGTACGCGACGGCATGCGCGCGGTTCTGCAGCTGCAGGCGCGTCATGAGCGCGTGCAGGACGTTCTTGACGGTGCGTTCGGAGTACGCGAGCTTCTCCGAGATCTGCTTGGTGTCCAGGCCCTCCGCGATCAGCCGCACGACGTCCACCTCGCGGGGCGCCATGCCGAGGGTGGGCAGGGCGCTGGCGGCGGACGGCGGGCCGTCGAGCGCGGAGAGCCGAAGGCGGCCCAGCTGGGCCATGAGCCGGTTGATGAGGTCGGGCGGCAGTTCCCCCTCGCCGCGCGCCGCGCTGTGCACGGCACGCAGCAGCTTCTGCGGGGTCGCCTGGTGCCGCCACAGGATCGCCCGTACGCCGTACTCGACGACCGAGAGGAGCTCGGGCTCGCGCAGTTCGCTGGCGATCAGCACGACGCGCTGCTCGGTGGATCTCGCCAGGCGGCGCAGCTCGGCGCCGGCCGGGTCGTCGAGCCGGTCCACCAGCATGACGGCGACCCGCCCGGGGGCGGACGGCGCCGCGGCCCGGCCGGGCTCCGGCGGCTGCGCGCCGTCCACGGGGCGGTCCAGGAGCTCGACGGTCGGTTCGTGCCGGAGATGACTGATCACTCCGGCCCGGCTGAGGGGGTCGGTGGCGTGCACGACCACCGATATGCGTGTATCGGACACTGAAGTTCCCTGTCTTCCCCCGAATAGCGACGGGCACAGGGTGACCGAGACCGATCAACAAACGATTGTCGCCGGATCAACGAGGTCGTTTACCGACCGGTCGGCGACACCATGCCGACCGGCACGCTCTCCCGTACCGTCACTTTCAGGGCGAACGGCGCGTGTCGGCGGCGATCACGGGGTACCCGGCGCCAACGGATCGGCCACGGATCGGCGACCCGACGGAGAGGAGCCCGTCGTGAGCGAGAAGGACCAGCTGCGGACCTACCGCGGGAAGCGGCGCTTCGACAGGACGCGCGAACCGAGCGGCGAGCGCACGAGCGAACCGAGCGGCGAGCGCGCGGAGCGGGTGCAGGACGAGGCGGGCGGGACACGGCAGGACGAGGCCGCGCAGGACCGGCAGGGCGACGAGCCCGTCTTCGTGGTGCAGATCCACGACGCGAGCACGATGCACTTCGACTTCCGCCTGGAGGTCGACGGCGTGCTCAAGTCCTGGTCGGTCCCCAAGGGACCCTCCACCGACCCGCACGACAAGCGGCTCGCCATCCCCACCGAGGACCACCCCATGGAGTACCGGCACTTCGAGGGCGTGATCCCCGAGGGCGAGTACGGCGGCGGCACGGTCATCGTCTGGGACCGCGGCACCTACCGGCCGACCAGCCACGACAAGAAGAAGCGGCCCGTGCCGTTCGGCCGGGCGCTGGAGAACGGCCACGCCACGTTCGAGCTGCACGGCGAGAAGCTCCGCGGGCGGTACGCGCTCACCCGGTTCCACGGCCGCGAGGAGAAGAGCGGCGGATCGGCCAAGCCGACCTGGCTGCTCGTGCGGACCGGCTCCGGGGGCGGGAAGGGCGCGGGCACCCCCGACCCGCGCCGGGCCCGCTCCGCGCGCAGCGGCCGCACCCTGCGCCAGGTCGCGGCGGCACCGGACGCGCCTGAATAGGAGCGACCTTCCTCGTGTGCGCCCCGGGGACCTTCGCCCCCGGGTTAGGTGAGAAAAGTCCCGGTATATCGGGTATCAGTTGCGGAACCACCACCTCGGACGCCAGGAATCGTTCGAGGAGAGGTCTGTGCTGTGCCACGGGACATGAGCGTGAGCGACGAATGGGAGCGGACGGCCCGCCCGGGGGCTCTGGCCCCGCGCGCGGGGACACGGAGCCGTGCGGCGCCCCGGGCCCGAACCGGGGTCAGGGCGTTCTGGAAGACCAGGGCGCTGCGCCTCGTCCCGCCGGGCGAGCGCGGGCCCGCCGCCGTTCCGCGGGACAGCCCGCCGTCCGGCGCTTCGGGGGAGACGTACGGCGCGCCGTGCTGGCTGAGCCTGGTCACGCGTGATCTCCGCGCCGCCGAGGAGTTCTACGGCCGCGTCCTCGGCTGGTGCCACGTGCCGCTGCTCGGCTCGGCGGGCCGCGCGCGCTCCCTCGTACTGAAGGGCGGGGCGCCGGTCGGCACCATCAGCGAGTCCGCCTGCGAGCCCGGCGGCTACGCGAACTGGATGCCGTACTTCCGCGTCCCCGACATGGACATCGCCATGGCCCGCCTGCGGGAACGGGGCGCCACCGTGGCGGTCGGGCCGCTGAACACCGGCACGGGCCGGGTCGCCGTGGTGGCGGGACCGCAGGACGCGGTGTTCGGCCTGCGCCAGAAGACCCCCGACCCGCGCTGGACCGTGGGCCGAGGCCCGGTCGCCGCGCTCGACCTGCACACGCGGGACATCTTCGCGGCGGCCCTCTTCTACGGCGGCGTACTCGGCTGGGCCGGTGAGGAGGGCGCCTGCTGCGACGTGGAGTACGTCGACGACCGGATCGCGGTACGCGGCGGACAGCGCACGGTCGCCGCGCTCAGGACCGGGACGGCGCCGGGCTCCGAGGGCCGGTACCGCTGGCACACGAGCTTCCGGGTGGCCGACGTCGAGGCGGCCGCCGCGTTGGCCGTGGAGTGGGGCGGGCGCGTGATCTCACCACCGCGGGGGCCACGCTCCCGGCGGGAGGCCGTTCTCGCGGACCGGGAGGGCATCCCGTTCACGGTCGTCGCGGGCGAGGGCCGCCGCAAGCCGAACAGTGCAGATCGAGCGTAGGCAGGAAGGGTAGGACGATGTTTCTTCGGGCAGTAGGCCTGGACGAGGCCACTGAGCCGGACGAGGGCGCGCCGAGCGGATCCGCCGGCCTTCCGCGAGGAGAGTCCCTGGTGCCCCCGCAAGGCGGGTTCTTCGGACCGCGGCGCGGCGCGGCGGCCGGGCTGCCGCGGATCACGGACACGGACCGGGTCGCGCCGAAGGACGCCCGGGAGCTGTCGAAGCTCTTCTTCGAGCGGCTGCGGACGCTGGAGGAGGGTTCGCCCGAGTACACGTACGCGCGCGACACCCTCATCGAGATGAACCTCTCCCTGGTGCACTACGTGGCGGGCCGCTTCCGCAACCGCGGCAACGGCCAGCTGGAGGACATCGTCCAGGTGGGAACGGTCGGTCTGATCAAGGCGATCGACCGGTTCGACACGGACCGCGGGTTCGAGTTCGTCTCGTTCGCCGTGCCCTGCGTCCTCGGTGAGATCAAGCGGTACTTCCGGGACACCAGCTGGGCCGTGCACGTCCCGCGCAGGCTGCAGGAGCTCCGCACCGAACTGGCCAAGTCGCAGGAGAAGCTGTCCTCCACGCTCGGCCGTGAACCGACGGTCAAGGAACTCGCGACCGACCTCGGGGTGAGCGAGGAGCAGACGCTGGAGGGCATCGTGGCCGCCAACGGCTACGCCGCCGGATCCCTGGACGCCCCGCACGACCTGAGCGACGACGGCGTCGCGCACGGGAGCGGCCGCTCGCTCTCCGAGGTCATGGGCGACCTCGACCCCGCGATGGAGGTCGTCGAACACCTCCACGCGCTGGCCCCGCTCCTGGCGGAACTGGACGAACGCGAGCGCCGCATCATCGAGCTGCGCTTCGGCCAGGAGATGACCCAGGCCGACATCGGCCGCCTGCTCGGCATCTCGCAGATGCACGTGTCCCGGCTCCTCTCCCGCACCCTGGCCCAGCTGCGCGCGGGACTCCTGACGCGCGAGTAGCGGGCGGCCGGGCGCGAGCGCACGGACAGCCCGAACAGTCCGGACAGCCCGGCACCGCTCAGTCGAGCACGCCGAGCTCGGTGTCGGGGCGGCAGTGCGGACAGGGATCGACGTTCTCGGCGAGCGCGCGGAGCGCCGCCTCACGGGCGACACCGCGCACGCGGCTGCCCGCCATGTGACAGCCCCCGAGATGCACGTACACAGGCGTCCGCCCGCCGAGTCCCTGCTCGATCAGCCAGTCGGGGACGGGCGGCCGGGCCTGCTCACCGCGGCGCCGCTCGGCCTCGCGCCGCTCCTCGTCGGCGATCCACTTGCGCGTGCGCGCCAGGTCGCCGAGCTGTACGCGTTCCAGGAAGCGCAGCAGGTCGAGACGGGTCGGCGGCCGCGGATCGTTCACATGTTCGAGTCTAGAGGGTGCGAGTGCGCGAAGGACTCGACCCCGATGTTCGTGGGGCCCGACAGGGACAAACTCCGTGGCTTTCCCCCCGGCCGGGCGCGATACTCGGCCGTGTGTTCTTGACGATCTCGACTACAGGCGATGCGCAGAACCCGGCCACTGACCTGGGCTTCCTGCTGCACAAGCACCCGGACAACGCGCAGGTGTACAGCACCGCGCACGGCAGCGCGCATGTCCTCTACCCAGAGGCGACGACCGAGCGCTGCACGGCCGCGCTGCTCCTGGAGGTCGACCCCATCGCGCTCGTGCGGCGCGGAAAGGGGAAGGGCAAGGGCAGGGGCGGGGCGCCCGACGCGGCACTCGCGCAGTACGTGAACGACCGGCCGTACGCGGCCTCCTCCCTGCTCGCCGTGGCGCTGAGCGCGGTCTTCTCCACCGCGATGCGCGGCGTGTGCAAGGCGCTCCCCGAGCGGGCCGCGCGGCCGCTGCCGCTCCGCGTCGAGGTGCCCGCCCTGCCCGCGCGCGGCGGCGCGGAGCTGGTGCGGGCGCTCTTCGAGCCGCTCGGCTGGACAGTGACGGCGACGCCGGTCCCGCTGGACGTGCGGTTCCCCGAGTGGGGCGACTCGCGGTACGTACACCTCGTACTGGAGGCGCCCGACGGGAAGTTGACCCTGGGCGAGGCCCTGCGCCACCTGTACGTCCTGCTGCCCGTCCTCGACGACGCCAAGCACTACTGGGTCTCGCCCGACGAGGTCGACAAGCTGCTGCGGGCCGGTGAGGGCTGGCTCGCGGACCACCCGGAGCAGCAGGTCATCACCAGCCGCTACCTCTCGCGGCGCCGGTCGCTGACCCGGGAGGCCGATCAGCGGCTCGAACTGGTGCGGCTCGCCGACGCGGACGACACGGACGTAGAGGAGATCGACAACGCCGTCGACGAGGGGGCCGACACCGAGGAGAAGCCGGTGCCGCTCGCGGTGCGGCGCCGGGAGGCGATCCTCGCCGCGCTGACCGCCGCCGGGGCCTGCCGCGTGCTCGACCTGGGCTGCGGGCAGGGCCAGCTGGTGCACGAGCTGCTCAAGGACGTGCGGTTCACCGAGATCGTCGGGGTCGACGTGTCCGTGCGCGCGCTGACCGTCGCCTCGCGGCGGCTGAAGCTCGACCGCATGGGCGAGCGCCGCGCCGAGCGCGTCAAGCTCTTCCAGGGGTCGCTCGCGTACACCGACAAGCGGCTCAAGGGGTACGACGCGGCCGTGCTCAGCGAGGTCATCGAGCACCTCGACGTGGAACGCCTGCCCGCCTTGGAGTACGCGGTGTTCGGCTCCGCGCGGCCCCGCACCGTCCTCGTGACGACGCCGAACGTGGAGTACAACGTCCGCTGGGAGTCGCTCCCCGCGGGCCATGTGCGCCACGGCGACCACCGCTTCGAGTGGACGCGCGAGGAGTTCCGGGCGTGGTCCCGCAAGGTGGCCGAACGACACGGGTACGGCGTGGAGTTCGCCCCGGTGGGCGACGAGGACCCGGACGTGGGAGCGCCCACGCAGCTGGCCGTGTTCACCCGGGCCGACAAGACCCCGCACGACGAGAAGACCACGCACGACCACAAGACCACGCACAGCGACAAGACCGCGAACGCCACGAAGGAGGTGCGGGCCGCATGACGAACGACAGCAGCACCGGCACCGGTGTCAGTACCGAAACCCCGCGCGAGCCCCGCGTCCTCCCCGTCACCGACCTCTCCCTCGTCGTCCTCGTCGGCGCCACCGGGTCGGGCAAGTCCACCTTCGCGCGCCGCCACTTCAAGCCCACCGAGGTCATATCCAGCGACTTCTGCCGCGGGCTCGTCGCCGACGACGAGAACGACCAGGGCGCGAGCCGCGACGCGTTCGACGTCCTGCACTACATCGCGGGCAAGCGGCTGGCCGCCGGGCGGCGCACCGTCGTCGACGCGACCAGCGTGCAGAGCGACAGCCGCAAGCAGCTGATCGAGCTGGCCAGACAGCACGACGTGCTGCCCATCGCCATCGTGCTCGACGTGCCCGAGGAGGTCTGCGCCGCGCGCAACGCGAAGCGCGAGGACCGGGCAGGCCTGCCGCGCCGCGTCATCCAGCGCCACCAGCGCGAACTGCGCCGCTCCCTGCGCCACCTGGAGCGCGAGGGCTTCCGCAAGGTGCACGTCCTGCGGGGCGTGGCCGAGGTCGAGGCCGCCACCGTGGTCACCGAGAAGCGCTACAACGACCTCTCCCACCTCACCGGTCCCTTCGACATCATCGGCGACATCCACGGCTGCTCCGCCGAGCTGGAGACCCTGCTCGGCAAGCTCGGCTACGTCGACGGCGCGCACCCGGAGGGTCGTACGGCCGTCTTCGTCGGTGACCTCGTCGACCGTGGCCCGGACACCCCGGGCGTGCTGCGCCGCGTCATGTCGATGGTCGCCGACGGCACCGCGCTCTGCGTCCCCGGCAACCACGAGAACAAGCTCGGCCGGTACCTGAAGGGCCGTGGCGTCCAGCACACGCACGGCCTCGCCGAGACCGTCGAGCAGCTGGCCGGGGAGAGCGAGGAGTTCCGGGTACGGGTGCGGGAGTTCGTCGACGGTCTCGTCTCGCACTACGTCCTGGACGGCGGCAGCCTCGTCGTCTGCCACGCCGGTCTGCCCGAGAAGTACCACGGGCGTACGTCGGGGCGGGTGCGCTCGCACGCGCTGTACGGCGACACGACCGGCGAGACCGACGAGTTCGGCCTGCCCGTGCGCTACCCGTGGGCGGAGGAGTACCGGGGCCGGGCCGCGGTCGTCTACGGCCACACCCCGGTGCCCGCCGCGACCTGGCTGAACAACACCATCTGCCTGGACACCGGCGCCGTCTTCGGCGGCAGCCTGACCGCGCTGCGCTGGCCGGAGCGGGAACTCGTCGACGTACCGGCGGAGCGGGTCTGGTACGAGCCGGTCAAGCCGCTGCGCACCGAGGCGCCGGGCGGCCACGACGGGCGCCCGCTCGACCTGAACGACGTGCACGGCCGCCGCGCGGTGGAGACCGGGCACGCGGGCCGCGTCGCCGTGCGCGAGGAGAACGCGGCCGCGGCCCTGGAGGTCATGAGCCGCTTCGCCGTCGACCCGCGGCTCCTGCCGTACCTGCCGCCGACGATGGCGCCCACGGCCACCTCGCACCGGGACGGCTACCTGGAGCACCCGGCCGAGGCCTTCGCGTCGTACGCCCAGGACGGCGTCGCCCGCGTCGTGTGCGAGGAGAAGCACATGGGCTCGCGCGCGGTCGCCCTGGTCTGCCGCGACGCGGACGTGGCCCGGGAGCGCTTCGGTGTGGAGGGCGGCCCGACCGGCTCCCTCTGCACCCGCACGGGACGCCCCTTCTTCCAGGACCCTGCGACCACCGAGGAGGTGCTCGGCCGGGTGCGCGCGGCCGTGACCGACGCGGGCCTGTGGGACGAGCTGGAGACGGACTGGCTGCTGCTCGACGCGGAGCTGATGCCGTGGTCGCTGAAGGCGTCCGGGCTGCTCCGTACGCAGTACGCGGCCGTGGGCGCCGCTTCGGGGGCCGTGTTCCCCGCCGCCCTCGCCGCCGTCGAGGCCGCGGCGGCGCGCGGTGTCGACACCGGTGACCTGCTGCCCAGGCAGCGCGGCCGGGCCGCGGACGCCGCCGCGTTCACCGAGGCCTACCGCCGCTACTGCTGGCCGACCGAGGGTCTTGAGGGCGTGCGACTCGCGCCGTTCCAGCTCCTGGCGGTCCAGGGCCGCAGCCTCGCCGCGCTCCCGCACGACCGGCAACTGGCCCTGATCGACCGCATGGTGGAGCACGACGGCAGCGGCCTGCTGCAGACCACCCGCCGCCTCTACGTCGACACCGGCGACGAGGCGTCCGTGCGGGCGGGCGTCGACTGGTGGCTGGAGATGACCAGCCGCGGCGGCGAGGGCATGGTCGTCAAGCCGGTCGAGGCGCTGGTCAGGGACGCCAAGGGCAGGATCGTCCAGCCCGGCATCAAGTGCCGGGGCCGCGAGTACCTGCGGATCATCTACGGCCCCGAGTACACCCGCCCGGAGAACCTGGAGAAGCTCCGCGGCCGCTTCCTCGGCCACAAGCGCTCGCTCGCCGTCCGCGAGTACGCGCTCGGCCTTGAGGCGCTCGACCGGCTCGCGGCGGGCGAGCCGCTGTGGCGCGTGCACGAGGCGGTGTTCGCGGTCCTCGCCCTGGAGTCGGAGCCGGTGGACCCGCGGCTCTGAGAGCCTGTCCGGCGGCTTTGGCCGCAATGACGGGCGTCGGCCGCCCGGCCGGGGAAAGATGGGTCCCATGGGATTCCATGTCGACTCCGAGGCCGGGCGGCTGCGCCGCGTCATACTGCACCGCCCCGATCTGGAGCTCAAGCGGCTGACTCCGAGCAACAAGAACGCCCTCCTCTTCGACGACGTCCTGTGGGTGCGCCGGGCCCGCCAGGAGCACGACGGCTTCGCCGACGTGCTGCGCGACCGCGGCGTGGCCGTCCACCTCTTCGGCGACCTGCTGACCGAGACCCTCGACGTGCCCGCGGCCCGCCTCCTCGTCCTCGACCGCGTCTTCGACGAGAAGGAGTACGGCCCGCTCGCCACCGACCACCTGCGGGCCGCCTTCGAGACGATGCCTTCGGTGGAGCTCGCCGAGGCGCTGGTGGGCGGCATGACCAAGCGGGAGTTCCTCGCGGCCCACCCCGAGCCGACCTCGGTGCGCTTCCACTGCATGGACCTGGACGACTTCGTGATCGGCCCGCTGCCCAATCACCTCTTCACCCGCGACACCTCCGCCTGGATCTACGACGGCGTCTCCATCAACGCCATGCGCTGGCCGGCCCGGCAGCGCGAGACCGTGCACTTCGAGGCGATCTACCGGCACCATCCGCTGTTCCGGGACGAGGACTTCAACGTCTGGTCGCAGGGCCAGGCGGACTACCCCTCGACCATCGAGGGTGGCGACGTCCTGGTGATCGGCAAGGGCGCGGTACTCATCGGCATGAGCGAGCGCACCACCCCGCAGGCCGTCGAGATGCTCGCGCACAAGCTGTTCGCGGCGGGCTCGGCGCAGACGATCGTCGCCCTCGACATGCCGAAGCGGCGCGCCTTCATGCATCTGGACACGGTCATGACGATGGTCGACGGCGACACCTTCACCCAGTACGCGGGCCTCGGCATGCTCCGCTCGTACACCATCGAACCGGGCGTCGGGGACCGGGAGCTGAAGGTCACCGACCACCCGCCGGAGAACATGCACCGGGCCGTCGCCGCCGCGCTCGGCCTGGACTCGATCCGGGTGCTCACGGCCACGCAGGACGTGCACGCGGCCGAGCGCGAGCAGTGGGACGACGGCTGCAACGTCCTCGCCGTGGAGCCCGGTGTCGTCGTCGCGTACGAGCGGAACTCCACGACCAACACCTTCCTGCGCAAGCAGGGTATCGAGGTGATCGAGATCCGGGGGAGCGAGCTGGGGCGCGGCAGGGGCGGGCCGCGGTGCATGAGCTGCCCGGTGGAGCGGGAGGCGGTGCCCGGGGCGTAGGGGGTTCGCCCTACCGCATTCACCGGGCAGCACGCGTCTGTATATAGATGCGGACTGTCGTATATAGTTTCAAGCCCACCGTGTCCGCACCCCTGTCCCCGCACCCCTCTTCCCGTATCCCTGGAGCGCCTCATGGCCACAGACCTCACCGGCCGCCACTTCCTCAAGGAGCTGGACTTCACCGCCGACGAGTTCCGCGGCCTCGTCGCCCTGGCGGCGGAGCTGAAGGCGGCCAAGAGGGCCGGGGCCGAGACGCGCAGGCTGAGCGGCAGGAACATCGCGCTGATCTTCGAGAAGAGCTCCACGCGGACCCGCTGCGCCTTCGAGGTGGCCGCCGCCGACCAGGGCGCGTCGACCACCTACATCGACCCGTCCGGCTCGCACATCGGCAAGAAGGAGTCCTCCAAGGACACCGCCCGGGTGCTCGGCCGGATGTTCGACGCCATCGAGTTCCGCGGGGACGCGCAGGACACCGTCGAGACGCTCGCCGCCCACGCGGGCGTGCCGGTCTACAACGGCCTGACCAATGCCTGGCACCCCACCCAGATGCTCGCCGACGTACTCACGATGACCGAGCACACCGCCAAGCCGCTCCATGAGACCGCCTTCGCCTACCTCGGTGACGCCCGCTTCAACATGGGCAACTCCTACCTGGTCACCGGCGCCCTGCTCGGCATGGACGTCCGGATCGTCGCGCCCAGGACCTACTGGCCGGCCGATCACGTCATCGCGCGGGCCCGCGAGCTGGCGGCGGCCAGCGGCGCCCGCCTGACGCTCACCGAGGACGTTGCCGAAGGCGTACGGGGCGCCGACTTCGTCGGCACCGACGTGTGGGTCTCGATGGGGGAGCCCAAGGAGGTGTGGGCCGAACGCATAGCCGCCCTCGCGCCCTACGCGGTGACGATGGACGTGCTGCGCGCCACCGGCAACGCCGACGTGAAGTTCCTGCACTGCCTGCCGGCCTTCCACGACCTGGACACCCAGGTCTCCCGGGAGATCCACGCGACGTACGGCCTGGAATCCCTGGAGGTCACCGACGAGGTCTTCGAGTCGGCGCACTCCGTGGTCTTCGACGAGGCCGAGAACCGCCTGCACACCATCAAGGCGGTCCTGGTCGCGACGCTGGCCGGCCCCGCCCGGCGGGAAGCGTGAACCAGACGGCCTTGCCGGACGCGGTGGGGCGGTGACCGCAGGACGAGCTGAGGGTGCGGATCAGGAGCAGGCCGCGGCCGTGCTCCTGCCAGGGGTCCGGCTCGCGCGCGTCGGGGTCGGTGAGATCGCCGGGCGGCAGCGGGTTGGAGTCGTGCACCTCGACCTGACAGCCGGTCGGCAGGAGCTCGATCACCAGCTCTATGGGCTCCTGGCCCCCGGTGTGCTCGACAGCGTTGGCCACCAGCTCCGCGGTGAGCAACTCGGCGGTGTCGGTGTCGGCGGACGACTCGATGTCGGTCAGCGCCGTACGGACCAGTGCGCGCGCGACGGGCACGGCTGCCGTGGTGTGCGGCAGCGTGATGCGCCAGGAGGCGGGGGAGGAAGGCTCGTGCAAGGCGGGTCCGTTCAGGGCAAGCAGGCGGGCGGTCCTGCTTTCAACCGTACGAATCTTAAGTGCTGTCCCGACAGGGGCGACGGTCGGGCATTTCCGGGACGTCCGGCCCTGTGGTGTCTCACGGGACAAGACGCGCGAATCGGGACGTCCGTTCCTCGCGGGGCGGGGGAGCGGGCGGGGGAGCGGGCAGGGGAGCGGGCAGGGGAGCGGGCAGGGGTCACGGGGCAGCGGGGCGGCGCGCGTATCGCGCACTCGTGACGGCGGTCACGGAACGGTGATAACTTCATGAGGTAGCCACCGCAGCGCACTCCAGCCCCAGGCCGAGGAGGCCGCACCTGATGAGTCCCTTCACCGGCTCCGCGACCCGCACCCCCGACTGGCGGCATCTGCGCCTCACCGTCGACGCCGGGGTCGCCACGGTCACCCTCGCCCGCCCCGACAAGCTCAACGCGCTCACCTTCGGCGCCTACGCCGACCTGCGCGACCTGCTCGCCGAGCTCTCCCGCGACAAATCCGTACGCGCCCTCGTCCTCGGCGGCGAGGGGCGCGGCTTCTGCTCGGGTGGCGACGTCGACGAGATCATCGGCGCCACGCTCGCCATGGACACCGCCCAGCTCCTCGACTTCAACCGCATGACCGGCCAGGTGGTACGCGCCATCAGGGAGTGCCCCTTCCCGGTGGTCGCCGCCGTGCACGGGGTGGCGGCGGGCGCGGGCGCGGTGCTCGCCCTCGCCGCGGACTTCCGCGTCGCCGACCCCTCCGCCCGGTTCTCCTTCCTCTTCACCCGGGTGGGCCTCTCCGGCGGCGACATGGGAGCGGCCTACCTGCTGCCGCGCGTCGTCGGACTCGGCCACGCGACGCGGCTGCTCATGCTCGGCGAACCGGTGCGCGCGCCCGAGGCCGAACGCATCGGCCTGATCAGCGAGTTGACGGAGGAAGGCAGGGCCGCCGAGGCCGCGCGGGCCCTGGCCCGCCGCCTCGCCGACGGCCCCGCCCTCGCGTACGCCCAGACCAAGGCGCTGCTCACCGCCGAACTCGACATGCCGCTCGCCGCCTCCGTCGAGCTGGACGCGTCGACCCAGGCCCTCCTCATGAACGGTGAGGACTACGCCGAGTTCCACGCGGCCTTCACGGAGAAGCGCCCGCCGAAGTGGCAGGGGCGGTGACCATGGCCACGACCCCGCCCACGGCGCGCGCCGCCGCCCACCGCATCGCCGTCATCGGCGGCGGCCCCGGCGGCCTCTACGCCGCGGCCCTGCTCAAGCGCCTCGACCCCGCCCGCGAGATCACCGTCTGGGAGCGCAACGCCCCCGACGACACCTTCGGCTTCGGCGTCGTCCTCTCCGACGAGACCCTCGGCGGCATCGAGCACGCCGACCCCGCCGTCTACGCCGCCCTCCAGGCGGAGTTCGTGCGCTGGGACGACATCGACATCGTGCGCGGCGAGATGCGCCACACCTCCGGCGGCCACGGCTTCGCGGCGCTCGGCCGGCGCAGGCTCCTGGAGATCCTGCACGAGCGCTGCCGCGACCTCGGCGTCGAGCTGCGCTTCCGCACCGAGGCGCCGCCCGCCGCCGCGCTCTCATCGGCGTACGACCTGGTCATCGCGGCGGACGGCGTGCACAGCCGCACCCGCGAGGCGCACGCCGACGTCTTCGGGCCGAGCCTCACCACCCACCGCTGCCGCTACATCTGGCTCGCCGCCGACTTCGCCTTCGACGCCTTCCGGTTCGAGATCGCCGAGACCGAGCACGGCGTGCTGCAACTGCACGGCTACCCCTTCTCCGCCGCGGGCCCCGGCACCGGCACCGGCGCGTCCACCGTCATCGTCGAGATGCGCGAGGAGGTCTGGGAGGCCGCCGGCTTCGCGGACCTCGACGAGCGGGAGTCCACCGAACGCTGCGCCAAGATCTTCGCGGACGCGCTCGGCGGCCGCCCCCTGCGCGGCAACAACTCGTCCTGGACCAACTTCCGCACCGTCACCAACGCCCGCTGGTCGCACGGCAACACCGTCCTGCTCGGCGACGCCGCCCACACCGCGCACTTCTCCATCGGCTCCGGTACCAAGCTCGCCGTCGAGGACGCCCTCGCGCTCGCCGCCTGCCTGGAGGAGCAGCCGGACATCCCGGCCGCGCTCCGGGCGTACGAGGCGGAGCGCCGCCCCGTCGTCGCCTCCACGCAGCGCGCGGCCCGCGCCAGCCTGGAGTGGTTCGAGCGGCTGCCCGACCACCTCGGCCAGCCGCCGCTGCAATTCGCGTTCAACCTGCTCACCCGGAGCCGCCGCGTCACCCACGACAACCTCCGGCTGCGCGACGCCCGCTTCACCCGCTCCGTGGAGCGCGAGTTCGGCTGCCCGGACGGTACGCCACCGATGTTCACGCCCTTCCGGCTGCGCGAACTGACCCTGCGCAACCGTGTCGTCGTCTCCCCGATGGACATGTACTCCGCCTTGGACGGCGTCCCCGGCGACTTCCACCTGGTGCACCTGGGCGCACGGGCGCTCGGCGGCGCGGGCCTGGTCATGACCGAGATGGTGTGCGTCAGCGAGCGCGGCCGCATCACACCGGGCTGCGCCGGGCTCTACACCGCCGAACAGGCCGAGGCCTGGCGCCGCGTCACCGACTTCGTGCACGCGCAGGCGCCCGGCACCGCCATCGGCCTCCAGCTCGGCCACTCGGGCCGCAAAGGCTCGACGAAGCTGATGTGGGAGGGCATCGACGACCCGCTGCCCGAAGGGAACTGGCCGCTGGAGGCCGCCTCACCGCTCCCGTACAAGCAGGGCAGCCAGATTCCGCGCGAACTCTCCCGCGCCGGGCTGACCCGGATCCGCGACCAGTTCGTCGCCGCGGCCCGGCGCGCCGAGCAGGCCGGCTTCGACCTCCTCGAACTGCACTGCGCGCACGGCTACTTGCTCTCGGGCTTCCTCTCCCCGCTCACCAACCGCCGCACCGACGCGTACGGCGGGGACCTGCCGGGCCGTCTCCGCTTCCCGCTCGAAGTCTTCGACGCGGTACGGGAGGTGTGGCCGGACGGCAAACCCATGACGGTCCGCATCTCCGCCACCGACTGGGCGCAGGGCGGCACCACGGCCGAGGACGCCGTCGGGATCGCGCGGGCGTTCGCGGCCCACGGCGCCGACGCGATCGACGTCTCCACGGGCCAGGTGGTCCCGGACGAACACCCCGCGTACGGCCGCTCCTACCAGACGCCGTACGCCGACCGCATCCGCAACCTGACCGGCATCCCCGTGATCACGGTCGGCGCCGTCTCCTCCTGGGACGACGTCAACTCCCTGCTCCTCGCGGGCCGCGCCGACCTCTGCGCGCTGGCCCGCCCGCACCTCTACGACCCGCACTGGACGCTGCACGCCGCCGCCGAGCAGGGCTACGTGGGGCCGGGCGCCACGTGGCCGCTCCAGTACCGCGCGGGCAGTCGACGTCCGCAGACCGGCCGCACCGACGCCCCCAAGCCGAGACTCAGAGCCTGTCCGCCGCGCCGGCCCCGATCCTGACCTCTGCCACCGTGCCCTCGCCCCGCAGGGCCACCGCCCCCGGGCCGTCCCGGCGTACGCAGTCGAGACGGCCGAGCGACGTCTCCCGCCCGCCGGGCCCGCCGACGGAGAGCCCCTCGGTGAGGGCCATGACGAAGAGGATCTCGCCCGCCGCGCAGACGGCCTCCGCGCCCCGCGCCGCGGCCTTGGCGACGATCCGGACCCGCGCCGTCGCCCGCCCCCTGTGGGTCATCACGTTCAAGTTGCGCACCGCGCCGTCCTTCAGCAGGCAGTCCGTCGCGGCGTCACCGGGAAAGGCGAAGGGGCTCAACGGTCCGACCGGGCACGGTACGCCGTCCACCGTCAGCACCATCCCCTCGCCCTCCACCGGGGTGATCACGCGGTCGACCCCGGGAAAGCGGGAGAAGGCGCCGTCCGCGTCCACGTCCGCGACGCTCACCCGCCAGCCGTCGCCGTCCGCGACCTCCCTCGTCGTACCGCCGCCGTTCCTCCACGGCATGCCGCGGTACGCGCTCCAGCGCAGCACATCCCCGTCCATCAGCCACTTCCTCCCGGACGCATGATCAGCACAGCCGCACCGGGGGTCAGCCTATGCCGGGTACACGAACCGGGCCCCGGCCTCCCTCAGCCGCTCGTCAAGCGCCGCGAACACCGCGGCGGAGCGGGCGCCCGGCCAGTCCGCGGGCAGCAGCTCGGCGGGCAGGCCCGGGTCGGCGTAGGGGAGTTGGCGCCAGGAGTCGAGAGCGAGGAGGTAGTCGCGGTAGGCCTCCTCCGGGGGCGGCGGCCCGTCCGCACGGGACTCCCAGGAACGCAGCACCGGCTCGTGGCGGTCGAGGAACGCCTCGTGCTGCTTGGCGAGCGCCGCGAGGTCCCACCAGCGCGCGACCGCCTCGGACGTCGCCGCGAAACCCAGGTGCGCGCCGCGGAACAGGTCGACGTACGGGGCGAGTTGGAGCCGGTCCAGGGTGTGCCTGGTCTCCTCGTAGAGGTGGGCAGGGGCGATCCAGACGCCCGGTGCCGCCGTGCCGAAGCCGAGGCCCGCGAGGCGGGAGCGGAGCACGTGCCGCTTGTTGCGCTCCGCCTCGGGCACGGAGAAGACGGCGAGGACCCAGCCGCCCTCCTGTCGCGCGGCCTGCGTCCCGTAGATGCGGCGGTCGCCGTCCTCCAGGAGCTGGCGGGCGTCGGGCGAGAGCGCGTACCCCGCGGCGCCCGCCTCGGTGCGCGCGGGCACGAGGAGGCCGCGCCGCTTCAGCCGGGACACCGAGGAGCGCACCGAAGGCGCGTCCACGCCGGCCGGGGCGAGGAGGCGCACCAGTTCGGCCACCGGGACCGGGCCCGGCGCGGCCCGCCCGTAGGCGCCGTAGAAGGTGACGATCAGGGACCGTGGAGTGTGCTGCTCGGACACGTGATCACTCTACGGGCGTCCGGGCGCGCCCGCCCGCAGCCGGAACCGCTGCAGCTTGCCGGTGGCCGTCCTCGGCAGCGCGTCGAGGAAGACGAACTCGCGCGGGCACTTGTACGGTACGAGCTCCGCTCTGACGAACTCGCGCAGCCGCGCCGCCTCCTCGTCGTCCCGCCGCACCCCCTCGCGCGGCACCACGTACGCCACCACCACCTGGCCGCGCAGCTCGTCGGGGCGCCCCACGACCGCCGTCTCGGCGACGTCCGGGTGGCGGAGCAGGGCGTCCTCCACCTCCGGACCGGCGATGTTGTACCCCGCCGAAATGATCATGTCGTCCGCGCGGGCGACGTAGTGGAAGTAGCCGTCGGGGTCCCGGAGGTAGGTGTCCCCGGTGATGTTCCAGCCGTGGCGCACGTACTGCAACTGGCGGTCGTCGGCGAGATAGCGGCAGCCCACCGGGCCGCGCACGGCGAGCAGCCCGGGCTCGCCGTCCGGCACCGGGACGCCGGACTCGTCGACCACGCGCGCCTGCCACCCCGGCACGGCGCGCCCCGTCGTCCCGGGTCTGATCGCGTCGTCGGCGGCGGATATGAAGATGTGCAGCAGCTCGGTCGCGCCGATGCCGTTGATGACGCGCTGTCCGGTGCGCTCGTGCCAGGCCCGCCAGGTGGCCGCGGGCAGGTTCTCACCGGCCGAGACGCAACGGCGCAGCGAGGAGACGTCGTGCCCGTCGAGCTGGTCGAGCATGGTGCGGTACGCGGTCGGGGCGGTGAAGAGCACCGTGATCCCGTGCCGGCCGATGGCGGGCAACAGCTGCTTGGGCGCGGCCTGTTCGAGCAGCACCGACGAGGCGCCGAAGCGGAGCGGGAAGATGACGAGACCGCCGAGCCCGAAGGTGAAGCCGAGTGGGGGGCTGCCCGCGAAGACGTCGTCGGGCACCGGCTTCAGGATGTGCCGCGCGAAGGTGTCGGCGATGGCGAGCACGTCGCGGTGGAAGTGCATGCAGCCCTTGGGGCGGCCGGTCGTGCCGGAGGTGAACGCGATCAGCGCGACGTCGTCGGCGGCCGTGTCCACGGCCTCGTAGCGCTCGGGCTGCCGCGCGGCGCGTACGAGCAGATCGTCGGGCCCGCCCCCGCCGTACGTGGTGACGCCGAGCCCCGGCGCACCGGCTTTGACCAGGTCGTCCACCGAACGGATGTCACACAGCGCGTGCCGCACCTCAGCGATCTCGCAAAGGGTGGCCAGCTCCTGCGAGCGCTGCTGGGCCAGCACGGTCACGGCGACGCCGCCCGCCTTCATCACGGCGAGCCAGCACGCCGCCAGCCACGGCGAGGTGGGCCCGCGCAGCAGGACGCGCTGGCCGGGCAGCACGCCGAGCCCGTCGCTCAGTACGTGCGCGATCCGGTCGACGTGCTGCCGCAGCGTGCCGTACGTCCAGGTCTCGCCGGACGCGGCGTGGAAGGCGGGGCGTCCGGCGCCGAACCGTTCCAGTGTCCGGTCCACCAGCTCGGCACCGCAGTTGAGGCGGGCGGGGTAGTGCAGTTCGGGGCGGTCGTGCACCAGCACGGGCCACCGCTCGCCGGGCGGAAGATGGTCCCGGGCGAACGTGTCGACGTGGCCGGATGCTGTCAGTCCTCGATGGCCGGTGGATTCCATGGCGGCTCTGCCCCCTTGCCTGCCGGTCGGGCGCTGTGGTGGGCTCGCTCGACGAGCGTATCGTGATGGTGACGACAGTCAACGGTGCGCGATAAAGGAGAGGTCCGCGGTGACGGCATTCTCGCTCAATCCCGAACAAACCGCCCGTTGCGCAGCACTCCGCACCCTGGCCGAGGAGCGGCTGCGCCCCCTGGCGGACCAGGGCACCCCGGGCCACGTGAACCGGCCACTGGTGGCGGCACTGGGCGAACTGGGCTTGCTGGAGACGTTGTTCGAGGGGGGTGGGGGAGAGGAAGAAGCGGGACGAGACGAGCGAGCGGGCTCGGACGAAGGCGCGGGCTCAGGCCAGGGCGCGGACTCAGGCGAAGGCGTGGCCCCAGTCCAGGGCGCGGGCCCAGGCGACGCTCCCTCAGGGGCGCGGGGAACTGCGCACCCAGCCACATCAAACCCGCACCCGCAACACAGCCCGTCCCCTCCAGGGGCGCGGGGAACTGCGCGACCGGCCACATCGGACCCGCACCCGCAACACCGCCCAACCGACGGAGGATCCCGCGCCATGGACCTCTGCCTCACCCGAGAGGCCCTCGCATACGCCTGCACGGAGGCAGAAACCGCCTTCGCCCTGCAAGGCCTGGGCGCCCACCCCGTCCACACCCACGGCACGCCCGCGCAGCGAAGCCACTGGCTCCCCCTCGTCCGCACAGGCCGAGCCATCGCCGCCTTCGCCCTCTCGGAGCCCCACGCGGGCTCGGATGCCGCGGCCCTGCGCCTCGCGGCACGACCGGACGGCCCCGACGGCTGGCGGCTCACCGGCGAGAAGTGCTGGATCTCGAACGCCCCCGAGGCCGACTTCTACACCGTCTTCGCCCGTACGACACCCGGCGCCGGCGCCCGCGGCGTCACCGCGTTCCTCGTCCCCGCCGATCGTCCGGGCCTCACCGGCACCGCCTTGGACATGCTCTCCCCGCACCCGATCGGCGCACTCGCCTTCGACGGCGTGCGGGTCGGGCGCGACGACGTGCTCGGCGAGGTGGACCGCGGCTTCCGGGTCGCGATGACCACGCTCAACCGGTTCCGGCCGAGCGTCGGCGCGTTCGCGGTCGGCATGGCGCAGGCCGCCCTGGACGCCACGCTGGCCCACACGGCGGAACGGGCCGCGTTCGGCGGCGCGTTGAAGGACCTCCAGTCCGTGGCCCACCAGGTCGCCGAGATGGCGACGCGCACGGAGGCGGCCCGCCTTATGGTGTACGCGGCGGCCGAGGCGTACGACCGCGAGGGCCCCCAGGGCCCCGGCATCGCCCGGCGCGCGGCGATGGCGAAGCTCATCGCCACGGAGACCGCGCAGTACGTGGTCGACGCGGCGGTCCAGTTGCACGGCGCCCGCGCCCTGCGCCGCGGCCACCTCCTGGAACACCTCTACCGCGAGGTGCGCGCACCCCGCATCTACGAGGGAGCGAGCGAAGTCCAGCGCACGGTGATCGCCAAGGAGCTCTACAAGGACCTGGACCTTGCGCCGCACGAAGAGCTGGACATGGCCCCGGACACGAACCCGAGCGACAGGCTCACCCCCGCTCCCACCCCCACCCCCGCTCCCACCCCCACCCCCACTCCCACGCCACCTCCCGCCGAGGAGCCCTCCGCATGAGCAGCCTGCACCGCGTCAACCCCGCCGAACTCTCCCCGCCCACCGGCTTCTCGCACGCCGTCACCGCCACCGGTTCCCGCCTCGTCTTCCTCGCCGGGCAGACCGCGCTGGACAGCGAGGGCAAGGTCACCGGGGCCACGCTGCCCGAGCAGTTCGAGCGGGCGTTGACCAATCTCCTCACCGCCCTGCGTCACGCGGGCGGCACACCCGCGGATCTCGCCCGCGTCACCGTCTACGCCACGGACGTCGCCGACTACCGTGCCTGCGCTGCGGAACTGGGGCGAATCTGGCGGAGGTCGGCGGGCCGCGACTATCCCGCGATGGCAGTGGTCGGCGCGGTCCGCCTGTGGGACGACGCCGCGCTGGTGGAGCTCGACGGAGTGGCCGTACTCGACTGACCGGCCCGGCGAGGGGTGAGCGCCCCTGCCGGAATGCGGAGTCTCCGCTACCGGGTGAGGCCGGAGGGTCTCGGGGTACTTGGTCACGACCGCGGCCACCGGGGTCGCGGGGAACGGGACGTTCAAACGTTCTGCAGGAGGGTGACCACGTGCGTGCGAGCAAGGTTACGGGCGTCATCACAATGGTGGGACTCACGGCCGCCCTGTTGGCCGGCTGCGGCGACAGCGACGACGACGGAGGCGGCTCCGACAAACCGTTCGCCAAGGACAGCGCCGACCAGATCGCCGCGAAGGCGGTGGCGGCCACCAAGGGCGCCGACTCGATGCGCCTCAAGGGCGACATGAAGCAGGCCGACGGGAAGTCGGTGAGCCTGGACCTCGCGGTCGACCAGGAGAAAAACTGCGAAGGAACCGTCGAGACCGCGGGCGCCAAGGCCGACCTGCGGCACACGAACGGGACGCTGTACGTGCGCGGCAACGACCAGTACTGGAAGGGCGCGCTGAAGAACCGGCCGGGTTCGCAGAAGGTCATGGACAAGATCGCCGACAAGTGGGTCAAGATGCCCGCCGACGACGCCTCCACGTCCGGCATGTGCGACAAGCAGGGCCTGGTCGCGTCGATGGACGAGGACAAGTCCAGCCGCAAGGGCCTGAAGAAGGGTGACACGACGACCGTCGACGGCAAGGAGGCCATCGCGCTGACGAAGAAGGCCTCCGGCGGCGAGACGCACACCATGTATGTGGCCACGGAGGGCAAGCCGTACGTCCTGCGCAGCTCCGTCAAGGGCGGCGACAAGCCCAACGAGGCGACGTTCAGCGACTACAACAAGCCCGTGAGCCCGAAGGCCCCGGACAAGGGCGAGACGGTGGACCTGAAGGAACTGGCCGCGTCGGGCCGGTGATTGGCGCCGAGAAGTAAAACTCCCGCAAAAAAACATATCCTGACGCGACGTCATTTGCACTGTTTGCCGCCCCTGTTGCCGGAGCCGCCGGAAGCAGGGGCGGCTTTCGTGTGCCCGTATGCGGGACGGTGAGCGGCCGTGCGGTGAACCCGCTGTGACGGCGCGGGTGTTCGCGCGTCCGGGATCCAGCCCGCATATACGATACCGCCCAGTATGGGAAGCGGTACTTCAAGTCAAGGTTGGCTTAGTCGGAGCGCATCAGGTAGGTTCACGAAAGATCTTGGCTTTGCCGGGCGGACGACGTCCGGAGGCCATTCCGGTTGCTTATGGGCGGCCGAGCGGCACATAGTGCGCCTATCGGGGGGTGGGGACTTGAGACCTTGCAGACAGACGTCTTCTGACACATCAGCGTGTATCCCTGCGGGCCCGGTGCGTGCAGGTTGAGCAGCTTAACTCCGCGGACCCGCAGCCCTGTTCGGCAGTGCACCGCCATGCTTCCCCGCTTTCCCGGGCGACGCCCCACCACTCTCCTTTCTGTGGTCGGCCGCCGCTCCGCCCCGCGCTGCCTCCATGTGACCGCCACGGTCTGAACACGCAGCCGAATCAGCGAAGTCGGGGTCAAGTCGTCATGCAATTTTCGGGAAGTCGAGGACAACCATGAGCAACCCGTTCGACAACGAGGACGGCAGGTTCTTCGTGCTCACCAACGAAGAGGGCCAGCACTCCCTCTGGCCGGCTTTCGCCGACGTACCGGCAGGCTGGACGGTGGTCTTCGGTGAGGCCGACCGGGCGGCGTGCCTGGAGTACGTCGACACGAACTGGACCGACCTGCGGCCGAGTTCACTTGTCGAGGCGACGGCAAACAGCGGTAAGCACTGAAGGGGAAAGTGGCCCAGTTCATGACGGCACAATCAGAATCCAGCATCGCGGATGTAGTGGGGATCGGTTTCGGCCCCTCCAATCTCGCACTGGCGATCGCTCTCGAAGACATCGCCAAGGCCGGAGCGGTGGCACCGGAATTCACCATGCGGTTCTTCGAGCGGCAGCCCCGATTCGGCTGGCACCGCGGCATGTTGATGGAAGACGCGACGATGCAGGTCTCCTTCCTCAAGGACCTGGCGACCATGCGTGACGCGACGAGCCGGTACACGTTCGTCTCCTATCTCCAGGAGAAGGGCAGGGTCGCCGAATTCATCAACAGCAAGACCCTGTACCCGTTGCGTGTCGAGTTCCACGACTACCTGGAGTGGGCGGCGCAGCAATTGAGGTCGTACGTGTCGTACGACTCCCGGATCACCGCCGTCCGGCCGGTCGTCGAGGACGGTGTGGTGGAATACGTCGACGTGGTGGCCCGCGCCGGGTCCGGCGGTCAGGAGACCGTCGTCCAGCGCGCACGCAATGTCGTGCTCGGGATGGGGCTGACGCCGCGACTGCCCGCGGGCGTCGAGGAATCCGCGCGCATCTGGCACAGCTCTCAACTGCTGCCCCGGGCGGCCGCTTTCACCGGCACCCCGCGCAATTTCGTCGTCGTGGGCTCCGGCCAGAGCGCCGCCGAGGCCGCCGACTACCTGCACCGCACGTTTTCCGGTGCCGATGTCCACACCGTGCTCTCGCGCTACGGCTACAGCGTCGCCGACGACAGCCCGTACGCGAACGGGATCTTCGACCCGGAGGCGGTCGACCAGTTCTACGCCGCCCCGGCCGACGAGAAGCAGCGGCTCCTCGACTACCACGCGAACACCAACTACTCGGTGGTCGACCTGGAGGTCTCGCAGGACCTGTACCGCAGGAGCTACCAGGAGAAGGTCCTCGGCAAGCAGCGGCTCCACATGCTCAACACCTCGCGCGTGACATCGGTCGAGGAACACGCGGACGGCGTGCGGGTCGTGGTCGAGTCGACGTCCTCCGGGGCGGTGCGGACCATCGACGCGGACGTGATCGTCTACGCCACCGGATACCGGCCGAGCGACCCGGAGCCACTGCTCCAGGACCTGATACGCGAGTGCAAGCGGGACGAGCAGGGCCGGCTCGGCGTGGAGCGCGACTACCGCGTGATCACCTCCGACGCGGTGCGTTGCGGGATCTACGTCCACGGTGCCAGCACCGAACACTCCCACGGCCTGTCGGCCGGCCTCCTGTCCAACACCGCGGTCCGGTCCGGCGAGATCGCCCAGTCCATCCTCACGAGGTAACCATGTACGTTCCACCGATCTATCGGGCGGAAGACCGGGTGTGGCTTCGCCGCGTCGTCGAGCAGTACCCCCTCGCCACGCTGGTCACCAACGGTCCGCGGGTGCCGTACGCCACGCATCTGCCGGTGATCTTCAGCCCCGACGCCTCCCCGGGCGACGGTGGCCCCGAGGGCGTGACGCTGCTCGGCCACATGAACCGGGCCAACTCCCACTGGGACTCGCTGACCGACGGCGCGGACGCCCAGCTGATCTTCACCGGCCCGCACGGCTACGTCACCCCCGCGGTCTACGGGACGACACCGGCGGCGCCCACCTGGAACTTCGTCTCGGTGCACCTCCAGGGAAAGCTGCGGCCGATCCCCGGTTTCGAGGAGACGCTCGAAGTCGTCCAGCGGACCGTCCTGGCGTACGAGAAGGACTTCGGCGTCGGGTGGGAGATGGACAGCTCACTGGAGTACTTCCGGGGCATCGGCCCGGCCGTGGGGGCTTTCCGTTTCGAGGTGGAGTCGGCCGACGGCATGTTCAAGCTCAGCCAGGAGCAGGAACCGGAGATCCGGAAGCGGGTCGCCGACCACTTCGGCGCGGACGTCACCGGACGCGGCGGTGAACTCGCCGCCTTCATCCGCGAGTTCGACCACTCCGGCATCGACAGCGCCTGAGGCGACCGACGCCCCCCGCGTGCCCCATCCAGTCCCGAAAGCCCTACGTCCCCCTCGGAGGAGACTGCCCGTGCCCCCCACCGAAGTGATCCCCGCCGCGAACCGCCGCCCCAGGGTGGCGACCCCGCGTCGCCTTCTGATGTGCCGCCCCAGCCATTTCGGCGTCGTCTACTCCATCAACCCGTGGATGAACCCGGAGAAGCCCTGCGACCGTGATCTGGCGCTCGCCCAGTGGGAGCAGCTGTACGAGCTCTACACGTCGCTCGGCCACCGCGTGGACGTGATCGACCCGATACCCGGACTGCCCGACATGGTGTTCGCCGCCAACGGTGCGACGGTGGTGGACGGGAAGGTGCTCGGGGCGCGTTTCCGGCACGCGGAGCGGACGGCCGAGGGGCCCGCCTACCTCTCCTGGTTCCAGGAGCAGGGATTCGACGCGTGCCTGTGGCCGGAGTTCATCAATGAGGGCGAGGGCGACTACCTGGTCGTCGGACGGCGCATTCTGGCGGGCACCGGATTCCGTACCGACCCGCGATCGCACGCCGAGGCGCAGGAGTTCTTCGGACTCCCGGTGACCGGTCTGACATTGGTCAACCCGCGTCACTACCACCTCGACACCGCCCTTTCGGTGCTGTCCGAAGACGAGATCATGTATTACCCCGACGCCTTCTCGCCCGGCAGCCGTGCAGTTCTCGGGGAAATGTTCCCCGACGCGATCCTGGCGTCACCCGAGGACGCCGCGGTATTCGGTCTCAACGCGTTCAGCGACGGCTACAACGTCATCCTGCCCGAGGCGGCCACCGGTCTCGCGGCCCTGCTCGCGGAGCGCGGCTTCAATCCCATCGGTGTGAACCTCTCAGAACTGCTGAAGGCCGGCGGAAGCGCCAAATGCTGCACCCTGGAACTGCGGTAATGGATTACGACGTCGTCGTGGTGGGCGCGCGCTGCGCGGGTGCGTCGACCGCTCTGCTGCTGGCAAGGCAGGGGCGGCGGGTCCTCCTTGTCGACAAGGCGTCGTTCCCGGCGGACACCATGTCCACGCTCTACATCCACCAGCCGGGCGTCACGCGACTCGCGCGATGGGGAGTGCTCGACGATGTCGTGGCCTCCGGCTGCCCGCCTCTGGACACCATCAGCCATGACATCGACGGTCTCCGGCTGACCGCGGCGCTGCCGTCCGTGGACGGAGTGTCCGCCGCGTACGCGCCCAGGCGGTACGTCCTCGACGACCTGCTCGTGCGGGCCGCCGTGTCGGCGGGCGCCGAATTCCTCGACCGGGCGCGGGTGCGGGAACTGATATGGCGCGACGGCCGGGTCGCCGGCGTCCGGATCAAGGTCGGCGACACCACGACGACCGTCTCGGCGGGACTGGTCGTCGGAGCCGACGGCATGCGCTCGACGATCGCCGGTCTGGTCGACGCGCCCGTCCTGCGGTCCGCCCCCCTGGCGAGTTGCGTGTACTACACGTTCTGGCGCGGTCTGCGCACCGGATTCGGATTCCACGAACGAGTGGGCCGCTGGATCGCCCGGATCCCGACCCACGACGACCTCACGATCGTGGCCGCCTACCTGCCGCAGGCCGAATTCCCGGTCGCGCGCCGCGACCCCGGCGAGGCGTACCTGGCTGCGGTCGGATCGACCGCGCCGGAACTGTACGAACAGCTGATGTCCGCCGAACGTGCCGACCGGTGGCGGGGGACGGGGGACCAGCGGAACTACTTCCGCAAGGCCCACGGCCCTGGCTGGGCGCTCGTCGGGGACGCCGCACACCATCTCGACACGATCAGCGCCCGCGGGATCACCAATGCGTTCATTCAGGCCGATCTGATCTCCGATTCCCTCTCCGGGGTGGAGATCGAGGACACGGCTGCCGTCGACGAGACGCTGTCGGGCTTCGAGAAGACGATGGCGGACACGCTCGAGGCTCCGTACCAGAGCACGCTCGAACTGGCGAATCTCCGCCCGACGAAGGCGAGGCTCCGAATGCTGCACGCGGTCGCCGGGTCGCCCGAACTCACCTCTCGCTATTTCGCCCTGGTCTCGGGCGTCATCGGAATGCGCGAATTCATGACCGCCGACGTCGTGGACTTGTTGTAGGTCGCCGTCGACCGCGAATCGACCCGCCCCCGTAGTTCGCCGGCAGTTTTTCCGCTGCCCGCCGGAAGTAAGGTTTGAGCATTGATCCCGTTGTCCTTCGCGCAGCGTCGGTTGTGGTTCATCCACCAGCTGGAAGGGTTGTCGTCGACGTACAACATTCCCCTGGTGCTGCGTCTGACCGGTGGGCTCGACACCCGGGCGCTCGGCGCGGCCGTCGCCGGGGTCGTGGAGCGGCACGAGAGCCTGCGGACGGTGTTCCCGGCCACGGACGGCGTGGCCGAACAGCGCGTGGTGAAGGCGGCGGAGGCCGACTTCGGGTGGGAGGTCGTGGACGCCTCGCAGTGGCCGGCGGGCGCCCTGGACGACGCGGTCGCGCGGACGGCGTGGTACGAGTTCGACCTGGGAGCCGAAATCCCGTTCCGTGCGCGCCTCTTCGCGCTGTCGGACGACGATCACCTGCTGGTGCTCGTCATGCACCACATCGCGTCGGACGGGCTGTCGCTCGCGCCGCTTCTGCGGGACATCGAGCTGGCGTACGGCGCGCAGCTCGCCGGCGAGGCTCCCGGCTGGGCGCCGCTGCCCCTGAGCTACAGCGACCACACGCTGCGCCAGCGCGCCGCGCTCGGCGACGAGTCGGACCCCGACAGTGCGCTCAGCCGCCACCTGCGCTACTGGGAGGAGGCGCTCGCCGGCTTCGAAGGGCGGCTGGAGCTGCCCACGGACCGGCCCTACCCGGCGGTGGCCGATCACCGGGGCGACCGCATCGCCGTCGAGTGGCCCGCGTCGTTGCAGGAGCAGGTGCGGCGGGTGGCGCGGGAGAACCGGTCGACCGGCTTCATGGTCGTCTCGGCGGCTCTGGCACTGCTGCTCTCCGAACTGAGCGGCAGTCCCGACGTCGCCTTCGCGGTCCCGACCACGGGCCGGCGCGACGCCGACCTCGCCGACCTGGTGGGCTTCTTCGCCAACACGCTGGTGCTCCGAGCGGACGTCTCCACCGACCTGACGTGCCGTCAACTCCTTTCGCAGGTGCGGCGCCGGGTCCTGGACGCGTCGGCGCACCAGGACGCGCCGTTCGATGCCCTGGTCGACCTGGTCAACCCCGCCCGCTCGCAGACGCACCACCCGCTGGTGCAGGTCATGCTCGGCTGGCAGAACAACATCTCCGCGGAGCTGGAGCTGCCGGGTGTACGGGCCGACATCGTGCCCACGACCTCCCGCGCGGCCCGTATGGACCTGACGTTCAGCCTGCGCGAGCGGTACACCGAGTCCGGCGATCCCGCGGGCATCGCCGGGGTGGTCGAGTACCGCACCGACGTGTACGACGCCACGACGGTCGAGCTGTTGGTGGCCCGGCTGGAGCGGATCGTCGCCGCCATGGTCGCCGACATGGACAAGCCGGTCCTCGCGATCGACGTGCTCGACGACGGCGAGCGCGCACACCTCGACGCCCTGGGCAACCGGCCGGTCCTCGCGGAGCCCGGCGACAGCGCGTCGATACCCGAGCTCTTCGCGGTTCAGGCGGCGCGGACGCCGCGGGCCACGGCGCTGGTGTTCCAGGGCCGCCCGTGGACGTACCGGCAGCTGGACGAGGCATCGGCGCGCCTTGCGCACCTGCTGGCAGGCCGCGGAGTGGGCGCGTCGGACACCGTCGCCCTCCTGCTCCCGCGCTCCGCCGAGACCGTTGTCGCGATCCTGGCCGTGCTGAAGCTGGGCGCCACCTACGTGCCGGTCGACGTCAAGCACCCCGACGAGCGGGTGGCGTTCATCCTCCGCGACGCAGCTCCGGCAGCCGTCGTGACCACCGCCCGGCTGGCCCACCGGGTCGACGGCTTCGGCCTCGACGTGGTGGACGTCGACGATCCCGGCCTGCCGGCGCAGCCGGTCACACCTCTCCCCCTGCCCGAAGCCGGCCGGATCGCCTACATCATCTACACGTCGGGCACCACCGGTGTGCCCAAGGGCGTCGCGGTCACCCACGCGAACGTCACGCGCCTGTTCACCTCGACGGCCCCGGGGTTCGTGCCGGGCCCCGGCCAGGTGTGGTCGCTCTTCCACTCGTACGCGTTCGACGTGTCGGTGTGGGAGATGTGGGGCGCGCTGCTGCACGGCGGGCGCCTGGTCGTCGTCCCCGAGGACGTGGCCCGGTCCGCCGCCGACTTCCACCGGCTGCTCGTCGAGGAGAAGGTCTGTGTCCTGAGCCAGACGCCGTCGGCGTTCTACGCGTTGCAGGCCGCAGACCTGCGGCAGCGGGACGGGGCCCGGCTCGACGCGCTTGAAGCCGTGGTCTTCGCGGGCGAGGCGCTCGAACCGTCCAAGCTGCGGGCGTGGCTCGACCGGCGGGAGACCTGGCCCCACCTGATCAACATGTACGGCACTACGGAGACGACCGTGCACGCGTCGTTCCGCAGCATCGTCGCCGCCGACCTGGACAGCCACGTGAGCCCCGTGGGCGTACCCCTCGCCGACCTGGCGTTCTTCGTCCTGGACGCGGGCCTGCGCCAGGTGCCGGTGGGCGTGCTCGGCGAGTTGTACGTGGCTGGCCCCGGTGTCGGCCTGGGCTACCTGGGCCGCGCGGGCCTGACGGCGTCGCGGTTCGTGGCGTGTCCGTTCGGCCCCGCGGGCTCCCGGATGTACCGCACGGGCGACGTGGTGCGGTGGAACCGCGAGGGAGAGCTCGAGTACGTCGGGCGCTCCGACGACCAGGTGAAGATCCGTGGCTTCCGGGTGGAGCTCGGTGAGGTCGAGGCCGCCCTCGCGGGCGTCGCCGGAGTGGAGCGGGCCGCGGTGGTGGTGCGGTCCTCCGATGCCGGTCAGCAGTTGGTGGGCTATGTGGTGCCGGCCGACGCCGCGGCGGGCGTGGACGGTGCGGTGGTGCGCGGCGAGGTGGCCGCGCACCTGCCGGAGTACATGGTTCCCGCGGTGGTGATGGTCGTCGGCGATCTGCGCCTGACGGTCAACGGCAAGCTGGACAAGCGGGCCCTGCCGGAGCCGGAGTTCGCCGGTGGGGTGTACCGGGCGCCGTCGTCGCCGGTGGAGGAGATCCTGGCGGGGATCTTCGCGCGGGTGCTTGGCCTGCCGCAGGTGGGGGTGGACGACTCCTTCTTCGACCTCGGCGGGAACTCGCTTTCGGCGATGCGGGTCATCGCCGCGGTGCAGGAGTCCTGCGACTCCGGGATCGGTGTGCGGGCGCTGTGGGAGGCGCCGTCGGTGTCGGGGCTCGCCCGGCTGGTGGGCGGGGTGGGCACCGACACCGGCGCGGCCCGGGTGCCGGTGGAGCGTCCGGAGCGGCTGCCGCTGTCGTTCGCGCAGCGCCGGCTGTGGTTCATCCATCAGCTGGAGGGGCCGTCGTCCACGTACAACATTCCGCTGGTCTCGCGCCTGACCGGTGAACTGGACGTCCGGGCGCTCGGCACGGCGCTCGCCGATGTCGTCGCGCGCCACGAGAGCCTGCGGACACTCTTCCCGGCCGTGGACGGGGTGCCGGAGCAGCGTGTCCTCGCCGCGGCGGAGGCGGACTTCGGCTGGGACGTCGTCGACGCCACCGCGTGGACGCGGGCCCGGCTCACCGACGCCGTCGGCGCCCGGGGCCGGTACGCCTTCGACCTGGCCGCCGAGATCCCCTTCCGCGCGACGCTCTTCACCGTCTCGCCCACGGAACACCGGCTGGTCCTCGTCATGCACCACATCGCCGTCGACGGGTGGTCACTGGCACCGCTGCTGCGGGACCTCTGGAGCGCGTACGAGGCGCGCACCGCCGCTCACGCACCCGCCTGGCCGCCGCTGCCCGCCCAGTACGCCGACTACACGCTGCGCCAGCACGCGCTGCTGGGTGACGAGGCGGACGCGAGCAGCGTGCTCGGCCGGCAGACGACGTACTGGGAGCGGGCGCTGGAGGGGCTGCCCGGCAGGCTGGAACTCCCCACCGACCGGCCGTATCCGGCCGAGGCCGACCAGCGCGGGGGCCGGATCGCCGTCGAGCTGTCCGCGGACTTCCACGAACTGGTGCAGCGGATCGCCCGGGAACGGGGTGCCACGACGTTCATGGTGATGTCGGCGGCGCTCTCGGTGCTGCTGTCCAGGCTGAGCGGCAGCGCGGACGTGGCGTTCGGTGTGCCGACCGCGGGCCGGGGGTGGACCGAGTTCGACGACGTGGTCGGCTTCTTCGTCAACACGCTGGTGCTGCGCACCCGGGTCTCGGACGAGCAGACTTTCGCCGAGCTGCTCGGGCAGGTACGGGAGCGGAGCGTGGACGCGTTCGCGAACCTGGACGTGCCCTTCGACGCGCTCGTGGAGCGGCTCAACCCGGTCCGCACCCAGGCCCACCACCCTCTGGTGCAGGTGCTGTTCGGCTGGCAGACCGACACGGTCCCCGACATCGCGGTGCCGGGCCTCGACGTGGAGACGGCCTCGGTCGACATCGGCGCCGCCCGCATGGACCTGGCGTTCAGCCTCCGTGAACGGTTCACGGACGGCGGCAGGCCCGGGGGCATCAGCGGCGTCGTCGAGTACCGCACGGACCTCTTCGACGCCGGGACCGTCGAGCGCATGACGGCGCGCTGGGAGCGGCTCCTCACCGCCATGGCGGGCGCCCCGGACCGCCCGCTGGCCTCGCTCGGCGTGCTGGACGAGGCGGAGCAGGCGCACCTGGACGCGGTGGGCAACCGGTCGGCGCTCTCGGAGCGGGCCGCCGCCGTGTCGGTGCCGGAGCTGTTCGCCCGGCAGGTGGCCAAGGCCCCGGACGCCGTGGCGATGGTGTTCCGGGACCGGTCGTGGACGTACCGGGAGCTGGACGAGGCGTCGTCGCGGCTGGCGCGTCTGCTGGCCGGGCGCGGGGTGGCCGCCGGGGACACGGTGGCGCTGCTGCTGCCGCGTTCGGAGCACACCGTCACGTCGGTGCTCGCGGTGCTGAAGCTGGGCGCGGCCTACCTGCCCATCGACGTGAACCACCCGGACGAGCGCGTGGCGTTCGTGATCGAGGACGCCGCGCCGGTGGCCGTGGTCACCACCGGGGAGTTCGCGGACCGGGTCGCCGGGGACCGGCTCACGGTCGTCGACGCGGAGGACCCGGCCCTCGCCCGGCAGTCCGCCGCGGCGCTGCCGTACCCCGACGTGGACCAGGCCGCCTACGTCATCTACACCTCGGGAACGACCGGCACCCCCAAGGGCGTCGCGGTCACCCACCGCGGCATCGCGGACCTGATCGTCACGCACGTCCGGCGGCTGGCCGCGTCCGGCGGACCGGGCGCCGCTGCCCCGGCGCCGCACGACCAGGTGTGGACGCTGTTCCATTCCTACGCGTTCGACTTCGCGGTGTGGGAGATGTGCGGTGCGCTCCTGCACGGCGGGCGCCTGGTCGTGGTCCCCGAGGAGGTCGTGTACTCGCCCTTCGACTTCCGTGACCTGCTCGTCGCCGAACAGGTGACGGTACTGACCCAGACGCCGTCCGCCCTGGCCCGCCTGTCGCCGGAGGGGCTGACCTCGATCGCGGTGCTGCTGGTCGGGGGCGAGGCGTGCCCGGCCGAGCTGGTCGAACGCTGGGCCCCCGGGCGGGCCATGATCAACGCCTACGGCCCGACGGAGTGCACCGTCTACGCGTCGATGAGCGCGCCGCTCGCCCCCGGCGGGCCGGTGCCGATCGGTGCCGCCGGTTCGGGCACCGCGCTGTTCGTGCTGGACGGCGGGTTGCGCCGGGTGCCGGTGGGCGTCGCCGGTGAGCTGTACGTCGCCGGACGCGGTGTCGCGCGCGGCTATGTGCGCAGGCCGGGCCTGACGGCTTCGCGGTTCGTGGCCAATCCGTTCGGGCCGGCGGGTTCGCGGATGTACCGCACCGGTGACCTGGTGCGGTGGAACCACGACGGCGAACTCGAGTACGTCGGGCGCGCCGACGACCAGGTGAAGATCCGCGGGTACCGGGTCGAGACCGGCGAGATCGAGTCGGTACTGCGCGCGGCCCCCGGCGTGGACCAGGCCGCCGTCGTCGTCCGCGAGGACCGGCCGGGGCACAAGCGGCTGGTGGGCTACGTCGTCCCCGACGCCGGGGGAGCGGGCGAGCTCGACGGTGCCCGGCTGCGCCGCCTGACGGGCGAATGGCTGCCCGAGTACATGGTGCCTACGGCGGTCGTGGTGGTCGACGCACTGCCCATGACGGGCAACGGCAAGCTGGACAAGAGCGCGCTGCCGGAGCCCGGGCACGGGGACGCGGAGGGCTACCGGGCGCCGGTCACCGCGGTCGAGAAGAGCCTGGCGGCCATCTACGCGCGCGTCCTCGGCGTCGAACGCGTCGGTGCCGACGACTCGTTCTTCGATCTCGGCGGCGACAGCATCTCCTCCATGCAGGTGGTGTCCCAGGCCCGGGAGGCCGGCCTGCACTGCAAGCCCCGCGACATCCTGGTCGAGCAGACCGTGGCGCGCGTGGCCCGCGCACTGCGGCTCGCGGCTCCGGACGAGACGCGCCCCGGGCCGGACGACGACACCGGCCCGCTCACGCCGACGCCGATCATCCGGTGGCTGGACTCCCTCGGCGCGCCGACGGACCGGTTCAACCAGACCATGCTGTTCCAGGCGCCGCCCGAGGCCGGGCACCACGACGTGGTCGCCCTCCTCCAGGCACTGCTCGACCGGCACGCGATGCTCCGCCTCCACGTGGCCGACGCCGCAGAGGACGGGCCGGCGAGCCTCACGGTCCCGCCCGCGGGCTCGGTCGCCGCCGCCGACTGCGTCACCGTCGTCGAGGAGTTCACCGACGCCGCGTTCACCGCCGCGCTCGGGCGGCTCGACCCGCGCGGCGGAGCCGTGGTCCACGCCCTGTGGGCCGCCCCCGCCCGCCAACTGCTCCTGATCGTTCACCACTTGGCGGTGGACGCCGTCTCCTGGGGCATCATCCAGCGGGACCTCGCGGCGGGCTGGCGGCACCTCACCGAGGGCCGGGACATCGAGCTGGACACCGGCGGCACCTCGTTCCGGCGCTGGGCCGCGACCTTGGCGGACCACGCCACCACCGCGGACGTCACCGACCGGCTCGCGAGCTGGCGGCGCATCGAGTCGGCCGCCGCCCTGCTGCCCACGCCGCGTCCGGACACCGACACCTGGCAGGACGTGGAGCAGCTCTCGGTCTCGGTCGACGCCGCGCTGACGGACGTGCTGGTGACCGAGGCGACCGCGGCCCTGCGCGTCAACGTCCAGGAGCTGCTGCTCATCGCGCTCGGCGCCGCCCTGGCCCAGCAGCACCAGCACTTCGGCTCCCCCTTCCGCATCGACGTGGAGGGCCACGGGCGCCGCGACGAGCTCGGCACGGGGACCGACCTGACCGGGACCGTCGGCTGGTTCACCGCGAAGTACCCGGTCGCGCTGACCGCGGCGCCCCTTGACCGGGAGACGGTCCTGGCCGGGGGCCCTGCCCTCGGCGCATGGCTCGTGGACGCCAAGGAACAGCTGCGCGCCGTCCCGGACGGGATCACCTACGGCCTGCTCAAGTACCTCAACGACGGTGCGGACCTGCCCGGCGCCGACCCCGCGGTCGGCTTCAACTACCTCGGCCGCCGCGGCCTGCCGCCCACGGGCGAGAGCCCCGGCGACTGGCGGATCCTCGGGCCGCTCGAATCGCCCGACGCCCGGCGCTTCGGTTCCAGGACGATGCTCCTTCCGCACACGGTCGACATCAACGCGGCCGTGCTCGGCAACGGCGCGCGGTCGGAACTCCACGCCACCTGGAGCTGGGCCGGCGCCCGGGTCGACCGCTCCTACATCACCGAGCTGCACGCGCGCTGGCACGACGTCCTCGCCGGAATCGCCGCGTACGTGCGCAGCGGCGGCGGCGCACTCACGCCCTCCGACGTCCTGCCCGCGGCCGTCACCCAGCAGCAGCTGGCCCGGCTCGCCCAGGTCGTGGAGCCCGCTGACATCCTCCCGCTGACCCCCCTCCAGACCGGTCTGCTCTTCCACCGCCGCTCCGACGGCGCCGAGCCCACCGAGCTGTACACCGTGCAGCTGGGCATCGAGATCACCGGCGCGCTGGACGTGGCGCGGCTGCGTGAGGCCGTGGACACCGTGGTCGCGCGCCACCCCAACCTGGCGGCCCGGTTCGTCTCCGAGCGGCTCACCGAGCCGGTACAGATCATCCCGAAGCGGCCGGACGTGCCGTGGACCGTGCTCGCCGACAGCGACAGCGACAGCGACAGCGACAACGGCAGCGACAACGGCAGTGGCAGCGGCAGCGGCAACAGCGACGGCGGCGACCAACAAGCGCTGCTCGACGCGGAACTCGCCGCCTGCAGCAACCTCACACAAGAGTCACCGCTGCGCTTCCTGATCCGCGAGACGGGACCCGACCGGCACGAACTGGTGCTCTCCGTGCACCACATCGTGGTGGACGGCTGGTCGATCCAGATCCTGCTCCGCGAGATCTTCGCGTGCTACCGGCGCGAGTCCCTGGCGCCCGCCCCCGCCTTCCGCGGCTACGTCGAGTGGCTGTCCGCACAGGACGCGAGCGCGGCGCGGGAGCACTGGCGGCAACTCCTCGCCGGCCTCGAAACCCCCACCCTCGTCGACCCGGTCAACCGCTCGGGCCCGGCCGCGCGGGCGGTGCTGCGCGCCGACCTCCCGGCCGGCGTCACCCGCGCCGTGGAGCGCCTCGCCCGCGCACGGAACACGACGGTGAACATCGTGCTGCAGGCGGCCTGGGCGCGCCTGCTCGGCGCGCTCACCGGCGGCCAGGACATCGTCTTCGGCACCACCGTCTCGGGCCGCCCGGCGGACCTGCCCGGCAGCGAGTCGGCCGTGGGCATGTTCATCAACACGGTCCCGGTACGCGCCCGGACGACCACCGCGACGACCGCCGCCGAGCTGATCGGCACGTTGCGCGACGCCTACCACGACGGCCTCGACCACCAGTTCATGGCGCTGTCCGACATCCAGCGCGCCGCGGGCCACCAGCAGCTCTTCGACACGGTCTTCGTGTACGAGAACTACCCGCTGAAGGCGTCGGGCGGGCAGCTCGACAGCGACGAGCTGGGCATCCGGATCACCTCGAGCCGCGAGTTCACGCACTATCCGATCGCCTTGCAGGCCTGGCCCGGACGGCGGTTGAGGCTCCGCCTGGAGTACCGCACCGACGTCGTCGACGAGCGGGCTGCCGAACGGATCCTGTCCCGGCTCGAGACGCTGGTCACCGCCATGGCCGCCGACGCCGACCGCCCGCTGGCGACGATCGACGTCCTGGACGACGACGAGCGGGCCCGGCTGGACGTACTGGGGAACCGGCGGGCACTGTCGGAGCGGGCCGCCGCGGTGTCGGTGCCCGCCCTCTTCGCCGGGCAGGTGCGGCAGCGGCCGGACGACGTGGCGGTGGTGTTCGAGGGCCGGTCGTGGACGTACCGGGAACTGGACGAGGCGTCGACGGGTCTTGCGCACCTGCTGGCCGGTCGCGGCGTGCGCGCCGGTGACGTCGTCGCGCTGCTGCTGCCCCGCTCGGAGCACACCGTGACGGCCGTCCTCGCGGTACTGAAGCTGGGCGCCGCCTACCTGCCCATCGATGTGAACACCCCCGACGAACGCCTTGCGTTCGTCCTCCGGGACGCCCGGCCGACGGCGGCCGTGACGACGGCGACGCTGTCGGAGCGGCTGCGCGGACACGACGTCACGGTGGTGGACGTCGCGGAACCGGCGGGCGGTGACCGGTCGGCCAGTGACCGCTCGGACCTTGAGCGGTGGGCCGGTGCCCTCCCCGCCCCCGACGCCGACCGCATCGCCTACCTCATCTACACCTCCGGAACCACCGGCACCCCCAAGGGCGTCGCCGTCACCCACGCCAACGTGACGCAACTGTTCACCGCGTCCACCCGGACGTCGGAGCTCGCGCCCGGACAGGTGTGGTCCCTGTTCCACTCCTATGTGTTCGACGTCTCGGTGTGGGAGATGTGGGGCGCCCTGCTGCACGGCGGCCGATTGGTCGTCGCCTCCGAGGACGCCGTACGCTCCGCCCCCGACTTCCACGACCTGCTCGTGAAGGAGCGCGTCACGGTCCTGACCCAGACGCCCTCCGCGCTGGGCAGGCTGTCGCCCCAGGGCCTCGACACGGTGCGGACGATCTTCGTGGGGGGCGAGGCGTGCCCGGCCGATCTGGTCGACCGCTGGGCCCCCGGCCGTCACATGGTCAACGCCTACGGCCCGACCGAAGGCACCGTCTACGCCGCGATGAGCGCACCCATGCGGCCCGGCAACGGCGCCCCCATCGGTTCCCCGGTACCGGGTGACGCGCTGTTCGTCCTCGACGCGGGGCTGCGCCGGGTGCCGGTGGGCGTCGTCGGCGAGCTGTACATCGCCGGGCGGGGCGTGGCCCGCGGCTATGTGCGCCGTCCCGGCCTGACGGCGTCGCGGTTCGTGGCGTGCCCGTTCGGTCCCGCGGGTTCGCGGATGTACCGCACCGGTGACCTGGTGCGCTGGAACGCCGACGGCGAGCTGGAGTACCTCGGGCGCTCGGACGACCAGGTCAAGATCCGCGGCTTCCGGGTCGAGCTCGGCGAGATCGAGGCCGCCCTCGCCGCCGTGGCCGGGGTGGAGCACGCCGTGGTGGTGACGCGGGAGACCGACGCGGGCAAGCAGGTGGTGGGCTATGTCGTGCCCGACGGCACCACCGCGGGCGTGGACGGCGCGACGGTGCGGGCCGAGGTGGCCGCGCGGCTGCCGGAGTACATGGTGCCGGCCGTCGTGGTGGTGATTGACGAGCTGCCGCTCACCGTCAACGGCAAGCTGGACAAGCGCGCCCTGCCCGATCCCGAGTTCTCCGGCGGCGCGCACCGGGCACCCACCTCGCCGGTCGAGGAGATCCTCTGCGGCATCTTCGCGCGGGTCCTCGACCTGCCGCGGGTCGGCGTGGACGACTCCTTCTTCGACCTGGGCGGCAACTCGCTCTCCGCGATGCGGGTCGTGGCGGCCGTACGGGAATCCTTCGACCGCGAGATCGGTGTGCGCGCGCTGCTGGACGCGTCGTCGGTGGCGGGCCTCGCCCGTCTGGTGGGCGACCCGTCGGGCGGCGGCCGGGCCTGGGAGCCGGTCGTGCGCCCGGAGCGGCTGCCGCTGTCGTTCGCGCAGCGCCGACTGTGGTTCATCCACCAGCTTGAGGGGCTGTCGGCGACCTACAACATCCCGCTGGTGCTGCGGCTCACCGGCTCGCTCGACGCCGGGGCGCTGGCCGCGGCGGTCGCCGACGTCGTGGCCAGGCACGAGAGTCTGCGCACGGTGTTCCCGGCCGTGGACGGCGTGCCCGAGCAGCGCGTCCTCGACGTGTCCCGGGCGGACTTCGCCTGTGCCGTCAGTGATGCCACGGCCTGGACGGGGGAGCGGCTGGACGACGAGGTCGGCACGGTCACCCGCCACGCCTTCGACCTGGCCGCCGAGATCCCGTTCCGCGCCCGGCTCTTCAAGGTCTCCGCCACGGAACACCGCCTCGCCCTGGTGGTGCACCACATCGCGGGCGACGGATCGTCCCTCGCGCCGCTGGTCCGTGACCTGCTCACCGCGTACCGGGCCCGGAGCGCGGGGGCGGCGCCCGCCTGGGAACCGCTGCCCGTCCAGTACGCCGACTTCACGCTGTGGCAGCACCGGCTCCTCGGCGACGAAGCCGACCCCGACACCCGTCTCGGCCGCCAGACGGCCTTCTGGGAGCGGGAACTCGCCGGGTTCGAGGGGCTCCTGGAGCTGCCGACCGACCGGCCCTACCCGGCGGTCGCCGACCACCGGGGCGGTCAGGTCGTCGTCGAGTGGCCCGCGGAACTGCAGGAACTGCTCGCGCGCAGGGCGCGGGAGCACAACGCGACGACGTTCATGGTGATGTCGGCGGCGCTCTCGGTGCTGCTGTCCCGGCTGAGCGGCAGCGCGGACGTGGCGTTCGGCGTGCCGACGGCGGGCCGTGGGCGGACCGAGTTCGACGACATGGTCGGCTTCTTCGTCAACACCCTGGTGCTGCGCACCCAGGTCTCGGGCGGGATGAGCTTCGCCGACCTGCTCGGGCAGGTGCGGGAACGGAGCCTGGACGCCTTCGCCAACCAGGACGTGCCCTTCGACGCGCTGGTGGACCGCCTCAACCCGGTCCGCACCCAGGCCCACCACCCGCTGATCCAGGCGCTGTTCGCCTGGCAGAACGTCACCCTGCCCGACCTGTCCCTGCCCGGCCTCGACATCTCCCCGCTGCGCGCCGACACGCTGACCGCCCGCATGGACCTGACCTTCAGCCTCCGTGAGCGGCTCGATGGCTCCGGCCGCCCCGCGGGCATCGGCGGCGTGGTCGAGTACCGCACCGACGTCTACGACGCGGCGACTGTCGAACGCCTCGTGGCCCGCTGGCAGCGGCTGCTCATGACGCTGCTCGCCGACACGGACCGCCCGGTCCTCTCGGTCGACCTCCTGGACGAGCGGGAGCTGGCGCGGCTCGACGTCCTGGGCCAGCGGTCGGTGCTTGACGAACCGGCCACCGATCCCTCGATTCCCCGGCTCTTCGCCGAGCAGGTGCGCAGGCGGCCCGGTGACGTGGCGCTGGTGTTCGAGGACAGGTCGTGGACGTACCGGGAACTGGACGAGGCGTCGACGAGGCTGGCGCACCTGCTGGCCGGTCGCGGCGTGCGGACCGGCGACGCCGTCGCGCTGCTGCTGCCACGCTCGGAACAGACGGTGACGGCGATCCTGGCGCTCCTGAAGCTGGGCGCCACGTACGTGCCGATCGACGTCAAACACCCCGACGAACGCGTCCGGTTCGTGCTCGGCGACGCCTCGCCGTCCGCGGTCCTGACCACGGCCCGCCTCGCCCACCGCGTCGAGGCTTGCGGTGTCCCGGTCGTGGACGTCGAGGACCCCGCGAGGGACGCGCAGCCGACCGAGGCGCTGCCGCTGCCGGACCCCGGGCTGCTCGCCTACATCACCTACACCTCCGGAACGACCGGCGTCCCCAAGGGCGTCGGCATCACCCAGGCCAACGTCACCCAGATGTACGCCCCCTCGGAGCGGGCCTACAAGCCCGCGCCGGACGAGGTGTGGACGCTGTTCCACTCCTACGTCTTCGACGTGTCGGTGTGGGAGATGTGGGGCGCCCTGCTGCACGGCGGCCGGCTGGTCGTCGTCCCCGAGCGGGCCGTGCACTCCGCCGACGACTTCCACCGGCTGCTCGTCGACGAGCGGGTCACCACGGTCAACCAGACCCCGTCCGCGCTCGAGATGCTCTCGCCCGAGGGCCTCGACCGGGTGCGCACCGTCTTCGTGGGCGGCGAGGCGTGCTCGGCCTCGCTGGTCGAGCGCTGGGCCCCCGGCCGGTCCATGATCAACGGCTACGGGGAGACGGAGACGTTCTACGCCTCCATGAGCGGACCCATGAAGCCGGGCACGGGAGCGGCCCCGATCGGTACGCCGGTACCGGGCGACGCGCTGTTCGTGCTCGACGCCGGGCTGCGGCGGACACCGGTCGGAGCGGTCGGCGAGCTGTACGTGGCGGGCCGCAGCGTCGGCCGCGGCTATGTCGGCCGTCCCGGTCTGACGGCGTCGCGGTTCGTGGCGTGCCCGTTCGGTCCGGCGGGTTCGCGGATGTACCGCACCGGTGACCTGGTGCGCTGGAACGCCGACGGCGAGCTGGAGTTCGTCGGGCGCTCGGACGACCAGGTCAAGATCCGGGGCTTCCGGGTGGAGCTGGGTGAGGTCGAGGCCGCGCTCGCGGCGGTGCCCGGGGTGGAGCGTGCGGTGGTGACCGTGCGCACCACCGACGCGGGCAAGCAACTCGTGGGCTACGTGGTGCCCGCCGGTCCGGCCGCGCGGGTCGACGGCGGCGCGGTGCGCGGCGAGGTCGCCGTGCGACTGCCCGAGTACATGGTCCCGGCCGCCGTCATGGTCATCGACGAGCTGCCCCTGACCGTCAACGGCAAGCTGGACAAGCGGGCGCTGCCGGAGCCCGAGTTCACCGGAGGCGTCTTCCGGGCGCCGTCGTCGCCGGTGGAGGAGATCCTCGCGGACGTCTTCGCCCGGGTCCTCGAGGTGCCGCGGGTCGGCGTCGACGACTCCTTCTTCGACCTGGGCGGCAACTCGCTGTCCGCGATGCGGGTCGTCGCGGCCGTACGGGAGTCCTTCGACTCCGAGATCGGCGTGCGGGCCCTCATGGAAGCGCCGACGGTACGGGGCCTCAGCAGGCAGCTCTACAGCTGGTCCACGTCGGACGAGATGCCCCAGGTCGTGAGGTTGCGCCAGGGCACGGGCCGCCCGCTGTTCTGCGTCCACCCCGGCGGCGGCGTCAGCTGGGCCTACCGGGCGCTCGGCAGCGCCGTGCGGCGGCCGATCATCGGCATCCAGCAGACCGTCGACGACGGCGGACGCCCGCGCACGGTGCGCGAGATGGCCGAGCAGTACGCCGACCTCGTGCAGTCCGCCCAGCCCGAGGGGCCCTACGACCTGCTCGGCTGGTCCTTCGGCGGTGTCGTCGCGCACCAGCTGGCCACGGTCCTTGAGCGCAGGGGAGCGCGGGTGCGGCGGCTGGTGCTCCTCGACGCGGCCCTGGTGGAATCGGGCACCACCCGCTCACCGGACGAGGAATTCGACGAGACCGATGTGCTGCGGTACTTCGTCTCCAAGAACGCCGACCTGCCCGCGCCGCCCGAAATGGCCTCGCAGGAACAGCTGGTGGAATGGATCGAAAGCCATTCCTCCCTCGGCGCGGCCATTCCGCCGGCCTGGATGATCAGCCACGTCGTGCACAACCTCCGGTACAACACGGAACTCTGGCACGGCCACACTCCGGACGTGTTCGGCGGCGCCGCCGTGGTGTTCCAGGCCGCGGGGGAGGAGCTCGACCCGGGCTACTCACGTGACTGGACGCGCCACGTCGCCGGTCCGGTCACCGAGATCACGGTGGAATGCGAACACAACGACATATTGAGCCCCGACGTGTTGAACACCTATGGCGACCGGCTGCACGCAGAACTGGAAGGCGGCGACGATGACCAAGCCCGGTGAGTTTCCCTACGAGGCCGGAATCCATCCCAAGGGATATACGTCCCGGCCGTGGACGATCAGGCAGTTGGCCGGTCTCGGCGACGGAATGGACACCAACAAGCGGTTCCACTACCTCCTCGACCGCGGCGAGACGGGGCTCTCCCTCGCCTTCGACCTGCCCACGCAGCTGGGTCTCGACCCGGACGACCCGACGGCCGTGGGCGAGGTCGGCCGCGCCGGCGTCTCGGTGGCCACCGTCGACGACCTGGCCGCGGTGTTCGAAGGAATCCCGCTCGACCAGGTGTCGGTCTCGTTCACCATCAACGCGACCGCACCGATGATCCTCGCCCTGTGGATCGTGGCCGCCGAGGAATCGGGCGTCGACCCCGCGCTGCTGCGCGGCACGCTGCAGAACGAGATGCTCAAGGAACACGCCGCCCGCAAGGCGTTCGTGTTCGACCTGGACGACAGCTTCCGCTTCTCCCTGGACGTCATCGAGTACTGCGTACGCCACCTGCCCAAGGTCAACCCCGTGTCGATCTCCGGCGGGCACGCCCGCGAGGCCGGTGCGAGCCGCTCGATGGAGGTGGCGCTCGGCATCGCCGACGCGGAGACGTACCTCCAGGGCATGCTGGAGCGCGGATTCACCGTCGACGAGGTCGCGCCGCGGCTCAGCTTCATCTTCGGCACCCATATGGAGGTCCTCGCCGAGGCGGCGAAGTTCCGGGTGCTGCGCAGGATGTACGCCACCCGCATGGTGGAGATCTTCGGCGCCGCCGAGGAGAAGTCGACCCGCATGCGCATCCAGGTCAACACCTTCGGCTCCGCCCTGGCCGCCAGCGAACCGCTCAACAACATCGCGCGCACCACCGTCCAGGCCATGGCGGCCGTCCTCGGCGGCGTCCAGTCGCTGCACGTGTGCGGCTTCGACGAGGCCGCGCAGACCCCGGGGCAGCTGTCGGCGCGCGTCGCGCTGCGGGTCCAGCAGATCCTCCTGAAGGAGACCGACCTGGCCCGGTACGTCGACCCGCTCGGCGGTTCCGAGGTGATAGCCCGGATCGCCGACGAGATCGAGGCGGAGGCCAAGGGCTGGCTCGACGACATCGAGGCCCGCGGCGGACTGCTGAGCTGCCTGCGCAGCGGCTGGCTGGAGTCGCGCATCGACGACATGGCCTACGCCGGGGGCGGCCCCACGGTCGGTGTCGCCGACGCCGAGGAGTCCGAGGAAGAGGACTGGCTCACCGAGCGGCAGCTGCGCTCCGGTGTCGTCCCCGGGCGCCGCCGCCCCTTCGAGCGCGGGAACTGCGACGCGGAGCTGCGCGCCCTGACCGAGGACGTCGCGGCAGGACGCAACGTCATGGAGTCGATGATCGCGGCGGCGCGGGCGCGGGCCAGCATCGGCCAGCTGCAACGCGCCGTCGCGGCGGGACTCGACACACCGTCGCCGCACGCCTGACCGGCGCGGCGGCACAAGATTTCCTTTCGGGCCCGTACACACCGCACACACCGCACGCGGACGTACCGGCGCCCGGCACCCGAGTGGATAGCGAAGAAACATGAACAAGCAGCAGCTGACCGACACCGTCATCGCCTTCTGGGAGCGGGCCACCGGCGAAGAGGGCCTCACCCCCGAGGACAACTTCTTCGACCTGGGCGGCGAGTCCCTGGTGGCCGCGAAGATCCTCGCCCTGATCGAGCGCGAGTACGGCCTCGAAGCGGAACTGCACCTGATATTCGACAACCCCACCATCGAGGAGTTCGTGGACGCCGTCGACGAGGAGCTGTCCGCCAAGGCACAGCAAGGGGCGGGCGCATGACCACGCGCGAGATGAAGTCGCTGTGGGGCGGCCCGGCGACGCCGGACTGCTTCCTGACGGCGTTCGTCCGCCGCGTCGCCGAACACCCGGACCGCGAGGCGGTGGTCGACGCCGGCCGCTCCTACACGTACGCGGAACTGGCGGCCTGGGCGCAGGCGGTCTCGGCCGATCTGGCGGCGGCCGGCGTGGGCGTGGGCGACCGGGTCGCGGTGTCCCGGCCGCGCGGCGCGGGCGCCGTCGCCGCGCTCTTCGCGGTGATGCTGCGCGGAGCCACCTACGTCCCGCTGGACCCCGAATACCCCGTCGAACGCCTCCAGTTCATGATCGACGACTGCGCGCCGCGCGCCGTCATCACCACCGAGCACACGCGCGTGCGCTACAGCGGCCCGATGGTGGACGTCGGCCGGGCGCCCGCCGTGCCCGAAGCCCTGGACCCGCGCCCGGTCGACTGCGATCCCGCGCTGGCCGCGTATGTCATCTACACCTCGGGCTCGACCGGCTGGCCCAAGGGCGTGGCCCTGAACCACCGCTGCATCGACGCGATGGTGGAGTGGCAGGCGTCCCACTCGCCGCGCCCCGACCTGCGCACCGCACAGTTCGCCCCGCTCAACTTCGACGTCTCGTTCCAGGAGATCCTGGGCACGCTGTGCGGCGGCGGCACGCTGGTGGTCATGCCGGAGGAGCTGCGCCGCGAACCGGCGCGGCTGCTGCGCTGGCTGGCCGAGCACCGGGTCGAGCGGCTGTTCCTGCCGTTCGTCGCCCTGCAGATGCTGGCTGTGACGGCGCGGGCCGACATCCTGGCCCAGCTGTCCCTGGTCGAGGTGAACACCGCCGGGGAGCAGGTCGTCTGCTCGGAGGACATCCGGGCGATGTTCGCCGCGCTGCCCGGCTGCCGCCTGGTCAACCACTACGGGCAGAGCGAGTCCGCGATGGTGACCTCGCACATCCTGGGCCCCGACCCGTACGCGTGGCCCCACCTGCCGCCGATCGGCGTCCCCCTGCCAGGGTGCGAGCTGCTCATCGACCCGGAGACTCCGCAGACGCCCCACATCGGCGAACTCCTCGTGGCCGGGCACCCGTTGTCGGACGGGTACCTGGGCCGGCCGGAGCTGACGGCCGAGCGCTACGTCACCATCGCGCCCTCACCGGCCGGCCACACCCGGGCCTTCCGCACCGGCGACCTGGTGGAGCTCACCGACGACGGCGTGCGCTTCCTCTCCCGGGTGGACAGCCAGACCAAGATCCGCGGCATCCGCGTGGACCTCATGGAGGTCGACGCACAGCTGCTCGCCGACCCCGACATCGCGGCCGCCGCTACGGCCATGGTGACGACCGGGTCCGGCCACGCGAGCCTGCGCGCCGCGGTCGTCCTGCGCGAGGGGTGCGCCGGGCCGGTCGAGGCCACCGCGCTTGAGCGGCTGCGCAAGGTACTGCCGGAGGCCTCGGTCCCGGTCTCGGTGACGGAACTGCCCGAGCTGCCGAGGACACCGAGCGGGAAGATCGACCGTGACGCCGTCGTCGAGCTGATCAACGAGGACCGCGGCAGGCGCCGGCGGAACCGGAGCGGCCGCGCATGACCACGATCCTGCACGACAGGCCCGCGGACGCCGGCCAGTACGCGCTGTGGGCCGAGGCAACCATCGACCCGTCGATCAGCGGCGGCGGCTACTTCGTGGCGACCTTCCACGGCGCGGTCGACGCACGCCATCTGGAGGCCGCGGCACGGGCCGTGCTGCACCGGCACGAGCCGCTGCGGTCGGTACTGCGCCTCGTCGAGGGGCAGTTGCGCCAGTGCGTGCTGCCTGCCGAGGAGGCCTGCTCCTTCGAACGCGGCGACCTCCCTTGCGAGGACGGCGCCGAGCACGCGGCCGTCCGGGCCTGGCGCGAGCTGCCCGAACAGCACCGCCACTGGGACCTGGCCACCGAGGCGCCCATCCGCTTCCGGCTCCTCACCCACGCGCCCGACCGCTGCTCGGTCGTGTTCGAGGCCCATCACGCCGGGTTCGACGGGCGCAGCAAGTTCATCGTGGCCCGCGACTTCTCCGCCTTCCTGGCGGAGCTGAGAGCGGGCGGGGCGGTGAACCCGGCGCCGCTGGCCGCGCCCGACACACCCGTGGCCCCCCGCGAGGTGACCGAGGAGGCCGTCGAGTTCTGGCGCGCGGCCGTCGACAGGGCGACGCCGGTGGCGCTGCCCGAAGGCGGACGCCTGGGGCAGCGGACGGTCATCGCATCGCCGACGGTCGAACTGGACCCGGCCGCGGTCGCCACCCTTCGTACGACGGCGCAGACGCTGAAGGTGAGCACCTTCACCATGCTCCTGGCGGCGCTCACCCGGCAACTGGCGGTCTACGACAACACCGACCCGCTGCTCGCCCTGGCCTCCGACGTGAGCGACGAGCACACCGGCCACGTCGCCGGGCTCCAGATCAACGTGGTCCCGGTGGCCCTGCGGATCACCCGGGGCGCGTCGACCGAGGAGTCGGTGGCCACCGCGCGCCAGGCGCTGGCGCAACTGGCGCGCTACCGCCGCGTCCCCTTCGTCGACCTGGTCGCCGGTGTGCCCGGCAAGCCGATGGCGCGGCTCAGCACCGAACTCGGCCTGTCCTTCCCCCGGCCGCCCGCCGGGCTGGACCTGGACATCCCGGGCCTGCGCTCCGCCTGGGACTTCTTCACGCCGAACACCAACGCGGCCCTGGCGAGGACCCTGCAGATCCGGGCGGACTGGCCGCGGTGCCGGGTGCGCCTCGACTACCGGGGGGACCTCATGGGGGCGGCGGAGGCCGAGCAGCTCCTGACCGACTTCCGCACCGCCGTACACGACCTCGCCGCCGGCCGCACGACGTCCTCGGTCCGTCCGGCGCGCGCGGACCGCCCGGATCCCGCCACCGGCGGAACCCCGTACCTGTGCGGAGACCTCCGCGCGGGGACCGTACGCGACGACGACGCTCCCCACCCGCCCGGCCTGGCGCCCACGGACGGGGCCGCGTTCACGGTGCACGGCCCGTCGGGGCAGGCGCTGCCGCGCTCCATCGCGGGTACGGTGCGGGCCCTGCTGCCCGACGGCCGCGAGGTCCTGACCGACGACTGCGGATATGTCGCCGCCGACGGCCGGGTGCGGCTCCTCGGTCCGCGGGACGGCCGGTGGATCCGCACCCGCAGTCTGATCGACGCCTCCGCCGTGGCCCGCGTCGCCCGCACCCACCCCTGGGTCCGCCAGGCGCAGGTGCGGCTGGAGAAGGCCCGGACGGAGACCGCGGTGCTCACCGTGACCGGGCCCGCGAAGGACGCCCCGAGCGCACGCGACATCCGCGCCCATCTGCGCACCTGGCTGCACGGCAGCGACTTGCCGGGCCGCATCAGAATCACCGTTTCCGACCCCGACATCAGCACCGACCCCGACATCAGCACCGCCGCTGACAGTGAAGAAGGATGACCATGGACGAGCTTTCGGCAGCAGTGATCGCGGGCGCCTCGCCCGACGTACTGGAACGCCTCCCGGTCCCCGGCGAGTACAACGCGGCCTACCTGCGCGCCGAGGACACCGGCATGTTCTCCGGTGTGGCGGACAAGGACGTCCGCAAATCGATCCACCTCGGCAAGGTCCCGATGCCGGAACTGGCCCCCGACGAGGTGCTGGTCGCCGTGATGGCGGCGGCGATGAACTACAACACGATCTGGTCCGCGACCTTCGAGCCGCTGCCCACCTTCAACTTCCTGCGCCACTACGGCAAGCAGGGCGGCTGGGCCGCCCGGCACGACCAGCCCTACCACGTGCTCGGCTCGGACGCCGCCGGAGTGATCGTGCGGGTCGGTGACGGCGTGCGCAACTGGAAGGTCGGCGACCACGTCGCGGTCGCGACGGCCCACGTCGACGACCAGGAACCGCTCACCCAGCACGACGGCATGCTCGGTGACGAGCAGCGCGCCTGGGGTTTCGAGACGAACTTCGGCGGCCTCGCCGACTACGCGGTCGTCCGGGCCAGCCAGCTGCTGCCCAAGGCGGCCCACCTCACCTGGGAGGAGGCGGCCAGCAACCCGCTGTGCGCCGGCACGGCCTACCGGATGCTCGTCAGCGAGCGCGGCGCCAACATGCGCCAGGGCGATGTGGTGCTCGTGTGGGGCGCGGCGGGCGGTCTCGGCGGCTACGCGGTGCAGTTCGTCCGCAACGGCGGCGGCATACCGATCGGCATCGTCAGTTCGGACCACAAGGCCGAGCTCGCCCGTAAGCTCGGCTGCGAGCTGGTCATCGACCGGCGCGAGATCGGTGAGATCTCCGCCGATCCGGATGTCACCGTGAAGGCGGGCAAGCGGCTCGGCAAGATCATCAGGCGTGAGATCGGCGAGGACCCGAACATCGTCTTCGAGCATGTCGGCCGCGAGACCTTCGGCCTCTCGGTGTTCGTCGCCAGGCGCGGCGGCACCATCGTCACCTGCGGGTCGAGCACGGGCTACCAGCACACCTTCGACAACCGCTACCTCTGGATGCGGCTGAAGAAGATCGTCGGCAGCCACGGGGCCAACCTGTACGAGCAGTGGCAGGCGAACCGCCTCATCCAGCGCGGCCGGGTGATGCCGATGCTGTCCGAGGTGTACCCGTTCGAGGAGACGGGCGAGGCCGCACGCATGATCCAGCTGAACGAACACCTCGGCAAGGTCGGCGTCCTCTGCCTGGCGCCGTCCGGCGGCCTCGGCGTCACCGACCCCGGGCTGCGCTCGCAGATCGGCGAGGACCGGATCGCCCCGCTGAGGACGGCATGACGCCGCCGTCCCCGACCGCAGACACAGGAAAGGCGCAGGAACAGATGCAACGTGTCCGAGTGGTGGTCGCCAAGCCGGGCCTCGACGGCCACGACCGAGGTGCCAAGGTGGTGGCGCGGGCGCTGCGCGACGCCGGCATGGAGGTCATCTACACCGGGTTGCGCCAGAGCCCCGAGCACGTCGTCCGCACCGCGCTGGAGGAGGGCGCCGACGCCGTCGGCCTGTCCCTGCTGTCGGGCGCCCATATGGAACTGGTGCCGCGCGTACTGAAGTTGCTCGCCGAGAGCGACGCGGCGGACCTGCCGGTCTTCTGCGGCGGCATCATCCCGCCGGAGGACGCGCGGCTGCTCACCGACATGGGCGTACGCCGGATCTTCACCTCCCGCGACTCCCTCCCCGAGATCGTCGACTGGGCGCGCGCCAACCTGCGTCCGCTGGAGGTGGCCGAGTGAGCGTGCGGCCGCTTCGAGCGAGGCTGGAATCCGCACGGCGGGGTGACGTCCGGTCGCTGGCCCGGCTCATGGGGCGCGCGGAGAACCACGCCCTCACGGAGGCCGACCTCAGTGCTCCGGAGATTCCGGAACCGGCCCCCGGGGCCTGCGCGGTGATCGGCCTGACCGGTCCGCCGGGAGTCGGCAAGTCGACGTTCACCTCCTGCCTCGTCGCGGAGTACCGGCGGCGCGGGAAGCGGGTGGCGGTGCTCTGCTTCGATCCGTCGTCGCCGTTGACCGGTGGCGCGCTGCTCGGGGACCGCATCCGCATGCAGGAGCACGCGGACGACGCCGGGGTGTACATTCGGTCGGTGTCCAGCCGCGGCCATCTCGGCGGGCTCTCGGCCACCGCCCGGCCCATGATCTCGGTCCTGGCCCGGGCCGGGTTCGACGTCGTCCTGATCGAGACGGTCGGGGCCGGGCAGTCGGAGGTCGAGATCGCGTCGGTCGCGGACCGGACCGTCGTCGTCCTCGCGCCCGGAGCGGGTGACGGCATCCAGCTGGCCAAGGCCGGTGTGCTGGAGATCGCCGACCTGTACGTCGTGAACAAGGCGGACCAGGACGGAGTCCACGCGATGGTCCGCGAACTGCGGGCCATGGTCGCGCTCGGCACGCGCGACATCCCGGTCGTGACCACCACGGCGAGCCGCGGGGAGGGCGCCGCCGAGGTCGTCGCGGCCCTCGGCGCCGAAGGACCGGCCGCCCCGGACGGCGGGCACCACGCCTGACACCACCCGCGTCCCGCCCTCAACCCGCTCCCGCGCACCGCGTACTTCCCCCCGAGGACCGCGCGACTCCCGGACGGCCGGTCACCGATCTTCGGGGCGCCCGGCCTCCGGGGGGACGTCCGCGGGCGGTGACTGCGCGGCGACCTCGTTCAGGAGCGGGAACAGCCTGGTCACCGCGGCCACGGGCATGGTTCCCGTCACGGACCCGTGATCCCGCTCGCGGTATCCGGCAAGCAGGAGGCGTACGGAGGCGGCGAGTTCGGTCATCTCCGCCGGGGTGAGGTGGACGACGGCGCTGAAGGATTCGTCATGGCGCCACTCGGCCGGTGCCCGGTCCCGGTGGCTCAGCCAGTGCTGGTAGCTCTCGTCCTCCAACCCGCGTGCGAGGTCGTCGAACCGCTCCGGCGCCTCCTGCTCCGGCCGGTCCGAGGACTCCCACCGCAGCCGCCACGGCCGCGCCCGCCCGCCCTGGTGCGGCACCTCCTCGATGAGGCCGTGCCGGGCGAGTTGGCGCAGGTGGAAGGAGCAGAGACCGGAGCTGTGGCCGAGGCGGGCGGCGGCCTGGGTGGACGTGACGGTGCCGACCTCGGCCAGCAGGTCAAGCAGGGCCACGCGCAGGGGATGGTCCGGGAGTGACTGTCGGGCACGACTCAACGGACGCTCCCTGGAGGCTGCTTGACGGTCTTTGTCGCTCACTTTGCAAAGGCTGCTACTTTGGAAAGCATTCGGTCAAGCTGGGCAACCGCCGACCGGGGATCGACTCCCCGGTCGGCGCGCGCATGTGCGGAAGGCGTTGAAACTCCATGGCTGTTCGGAACGGTGACATCTCACAGGACCGCCGGGTGCGGGTGCAGGGGGAACCGGTCGATTCCTACCCGCGGTTGGCCCCGGAGGTCGAGCGGGGTTCGGTGCGCCGCATCACCGTCGTGGGGGAGGAGATCCTGAGCCGGCGGTGCCGGGAGGTCACCGAGTTCGGTACGCCCGAGCTCTCGCAGCTGATCGACGACATGTTCGCCACCAACCAGGTCGCGGACGGCGCGGGCCTCGCGGCCAACCAGATCGGCGTGGACCTGCAGCTGTTCATGTGGGACATCGTGGACGACTGGGGGGTGCGCCATGTCGGGCACATCGCCAATCCGGTCCTCGACGAGATCGAGACCGACGAGCGCGTCCTGGTGGAGGAGACGGAGGGGTGCCTGTCCGTCCCGGGCCCCTACCGCATGGTGCCCCGCCTCGACCGTGCCGTCGTACGCGGCCAGGACAAGGACGGCAAGCCCCTGGTGATCGAGGGCAGGGGCTACTTCGCCCGGTGCCTCCAGCACGAGACGGACCACCTGCACGGCCACCTCTACCTGGACCGGCTCAGCAAGCGGGAACGAAAGTCCGCGCTGCGCGAGATGGAGGACTCCAAGGAGAAGATGTTCGCCCGGCGGGCCGCCAACGCCGAGAAGCTGGGCAAGTGACGCCGCGGGGCGCCGGGCGCCCCGCGCCGCGCACGGAAGCGGTGTGACCGTGCGCACGTTGCACAAACGCCCCCGCATACGGTGAGGTTGAGCCATGCTGACGCGAATCGATCACATCGGGATCGCCTGTTTCGACCTCGACGAGACCATCGAGTTCTACCGTGCGACGTACGGTTTCGAGGTCCTGCACATCGAGGCCAACGAGGAACAGGGCCTGCGTGAGGCGATGTTGCGGATCAACAAAACCGATGACGGGGGCGCCTCCTACCTCCAGCTCCTGGAGTCGACCCGGGAGGACTCCGTGGTGGGCAAGTGGCTGGCCAAGAACGGCGAGGGCGTGCACCACATCGCCTTCGGCACGGCGGACGTGGACGGCGACGCCGAGGCCATCCGGGGCAAGGGCGTGCGGGTGCTCTACGACGAGCCCCGCATCGGCTCCATGGGCTCCCGGATCACCTTCCTGCACCCCAAGGACTGCCACGGCGTCCTGACCGAACTCGTCACCGCCGCGCCGCAGGCCCCGTCCGAGCACTGAACCGCCCGACTCCGGCGGCGCGGCGTCGCCGTCAGATGTCCCGGAACTCCACCACTATGGTCTTGACCTGCATGGACGGCGCTACATGAAGATCATCTTGCACAAATGTTGCACAAGGCGGGTTGATCAAGGTCAAGCGGCCTTCGCATACATGCCCTTGACCGCCTGACGGACCTTCGACCCGGCGCCCGCGATGCGGTGGACATACTTACGGAGAGTGAACGCCGGATCGGAGTGTCCGAGCCTGTCCGCGGGCGTGTACACGTCCACTCCGCCGTTGATCATCATGGACGTGTACAGGTGCCGGAGAGCATGCATCATTTTGTCGTGCGACTTCTCCCACCGGCGCCCCTTCGCCGTGGGGTCCAGTGGGGCGATGAGTCCGACCGCGGCGAGTGCGGGCTTCCATACGTAGCTGTTGAACCAGTTCGATTGGATGGCGGTCTTCTCCCGGGTGTAGAAGATCAACCGCACCGTTACCGGCTCGCTGTCCCTGGTGCGGTGAGGCCGTGTCACTTCGACCGGCGGGAACTTCTCCATGTGCTCCTTGAGGGCCTGAGCTACCGCGTCGTCCAGCTCAACCCAGCGGTCCTTGGGGTCGTCGTCATCCCACCCTTAGGCCTGTCGAATACCAGTACAGGCCCGTCGTGCGCCACCTGCCGTTGGATGTGGACCATCGGCCCGTCGGGGTGCTCCCAGTCGATGTCATCGGGGCTGAGACCGAAGATCTCGCCTTGGCGCATCCCGAGTCCTCGCCCGCAGCCGACGAGCGCCTTGTACCGCTTCGGGAGTTCGACACGGATCTTGTCGGTGTCGTCCCACTTCAGCGCCAGTTCCTTGGGACCTGATCCGCCGCGCTTCGGCTTGACGGCCTGCACCGCACGCAGATGGCACGGGTTTTTCCGGATCAGTTCGTCGTCCACCGCCAGGTCAAAGGCCGACTGAAGGTTGTTGAAGACTAACCGCAAGGTTGAGTCCTCCAGCAAATCGCGTCTCCCCCTGAGCCAGTCCCGCAGGGCCGAGGCTGACACGTCCTTGACCCGCATCTTCCCCAGAGGTGTGGGGACGACGTGAAGCCGTATCCGCTGTTCGTAACGCTGGTACGTAGGCGGATTGTCGAAGGTCTGGCCGCCGAGCCACAGGGTGACCAGCTCGCTCACCCGGATCTCCTCGGCGTTGGGGTTGATGTAGGTCCCGTCATCGACGCCGACCCGCATTTTCGTCTCGTGCTTCTTGGCGTCGACTTCCTTCGCGAGCAGCTCCGTCTGCTGGACGCCCTCCGGGTCCCGCCACCGCGCTTGCCACCGCTTCCCGACCCCGTGATCCCTCGTCGGAGCCTTGCCGTGTTCCTTGCAGACCGGATCTCCGGCCTTCGGGCGCGACTTGTGCCAACGGTCGTACGGCATGCAGGCAACTCCTCAACGTCGGGCGGCCTTGATGGTATTGGCGGTACATAAGGTGATACGGCCGCCATATGAGCGAATGAAAAATTGATCCCTTGTGGGGAAAACTGCCGCTCTCTACCGTCGGCTGGAGTGGGAAACGATCAGCAGGAGACGGAGAGCCCCATGGCCTCGAAGCGTCCAGGAGCACGCAGCGAACCTCCGCGCGCCAAGGCGACGGCGGAGGAGGTCGCAGCGTATCTACGAGTCGAAGTAGAAACTCTCTATAAATGGCGGTACGCGAATACGGGCCCGCAGGGCGTCCGCACGGGGAAGTACCTCCGGTACGACTGGGAGGACGTCGAAGCGTGGTGGGCCGATCAGAAGCGGCAGGTGCCATGACACTGCCCTCGACGCGGGTGTGCGGCCCCCGTTGGCGTTAGCGCCTTTGCGATCCGATCCTGGGCCGCAGGCTGTAAGGGATGCGGGACGCGCCTCTGCGCTCGCTCCACAACCTGTCGCCGGACCTGGTGAGCATCCACCCATCGCCCTCATAGGGCATGAGCTCTCCGACATTTAGCTGCCCAAGAAGATGGGTCAGCTCTATCGCAACTCGAAGGTCTAGTTCCCGCTGCCGTGCGTCGGCGTCTGTGTATCCGTCAGCCCGCGCCGTGAAGTCCTCATAGGTCAGCTCGCCGAGTCGGCGCTTGTGAGCGAGCAGAGCTTCCCGTTCGACGTATTCCACAGAATATTCCTTGCCGAACCGTCGCCCGTATTCGCGAACACGCTGCCGTTCCTCTTCCAGCATGTCGGGGCTGATCCGTCTCTGACGCTCGACTGGGATGTCTTCGACACGGGCCAGGATCGGAGATAGAGGAGACGGGCACAAGAAGATCCCCAGCCTTCCGTAACCCTCCCATTCGCAATGGGTGTATCCCACTGCTTGCGCCACCCATCCGTAACGGTCACTCACGCTGGAGTTGGGGGCGAAATTTTTGAACTCGACGCCGAACGCTGGATCCTTGTCGAACCACGGATCGGGATCGCGGGGCTTCAGTACAGCATCTATTCGCGTTTGCTCACCCGTCCAGTAACGCCCTTGAACCTGCTCCTCGATGTGGAACCACTGGTCCATCTTGGCGACCACGAACGCGGCTAGTTCGCTTTCATTGGCGAACGTTCCTGGGGCTGGTGGCAACACCTTCTGCTTGTAGCGCACTTGGCCGACTGTACGCCGTCGATGCGACACCGAGCAGTGGACAACGGATGTGCACCTGAGGTTTTGGCCGAGAAACATCGCTTTGCCGTCGTTCCAGCCCTACACGATGGTGCTTGATCAAGGTCAGTCAGTAGGTCTCGCGGTGATGCCGCACTGGCCGCGCGAGGAGGAGGGAATCCGACAGGTTCGAGAGTCGCGCGACACGATCGAGACTCTGGAGATCAGGTATTAACGCACAGAAAATCCAATGTGATTCGCTTCAAGTGGTCCGACTCCACCGACTGAATCGGGAGCCAAGATATGCCCAAGTTCAGCCCCGCCCGCCTAACCGCGGCACGTATCCAGGCCGGACTGACTCAGCGTGAACTCGCCACTCGCACTGGGAAAAGGAACGCCGTCAACATCTACGAATCCGGGCGCGTTGTACCGCCCGACTATGCCGAAGGTCTCCTCGCGCGGGCGCTTGGCATCAGCGCAGCCGCCCTCTACGAGCCGGACCCGACTGACCCTGTTCTCAGTGCTCTTGCGCAAATCGACGAAGCGCACCAGGAGACGGAGTTGGATGCCGATCACCGATCGACTTGCAGCCGGAAGGGTCTGCCACGAACACGCCGTTACTGGCACGTTCGATGCTCGGTTCGGCGGATGGGGCGCGTATGACACCGCGATTATCAACGGGCGCGAATTCGTGACCAAGGCGGACGTGACGCGTAACTACGATCTCGTTGATTGGGCGGACGGACCGGATTTCTCCGAATACTGGATGCCGGGATATTCGGAGCGATACGCCATGGGTCAGATGACGCTTCAGGAAGTGGTGCCGCTGTCCGTGCGCAACCGGGCGTCGTTGACTTCTGAACGTCGACCTTGGTGTCACTGAAACGCCAACGCATAAGGGGCCTCCTTGAATAGGCGCTATCCCCAGTATCGACTGCAAAAAATCACAGTGCACCATAAGAGGGGACCATTTCCAATCAAGGAGCTTCCAATGACTGACCAGGCGCGTATCGGCCCCGCCGACAACGACGTTTGTTTCCCGCCCTCGCTCGCCGACCTGCGGCGTCAGGCACACGAAGTGGCAATCCAGCGGTATCACAACAACAAGACGCGCGACCGTGGAATGGGTGCTGCCGAGATGCCCAGCCGGCCGGTCTCCTCAGACGCGCCGAAGTCTGCTTACAGCGACGTGGTGTGAGCCATGTACGCCGCCACCCGCCCCCCCCCGCCGCCGGAGTATGCCGCGTCGTACCGCACGCTGCGTGAGAGGTATGGGCCGCCGTCAGCGTACGAACTATCGGGAGCGCGCACGCCACCCGGCGTCTCAGCCTATCCGAAGCCGCCGAGCGGCTGCTACTGGGCTTCCGGAGTGCTGTGGTGGCAGATCACCCTCGGGACAGTGCTGCTTCGTGCCCTCGACACCGAGCGGGCGCACAACGGGCACCGATGGGTTCGGATGGTCCGCGCCGACCTCTACCTGTCCGACGGCACCGAGCTGGACGCGGTCGGCCTGCCCAGCAGCAGCCTGAGTCGCGACGTCGAGCCCCTACGGGAGTGGACGCCCCTGCGCATCATCCGCGATGGTCTGCGCCGACCCTGGCGTGCCGTAACGGTTCCGGCCAGCGGCGGGACGGCGTGGCACGAACTCGCGGAGCAGCTCAATGAGAGGGGCCCATGACACGCGAAGCCCCCACTGCTGGTCTTCCGGGGTGCCCCGCTGCGGCCACGGCCACTCCATCGTCCGGAGTCCATGGGCTGCAAGAACGTCGCCGGGAGACGGACGTACCCCGTGTTCGGGCGCACATCAGTTGCCCCCTCGATCCCCGGCCGATCCCTTTCCGCGCATGTCCCCTCTGCTGGTGTTTCTGACACCGCTACCGGTTTACGAGAGCACCAGTAGAGGGGCGACTCCACACACCACTGAGGTGCTGACCATGAAACTGACGAACTTCCTGCACCGGCGCCGCCCCGAGGCAGAGCCGGTTATCGACGTGTCCACGCCCGAGGCGCAGCGCGCTTACCTAGACCTCCTGGAAGCGAAGGAACGGGGTAGCCAGCCGATGCGCCCTGTCATGGACTTCTCCCGTCCGCCGGAGCCGCCGCCCATCCGTTCTCGGTGGCGGGAGCGGCCCTACCCGGACCCGTCGATGATGACGTTCCAGGTCGTACGCAAGTCGTCGGCGACCGCGCCAAAGCCCTCGCAGGTCATCCCGGACGTGGTGGACTGAGCATGGGACTGCACCAAGGGCGCAAGCGCCGTCTCCCCACTGCCCCCCCCCCGGACCGGTGTGGCAGAGACCCAGCCTAGAAGAGAGCCCCGGGGAGCCCGTATGCGAGCCGGTGAGCGCCGTACGGGAGTATGCGGAAAGAGCACTGATGGAGCCATCCCCGGTTTCACCTTCGGCGCCGTACAACCCCACGGCGCCCGCATGGATGGTAGATCCGATCGTGTCACTGGACGGGACAGGAAGGCCGGTGTCTTGGGTCGACACCGCTCCGCGAAAGGCATGGGAGTCACGGCGCGGGCGGGCAGCCTACGAACTGATGCGCGAGAACGAGCGCGATCAATTGCGGGCGGCCGGCGAAGGACTCCACCCCGAAGAGCCTTGGGACGGATACCGCGAGGGCGCCTCCACCGTACGTGTCAACGCGGTCGTCAGTCACCTGGCCAACCGCCTGAGCGTGCAGGAGCGTGAGCGACGGGGGGGGCCTCCCGTGGAACCGGACAGCGCCACAACGGAGGCACGAGGACGAGTTGCCCGAGGGCGAATGCACGTGGGAACCAGCAGGCTGGAGGCGGTGACTCGCGACTGCGCTACGCCCGTCCCGGTAGGGGTGGCAGGGGAGCAGTGGTGTTGCATTCTGTGACCAGGCGGACACTTGGCGTGACGTGTGGGGGTGGTCAACTCGTGAGGAAGTGCCGCGCCTTACGTGACTGTCCGAGCAACCCTCTAGGCTGCTCCCCGTGGTTACACAGGTAGCAGAGATGACCCAGGAAGTTTCCGAGCCCGATGGGCCCCCGGTCGACGATGATCAGATCAAGGTGCTTTGCGGGGACGCCTATGACCTCATGGCGGAACTTCCGGATGAGTCGATCGACTTGTTGATCACCTCCCCGCCTTACTGGGGGCTCCGTAGCTACGGCCAGGAGCACAACGAGGACATCCTCAAGGAGTGGCTCTCCGAGGACGAAAGTAGAATCCAGACTGACGTGCCGCCGTACGAGTGGTACCGCAAGCATGGTGGCGTGCTAGGCCTGGAGCCATTGCCTGAGTGGTACATCGGTCATCTCGTGGAGATCCTCCAGCGCGGTGCAGGGGCCCTCAAGGCCGGGGGCAGCATGTGGATCAACATCGGTGACACCTACTTTGCGCGTTGGTCGAGCATCCGCCATGACGGCCGACAGGGCCTCGGCGACAATCCGCGCTCTCGCAGGCGAACTCCGATGGGCGGCTTTCGGCAGGAGAAGCAACTTCTTCTCATTCCGGCCCGGTTCGCTATCGCCATGCAGGACCTTCGTTGGATCGTTCGCAACGACATGATTTGGCACAAGCCCAACGTGCCCCCCCGGCCGGAGAAGGACAGGCTGCGACTTGGCCATGAACACTTCTTCCACTTCGTGAAGCGCCCGAAGGAAGGCCGCCCGAAGTACTACTACAACATTGAGGAAGTGGAGCCGGGTGCGCTTGACGTCGTCAAGACCATGGCCCGTTCCGGCTCCGACGGGCACTCGGCAACTTTCCCAGTGGACTTGATCAAGCCGCGAATCCTGAGTTCCTGCCCTCCTGGAGGGACTGTCCTTGATCCCTTCTGTGGTACTGGGCGCTCTCTCTCGGTAGCTGCTGCGTCCGGACGCAAAGCAATCGGTTTTGAACTGCACGAACCTTTCCACGAGGCCGCCACGAAGAACACTGCCGCAGTGCTGGAGCAACTCACCTTCGAGCTGCCCGAGGAAAAGATCGAAGAAGAGATTGAGGAGATGGGAGCCTAAGTGTCCGGGGGGAACGCGGCGAAGAAGCCGGCGAACAACTTCATTGCAGAGTGGTTCGGGCACCGAGTTTATCCTGTCGTTGCGGAAACTGCCGCGAGCCTCAGGGATCAAGAAGCCGAGCGATGCCCGTTTCTCACGGAAGTAACCGGAAAGAAAACCGGCTGCGTCAAGCGGGAGAATTCAAAGGGTGTCTGCACGATTAGCAGCACGAGCAACGGGGCGCGCCAAGACTGGCTTGCTTGCCCGTTTCGCGCGCTCGACGTCTCCATGCTGGATGATGCTGCCCACAGACTTTTCGGGCACGCCCCTGACGATGACGTGAGCATCGTTGCTGTTCCCGTGCTTGGGGTGCAAAAGACTGCCGACGGCTTGCGGGAGCGTGTCGCCGCAGGTAAGCCCACGATCGTCTATTTTCAGAACAAACTCGGCGGCGAAATCTCGATCAGCGCTACGGCGCGTTCTCCTGAGTTTTCGTTCGACGCCACCATGATTGAACTCCTGCCGGACTCGACTGGCGCCATCACCGTTGGGCGATACGGGATCTTTGAAATCCAGACCATGGATTTCCACGGCACATATGCCAAGGCGGTCAAGAACCTAAATAACGCCCGCCATATGCACAAAGGCGAGTTTGGTAAGAGTGTAGAGTCGCACCCACAGTGGCTCTCTGAAGGCGTAGAGGGCCCAAACATCGCCAACGCCTTCAAGCGCACCTTCTATCAAATGATGTTCAAGTTCCAGATTGGTGCACACGATGCATCGGCGGGATGTATTCTTGCCATCCCGAGGGCCGTTTGGGACAGTTGGCAACGCCATCTTGGGCGCCCCGATCTCGTCGAGTACTCAGATGGCACTTGGCGGCTTGTTCAAGCAGGCAATGAGCCGGTTGAAAATCCGCCAGCCTGGATCTACGTGTTCGACACGGAGCTGTCTGAAACAAATACGCCAAATCCGCTGAACCTTTGGCGTGTGATCGGGACCGATGCGGCAGCGCTCAGCCACTACACGTTAGACGTTGCCCCAGAGGCCGCTCTTGAGGCAGGCGGGTCTGTGGACCGTCTGCGCGACTCAATAACGTTGCGGCTTGCTAAGTATCTCCCTGAACTTCGGCCAGCTCGTACAGGCGCAAAGATCGTCTCGCCGGGCCAGACGATGCTCTGACCAAAGCGGAAGGCCCCGAAGTTGATCCGGGGTCTTCCGCCTATGGCGGTCCCGAGGTCATTCAGATTTCTGCTCGAAGACGAGGACGATGCGACTGTCTTCCTTGAGGATGTCGTGCCCTGTGGGCAGGTCGTCGAGGAGCGTGTCTGCCGGGTGGATGGTCATGTGCGGTACGGCGGTGCGGTCGGTGCTCCAGGCGGAGATGTGGGCGACCAGGCTGCGGGCCAGCTCGGGCCCGTCGGGGCCGTAGCTGGCTGCCCCGAGCCGTGCGGGCTGCACGGGGTCGGCGTTGTCGCGTTCGGCGATCAGGTAGGCGAGGGAGTTGCCGGAGACGACGGCGGGGCTGCGCCCGGGAATCGCGGGGCGCCGTACGCCGTCCTCCAGGGCCTGCCCGGTGACTTCGATGCGGCAGACAGTGTCATCGGAGGCGGTGGCGCGTAGCCAGATCCCGTCGAACGTCTCCTGGCTGCCAACGCGGGCGTCCGACCACAGTTCGGTGAGCGGCGTGGAGAACACGTCACCGAGGAGATCGGGGTCAACGGGCTGGTCCCGGTCATGGTGGAGGCGGACGGTGCCGTCGGCCAGCTCGATGGTCCGCTCTCCTCCCTGGCCGATGATGGGAACGAATCCGCACAGCTCCATGTCGTCGGAGACGAGCGTGTTGCCGTGGCGGGTCAGCGCGACGGAGCGGGTCTGCCCGCGCCAGCGCAGCGGGAGCACGAGTCGGCCACCGTCGTCGAGCTGCTGCCACCAGGTGGCAGGTACGTCCCAGACGCCCACCGTCGCAACGATCCGGTCGTAAGGAGCGTGCTCGGGTGCTCCCTTCAGGCCGTCGCGTTCCATCACCCTGACGTGCTCGTAGCCCGCTCGGTTCAGCGCATCGCGGGCGTGCAGGGCGACATCGGAGTCAATGTCGATCGTGGTGACCTGCCCGTCTGGTCCGACGAGTTCGGAGAGGAGCGCGGCGTTGTAGCCGGTGCCAGCGCCGATCTCCAGGACGTGGTTACCGGGCTGCACGTCGAGCTGGGCGAGCATCATCGCGACGGTGGTCGGCACGGACGCGCAGGAGAGGGGGAGGGGTCCGTTGGGGTTCTCCTTGATCGAGACAGCCCTGTCCGCGTACGCGTCAGCTGGGTCGAGCCCCGGTAGGTGGAGTTCACGGCGGACGGTGCGCAAGGCCCGCTCGACCGCAGCCGGCAGCGGCCTCTCAGCAACGATCTGGTCGACGAGCTGGTTGCGTAGGTCGTCGACGGCGGGGGTGTTGTTCACAGAAATCTCTTTCAGTTGAGAAGGAGGCAGGTCTCCCACCCTGATGCAACAGGACGGGCGGGGTTGAGGGTGTGCAGTGTGAGCAAGATGCCGTCCGCCCCGGTGAGGAGTCCGGCGGCATCGGGTAGCGCCTGCTGTGCCAGGTGGGTGGCAAAGCGGGACCGCAGGGACGGCAGAAGGCGGGAGAGCGCGCTCCCGGGAGGGGTATCGGCCGCGGCCCGGTCAACAACGAGACAGAGCCCCGCCCAGCCATGGCAGACCGTGGCGTCGGTGATACGCGCCAGTTGTTCGGAGTCGGCGGCACATGATGTGAGGACGTCTTCGGCGTGGCGCTGGGTACCCGTGCGGTTGCAGGCGAGCGCGGCGAGTTGAAGCGCGCGGGCGATACCGGGGGTGCCATAGCACCAAGAGGGCCTGCCCGGGTGTGCCAGCGGTCGCGGTCCGCTGAGCCACCTGTCCCAGGTGACGGTTTCCGGCCAGGCGGTACCACCGCCGGGACAGCGTTGCGACCACTCCTCCAGCAGGCTGCAAGCCTGTTCCAAGGTTTCGCTCTGGCCGTGCACCGTGTGTCCTGCGCGGGCGCACAGGGCGAGGAGCGCGATGGGCCCGGCAACGCCGTGCGCTGTGCTGAAGTTGCCGTGCCCATTCGGCCAGGCGGTATCGGGTTGGCCGGACGGGCTGTCCGCAGTCCACCAGCCCGGCACCTGTTCGCCGTGGACGGTGACGGGCTGCTGGAAGAGCTGCACCAAGTAGTGCAGGACGCCGTCGAGCAAGTCGGGGCGGGTCCCGCGGCTCAGGAGATACGCGCCGAGCCCTGTCAGACCGCCGATCAGGTCGTACTCCTGCATGCGCGGTGGCAGACCGCCATCCATGCGGCGGTGGGCGTCTGAGAGTCGCGCGGTCACGAGCGTGGCGAGCGCATCGTCCAGGCCGTCGAGCGCGGAACTGTAGGCGCGGTGGCCAGCTGTGTGCAGCGCGTAGGCCATGGCAGGTGCCCCGCGGTACAAGCTCGCGCTCGCGGGATGCGCGGCGGCTGGCTGCTCGGCCATGGTTCTCGCAGCGGTGTGCACGCCTTCCCACTTGCCGTTGTCCTGGGCGAGAACAGCTTGGTAGACGACGGTTCCGGCGAGTCCTCGGCCCAAGTCGTGTGCGAGATCTTTCACTGGCTTGCCGCTCGTGCCCGGAAGGAGCGGCATGCCTGCCGGGCCGCATGTCGGCATGCCGCCTCGGATTCCCGGTCCGGACCCATCACCCGGTTGTGGTGCATGTGGAGCAGCGACTCCAGCACCGAATCAGTCTGCCCATCGGCGAGTTGGGTCCGGTAAACGCCCAGGGCCGCGCGGCGCCGCTCGTACGCGTCCCCGAGCCGGGACGTCCAGCCAGGGTGTTGCGGCAGGGCGTCGGTGCGGGCGTGCTGGAGCGTCTGGCGGGTGATGTCGAGCAGACCCCTGCCGCGGGCGGGAGTGGTGGCCAGCCAGCGTGTGCCGTCTTCGTCGCCCATGAGTCCGCAGGCAATGTCGATCATGCTGAGTGCGCATAGGACTCGTCGGTCCACGCCCGCCAGGTCGGTGAGCGCGTACCGGGCCGTGTCGCTGTCGGCGGCGAACACGTTCTCGGCGGCTTCCAGAACGGCCCCGGTGCCGTAGCGGCCGAATTCGGGCCGGTAGCCGTCGAGAACGAGCCGGGAGGCGAGTGCGTCACCTTGCAGGTGCTCGACCCAGTGCGCGATGGCCTGCGTTACCGCGGCATGCCTGTCCGGGCCGTGCGCGGCGATCCGCACTCGCAGGTGGTCCTCTTCCTGCGGGGTGCGGTAGCGGACGAACCAGTTGTCAGGGCCGCCGAGTTCATCGAGGAGGCCGGGCAGGCGGCGGGTGAGGATCTGGTCCATGGCGGTCGGGTGGGTGAACAGTTTGGCCTGCACCCAACGCTGCCGCCCGTTGCCGGGGTTCGGCAGCATCCGGTTGGTGACGACCGGGGCCGTCGCCACGTCGGGGTGGGGTAGGGGTGCCCGGGTGGAGGTGAGGGGCAGGGCGATCTCGTGCGCGTGCCCGATCCAGCCGAGATCCCGCTCGTCTGGGGCTTCGAGTAGATCAGCGTTGCCGTGGCGCTGAAGGTGGGCATGCAGCAGTCGCGCGTGCAAGGGCTCGGCCAGGTCCAGACGCAGGGTGCGGTCGTCGTCGCGCAGCTCCAGGAACTGCGGGCACCTCCATTTCTGTGCCCAGTCCGCCAGGGCTACGTGCCAGGAGGGCCGGAAGGACCCGGTGGGCAGATCAGAGGCCGTGAGGTGCCAGCGAGCTGGGGACAAAATGGCCTTGCGGTAGCGGACACGGGGCAAATATGGCATCCCGGCCGCGAGCGGTCCCCAGTCGAATTGTGTCCACGCCGTCGCGAACCCGCGCCCGAGGAGCGCGAGGAACCGGGCGATCGGCGGAGCCTGTTTCTCCAAGGCGAGGGGATGAAGGACGACCGGCTCGACTACTCGGCGCCGCGAAAGGCTGACCAGGTACAGACGCGTGCTGGTGGACAGTACGGCGAGATCGTCAAGCGGAATGAGGTTGGCGGCCGGGGCCCGGTGCTCGTCGACGGGGATGACATGCGGCAAGAAGGCGGGGGTGCGCGCCACGTTCTCGGCGTGCGGATAGACCGGCGTGAAGGAGAGTTGAGCTGACAGCGCGCCGTCGACCAGAGTGGGCAGCCCTTTATACGCGTCGGCGAGACCGCTGTTTCGGAGAGTGGCGGCGAACCGGCCCGTGAGGGTTCCAGTGCTCCAGGCGGGGCGGACGGACACCGTGAACTCCCCACGGCCCACGGCCTGAAGAGTCGGCGCGTACACCCGCACACCCATCTCTACGTGAGGAGCGGTCGCTGTGTCTTCGAGGTCCGGGCCAGCGCACAGCTCGTCGAGATCCGCGTCCGTGAGCCGGATCTCCTGGGCGCCGCTGACGGCTGCCTGCCACGCCTTGGCGATAAGCAGCTCGTCGCGCGGGAGGATCTTCGTGGGCGGTTCCTCCCACAAGGACGTCGGGAAATCGGCAGGCAGCCCGACCCCCGCGGCAAGGTCCGCGGCATCGCGAACGGGCACCAGACTGCCGGCGCCGTACCGTTCCCAGAAAAGGCTGTGGTAGGCGGCCCACACAGGTTTTTCGCCCAGGCTCCGCGTCAGGCGCAGCAGCGCATTGGCAGCGTGCTCGGCCTCCTCCAGGACCGGACCGGGAATGCGTACGGTGGCGTCGAAACGCAGGTCCACGCTGAGCCGCACTCGGCCTTGATCGGTGATGCCGCTCATGCGCTTCTCGGCCGTACGCCGGAGTTCCTGCGCCGCTGCCTGGCTCTCGGCCGCATCGTGGTCGGTGAGGAGCCGGTGCACGTCGGCCAGTTCGTCGAGACAGCCGACGGTTCCGGAATCCAGTTGGGCCGTGAGCGGCCGGAGGGTGCTCAGGATGTGGCCGAGGGGATCATGCTCGGTCATGGGAGCTGCCAGGCCACTGGTAAGAATGCCCGCCTCCAATGCGCGGGTGAGAAGCCGTGAAGCCTGCTCCGTGGTGGCACCCAGCGTGACGAGCCGGTCAGTGACCTCCTGGCATGGAATGGGGAGGAGGGCGGCCATCTCAAGAATCGCAGCGAGGGGCCGGGTTACGCGGACGCTCGCGGTACGGCCTCCGGGAAGCGGCCTCTCCAGCATGTCACCGCGCTGCACGGTCAAGTCACTGGCCTGAAGGGTCAGATGGGGCAGAACGTCGTGGCGGCACTGGAGGTTCCGGCGAACGTGGTCGAGCCACAGGGTGTCAGGGCGGGCGACGGGCCGGTGCTCGGTACCGATCTGCACGAGGGCAGGGCCGCACTCCGCACCGACCACTCCGGCGAACAGACCGAAAGGCGTGGGGCGTCCAGCAGCTCGCAAGAGATAGCGGGAGGTCGCCATTGTCGCCTTGCGCACCCGCTTGGGTGAGACGTCGTGGTCGTCGAGGGCCTGGGCGACGGTAGCGGCGAGCTGCGGAGAGGCGACGCATACCGCCTCGGCGAAGGCGGGATCGGCCCAGATACCGCTCAGCCACCGGAGACAGTCGACGGGGTCGTCCACCGATGGCCATCGGGTGTGCTGGGCATCCAGAGGGAGCACAGCGGCCCGCAGGAGGAGCACGCTGCCGCGCTGGAGAAGACTGGTCCGCGTCATCGTTGGTCCTGTTCTGCTGGCCCTGTGCCGGGCCGGGGACGTGCCCAGCCCGGCACAGGCTTCGGGGTGGAGGTCAGCTGATGCAGGAGGAAGCGCAGGAGGACTTGCACCCGTCGCTTGTGTCGCAGTTGCTGACCACCGGCCGCGGCGAGTCGGTGATGGAGATGTCGAGCTGCCACTCGTCGTCAGGGATCGGCGTCGTCTCGGTCGTCGGGATGGCCATCCCAGTACCTCCGAAGTAGTGATCGGTACCGTCCGCGCTACGCGGACGTGGGGAACGCGGGACCCCCGCATTCGGCTGCCGCTTGGGCGGTGCAGCCGAATGCGCGGACACCGCGGGCTGACTGTTCGCCGCGCGCCGTGCCGCGCTCACAGTCCGGGTGCCAAGGCGAAGCGCTCCGGCATGACGTGGACAAACGCCTGTGGAGCTGCGGCCCGTAGGCGCTGGTGCAGAAGTCCGCCGCGTGCGGCCGGCACCGACACGGGTACGACAAACTCGGCCCAGACCTTCTTGCCGTGGCTTGTCGGCTCCCAGCCGTGCCGTGCGGAAAGGAACTCCACGAGGACGAGGCCGCGCCCCCCTTCGTCGTCCGCCGTGGTGATCTGCCGACTGGGCGGTTTGGGACTGCTGTCGTGGACGACCAGGAGCAGCCGGTCTTCATCGAGGTAGAGGCCGATGTTGATCAAGCCCCCGGCGTGGACCACGGCGTTCGTGATCAGTTCCGAGGCGACGAGCTTGACCGCGTTCAGGTTGTCCTCGCCGAGTCGTACACCCCACGCATGAATCTGCGTCATGACACGGTCTCTTGCGAAGGCGACAGCGGACGGGGCACCGGCTACGGCAATCCGGGCTCGGCGGGTCATGAGGACTGCTCCTCTGCGATTGGAATGGCGGCTCCGTCCCCGACGGGGGATACGGGGACCGAGCCGCCGGTTTGTCGGTGCCGCCCGAGGCTGTTGCTCCAGAGGAGGGCACGGATCCGATACGTCCCCGACCCGATTCCTGGGCGACTGGTGATCAGTCAACGACACCCCCTCGTAGTAGGGAGACTCCAAGGGGTGACTCCAACATGGAGTCAGAGGTGTGTGCGCGGTCGTAGCATCGGAGGACACGAGCCGGGGGAGCCGCCGATGAGTCGTCAGCCACCAGATCCGCGCGATGTCGTTGCTGGACTGCTTGGCGATGAACGACTGCTCAATGCCTGCGCCGAGCGGGACATGGGAGTCGTGTTCCGACTGCTCAATGCGCGAGGTGTCAGTACGCGTCGGATCGCTGCGGCCGTGGACATCACCCAAGGGCGGCTCTACGACTACATGAACGGCAAGAGCCGGGTGGAAAAGCTGGCCCTGTTCGAGCAGATCGCGGACGCGTTCCACATCCCTGGTCACCTGCTCGGGCTTGCCCGCCGCGCCTGGGAACCCGCTGCGGCCGAACCGACCAAGCACGAGCCGGAGTTGCCGCCGGACGGTGACGACCTGGCGGCCATGGATGCCTTCCGCTCGGCAGATCGGCAGACCGGTGGAGGACGTCTGTATGGCGCTGTCGTACGGCATCTCGCGGACCGAGTTGCCCCGCGTCTGGTCGACACCGGGAGTGGCTCACAAGTATTCGCCGTCGCCGCGGCCTTGACGGAGATGGCCGGGTGGATGGCCCATGACTCCGGTCAAGACGATCTCGCCGCCCGCCACTTCAGCCGAGCATTGCCGCTGGCCCGCACCTCCGGGGACTTACCGCTTGCCGCCAACGTCGCCGCGAGCAGTAGCCACCTCGCCCTTCAGACGGGTGACACAGCGGGTGCCGCCCGCTGGGCTCAGACCGGGCTCGACCTCGCCGGCCGTGGTCCGCGAATTCCTTCGCTCACTGCACGGCTCCAAACGATGCAGGCCCGAGCTTTGGCCACAGGGGCACAGCGCACGCCAGCGGTACGCGCTCTCGAAGCGGCCCAGGACGGGCTCGATGGATCGGCAGATGCCGCGCATCCCTGGCTGAGTCCCTTTGACGCCGCAGCGCTTGCGAGTGAATCCGCGCTGATCCTGCGCGACCTGGAGCAGCATGATCAGGCGCTGACGCAGGCCGAGCAGGCGGTGACACTTCGGGAGTCGGGGCGAACCCGGTCCCTTGCACTGAGCCGCATTGTCCTTGTGGACATCCATGTCCGGCGTGGAGACCTCGATGCCGCGGTGAGCGTCGGCCACGAGTTGCTCAGCACGAGCCCGACGCTCGGATCGATCCGTGTTGTGCACCAGCTTGACGACCTGCGTCGTCTCCTGGACCGCCACAAAGGCTACGGTCCACTGCGGGAGTACCTGGTGAGATTCGATGACGCCCGTAGGGCCAGAATGCTGCTACTGGCCGACATCATCACGCCAAGGGGAGGCACCCGCACATGAGGCCCACACCCGCCGACCCGGAAGCATGGAATGCCTATCTCGCCGAGGGCAACGCCACGCAGGCCCGCAAGCGTGTCGCGGCCGACGTGCTGCTGCGCGACGCGGCTGGACGTGTGCTCCTGGTGAACCCGACGTACAAACCGGGCTGGGATCTGCCCGGGGGAATGGCCGAAGCGAACGAACCGCCGGAACGCGCGGTGACGCGGGAGCTGGGCGAAGAGCTGGGGTTGGACATCACCTTGCGTGGGCTCCTGGTTGTCGACTGGGTTGCCCCGCACGGGCCTTGGGACGATCAAATAGCCTTCATCTTCGACGGCGGCACGCTGGACGCCCACCAGGCGCAGGGGATGCGACCTCACGATGAAGAGCTATCTGAGGCTGCGTTCGTTGCTCTGGACAAGGCGCGGGAGTTGTTGAGGGAACGGCTACGGAACCGACTCGACGCCGCGATCAGGAGCTTGGACGAAGGACGGCCGGTGTATCTGCATGACGGCGGTCCAGCCTGGTAGGGGGCGCGGATTGGCCGTATGTGTTGTGCCGATGGTCAGTGGGGGGCATTCGGGACGTTCGGCTTGCCGCACCCTTGCGCCTCGCGATCACCGGGTGGATCCTGGGCTCTTCTGCGTAATCAGAACTTACGGGCGTGGGGGGGGACCATGGCTACCCGTGTGGGCACTGTGGCCTTTTTCGAGATTGTGCGTGCCAAGGATGCGTTAAATGCGCGCATGGATAGCTCGAATTGGCAGATCTTTCTGGAGAACTTGGAGCGGACCCCAGCGGCAGAAAGAATCTGCACACACCGCAGCGATAGTTTCATCGGGCAGGCCGTTAGGCATGATGGCAGCCTGCATCTGTTGGTAGGTCGTATCGGTACGAGCGAGCTTCAAACGGTCGACCTTGATCACGGGTATATCGAGGATATTAGGCTCGAAGGCAACAAGGGAACCATCGATACAACTACCGTTTGTTTCCTGGACTTTGGGAATATAATCGGCATTCTCCAAGGGAAGCCCGGTTCTCCGCGGGCATCGGCAATCCAGCGCTGGCTAAACTCATGCCAGATAGCCGAGCATGAGATAGCTCTGTGGCCGGTGATCGCGAACAATGTGTGGGAGAAGCTAGAGAAGGCGGATGCCGTCCATAGCTTCGAGTTCAGCTACCGCCCCAGTCCGGCGATTGCACCCCCCGACGGTGAAGGTCTCTCAAGTTTTATACGGTTAGGTGATTCTCGGTACCCTGATCACAGGGTCACCCTCAAGATTGAGATTCCTCGGAAAGATGGAGTAGGCCCAGTTGCGAGATTGCGGGGCCAGCGCAGGTTGCAGGGCGATATTCACTCGCTCATGACGGAGCTGGGGTACCTGGAGGGGCCCACCGGAGTTGAGCGTGCAAGGGCTCTCGTAACTCTCCCCGACGAGGATGGGAAAGCCACTGATGAGCCTCTGGACTTCATTAAGCACCACATCACGGCTAAATGTCGAGTGGAGGTCAGCTCGGCAGGCAGCCGGCCGCGCTACGAGGCGAACGTCGACGCGATCGTGCAGGTAGCCCAAGACAAGCAACGTGACCTCAAGGCCGCTGTCGGTGCTGACCAGTAGAGTCGGGTCCCTCCAAGCAGGGGGGTGATGTCGTGCCGGATGCAAGGTCTGCGTTGCGCCGTCTAAAAGATCTATGGAGTGAGACCCCAAGCATCGATTGGCTGATCGTCGTGTTGGTTGTTGGGGGACATTTCGCTGCTTCACGCTGGACGTCGATGCCTGGCATCATGGACGGCTTGACGGCAGACCGCAGGAAAGATATTTATACGACCGTAGCGTCAATTTCTGCTCTGGTTGGAGGGTTCGGTACCGCGGCGATAGCGCAATATGCAAGCTCGAATGGTCGCGACATGCGTGAGTTGCGAAGGCGCTTCGGTAGCAGCCTCCGAAAGAATTGGGCGAGTATCCTCACCGGAATGCTTCTCATCTCGGCCGGGTGTCTGGCGCTCTTAATAGCCGACCGAACGAAATCAATCGGCGATATTGGCTGGCTCGCGGAAGCCTTGCTGGCGCTGGGGGTGGCTAGGTCAATCAGGCTGGTGTGGCTATTCAACATGCTCATCAACGTCTCGGACAGAGACGCGGTTGAGCCTGAGAGATCCCCAGCTCTTCAGTTCAGAAACAGGACGTAGTAAGCGGCAGGCGAGTCAAGAACAGGTTGCCGCAATGCGGCACGCCGATCGGACAGGCTGCGTGTACCTGCCCGATCGGTGGATGAGATGGTGAAGGGATCATTCGTTCTGGGTGACAGCCGCGGTGTTTTCGGTGGCGCGCTTCCAGCGCCCCAACCCGACAAGTGCGACACGGATCGCTTGATCCCTGCCGCTGACTCTCCGCCGAACCTCGTAGACCGACAGCGGGTCACTGCCAGGGAACGCGTCCCTAATGGCAGTCATGCGCTCTTCGTGGGAAAGCGTGGGGCGCCTCCGTATGGCCTTGGCCTGTGGTCGCTTGCCTGACGTCGCTGCGGTGACGGGGTGGGCGGGGGCGGTACGCGCCGGATGCGGGGAGGACTCCGTGGCGGGTAACTCGGCGGTGTCCGGCTCACGGGGAGCCGAGATCTCCTTGGCGGGTACTGGAGCTGCGGTTTCCTGCCCGGCCGTTGTGCTCCTCTCCACCCGGTTCACCAGGCTTGGCGGGTAAGGGCTCATTGGTTTTACCCGAGGAGCGACGAATACCGTCGGGTGGGCCTTGTTCGGTCCCTTCCAGGCCATGGTGTTGACGGCCAGGGCTGCTGTGACTGGTACTGAGCCCGAGGGCAGAGCCGGGTGCTCCATAGGCCCCTCGATCTCCTCGGGGTGGGTATCGGCGACCGCATGTCGCTCCTCCTCAGAGGCGGCGGCATCACGCTTCACCGCTACCTCGAAGGCCGGAGGGGTGAGGTGCTGCTGAGCACCGTCGTGCAGAGCGAACCCCCGGACGCGCATGGTCATGTCATCGACGCTGGCGGGGTCCTGACTCAGGACTGCCTCGGCGTAGCGGCGGGCGACCATCCGGTAGATCGGGGCAGTGCGCTGGCCACCGCGACCGGCACGGCGTACCCAGCGGTCCGCGCGCACCAGGAGCGCCCGCTGGGCGGCCTCGGCCTCGTACTGCTGTTGTCCGATGGCCACGGCGAGGGCCCGGTGTTGTCGCCGCCCTGTTCCGCCGAGGCGGGCGCAGGGCGCCGTGAGGTTTGCACACGATGGCTTGCCCGTATGGGGCGGTGCCTTCATGCCCGAGCGAAGTTAGCACAGAGAGTTGTTGGGCGGGAGAGCCTTCGTGGCTCTGACCTGGGAACACATCGAGACCCCGCTACTCTCCGTAAAGAGTGACGGGGCCTCGGTCGCGCGAAAATCGCCCCTGACGCGCCGTCAGCAATCCTTGATCATCTTGCACATCGACTGCACAGGGTGCCGGAAACTACGGGAAGCCGCGGGAAGGTGCCGGAGGGTGTTTTCCCAGGTCAACAGGCAAGTTCGGCGGCTATCGCCGCATGTGGCAATTTTGACGATTTGCCCTATTTGTCAGATGTCCCGGAACGTCTCGATCTGCGCCCCCACCGAGTTCAGCCGCTCCGCCAGGTCCTCGTAGCCGCGATTGATCACGTACACGTTCCGCAGGACCGACGTGCCCTCGGCCGCCATCATCGCGAGCAGTACGACCACGGCGGGGCGCAGCGCGGGCGGGCATATCATCTCGGCGGCCCGCCAGCGGGTCGGGCCCTCCACAAGGACCCGGTGCGGGTCGAGGAGCTGGAGGCGGCCGCCGAGGCGGTTCAGGTCGGTCAGGTAGATCGCGCGATTGTCGTAGACCCAGTCGTGGATCAGCGTCTTGCCCTGGGCCGCCGCCGCGATGGCCGCGAAGAAGGGGACGTTGTCGATGTTCAGGCCGGGGAACGGCATCGGGTGGATCTTGTCGATCGGCGCCTCCAGCTTGGAGGGGCGGACCGTGAGGTCGATCAGGCGCGTACGGCCGTTGTCGGCCGCGTACTCCGCGGTGCGGTCGTGGTCGAGGCCCATCTCATCGAGGACCGCGAGCTCGATCTCCAGGAACTCGATCGGCACCCGGCGGACCGTCAGCTCGGACTCCGTGACGACGGCGGCGGCGAGCAGGCTCATCGCCTCGACCGGGTCCTCGGAGGGGCAGTAGTCGACGTCGACGTCGATGGTGGGGACGCCGTGCACGGTCAGCGTGGTCGTGCCGATGCCGTCGACCCGTACGCCGAGCGCCTCCAGGAAGAAGCACAGGTCCTGGACCATGTAGTTCGACGACGCGTTGCGGATGACGGTCGTGCCCGCGCTGCGCGCCGCGGCCAGCAGCGCGTTCTCGGTGACCGTGTCCCCGCGCTCGGTGAGGACGATGGGGCGGTCGGGGGAGACGTCGCGCGCCACCTCCGCGTGGTACAGCCCCTCGGTCGCCGCGATCTCCAGGCCGAACCGGCGCAGCGCGATCATGTGTGGCTCGATCGTACGGGTGCCCAGGTCGCAGCCGCCCGCGTACGGCAGCTTGAAGTGGTCGAGGCGGTGCAGCAGCGGGCCGAGGAACATGATGATCGAGCGGGTGCGGCGCGCGGCCTCCGCGTCGATGGCGTCCAGGTCGAGGCGGGCCGGCGGCACGATCTCCAGGTCGACGCCCTCGTTGATCCAACGGGTGCGTACGCCGATGGAGTTGAGCACCTCCAGAAGGCGGTAGACCTCCTCGATGCGGGCGACGCGGCGCAGCACCGTGCGGCCCTTGTTCAGCAGGGACGCGCAGAGCAGCGCCACGCACGCGTTCTTGCTCGTCTTGACGTCGATGGAGCCGGAGAGCCGGCGCCCGCCGACCACCCGCAGGTGCATCGGCCCGGCATAGCCGAGCGACACGATCTCGCTGTCGAGCGCCTCGCCGATCCGGGCGATCATCTCAAGGCTGATGTTCTGGTTGCCGCGCTCGATGCGGTTCACGGCGCTCTGGCTGGTGGAGAGCGCCTCGGCGAGCTGCGTCTGTGTCCAGCCCCGGTGCTGCCGGGCATCACGGATGAGCTTGCCGATGCGTACGAGGTAGTCGTCTGCCATGCGTCGCAGGCTATCTCAGATATGAGATGAAGTGCGCGCCGGGGGTAAGCCATTCGGGGAGGGGCCGTCCGAGGGATCAGCCGCAGCCGCAGGAGGCGTGCCGCCCGCCGTGCACGGAGGCGTACGCAGTGGGCCGGGGGCCCGCCGCCGCCCGCGTCACCCGGGCGGCGGCCGCGCGCCCTGCCGACGACTGCGCGTCATGCACCACTGTGCCTCCGACGAGCGTGAGGCGCACCTCGGCAGAGCTGATATCGGCCACCGGACACCGCGTCACATCGCGGTCGAGCACCACGAGATCGGCTGCTTTTCCTCTCTCCACGGTCCCCGTGAGGTGCTCCGAGCGCAGCTGACGCGCGGTGCCCAAGGTGTGCATGAGCAGGGATGATGTTCGGCTGATCCCCTCCTGCGCGCGGTAGAGGTCGCCCTCGCCCTCCCTGCCCTCGCGGTCGATCGCCGTGCGGATCTGGTTCCAGACCTGTAGGGGGTCGACCGGCCAGTCCGAGCCTCCCGCGAGCGCCGCGCGCCGCTCCCGCAGACTGCGCGCCGGGTACAGCCGCCGGTGGCGTTCCGCGCCGATGTAGGGCAGCAGGGACTCCATGGTCCAGATGTTGCGCGTGGCCCACTGGAGCTGCATGCACGCGACGACGCCGAGCGCGGCGAAGCGGGGCAGGTCGGTGGGGTCGACCAGCTGGAGATGGGCCGTGGTGTTGCGCAGATCGCGGCGGCCGGTCCTGCGCAGGGCGTACGCGTACCCGTCGAGCGAGGTGCGCACGGCGCGGTCGCCGATGGCGTGGGCGTGCATCTGCCAGCCCTCGGCGTTGAAGGCGGCGCTGAGCCGGCCGAAGTCGGCGGCGCCCACGTACAGGTCGCCGCGGTGGTCCGTCGGCCTGCCGTCCTCGTCCAGGTAGGGATCGAGCAGCGCGGCGGTCTGCGCCGGGTACTCGATGACGCCGTCGAGGAAGACCTTGACCGTGCCGAAGCGCAGTCCGCGTACGTCCGCGAACTCCGCGCGCAGCCCCTTCGCGTACGCGACCGCGGCGGCCGGGTCCTTCGCCAGGTCGGCGTCGATGCGCAGGGCGGGCACGATGCGCTGGCGCAGCCGCCCGGAGCCGGCGAGCCGCTGATAGAGCTTCAGCTCGTCCTGGCCCACCACGGCTTCCATGAACGTGGTGATCCCGGACGCGGCGGCCTCGGCGAGGATCTTCGCGGCGGCGTCGGCCAGCATGGCACCGTCGGGCTCGGGGATGTGCCGGGAGACGAGCGGCTGGGCGTCGTCCTTGAGCACGCCGGTCGGCTCGCCGTCGGCACCCTTGACGATCTTGCCGCCGACCGGGTCGGGGGTGCTCGCGGTGATCTTCGCGATGTCCAGGGCGCGCTGATTGGCCCACAGGTTGTGGCCGTCGCCGCCGCGCAGGGCGATGGGGCGCCGGGTCGGCAGGGCGTCGAGCAGGGAGTGGTGCGGGGCGGTGCCGTGCGGGAGCAGGCCGACCGGATTCCAGTCCTCCACCACCAGCCAGCCGTCGGGCTCCTGCTCGGCGGAGTCCTTCAGGAACCCGGTCAGCGTCTCGCGCAGCTCCTCGACGCTCTGCTCGGCGCCCGCGAGCGAGGGCCGCAGCGAGCGGTTCGCGGCGTCCATCGGGTGGGCGTGGCCGTCGTGGATTCCGCTCATCAGGGTGCCGCCCCGCGCGTCCACGACATCCGTGTCGCGCCCGGCGAAGCGCCGCACGGCGGCGTCCGTGCCGACGGCGAGTATCCGCCCGTCCCGCCCGACGGCCACCGCCTCGGGTTGCCGGCCGTGGCCCGAAGTGCCGGTGAAGACGCGGGCGTTGTGCACGACGAGGGCGGCGGAGCGGCGGGGCGAGGAGGCCGCGACGGGCCCCGCGGCGGTGGCGGTGAGTCCTACGGCTCCCGCGGCCGCGAGGACGCCCCGCCGGGAGAAGGAAGGACGAGGACGAGGCGCGGGCGGCGATACGGGCGGCTGCTGGGGCATGTCCACTCCAAGGTGTAGCGGCGACGAGTGGGAGGAACCCTCGACGAGTAACGCGTTAACCAGAACCCGCCCCGAACGACGGATTCCGTACGATGAGCCGCGTGCCAGGGCCGACTCTCGCCGACATAGCCCGCGCCGCGGAGGTTTCGACGGCGACGGTCTCGCACGCCCTCAACGGCACCGGCAGGATCGGCGGGGCCACCCGGCGCCGGGTCCGTGAGACCGCGACGCGGCTCGGCTACGGCGCCCCCGGCCTCCCGCGCGCACGCACCCTGGGCATCGCCGTCACCACGTTCGCCGGCGCCTGGAACTACACCGCCATCGCCTACTTCGCCCGCGTCGTCGCGGCGGCCACATCGGCGGCCCACGCGCGCGGCTACGCCCTCACCACGTTCCCCGCCGCCCGTGCCGCCGACGACTCCTGGCACAGCCTCGCCGTCGACGGCATGCTCATCGTGGACAGCCCGCGCGGCGACCCCATGGTCCGCGCCCTGCGCGCCCGCGGCGTCCCGCTCGTCTTCGACGGCGTTCCCGGCGACGCGCGCCCCGGCGACCACTGGGTCGACAACGACCACGACGCGACCACCCGCGAGGTCCTCGACCACCTCGCCGCCTCCGGCGCCCGCCGCACCGCGCTCCAGTCCGGCAGCGGCGACGAGCACTACGCCCGCGCGGTCACGAGGGCCTACGAACAGTGGTGCGCGGAGCGCGGCGCGCCCCCGCTGGTCGTGCCCTTCGACGAGGCCGACGACCAGGGCCACGCCTTCGACGCGCTGCTGGCGTGCCGCGACCGGGTCGACGCGGTCTACGCCGCGTACGACCCCGGAGGGCGCCAACTCCTCGCCGCCGCGGCCCGCCACGGCCTGCGCGTCCCCGCCGACCTGCGCATCGTGTGCGCGAGCGAGGACCCGTCCTACGCGACGACGGCCCCGCCTGTGACGACGGTGACCCTCAACCCCGAACGCACGGCCCACGCCGCCGTCGCCGTCCTTGTGACCCTGATCGAGAACGACGGCACGCCGCCGACGGGCGGGGGCTCGGTCGTCGTACCGGCCGGGCTGGTGGTTCGCGGATCGTGCGGCGCGGGGACGGCCCAGGACCGGTGAAGCTGCGCCGCACGGTGGCGGGCGCCGCGGAGCGTTCGCAGGACGCCTGGGAGCCTGTCTCTGAGTAGGATCACCTGCCCATGGACACGAGCGCAGAGCCCGAGATGATCTCCGTGCCGCCCGGCCGGGTCACGCTGTCGGACCGCCGTACGCGGCGCAGTTGGCAGGTCGAGGTCGCGCCGTGCGAGATGGCCGCGTTCCCCGTCACCCAGGCGCTGTACGCGGAGGTCACGGGCGAGCGGCCCGGCGCCGCCGCCGACGAGGGACTCGGTACCGCCCCCGGCGAGGGACTCGGCACGGCCCGCGGCGACCGGCTCCCCGTCGAAGGCGTCTCCTGGCTCGACGCCGTCCGCTTCTGCAACGCGCTCTCCCTGCGCGACGGGCACACGCCCGCGTACCGCCTCGACGCGGAGGGCCACGGCGACGGCGTCGCGTGGGACCCGGCGGCCGACGGCTACCGGCTGCCGACCGAGGCCGAGTGGGAACACGCCTGCCGTGCCGGTACGACGGGCCCGCACTACGGCCCGCTCGACGAGATCGCCTGGTACCGCGGCAACTCGGGGGAGCGGCTCCACCAGGTGGGCGGCAAGCGGCCCAACGCGTGGGGCCTTTACGACATGCTCGGCAACGTCTGGGACTGGTGCTGGGACGTGTACGACGCCGAGGTGTACGGCACGTACCGGGTGCTGCGCGGCGGGGGATGGTTCGACGAGCACTGGAGCTGCCGGGCGTCCGCCCGCCGTCGCAGCCACCCGAGCTACCGGGTCGACGACGTGGGCTTCCGCCTCGCCCGTTCCGGACCGCGCTGAGCGGTCCGGGGCCGGCTCACTCCGGGGCCGGCAGGTCCACGGCGGCGAGCTTGGCCGGGTCGGTCACGACCGAGATGCGGACGATCCGGCCGTCCTCGACGTCGAAGGAGACGACGGAGAGCGGGGAGCCGTCCTCGCGCCACGCCATGATTCCGGCGAGGCCGTCGACGAGCACCGCACGCCCGCGCGCCGCCGCGGCGGAGGACAGCTGGGCACCGGCGGCGATCCTGGTCGCGCCGAGCGTGACGAGGACGCCGTCGGGGGTGTCGACGGTCAGCTTCACCTCGGGGTCCAGTACGCGCAGCAGCCCTTCGAAGTCACCGTGGCGAGCCGCCGCGAGGAAGGCATGGACCACTTCGCGCTGCTCCCGTCGCAGGGCCGCGGGCCGCTCCCTGTCCCGCACCTTCCTGCGGGCCCGGCTGGCCAGCATCTTGGCGGCGCCGGTGGACTTGCCGAGGACCTGGCCGATCTCCTCGAACGGCACCGCGAACAGGTCGTGCAGCACGAACGCGAGCCGCTCGCCGGGCCCGAGGGAGTCGAGGACGACGTGCAGCGCGAGCCCGACGGAGTCCGTGTGGGCCACGTCGTCCTCCGGCGCGCGGCCGTCGTCGACGGTGACCACGAGCTCGGACAGCTGATCACCGTAGGACGCCTCGGGGCGGGACTGTCGCGAGCGCAGGACGTCGAGGCTGATGCGGCCGACCACCGTGGTCAGCCACCCGGCGAGGTTGTCGATGGTGTCCGTGTCCTGGCGGGAGAGCCGCAGCCAGGCCTCCTGGACCACGTCCTCGGCGTCGGCGTGCGATCCGAGCATGCGGTGGGCGACCGCGCGCAGCCGGTCCCGCTGGGCCTCGAACGTCTCGGCCACCTGGACCGCCCGGGTGCTCTCGGACATGTTGTTACCTTCCTCGGGACTGCTCCGTCATGGGTGATGACGGGCTCGGGAGAGCACAGGTAACCGATGAAGGAGCAGACCGATGGAAGCACGCTTGAAGAACTCCGGGAACCCCGCGGTGATCACGGCGATACAGCAGCTCAACAAGGTGGTGCACGGCGGCGGCGTCGACCCGCGGGTCCTTGAGCTGACCCACCTGCGGGCCAGCCAGATCAACGGGTGCAGCCCGTGCGTGTTCGGCGGTGTCGCGGCGGCGAAGAAGAACGGTGAGAGCGAGGAGCGGCTGCACAACGTGGTCGCGTGGCGCGAGACGCCCTTCTTCACCGAGCCGGAGCGCGCGGCCCTCGAACTGACCGAGGCCGCCACCCGCCTCCAGGACGGCGCACCGGGCGTGACCGACGAGATCTGGGACGCCGCCGCGGCCCACTTCGACGAGAAGCAGCTGTCCGCGATCGTCCTGAACATCGCGCTGACCAACTTCTACAACCGCATCAACCGCTCGACCAAGGAACAGGCGGGCAAGACCTGGTGAACGACGTGCGCGGCGTCCCGGCGCCGCGCAGCGCCCCCAGGGCCGACGGCTTGTCCGTCGGCCCTCTTTCGTTGTGTGGTTCCGGGCGGGCCGAGCGCGGCACGGCTCGGTTCGAGGTCGACGGACGGCTGGCGTGCCTCGTCGTACCCGCGGCTCATGTACTAGAGTTATCTCGACATCGAGATATCTGCCGAGGCGCACCAGAAGCCGCCACTCGGTAAGGGTTACCTAACTAAGCCTTACCTTAGCGGATCGACGAGGAGTCGTGGCGGCAGGATGTGACGAAACGCGCGAAAAATCTGAAGGAGACTGTCGTGTCGGCGAACAGCTTCGACGCCCGCAGCACGCTGCGCGTGGGCGACGAGTCGTACGAGATCTTCAAGCTGGACAAGGTCGAGGGCTCCGCCCGCCTTCCCTACAGCCTGAAGGTGCTGCTGGAGAACCTGCTCCGTACCGAGGACGGCGCGAACATCACCGCCGACCACATCCGTGCCCTCGGTGACTGGGACTCGCAGGCCCAGCCCTCGCAGGAGATCCAGTTCACGCCGGCCCGCGTGATCATGCAGGACTTCACCGGCGTGCCGTGCGTGGTGGACCTGGCCACCATGCGTGAGGCCGTGAAGGAGCTCGGCGGCGACCCGGCGAAGATCAACCCGCTGGCCCCGGCCGAGCTGGTCATCGACCACTCCGTCATCGCCGACAAGTTCGGTACGGCGGACGCCTTCGGGCAGAACGTCGAGCTGGAGTACGGCCGCAACAAGGAGCGCTACCAGTTCCTGCGCTGGGGCCAGACCGCGTTCGACGAGTTCAAGGTCGTCCCCCCGGGCACCGGCATCGTCCACCAGGTCAACATCGAGAAGCTGGCCCGCACGGTCATGGTCCGCAACGGCCAGGCCTACCCCGACACCCTGGTCGGCACGGACTCGCACACCACGATGGTCAACGGCCTTGGCGTCCTCGGCTGGGGCGTCGGCGGCATCGAGGCCGAGGCCGCGATGCTCGGCCAGCCGGTCTCCATGCTCATCCCGCGCGTCGTCGGCTTCAAGCTGACCGGCGAGCTGCCCGCCGGCACCACCGCTACCGACCTGGTCCTCACGATCACCGAGATGCTGCGCAAGCACGGCGTCGTCGGCAAGTTCGTCGAGTTCTACGGCGAGGGCGTCGCGGCCACGAGCCTCGCCAACCGCGCCACCATCGGCAACATGTCGCCCGAGTTCGGCTCCACCGCCGCGATCTTCCCGATCGACGACGAGACGCTGAAGTACCTGCGCCTGACCGGCCGCGACGAGCAGCAGGTCGCGCTCGTCGAGGCGTACGCCAAGGAGCAGGGCCTCTGGCTGGACCCGGCCGCCGAGCCGGACTTCTCCGAGAAGCTGGAGCTCGACCTCTCCACGGTCGTGCCCTCCATCGCGGGCCCGAAGCGCCCCCAGGACCGCATCGTCCTCGCCAACGCCTCCGAGCAGTTCAAGATCGACGTGCGCAACTACGTCGACAGCGTGGACGAGGCCGGCAAGGAGTCCTTCCCGGCCTCCGACGCCCCGGCCACCACCAACGGCGTCCCGTCGAACCCGGTCCTGGTGACCGCCCCCGACGGCTCGACGTACGAGCTCGACCACGGCGCCGTCACCGTCGCCGCGATCACCTCCTGCACCAACACCTCGAACCCGTACGTGATGGTCGCCGCCGCGCTCGTCGCGAAGAAGGCCGTCGAGAAGGGCCTGACCCGCAAGCCGTGGGTCAAGACCACCCTCGCGCCGGGCTCGAAGGTCGTCACCGACTACTTCGACAAGTCGGGTCTCACCCCGTACCTCGACAAGGTCGGCTTCAACCTCGTCGGCTACGGCTGCACCACCTGCATCGGCAACTCGGGCCCGCTGCCCGAGGAGGTCTCGAAGGCCGTCAACGACCACGACCTGGCCGTGACGTCCGTCCTCTCCGGCAACCGGAACTTCGAGGGCCGCATCAACCCCGACGTCAAGATGAACTACCTGGCGTCCCCGCCGCTGGTCGTCGCGTACGCCATCGCCGGGTCGATGAAGATCGACATCACGTCCGAGGCGCTCGGCGCCGACCAGGACGGCAACCCGGTCTACCTCAAGGACATCTGGCCCTCCGAGGCCGAGGTGAACGACGTCGTCGCCAACTCCATCGGCGAGGACATGTTCAACAAGTCCTACCAGGACGTTTTCGCGGGTGACGCCCAGTGGCAGGCGCTCTCGATCCCGACCGGCAACACGTTCGAGTGGGACGCCGAGTCGACGTACGTCCGCAAGCCCCCGTACTTCGAGGGCATGACGATGGAGACCACCCCGGTCTCCGACATCACGGGCGCCCGCGTCCTGGCCAAGCTGGGCGACTCGGTCACCACCGACCACATCTCCCCGGCCGGTGCGATCAAGGCCGACACCCCGGCCGGCAAGTACCTCACCGAGCACGGCGTGCAGCGCCGCGACTTCAACAGCTACGGCTCGCGCCGCGGCAACCACGAGGTCATGATCCGCGGCACGTTCGCCAACATCCGCCTGCGCAACCAGATCGCGCCGGGCACCGAGGGCGGCTTCACGCGTGACTTCACGCAGGAGGACGCGCCGGTCTCGTACATCTACGACGCCTCGCGCAACTACATCGACCAGGGCATCCCGCTGGTCGTCCTCGCGGGCAAGGAGTACGGTTCCGGCTCGTCCCGCGACTGGGCCGCCAAGGGCACCGCGCTCCTCGGCGTCAAGGCCGTCATCGCCGAGTCGTACGAGCGCATCCACCGCTCGAACCTCATCGGCATGGGCGTCCTGCCGCTCCAGTACCCGGAGGGCCAGACCGCGTCCTCTCTCGGCCTGACCGGCGAGGAGACCTTCTCCTTCACCGGCGTGACCGAGCTGAACAACGGCTCGACCCCCCGCACGGTGAAGGTCACGACCGACACCGGCGTGGAGTTCGACGCGGTCGTCCGCATCGACACCCCCGGCGAGGCGGACTACTACCGCAACGGCGGCATCATGCAGTACGTGCTGCGCAGCCTGATCCGTAAGTAGGCGCACGGTACGCAGTAGTCGAGGGCCGCACCCCGTTTCGCACGGGGTGCGGCCCTCGCCGCACGCTCACACCGTGTTGCTCACGTCGTGCTGCTCACGTCGTGATCAACACACCGCGCGGCCGCCACCCGGACTCCGGCCTCGTCACCGCCGCCCGCGCCGCAGGCCGCCGTGGTGTCGGCGGTGGCGGAGTGCTTCGTGCCGGTGGAGTAGCGGCCGTCGCCGCTCGGCGTCACGACGGTGTTGAAGTGGTCGTCGAAGTTGGTCGCGGAGTACGCGCACTGGTGCAGGTTCAGATAGCCGGACGTGCCTACGCCTGCGGCCACCCGCCGTACGGCACCGTGATGAGCTCCATCGCGTGCCCCGCCGGGTCCAGGAAGTACACGCCCAGGCCCCCGTCGTTGCGGTTGAACGCGCCCGGCTGCTTCTGGTGCGGGTCGGCCCAGTGCTCGATGCCGCGTGCGCCGATCTTCTCGTACGCCGCCTCGAACTCCGCCTCCGATACCAGGAAGGCGTAGTGCTGCGGGGTGATCGACTCGGCGGGAACGGTGGCGAAGTCGAGGGTGACGGAGTTGCTGAGGGCGACTGCGATGAACGGTCCCCACTCTTCGCCGATGTCGAGGCCCAACAGTTCCGCGAAGAACTCGGCGGACTCCCGGTTGTCCCGGGCGTGGACGATCGTGTGATTCAACTGAACGGACAAGGAATGCCTCCAGAAGGCATCTCCCGACACCTCCATGCCTCACCCGGCCGGTGACCGACACGCGATGTCGGCGTGGATCATAGGCACGACGCCTTCATGCTGTCGATTCGTTTCGTCGCGCGAACCGGGCGCGAGCGGCCGCGTGAGCGATGTGCAGGAGCCGCACCACCGTGTCCGTCGTCCTCTCGCCGGGATTGACGACGGAGATCCAGCCGAGCGCGCCGTACACCGGATGGGGCATCACACGGTCGGCGGCCGTGTGGTCGCGAGGGCGGCTGATGCTGTGCGGTTCCTCTCCGGTGAGCTCCCGGAAGGTCGCGCGGTCGACGCGGACGTTCACGCGCCAACGGCCTGGAGGGTCCAGGTCGCAAGCGGTGTCGTCCGGGTAGTTCTTGGTGACGACTGTCCCGTAGGGCTGCACGTTCTCGGGCATGCGGCCGTCGGGGGCGTAGTAGAAGAACGCGTCCCCCCACGCGAGCTCGGGGAAGCCGCCTCCCGGCTCCGGGACGAGCACGAGCGCGCCGTCGAGGTCGTCCCGCACGGCCGCGATGATCTGTTCCATACTCATGGTTCAAGCATCACCTTCAAGTGCTTATGTGGGGTTGGACGGTGGACGAGACCGCGAGCGGTCGGCGAGGAGGGCGGCTGCGAACAGTCGATGTCTCCGCGGAGTCGGGGTACTCGGTGCAACAGGTGCGCGACCTGGAGCGGCTGGGAGTCATTCCCCCGGCCACTCGATCGAGCAACGGTTACCGCTCGTACACGGCGGCCCACGTGCACGCTCTCCGTGCCTATCGCGGACTCGCAGGCGCTGTGGGGCCCGTCGAGGCCCGGCAGCTGCTCGCGGAGCTGCGAACGGCGACGATCACCGTGGCGGCCTCGGCGATCAGCGCGGTGCACGTCCGGCTCGCGCGGGAACGGGACGAGGCCCTCCGTGCCCAACAGGCGTTGCGCGCGATCCAGGGTGAGGCGAACACGTCCGGGTTCGAGGGGGAGAGCGACGCGATGACGATCACGCAGCTGGCCGCGGCGCTCGACGTACGCCCCTCGACCCTGCGGTTCTGGGAGCAGGAGGGACTTGTCACCCCCGAGCGAGTGACGTCACTGCGAGCACGTCGATACGGGCTTCCGGCGATCAGGGACGCCCGGATCGTCGCCGCTCTCCGCGCCAGCGGTTACGGCATTCCCGCGGTGCGCGACATCATGGGCTCCCTGCACCGGCTCGACGGCCCGGGAGAGATCCGGCGCATCCTGCAACAACGTCTCGACCACATCGCCGCGCGGGCCGTGGCGCTGCTCCGAGCGGGCGCGGACCTGGCAGCCGTCGTCACGTCCGACCGGGAACCGCCGAGCACCCCCTCGCCTCCGAGGGCCTCCACCAAGTGATGCAGCGAGACCTCGGACTGAGGCCCCCGAGGCGGGCGCGGACGTGCGTGGCTGGGACGGGTCCAACATCGGTTCGTTCCAGGGCTCTTCGTTCCCCGACAACGACTACGCGTGGGTGTCCGTCGGCAACGGCTGGTGCCCGTCGTGCTCGGCTGGGGCACCATCCCCGACCGGCTGGTCAAGGGGTCGGCGGAGGCGCGCGGCTGCGCACCGCGTGACCCGAGGTGCGCCCGGCGCGCGAGCAACCGCCGGGCGCACCGGCCCCGTTATCGTGTGCAGACGTACCCCTTAGGGGTGGGTCTGTGGACGGAGCGGTTTTCGGTCAGAGCAGGGAATCCCTTCGCGCAACTGCGCCTGCACGAACCGCTTGAGCAGGTCCAAAACAGGAACATCACGGTGGTGGTGTTGGCCGCGGCACCGGCCAGGGTGAGCGCCATGTACGGAGGCAGGACGGCGTGCTCCGAGCCGCCGTGCACGACAGGGCCCCGGCCGCCCCCGGCTCGACCTCGACGACCGGAATGACGACGGGTCCGGCCGAGGGCTCCTGCTCGTCGTCGCGCCGGCCGACAAGTGGGGGGTCGAGGGGCAGGACCCCGGCAAGGGGGTGTGGTGCGAGTTCGGGGCGCCGCTCGCGTCACCCCTTCTTGTTGCGGTCGAACCAGATCGTGGCGACGGTCGGGACGAGCCCCGCCCAGAACAGGGCCTGCGGCACGGTCCGTTCGGTCCACGGGATCTCCGCGATGAGCAGCGTGCAGAGCATGGTCCAGGCGGCCTGGGCGAGGACGACGCGGGGCCACTTGCGGCGGCGGATCAGGGAGCGGATGTTGATGCGGACACCGGCGCGCAGTCGGCGGTAGCGGAGCAGGGCGCCCACCGCCCAGAGCGCGGACATGGGGACCAGGAACCAGAGGCGCTGGCCGAGCGGTACCGGTAGGTCGCGGGGGGTCTCGCCGTCGGTGGGGTAGAGGTCGAGGCCGGAGGCCGCGATGACGCCGAGGCAGAGCAGGGCCATCCACCGAATGCCCCGCAGCATGCGGTACGACGCGTCGTCGAGGCCGTCCCGCATGTCACGGGAGTCCGGCGCGGCCGCCAGCGCGTCCGCGTACAGCGCGGCGGCCTCGCGCGGCTTGACGCCGGGCACGGAGGCGGCTTTGCGGGTCTGGCGGGCGAGCGCGTACGGGTGGCTGGGGTCGAGGCGGAGGATCGCGTGGTCCAGCTGGTCGGCGACCGTGCTGTTGCTCGCCAGGTCGGCGATCTGCCAGGCGACTTCGTGCGCGTAGACCTCTTCGGGACCGAGGCGCAGCGCCTCCATGGCGAGGTCGCCCGCCTCCCGCAGGGGGCCTTCCAGCTGTTCGGCGGTGATCGTGCTGGCGCCCGCCTGCGCGATGCGGACGAGGCGGATGCGCCAGACGACGTCGGCGAGGAGGGCGTACGCGTACCAGTAGTCGGGTGCGAGGCGTATCGCCTCGCGCAGCACGCCCTCGGACTCCTGCCAGCGGGTGCCGCCGATGCCGCGCAGCGCGTGCGAGCGCATGATCAGCCCGCCCACGTCCTCGGGGTCGAGCGCGAGGGCCCGGTCCGTCGCGTCGAGCGCCTTCTCGTGCTGCTCGGCCCGTACGCGGCACAGGGCGAGCTTGGTCCAGGCGCGTACGTCGTCGGGGTCCTCGGCGAGCCGCTGACCCAGCAGCGTCTCGGCCTCCTCGTACCGCTTGAGCTCGATGAGTCCGTCGGCCCGCTCCACGGCGGGGTGCACAGTGCCAGTGCTCACAGCTTCCGCTTCTTCTTGAGGTAGGTGACCAGGTCGTCGTACATGCCGCCCTCGTTGGCGAACATCGCCACGTTGCGGGCGGAGGCGAACCACGGGTCGCTGGAGGGCGCGATCGTGGCGGCCGCGTCCATCAGGTCCTTCATGCCGATCATGCGGACGGTTCCGGTGCGCGCGGAGTCGAGCAGCGCGCGCTCGGCGGCGGACTCGCAGAGGTGCGCGAGGTCGGCGCCGGACAGGCCGTCGGTGGCCTTCGCGAGCTTGCGCAGGTCGACGCCTGCGACGGGGCGGTCGCGGAGGTGGTAGCGGAGGATGGCCTCGCGGGCGGGGGCGTCGGGCGGCAGGACGAGGATCGTGCGGTCGAGGCGGCCGGGGCGGCGCAGCGCGTTGTCCACGTCCCAGGGAACGTTGGTGGCGGCCAGTACGAACACGCCCTCGTTGGCGCCCGCGTCGATGCCGTCGAGCTCGGTGAGGAGCTGGTTGACGGTGTTGCGCATGCCGCTGTGCGCGGTGCGGCTGCGCTTGGCGCCGAGCGCGTCCAGCTCGTCGAGGAAGAGGACGCAGGGCGCTTGGCGGCGGGCCGTCTCGAAGACCTCGTGCATGTTGCGCTCGGAGTTGCCCATCCACATGTCGAGGACGTCGTTGATGGATATGGACAGGAAGTTGGCGCCGAGCTCACCCGCGACGGCCCGCGCGATGAACGTCTTGCCGCAGCCGGGCGGACCGTACAGCAGGAGGCCGCCGCGCAGGCTCTTGCCGTACAGCTTGCGCAGCTCGGGGTTGCGCAGGGGTGCGAGGAACGCGGCCTCCAGGCGGTCCTTGACGTCCTGCATCCCGCCGACGTCGGCGAGCCGCACGCCGTCGGGTGCCTCCACCTCCCAGGCGGCGGCGTCGCCCGGGTCGCCGCTGCCGTCGGCGGTCCGGGGGGCCTCGGGTGTCGGAGGCGTCTCGACGAACCGGGGCGGCACGACATCGCCTACCTGGTCCTCGGCGGCCTTCCAGTTGAAGCCGGTGGGGGGTGCTTCAGGGGCTTGCGGGGCTTGTGGGGCTTGTGGGCCCTGCGGGGCTTGTGAGGGACCCTGCGGCACCGGCGGTGCGCCCATGGCGCGGCCCATCAGCTCCCGGGCCTTCGCGTCGCCCGGCGCGTGCTGCAAGGCCACCGCGACCTCGGCGACCGCCTCGTCGTGGTGCCCGCTCTCCACGAGGAGTTCCGCCAGATGCAGACGCAGGTGCACGTCGTCGGGCGCGCCCGCGACGGCTGTGCGCAGGCTCTGGATCAAGGGGGAGTGATCGGGCATGGGACGAGGATACGGGGGCGTGTGCGAGCGGTGTGCGAGCGGACGCGTTGTCCGACTTCGCCTGCTCAACCCTCCGACTTGCGGTGGGGCCGAGGCGCGTCAGGGGGACAGTAGTTTGGCGATGACGGCCGGGTCCATGGCGGTCCCGCCGGCGGCGACGCGTTCCAGGGCGTCGATGAACTGATCGGCGTCGAAGACGCTCTCTTTACTGCGCGCCGCCTTCCCCAAGTCACGCTGACCCCGCAGCTTCTGCGTGCTTCCTGACTGCATCTGCTGCTCGGGGCTGGCGGCGGGTGACCTTGCCTTCGCGGGCGTAGCGGTTGATCTCGCCCGGCTGCCGGTCGGGCGACATCGCGCTGTCGACCTACTTCTTTCGCGCGATGAGCACGAGGGGAACGGCGACGATGAGGAGAAGGCCGATGATGATCACCAGCTCGACGCCGCCCAGGTTGCCCACGACAGGTCCTCCCCTTCTCCAGGCGTACGGGGCCTTCGGAGGGTGCGGGTGCCCGCGGTTGGGGCTTCAACACCTCCGGCGGCGACGGCAGTTGACCAACCATGAGGCGGCGGCTCCGGTGGTAGGTCTGGACTTGTTCCTCCGGCGTCCCTACGCTCGGCCGCGGCGCCTGAGAGCGCTCTCACGCGCTCGACTCCGTTCCGCCACGCCCCCGTTGGTACGACGAGAGGACCCCCGGTGAGACGCAAGACCTGTACCCGCCTCGGCCTGTCCGCCCTGCTGATGGCCGCCGCCTGCGTCGGCACCGGCTTCACACCGGCCGCCGCCCGCCCCGCCGTCGATCCCCACGCCCAGGCCCCCGCCTCCACCGCCCTGTTGCAGGCCATGCGGCGCGATCTCGGCCTGAGTCCCGCCGCCGCGCGCGAGCGGCTCGCCGATGAGCGGCGGGCGGTCAGGACCGAGCGCGCGGCGCGCAAGGCGGCCGGCGCTGCCTACGGCGGGTCGTGGTTCGACGCCGGGCGGGGGCGGCTCACCGTCGCCGTGACCGAGCGACGAGCCGCCCGAGGTGTACGAGGGGTCGGCGCCGACGTCCGCCTCGTCGAGCACAGTGCCGCGGCCCTCGACGCGGCGAAGAACCGCGTCGACCGGATCAAGGCCCCCAAGAACGTCGCCAGTTGGCGCATGGACGCGCGGGCCAACCGCGTCGTGGTGGACGTCGTCGAAGGCCACCGTGCCGACAACGATGTCAAAACCTTCCTGCGCCGCGCCCGCGCCACCGCGCCCATTCGGGTCGCCACGGTCCCCGAGGGCCCGCGCACCTTCGCCGCCGGAACCGTCGGCGGTGACCCGTACTACACCGGCAACGTCCGCTGCTCCATCGGCTTCTCCGTGCACGGCGGCTTCGTCACGGCCGGGCACTGCGGCGGGGCGGGCGCGGCGGTGCGCGGCTGGGACGGCTCGGCCATCGGCTCGTTCCAGGGCTCCTCGTTCCCCGACAACGACTACGCGTGGGTGTCCGTCGGAAACGGCTGGTGGACCGTGCCCGTCGTACTCGGCTGGGGCACCATCCCCGACCAGCTGGTGCGCGGCTCCGCGGAGGCGCCGGTCGGCGCGTCGATCTGCCGCTCCGGCTCCACCACGAAATGGCACTGCGGCAAGCTGCTCGCCAAGAACGAGACCGTCAACTACTCGGACGGCAGGACCGTCCACCAGCTGACCAAGACCAGTGTCTGCGCCGAGGGCGGAGACTCCGGCGGCTCGTTCATCAGCGGCGACCAGGCGCAGGGCGTGACGTCCGGCGGCTGGGGCAACTGCGGCAGCGGCGGCGAGACGTGGTTCCAGCCGGTGAATGAGATCCTGTCGCGGTACGGGCTGAGGCTCCACACGGCTTGATCCCTTCCGGCCTGCCCCAACAGGTGAGGGTGCGCTGCCCCATGGCAGCGCACCCTGTCGCTCGATCCACCGGCCGTCCGTGGGCCCGCCCGCTACACCAGCGTCCGCGGGTCCACCCCGCCCGGGAGCAGCTTCACCTCTGCTACCCCGCGCGTGCCGAGACCCGCCTCTTCCAGTGCCCTGCGCGTCTCCGCGACGGCCAGGTCCACGGCCTCGCCCGGGGTCCGGGACTCGATCTGGAAGGCGCCGCCCGCCGCCGCGACCGCCTCGGCGGGGCCGCGGCTCGGGGTCGTGGCCGTCGCGGTGAACTCGTGGGCCCCGTCCATGATGTCCATGAGCCGGTCACACAACTGGGCCCCGTCCGGGGCGGGAGTGGTCAGCAGCAGCTCGACATGTACTTCCCACGCTTCCACGCGCGCACCTTCTTCCCTGCGGTCACGGCACCTTCACGTACCGCTGCTTGCTGTCGGCCTTCGCGCTCGTGCCCTTGTGCGGGGCGACGATCTGGGCCGTCGAGTGTCCCCAGAAGTTCGCCGAGTACTTGACCTTCTTGCCATTCTCCACGGGCGTGTAGAACGTCTCCGTGTTCCCGAGCGTCCCCATCGTGCGGGTCTGCTTGGACGTCGCCGCGGTCTGCTCGTAGTGGCCGGAGTAGTACTTCAGGCTCCCCGTCACCTTCACCTGCACCTTGGGGATGTTGCCGAAACACTGCACCCGCGTCTTGTAGATGACGCTCTTCGCGCCCTTCGACCAGTGCGGCGTGTCGGCCGTGACCTTGCAGTACGCCTGCTTCACGTCACGTGTGCCCCGCTCGCCCGCCGGCGCGGGCAGAGTGACCCTCGTGACCGACGACTGCCCCGCGCGGTCGGCGGCGTGGACTTTTTCGCCCACGCCGTGCCCGGCCTCCACCGCACCGGCGGAGGAGGCGAAGAGAAGGCCGCCCACGAGCGAGGCGGACATCCCGACGCCGTAGCAGACGCGACGCACAGACAGATTCATGTAGATAACCCCCAGTTGGTGATGTCAACACAGAACCTCTGAGGTCAGAGGCGAGAACATCCTTCCCCAGCCGCGCGGCGAGCGGTGGCGCGCGGGGCATGTGGATCATCACTCTGTGCGTAAGCAACCGGGGACGGCAGCAATGCGTCTGACAGGTGTTGTCCTTGTCCCGGAACGCGCCCTGTCACCGGGCGCACCGTCAGACGGGCTCGATGCGGCGGCGCAGGAGGCAGAACACGTTGCCTTCCGGGTCGGACAGCACGTGCCAGCTCTCCTCGCCGGTCTGGCCCACGTCGACGGGCTTGGCGCCGAGCGCGAGCAGCCGCTCCAGCTCGGCTTCCTGGTCGCGGTCGGTCGCGTTGACGTCGATGTGCAGGGGGAGTTTCCCGGCCCGCGGGTCGCTGCTGGGGCTGAGGACGAGGGTGGGCTGCGGGCCTCCGGACCCGGTGCCGGGCGGCCCGATCTCGATGCTTCCGTCGTCCTCGCGGTCGAGCTCCACGTAACCGAGTACGTCACACCAGAACGCGGCGAGCCGCTCGGCATCGGAGCAGTCGAGGACGAGTTCGCTGATGCGGCATGCCATGGCCGCAGTGTACGTATCCGGTAGCGCGGCGGCCGCTGGGCGCGGGTCGCCAGGCAGTGTCCGCCAGCGGCTGGGGGTAGGCGGGTCGCTAGGCGCGGGCCTGGGGGAGCGTCAGGAAGGCGGTCCAGGCGGCCGGGGCGACGGTGAAGTGGGGGCCGTCCGGGTTCTTGGAGTCGCGGATGTGGATGGCGGCGGGGTGAGCGGCGACTTCGAGGCATTGTCCGCCTTCGTCGCCGCTGTAGCTGGACTTGCGCCAGGCGTACGCGGCTTCGAGGCATTCCCCGCCTTCGCTGCCGCTGTAGCTCGATTTGAACCACTCAAGTGCGGTGCCGCTCATTGCTCTCCTAGCAGACGGTCCAGCAGATCGCTGGTGTCCTCAGTGTTCAAGGCCTGCGTCCGCAGCATCGCATACTTCTGCGTGAGGATCCCCACCTCGTCGGGATTGCTGATGAGTTGGCTGCCTCGCTGGGTCTCGGTGTACGCGAGCCGCTGGTGCTCAGGGGTCTCCAAGAGTACGAACGGGCCGTCGAGACCGGCGTGGGATGTGCGGCCGAGCGGCAGAATCTGTACGGCGAGGCCGGGGAGTTCGGTGTACGCACACAACTTTCGTACCTGCTCAGCGTGTACCTCCTTTCCGCCGAGGCGATCACGCACCGCTGCTTCCCAGATGACGAAACTGGTGGTCGGCGGGACCTTGCGGTGCAGGATTTCCTGCCGCTCGATGCGCGCCGCTACCAATTGCTCAATCTCGTCCTCGTCGTATACGGGAACTCGGCTCCGGAAGACTGCCTGGGCATAGCGCTCGGTCTGCAACTGGCCGGGCACGGCGAGGACGCCGTACACGGAAATCGCAATAGCCTCCCGCTCACAGTCCAAATACTCCTCGGCCCACCGAGGAACCAGATCCACCTCCGGCATGTTCTCGACGGCCGTCTCCAACGTCCGGTTCGTGCCGAGGAGCGTGTCCAGGCGGATCGCCAGATCCAGCTTCAACGGCCGCCGACCCTGCTCGATGGACGCGATGTGCTCCTCACCGATGCTGCACCGCTCGGCCAGCGACCGCTGGGTGTACCCGGCCGCCTCGCGGTGGACGGCGAGCAGCGCGCCCACCATCTTCATCGCTGAGGCGTTCCTTCGTGACCGTCGCTTTGGGCTGCTCATGCGGTGCAACTCCCCACCAGAAGCCGTGTTTTCACACGGCAAACCCGTACAGCGTCGCTGTACGGCTTCACGTACTGCTTCATCATGGGTACGGAGCGTGACCCTCGTCCCGTGAACGACGAAACTCCACCCCTGCCTCAACGCGTCCGGCGCGTCCGGCGCGACCCGCACGATCCGCGCGAACGCTTCTACCGGCGTGAACGACGGTCCGTCCCCGCCGCCCGCGCCTTCACGGCCGCCGCCCTCGCGGACTGGGGCATCCGCGGCGAACGCGCGGACGACATCACGCTCTGTGTGAGCGAGTTGACGACGAACGCGCTGCTGCACGGCGTCCCGCCCGGACGCGGTTTCCGGCTGAGCCTGCGGCTGGACCGTGGCGGCGACGTACTGCGCGTAGAGGTGCACGACAGCGGCGGCGGGCGGCCCGAACTGGATCTGAGGGAGGGCGGTGACGCCGAGTCGGGGCGTGGGCTGCTGCTCGTGGCGGCGCTGGCCGACCGGTGGGGGGTCGTGGCGCGCGTGCCCGGCAAGGTGGTGTGGTGCGAGTTCGTGACGGAGGAGGGGGAGGCGGCGGCGGAGAAGGCGGGGAAGGGCGTGCTGGGGGTCCGCGCCGGCGCCGGAAGGTGAGAGGGCCGTGCGGTGCCGGACAGGTCACGGCACCGCACGGCCCTGGTCAGACATGCCGAGCCCGCGAGGGGCTCGGCCCTACCGCTCGGCTCAGCTCAGGAGTTCCACCTCCGCCAGCGTCGCCGTACCGGTCGGCACGAGTCGATAGTGCGCGTACGAGCCGGGGCGGGCGACCGTGAAAACCCTGGTCTGCTGGTCCCAGGCGAAGGATTCGCCCGAGCGGCGGTCCAGGGTCTTCCACTTCTCGCCGTCCTTCGACCCCTGCAACGTCCAGCCGCGCGGCGCCTTCGCCTTGTCGGCGGGGGAGGTCAGCGTGTACTGCACGGCCTTGGTCCTCTTGTCGACCGGCAAGGTCACGGCGGAGTCCACACCGGCCTCGGTGGCCGAGGAGTCGTCGAAGAGCGCGCCCGCACCCTTGAGGGCGTCCTCGCGAGGCGACGGAACCTTGTCGTCCTTCGTGATCGACACGGGCTGGGCGTTCTTGCCGGAGCCCCAGGCCGAGGGCTTCGGGCCCATGTCGAATTCGAGGGTGCCGCCGCGCGCGACCACCTCGTGCGGCAGGGCGGTCGACATCCACTTCTTGCCGTTGACCTCGAGCCCCTGCACGTACACGTTCTTCGCGCTGTTCTTCGGCGCCTTGACGACCAGGTCGCGGCCATTGTCGAGGTGCACGGTCATCTTCGTGAACTGCGGCGATCCGATGGCGTACTCGCCGCTGCCCATGACCAGGGGGTAGAAGCCGAGCGAGGAGAAGAGGTACCAGCCGGACTGCTCGCCGTTGTCCTCGTCGCCGTGGTAGCCCTGGCCGATCTCGCTGCCCGTGTAGAGGCGGGAGAGGACCTCGCGGACCTTCTCCTGCGTCTTGTACGGCTGCCCGGCCGCGTCGTACATGTACGCGACGTGGTGGGCGACCTGGTTGGAGTGGCCGTACATGCCCATGCGGACGTCGCGCGCCTCGGTCATCTCGTGGATGACGCCTCCGTAGGAGCCCGCGAACTCGGCGGAACCGGTCTCGGGGGTCGCGAAGTACGTGTCGAGCTTGTCGGCGAGGCCCTTGCGGCCCCCGTACAGGTTCGCCAGGCCGCGCGAGTCCTGCGGCGCGGTGAAGGCGTAACCCCAGGCGTTGGTCTCCGTGTAGTCGTGGCCCCACACGCGTGGGTCGAACTTCTCCGAAGGCACCCGCCAGCCGCCCTTGGCGTCCTTGCCCTGGAAGAAGCCGGGCTTCGTGCCCGCGCCCGCCGCCTTGTCGTCGAACAAATTCACGTAGTCGCGGGCGCGGTTGAGGAAGTACTCGGACTCGTCCTTGTAGCGCTTGACGCCCGTCTTCTTGAAGAGGGCGGCGCCCATGCGGGAGATGCCGTAGTCGTTGAGGTAGCCCTCAAGCGCCCACGACAGGCCCTCGTGCGTGTCGCTGCTCGTGTAGCCGAGGAACGGCGAGGTCTTCATGCCCTTGCGGCCGACGCCGGAGCTCGGCGGCACCACCGTCGCGTTCTTCAGCGCCGCCTCGTACGCGGCCTTCGCGTCGAACTTCACGCCCTTGACGTACGCGTCGGCGAAGGCGACGTCGGAGGATGTGCCGGTCATCAGGTCGGCGTAGCCCGGCGATGACCACCGCGAGGTCCAGCCGCCGTCCTTGTACTGCTGCACGAAGCCGTCGACCAGCTCACCCGCCTTCTCGGGAGTGAGCAGGGAGTAGGCCGGCCACGTCGTGCGGTACGTGTCCCAGAAGCCGTTGTTGACGTACGGCTTGCCGTCGACGATCTTCGCGCCGGTGCGGGTCGGGGTGTCGGGGCCGGTCTGCGGGGAGAAGGGCGAGGCGTACTTGTACGTCGCCCTGCCGCCTGCCCCGCGCACCTTCTCGAAGCCCGAGTTGGGGTAGAGGTACAGGCGGTAGAGGGACGAGTAGAGCGTCGTGCGCTGTCCCTCGCTCGCGCCCTCGACCTCCACCTTGCCGAGGATGTCGTCCCACGCCCGCTGGGCGCGGTGCTTGACGCGGTCGAAGGACGTGCCGGACGGGATCTCCTGGGCGAGGTTGGCCTTCGCCTGGTCCAGGCTGATCAGGGACGTCGCGAGGCGCAGGCCGACCGTGCGGTCCTTGCCCGGCTGGAAGCGCAGGTAGCCGGTGACGTCGCCACCGCCGCCGCCCTCCAGCTTGCCGCCCGCCGTGACGGGCGCGTCGAAGACCCCGTACACGAAGAGGCGCGTGGCGCCCGTCGACAGGCCGGACTTGACGTCCGAGAAGCCGGAGACGACGCCCTTGTCCTTGTCGAGGGTCAGACCGCCCTTCTCCGAGACGTTGTCGAAGACGACGCTCGCGTCGTCACCCGGATAGGTGAAACGCATCATCGCGGCGTGGTCGGTCGGCGCCATCTCGGCCTTCAGGCCGTTCTCGAACGTCACGCCGTAGTAGTGCGGGCGCGCCGTCTCCTTCTCATGCCGGAAGGGCAGCGCCCGCTTGGTGCGGGACGCGTCCGGGGTGTCCTTGGCGACCGAGGGCATCAGCTGGAACGTCTGGCGGTCGCCCATCCACGGGCTCGGCTCGTGGCTCGCGCCGAACGCCTGCATCGTCGGCAGATTCTCGTCGTTGTTGCCGCGCGCGTAGTCGTACAGCCAGCTCAGCGAGCCGGCGTTGGTCACCGGCGTCCAGAAGTTGAAGCCGTGCGGGACGGCCGTCGCGGGGAAGTTGTTGCCGCGCGAGAAGCCGCCGCTGGAATTGGTGCCGCGCCGCGTGTCGGCGTAGTCGGAGGGGTGCGCCTTGGGCTTCGCGGGAGCCTTCTCCTTCAGGGACACGTCGTCGAGCCAGCCGCGGAACTTCGCCGGGCCCTTGGGCGCGTCGTACGCGACGAGGATGCGGTCCACCGTCCTGTCGCGGGCGACGTCACCGATGCGCGCGTCGACGTTGTTCCACTGGTTGACGTAGAGCGCCTTGGCCGCGCCCTGGCCCCGCGGGGTCAGCGGGAAGCCGTGCTGGTCGACGGCGCTGAGGTCACTCAGATAGGTGCCGTCGGTGAAGGCCAGGTCCACGGCCACGTTCGTGGCGGCGTAGTCCAGGTCGCCCTCGGCCATCGACGGGAAGATCCGGTAGCCCAGCTCGGTGTCCCTGCCCACCTTCACATCGACGTCGAAGACCTTGTTGTACGAATAGCCGCGGCCGTCCGCCTTGTGGCTGCCCGCGTAGCGCAGCGCCTGCGTCCCGGTGAACCCGGCACGGGACTTGGCGGTGGGGGAGCCGCTGGGACCGCGGTCCACCAGGCTCAGCATGTCCTCGGGCGCCGGGGCCTCGGTCCCGCCCACCGACAACTGCACGTCGGCCAGCTGGAGGGCGTCGCTCGCGCCGTTGTTCGCGGTGACGTCGAGGCGGTAGTGCGCGTACGCCGAGGAATTCTCGAAGTCGTACTTCTTCGTCTTGTGGCGGCCGTCGAAGCTTTCCCCCGCGCGCTCGTCGAGGACCTTCCAGTCCTTGCCGTCGGTGGAACCCTTCAGGGTCCAGTCCTTCGGGTCGCGCTCGGCGTGGTCGTTGGCCGAGGTCAGCGCGTACGTCACGACCTCGGCGGGCTCGTCGAGGTCGAACTCCGCCCAGCCGTCCTTCGCGAACGTCAGCCATTTGCTGGTCGCCTCGCCGTCGACGAGGTTCGCCGCCACCTCACCCGATCCGGTGTTCTCGCCGCTGGCCCGCACCTCGGTGACGTGGTCGTTCACGCTGCCGGGCAGCCCGGAGCTGAACTCGCCGTTGACGCCCGAGGCCTTCTTCCCGCCGTCGGGGCTCGTCTCGACGGTGTTGCGCCAGTCGGGTTGTGTCTCCCCCTTCTCGAAGGACGAGAAGAACTCCCGCTCCGCGCGGGGCGATTGCGCCGGCCCGGCGGTGGCGGCTCCCTGTGCCGCCACGACGAGCGCGAGCGCCAGCGTCCCGGCGGCGACCGCCGAACGGGGGCCGGGACCGGGTGGACGGTTGAGTATGTAACGAGGTCTGCGAGCCGAGTGCGGCATCCCCGAGACCCTCCTTGGAAGTTGGACAACGTTGTCACGATCGCTGCGCAAGCTCTAGTAGGGAGTCAAGTGCCGATGGGTGTCAAGGTTGTTGACGGGGGTGGTGAGCCGTCCGGGCGTATGTGTGTCGCGTGGGTGTGCGGGGCGCGGGCGCATACGGGTCGCGGCGGTGCGCGCCGTCCGGACGGCGGCGCGCTGTGGGAAAGTCCATGGAAACCGGCGCGAAAGTCCAGGGGTTCCGGCGATGATCTGCGAGAGGTTCTCAGCGGGGATCACCGCAGGTCTCAACTCGGCAAACGCCGCTGACCAAAGCTGTATTCGATCTTGCCCACCCGGCCGCGAGTGGACTATACCTGTCGGCGCCCAGCTTCACACCACGCGGTGCCGGGGAGGGTCCGGTTCACCGCCTGAGTCCTACGAGAAGGCGAGGACTTGAGCATGGGATCCACCAGCGTCAACCGTCGTGATGTCATGAAGAGGGCGGCAGCCGCCGGTCTGCTCGCGGTGCCGGCCGTCGGGGCGCTGAGCTCCTGCGCAAGCGGTGGCGGCGACGGGAACAAGGCCGAGAAGGGCGAGAAGACCAAGAAGAACCCGCTCGGCGTCAAGGACGACGCGGGCCTGACGGTCTACATCTTCAACGGCGGGTACGGCGACAAGTACGCCCAGTTCGTCACGGACATGTACGACAAGAAGTATCCCAAGGCCGATCCGGAGCAGAAGCCCACCGAGAAGATCGCCACCCAGGTCCAGCCGAAGATCGTCCGCGGCAAGCCCACGGCGGACGTCGTCAACAACTCCGGCGCCGACCAGATGAACATCGGCAAGCTCGTCCACAACAAGCAGGTCGCCGACTTCAGCGAGATGCTCGCCGCGCCCTCGTGGGACGACCCGAAGGTCACCGTGCGCGAGACCCTGGTGCCCATCGTCGAGCAGATGGGCCGCTTCGGCGGCAAGGAGTGCTACCAGCTCAACATCGCGCTGACGGTGTACGGGAACTGGTACTCCAAGAAGCTCCTTGAGAACGGGCTCGACTCCGCGTACCCGAAGACCTGGGACGAGATGCTCGCGGTCTGCAAGAAGGCCAAGGCCAAGGGCATCCACGGCTGGAGCTACCCGGGCGGCCACCCGCGCTACATGTTCTTCAGCATGTACGCGATGTTCGCCCAGCGCGGCGGCCGCGAGGTCATCGAGGCGATGGACTACCTGGAGCCGGGCGCCTGGAAGAACGACGCGGTCAAGGACGTCTTCGAGGCCTGGGAGGAACTGGTCGCCAAGAAGTACGTGCTCACCGGCTTCGACGGCACCGAGGCCCACACCGAGATGCAGACGGCGTGGACGAAGGAGGGCAAGTGCGTCTTCGTGCCCAACGGCTCCTGGGTGGAGAACGAGGCCAAGGACACCACGCCCAAGGACTTCGCGATGACGGTGGGCGCGACCCCGTCCCTCGACTCGGGCGACAAGATGCCCTTCGGGACGCTCTACGCCCCCGCGGGTGAGCCCTTCATCGTCCCCGCCAAGGCCAAGAACGTGCAGGGCGGCCTGGAGTGGATGCGGATGATGTACAGCAGGGAGGCCGCGGTCAGCCTCTTCAAGGAGACCGGCTCGCTGCCCGTCGTCAAGGGCGTCCTCGACGGTCTGAAGCAGCTGCCCCCGGGCGCGGCGAGCGCCCAGGCGGCGATCAAGGCGGCCGGGGACAACATCGTCATCCCTCAGTTCATGGACTGGTACAACGAGCTGTTCCGCGAGGACTTCAACAACATGATCCACAAGTTCATGCAGGGCCAGATCGGGGCCAGGCAGGCGATGGACACCATGGAGAAGGCCGCGGACCGGATCAAGAACGACCCCGACATCACCAAGATCAAGAAGGCGTGACCGGACGGGCGGGGCTGAGCAGCGTGAAGACCGACACCGGGGTGGGCGGTTCCCCACCTCCCAAGAAGCAGGCGGACCCGGGGCCCGGACCGAGGCCGGTGAGCGGACTGCTGTTCGCCCTGGCGGTGGTGCTGCCGCCCCGCTTCACCCCCGAGCGGGTGCGCTACGACCGGCGCTACCGCACGCTCGACAAGTACCGCTTCATCGTGGGCTTCCTCGCCGTGCCGCTCGCGTTCTACGCGCTGTTCGTCGTCTCGCCCTTCCTCCAGGCGATCTACTACTCGTTCACCGACTGGTCCGGCGGCCCGGTCGCGAACTTCGTCGGCTTCGACAACTACCGCAAGATGTGGAACGACGAGCGCTTCTGGGACTCCCTGGAGGTGAGCGCCCTCCTGCTGCTCATCGCCCCCGCGATCACCCTGGTCCTCGGCATGTTCTTCGCCTACATGATCACCTCGGGCGGTCGGCACCGCAGGGGCCAGGCCATCGCGGGCGTCGCGGGCTCCTCGCTCTACAAGGTCGTCTACTTCTTCCCGCAGGTGCTCTCCGTCGCCATCATCGCCGTGGTGTGGGGGCGCGTCTTCAACACCAACAGCGGCCTCATCAACGGCGGCCTCGACAAGGCCGGCATCGAGGGGCCCGCCTGGCTCGGCGGCGACGAGACCCTCGGCATCATCTCGCTGCTCACCGTGATCAGCTGGAGCTTCATCGGCTTCTACGTCGTGCTGTTCTCCGCGGCGATGGGATCGGTGCCCAAGGAGATCTACGAGGCAGCGCTCCTCGACGGCGCGGGCCGCGCCCGCACCTTCTTCAACGTCACGCTCCCGCTGATCTGGGACACCGTGCGCACCGGCTGGATCTACATGGGCATCCAGGCGCTCGACACCTTCGCGATCTGCCTGGTCATGGTGCCCCCGCACGTCCTGAAGGTGACCCCGGTCTTCCTCTACGAGCGGTTCAGGGACGGCCAGTACGGCTACGCCACCTCCATCGGCGTCGTCCTTCTCGTCCTCAGCATGGCGTTCTCCCTGATCGTCATGCGGCTCGGGAACCGCGACCGGATCGAATACTGAGACCGCGGGAGCCACGCATCATGACCACGACCACCACCTCCGCGCCGCGTCCCGAGACCGTCGCCGCGCCCCGCGGTACGAAGGAGACGGGCGGCGCCACCCTCAACGTCTTCTCGCACGCCTTCCTCGTCCTGTGGGTCGTCCTCGCCGCCGGGCCGCTGATCTGGGTCGCGCTCACCGCGTTCCGCCCCTCGGCCGAGATCCTCAGCGACCCGATGGGCTGGCCCGCCTCCTTCCACTGGGAGAACTTCTCCAACGCCTGGAGCAAGGCGAGCATCGGCCGGTACACCCTCAACTCACTGATCATCCTGGCCGGTTCGCTGACCGGCACCATGCTGCTCGGCTCGATGGCGGCCTACGTCATCGCCCGCTTCACCTTCCCCGGCAACCGCCTCGTCTTCATGCTGTTCGCGGGCGGCATGATGTTCCCGGTCATCCTCGCCCTGGTGCCGCTCTTCGCGGTCATGGAGAACTTCGGCCTCCTCGACACCCGGCCGGGGCTGATGATCGCGTACGTCGCGTACTCCCTGCCGTTCACCACCTTCTTCCTGACCTCCTTCTTCCGCACGCTGCCGACCGGCGTGCAGGAGGCGGCGATGGTCGACGGGGCCTCGCACACCCGCACCTTCTTCCAGATCATGCTGCCGATGGCCAAGCCCGGCCTGGTCAGCATCGGCATCTTCAACTTCCTCGGCCAGTGGAACCAGTACCTGCTGCCGCTGCTGCTCAACAGCGAGGACGAGAACGCCTACGTACTGCCGCAGGGGCTCGCCTCCCTGGCCGTCTCGCAGGGCTACCGGGGCGACTGGGGCGCGCTCTTCGCGGGCCTGACGATCGCGATGCTCCCGGTGCTCGTCGTCTACGCGGTCTTCCAGCGACAGGTACAGGCCGGTCTGACCGCAGGGGCCGTCAAGTGACCTGGTGAGGCAGGTGATTTCAGGTTGGCCACGAAAGTGGTCTAGGCCTGTCGAGGCGAATCGGGCCGTGAGTAGTCTCTGCGCCACGGCGCCGCGGGGGGCGACCGGACGCGCGCAAGTCGACACCGATGTCGAAGGGTTGAACCATCATGAGGAATCGAATAATCGCCACCGGTGCGGCAACGGTCGCCATGGCCCTTGGCCTCACCGCCTGCGGCGGTGACAGCGACAGCGGCGACAGCAAGACGATCAAGCTCGTCGCCGCCGACTACGGCGACAAGGCCTCCAACGCCTCCAAGGTGTACTGGGCCGAGGTCAAGAAGGAATTCGAGAAGGCCAACAAGGGCTACAAGGTCGACGTCCAGGTCATCAACTGGAACGAGATCGACAAGTCCGTCAAGAACATGATCCAAGCGGGCAACGAGCCCGACCTGCTCCAGACCGGCGGCTACGCCGACAAGGTCGCCGACGACCTGCTCTACAAGGCGGACGAGGTGATGTCCGCCAAGACGCGCGAGAACCTCATCCCCACCTTCGCCAAGGCCGGCGAGGTCGACGGCACCCAGTACGGCATCCCGTGGGTCTCCTCCAGCCGCGTGATGTTCTACAACAAGGCCGTCTTCAAGAAGGCCGGCATCAAGAGCCCGCCGAAGACGTGGGACGAACTGGCCGCCGACGCCAAGAAGATCAAGGCCAAGAAGGCCGCCGACACCCCCTACGCCCTGCCGCTCGGCCCCGAGGAGACCCAGGGCGAGTCGATGCTGTGGGAGCTCGGCAACGGCGGCGGGTACACCGACGCTGACGGCAAGTACACCATCGACAGCCCGCAGAACGTCGAGACCTTCAACTGGCTGAAGGCCAACCTGGTCAAGCCGGGCCTGACGTACGCCAACCCCGCCTCCACCGACCGCAAGACGGCCTTCGCGGACTTCGCGGCGGGCAAGGTCGGCATGCTCAACGGCCACCCGAGCCTCATCCAGATGGCCAAGGAGGGCAAGGTCGACTACGGCGTCGCCCCCGTCCCCGGCAAGCAGGGCCCGCTGGACGGCACCCTCGGCGTGGCCGACTGGATGATGGCGTTCAAGGACGGCGGCGCGAAGAAGGAGGGCGTGAAGAAGTTCCTGGACTTCACGTACTCCAAGAAGATGCTGGCGTTCGACGAGATGTACAACCTCATGCCGGTCACCCAGGACGCCCTCAAGACCATGCAGAGCAACGGCAAGCACAAGGACCTCGAGCCGTTCTTCGCGGTGCTCCCGAAGGCGAAGTTCTACCCGCTGGGCGACACCTCGTGGGACGTCGTCTCCGCCGAGATGAAGAAGACCGGCGGCAAGGCGGTCTCCGACGACCCGAAGCAGGTCCTCGGCGACCTGCAGAAGAAGGCGGAGACGGCGGCGAGCGAGGCCAAGTAGCCGCACGGGCACGGCCGTGCGCTCAACTCACCACCCCACACCCCGTTCGCTAGGAGTCCTTGTGTCCCTGAAGGCCCCTCCGTCCCCGGCCGACTCCGGCCGGGGACGGGGCGGGCGCGCACCCGGGCCGGTGAGCCGCCGCAGCGGCATCGCCCGGCTTGGCCCGCTGCCCTGGATAGCGCCCGTCATCCTGCTGATCCTCGCCGTGGTCGTCTGGCCCGTCGTCGAGCTGATCCGCACCTCGTTCCTCAACATCTCCATCGCCGGCAAGGTGCGCGGCAGCGCCGGGACCGACAAGTTCAAGAAGCTCTTCGAGGAGAGCGACCTCGGGGCCGTGCTGCTCTGGACGGTGGTGTGGACGGTCGTCGTCGTCACCGTGACGATGCTGCTCTCGCTGGCCCTCGCCCAGCTGTTCAACCAGAAGTTCCCCGGCCGCCGCGTCACCCGCTGGGCGCTCATCGCCCCCTGGGCCGCCTCCGTCCTGATGACCGCCATCGGCTTCAAGTGGATGCTCAACCAGACGGCGGGTGTGCTCAACACGCTGATGCTCGACCTCGGCCTGATCGACGACTCCAAGGACTGGCTCGGCAGGCCGGAGACCGCGTGGCCGTGGATGATGGCCGTCGCCGTCTTCGTCTCCCTCCCCTTCACCACGTACACCCTCCTGGCCGGTCTCCAGACCATCCCGCAGGAGGTCTACGAGGCGTCGAGGATCGACGGCGCGGGACCCTGGCAGACGTACCGCCACATCACCCTGCCGATGCTGCGGCCCGCCTTCCTCGTCGGCGTCGTCATCAACCTCATCAACGTCTTCAACTCCTTCCCGATCATCTGGGCCATGACCCAGGGCGGACCGGGCTACGACACCTCCACGTCGATGGTGTTCATGTACAAGCTGAAGGAGACCGACATCGGTGAGTCCGCGGCCATGTCGGTCGTCAACTTCCTGATGGTCGTGGTGCTCGTGCTGATCTTCCTGAAGGTCAGCCGGTGGAACGAGGAGGACTGATGGCCACCGCGACGGCGACCCGCCCCGCGCCCCGGAAGGACGGCGGACCGAACAGGCCCCGGCGCACCTTCCGGCCCCGCACCCTGGTCATCACGGCCTGCGCCTGGCTCCTCGCCGCGGTCTTCCTCGCGCCGTACCTGGAGATGATCGTCACCGCGCTCCGCCCCAAGGAGGAGCTGCGCGACCGCACCTACCTGCCCAAGAACCTGGAGTGGGGCAACTTCATCGACGTCTGGAAGGAGTCCGAGCTCGGCCAGAACCTCCAGGTCACGCTGCTCGTCGCGGGCGGCGCGACCCTCCTGGTCCTGCTCGTCTCGCTGCCCGCCGCCTACTACACGGCGCGCATGCGCTACCGCGGCCGGAAGATCTTCCTGCTCCTCGTCCTCGTCACCCAGATGTTCCAGCCCACCGCCCTCCTCGTCGGCCTCTACCGCGAGTTCCACGAGCTGGACATGCTCAACTCGGTCTGGACCCTGATCCTCACCAACGCGGCGTTCAACCTCGCCTTCGCGGTGTGGATCCTGACGGCCTACATCAGCTCCATCCCGCCGGAGCTGGAGGAAGCCGCCATGGTCGACGGCACCAGCCGCTTCGGGGCCATGATCAAGGTGACGCTGCCGCTCGCCCTGCCGGGCGTCGTCACAGCCGTGATCTTCACCTTCATCACGTCCTGGAACGAGTTCGTGATGGGCCTGACCCTGACGACCGAGCCGGAGAAGCAGCCGTTGACCGTCGGCATCAACAACTTCATCGGCAACTACACGGTGCAGTGGAACTACCTCTTCGCCGCCTCCGTGGTCGCGATCATCCCGGTCATCGTGCTGTTCGCCTTCATCGAGAAGCACGTCGTGAGCGGACTTACGGCGGGCTCGGTGAAGTAAACCGCCCCCGAAAGGGCCGGCATGCGGCCAGAATTGGGGGCATGCCGAGTCGAGTGCAATTGGAGCGGGAGATCCGGGCGCTCCCCGAGGAGACGGCCGTCCGGGCCCTCGCCGTCGTGGTGGAGGAGCGGGGGCTCCTCGCCGAGGCGGGCCGGTGCCCCTGGGGCGACGCCGAGCTGACGGAGGCGGCGACCGCCGGGGACCTGGCAGCGTACCTGCCGCCGGGCCGCCCGGAGGTGACCGAGGGCGAACTCGCGCGCGCCACCCTGGAGTACGTGGCGTCGCGGGACGAGGACATGGCACGCACGGTCGGCGAGGCCGTCGACTACGCGCGCTCGCCCATGGAGCGCTTCGAACCCGTGGCGCTCTCGGTCACCGTCCTGGTCGTCGTGCTCCTCCAGACCGAGGTCGCCGTGAAGCGGGACACCCGGGGCAGGTGGAGCTTCACCCTCCACAAGCGGGCCATGAAGGACGCCGCCCTGGGCCGGGTCTTCACGGCCCTGCTCACGCGGCTCACCGGCGGGAAGTAGCCGGCGGTCGGCCGGGGGAGCGGGGGCGCCGTGGCGGTGTCGAAGCGGGCGGCGTACGCCTGGCGGTGCGAGAAGTGCGGCCGGGGGTGCGAGGCCCCGGTGTGGCGCGTCGTCGACGCCCGCGAACGGGCCGACGTCCTGGCGGCGCCGGACGCGGGGCTGGCGTGGGTGGAGTGTCCCGGGTGCGGGGAGAGAGCGGAGATCGCCGCCCCGCTGCTTGTGCTGCGCCCCGGGGAGACGGCGCCGATGCTGCTCGGCCTCTCCATCGAGGAGCTGCGGGGGGATCCGTCCCAGTGGTCCGGGGTCGCCCTGCTCGAAGAGGCCGGGCGGGACGGGGCCTTCCACGGACACGTCTTCACCGGCAACGCGATCCCGCTGCCCCGCGGACTCGTCCCCGTCGTCCTGTCCCGGGATCTGGAACGCGACCTGACCGAACCCGATTCCGCCTGCGCGGAGTTGGCCCCCCAGGGGCAGCCGACCGTCGATAACTACGGGACCTTCCTGCACTGCCTCGCGGAGAGCCATGAGGAGATCCGGATCGAGCGGCTGCTGTACGCCGTAGTGGCGAGCCCGCCCGACGAACTCGCCGAACTGGTGCGCACGGAACCGGAGCTGACCGAAGGCACCAAGCTGCGCGACGCCGGACGCGAGGAGCTGCGTGCGGCCACCGGCACCCCACTCGAATCGGCGCTGCGGCGGCGGCAGGACCTCCTTGACGAGCTCTGCGACGGCCAGACCCCGCCCGACGAGGCCATGCGGCGCTACTTCGACTCGCTCGGCCGGTTCGGCGGCGATCTGCGCGCCCGTCTCGACGAACTGTACGAGAGCGCCTTTCGCGGCGAGGGGCCCGAGGGCATCGCGCGGGCCCGCGAGGCCCTGCGACTCGCGGCCGACCTCGGCGAGGAGGACCTGGAGACCGAGCTGGCTGCCCTGCTCGGCGAACGCCTCGTCACCACCGGGGCGACGGCCGACCTCGCCGAAGGGATCCGGCTCCTCGAACACGCCCTGTCCCGACGGCCCGAAGGCACCCTGGACTGGGTGCGGACGGCCAACAACCTCGCCAGCGCCCACTACGGACGCGACGACGGCGACCGCCTCGAGGTCTGGGAGACCGCCCGTGACCTGCTGGCCCGCGCGAGCACGCTCGACCGCCGCGAACACCCCGAGTACTGGGCCAGACTCCAGACCAACTACGGACTGCACCTCTCCGAGCGGCCCGGCGGGGGACCCGCGGACCTCGCCCTCGGCATCGAGCACATCAGGGCGGGTCTGGCGGAGCGCTCCCCGGAGCGTTCGGTGGTCAACTGGGCCTACTCCCAGGTCAATCTGGGCCTGCTCCTCGCCCGCAGGGCCGAGCCCGAAGACCTGCGGCAGGCCGAGGAGTGCTACCGCGACACGCTGCGCCACCTGCGGCCCGACGACGCCCCCGCACTGTGGTCGGTGGCGCAGGGCAACCTCGCCGACCTGCTGCTCAACCGCGAGTCCCCGGACGCCCACGGAGCCCGGACCGCCGCCACCGCGGCGCTCGACCTGGCGGCGGCGCGCCCCGGCCTGATCGACGAGGCCCGCGTCACCTGGCTCCTCGCGCGGGCCACCGATCTGATCGACGGGCACGACAGCCCCGGGAGCGTCCGGCTGCGACAGGCGGCCCTGACGGCCGCGCCTCCCGCCATCGCGCCCTCCCTGCATCTCAGGATCGCCAAGGAGCTGATGGACTCCCATGCGGCCACCGGGCGTTGGACGGAAGCGGCCGACGTCGCCGAGGACATGCTCACCGCCGTCAGCGCGCTCTACGACGCCCAGGTCACCGTGGAGAGCCGCCGCGGGGTCCTCCTCCAAGTGGACCGGCTCGCCCGCTGGACCGCCTACCTGCTGGCGCGGGCGGGCCGCCCCGAGCGCGCGGTCGAGGCGCTGGAGCGCGGCCTCGCCTGCGAGCTCTCGGCGGTGGCGGGACGCGGAGCGGCGGAGCTGACGCGACTCGAACGCGCCGACCCCCTCCTGGCCGAGCGCTACACCCGGGCGCGGGCCCGGTACAGCTCCTCGGTCACGGAACCCGCGGCGGCGGCCGAAGGCCCGCTCACCCCCGGGACCCGCGGGCAGGCCGACGCCGAACGCGCCCTGCGCACGGTGGTCGAGGAGGTCCGGGCGATCCCCGGCTTCGAGGAATTCCTGCGCACCACGCAGGTGCGGGACATCGCCAGGGCCGCGGGCGGGGTGCCGCTCGCCTATCTGGTGAACGCGCCGTGGGGGAGCTACGTGCTCATCGTCTCCAGCGACGGCGACGGCGATGACGGCCACGGTGGTGGCGGTGGTGGCAGGGCGGGCGACGGCGGCGGGCCGACCGTACGGGCCGTGCACGTCCCCGAGATCAGCAGCGTCACCCTCCTCCACCTGCTCGTGATCGACCCGGAGGACGAGAGAGCGGGCCTGTGGCTCGTGCAGCAGGGGACGCGGCTGACGCGCCGCCGGGAACTCCCGGCGACCCTCGGCCGCCTCGGCGTCCTGGAACCACTCGTGCGCCCGCTCGCCGACCTCCTCGGACAGGACGCACGACATGAGGCCGTCGTCGTACCGACCGGCCTGCTGGGCCTCGTGCCCCTGCACGCCGTGCCGCTGGGCCCCGGTGGTGTCGACGGAGCGGTGCAAGTCCTCGACGACGTAGGGACGTTGGCCCTCGCCCCCTCCGCGGCCGTCCACGCCGCGTCCCGGGCACGGGCCGAGCGGCCCCGGGAAGCCGTGCCGCGCCTCGTGACCGTCACGGACCCGGACGGCTCGCTGCCCGGCAGCCGCGGTGAACGCGCCGAGATCGCCGCGCTGTTCGTGGCCAGGGGCGAGGTCAGCAGTGCGGTGGGGGACGAGGCGACGGTGGGCTGGGTGCTCGCTCACCTCGCCGAGGCGTCGTACCTGCACCTGAGTTGTCACGGCAGGGCCGGCCCCGAGGGGCGGGGCGGTTCGCTGGTGCTCGCCGACGGCCACCTCGACATGGACACCCTCGTTAGGCACCAACTCCCTTCGTGCAGGCTGGCGGTGGCCAGCGCCTGCCAGTCCGGGCACTACGACATCATCGAGGCCCCCGACCAGTTCCTCGGGCTACCCGCCGGGTTCCTCCAGGCGGGCGCCGCCTGTGCCGTGACGAGCCTGTGGCAGGTGGACGACCTGGCGACCGCCTTCCTGATGACCCGCTTCCACGAACTCCTCGCCCTCGGCCACGCCCCCGTACCCGCGCTGCGGCGCTCGCGCGGCTGGCTGCGCAGGCTCACCCGGGACGAGCTGACGCGGTACACGCGGGCGCACCCGCATCTCGCGGAGCCGGCCGGGCGGTACGCGGGGCAGGCGAGCCCGGCGGACGAGCGGCCCTTCGCTTCGGCCGTGCACTGGGGGGCGTTCACGGCGTGGGGGACATGACACAGGCGTCTGATGTTGAAAGACAAGCTGAGAGCCTGCCTGTGAGGCGGTCCGTCAGCCTCTCCTCGTCGGGCCGTACGGGCCGAGGCTGTAGTCGGCGGAGCTGCCGGGGGCCTGCGGGGCGTCGACCCGCATGACGGTGTAGCGCCCCGCGGCAAGGCCCGAGACGGTCACCGTCACCGGGTAGCGGGCCTCACGGCCCTCCGCGCAGCTCGGGGTGCAGACCTGTTCGCGCCCCTGGCCGGTGGCGCGGGCGGTGGGCGTGCCCCAGCCCGTCCACGTCAGGGCGTCGAGCCCGGACCCGCCGTCGCCGCAGGCGAGCAGCAGCGAGGCGGGCCGGTCCAGGGCCTGCCCGCCGCAGTCGGCGATCGCCGCGGGGCGGGTGCTCGGGCGCGTCCGGACCTTCGTCGGGGCCTGCCGCGAGGGCTCGGGGTCGGGTGAGGGTCCGGTCTCGGGGGTGGTCGGCGCTTCGACCGGGTCCTCCGTCGGCAGCCGAGGCGCCTCGGTGGCCCGTTCCGCTGCCGTGTCCGGGGTCTGGCCCGAGGTCGCCCGCGCCGCGGTCGGGGTGGCCCGAGGACGGGTCTCGGTGGTGTGCTCGCTCTCGCGTCCGGAGGTCGTCAGGGTGTGGACGGCCGTGGCGGTCAGCGCGCCGACGGCCACGGCCGCCACCGCGGCGACGGCGAGCGTGCGCCGGGACGGCCGCCGCGGCGGCTCCGCGGGCGGGGCCTCGATGACGACGGCCCGTTCGGCGGTCCGTTCGGTGGCCCGTGCGGTGGTCCGTTCGGTGGCCCGGTCGTCCACGCGGCTCGCCAACTCGGCCCTCAGCCGGGCGATCTCGGCCTGCTGGGCGGCGATCAGCTCGTGCACCTCGGTCGGCCAGGGGCGTGCCGACGGCGCGATCCGGCCGATGTCCACGAGGAGTTGAGCGGGCGTCGGCCGCTCCCGCGGGTCCTTGGCGAGGCAGCGGGCGACGAGGGGCCGGAGCGTCGCGGGCAGCCCGGAGAGGTCGGGTTCGGTGTGCACGATGTTGTACAGGGTCTGGGGCACGCCGGGTCCGGTGAACGGACCCTTGCCCGTACATGCCATGACCAGCACCGATCCCAGGGAGAACACGTCGGCGGCCGGACCCGGTGGCTGCCCCTCGGCCTGTTCCGGGGACATGAAGCCGGGGGAGCCGACCAGCAGGCCCGAGCCGGTCGGCTCGGTACCGTCCTCGCTGTCGGCCGCCCGCGCGATGCCGAAGTCGATCACCCGGGGGCCGTCGTCGGCGAGCAGGACGTTGGACGGTTTCAGGTCACGGTGCACCAGTCCCGCCCGGTGGATGTCCACCAGGGCGGAGGCCAGTCCGGCCGCCATGCGCAGCACCGCCTCCTCCGGCAGCGCGCCGACCGACGCGACCGCTTCCTGCAGTGCGGGGCCCGGCACGAACTCCGAGGTCAGCCATGGTTCGGCCGCGTCCGAGTCGGCGTCGGTCACCGCGGGGGTGTGCACGCCCGACACCTTGCGGGAGGCGGCCACCTCGCGGCGGAACCGCGCCCTGAAGCCGTCGTCCGTGACGAACTGCTCGTGCACCTGCTTCAGCGCGACCAGGCGGCCGTCCGGGGCGCTGCTCAGCAGGACCCGCCCCATGCCGCCCCGGCCGAGCTCCGCGATCGTGCGGTACCGCCCGACCTCGGTCGGATCGCCCGCCGTCAGCCGTTCCATCGCGCCCCCGTCCCACCCTGTCCGCTACATCTGACGGTCCGTCCAACAACCTAGGGAACGAAGGAAGCAGGTGTCCCCGGTATGCGCGAGGTCGGCCGATTCCGACACCTCTTACACACATCAGGGCCTCACGCGACACGGCGGACGGCGGCCGTGCCACGGTCGGCGGCGTGGCCGTGCGGAGCTGGTCCGTCCGGTGAGCGGCCCAGGAGGGAGAAGCTCACCCGGGCCGGATCCCCGTCAAGGACTTGACTGCGGCATCTCCTACAGCTGAGTTTGGAGTTCACAACTTGTACATGGCCCGGCACCCGCTCAGGGGGCCGGTGTCACGGGGGGCTCCAGAGCCGTCCGAAAGAGGGCAAAGGGTGGATGAGTCAATGGAGACTCCGGGGTCGCAGTCGTCTCTGCACCGGGCCAATCTCGAGCGGGTCGTACGCGCCGTACGCCTCGCCGGATCGCTCACGCAGGCGGAGATCGCGAGGACGACGGGCCTGTCGGCCGCGACGGTCTCCAACATCGTCCGGGAGCTGAAGGACGGCGGCACGGTCGAGGTCACGCCCACCTCCGCGGGCGGCAGGCGGGCCCGCAGCGTCTCGCTCAGCGGGGACGCGGGCATTGTCATCGGCGTCGACTTCGGCCACACCCACCTGCGCGTGGCGATCGGCAACCTCGCCCACCAGGTGCTCGCGGAGGAGTCCGAGCCGCTGGACGTGGACGCGTCCGCCGCGCAGGGCTTCGACCGGGCCGAGCAGCTGGTCAGCAGGTTGATCGCGGCCACCGGAGTGGACCGTACGAAGATCGCGGGCGTGGGGCTCGGCGTGCCGGGACCCATCGACGTGGAGTCCGGCACCCTCGGCTCGACGTCGATCCTGCCGGGCTGGACCGGCACCAAGCCCGCCGAGGAGCTGGGCGGCCGGCTCGGCGTGCCCGTGCACGTCGACAACGACGCCAACCTCGGCGCGCTCGGCGAGCTGGTCTGGGGGAGCGGCCGGGGCGTCAAGGACCTCGCCTACATCAAGGTCGCCAGCGGTGTGGGCGCCGGGCTCGTGATCAGCGGGCGGATCTACCGGGGGCCCGGCGGCACCGCGGGCGAGATCGGGCACATCACGCTCGACGAGTCGGGCCCGGTCTGCCGCTGCGGCAACCGCGGCTGCCTGGAGACCTTCACCGCCGCCCGCTACGTGCTGCCGCTGCTCCAGTCCAGCCACGGCACGGACCTGACCATGGAGCGGGTGGTCGGCCTCGCGCGCGACGGCGACCCGGGGTGCCGACGGGTGATCGCGGACGTCGGTCGGCACATCGGCAGCGGCGTCGCGAACCTCTGCAACCTCCTCAACCCCTCCAGGGTCGTACTCGGCGGCGACCTCGCGGAAGCCGGTGAGCTGGTGCTCGGGCCCATCAGGGAGTCGGTCGGGCGGTACGCGATCCCGAGCGCGGCGCGTCAGCTCTCCGTCCTGCCCGGGGCGCTCGGCGGGCGGGCCGAAGTACTCGGCGCGCTGGCCCTCGCGCTCAGCGAGATGGGCGATTCAACCCTTTTGGATGGAACGCTGCCTGCGGGCACACCTGCCTTCACTTAGATAACGCATGGCACCGTTGTCATCTCGTTAAGGATTTACTCCTTGACGCTGGTGTGGCGGCCGAGTTGACTTCGAGCCACCTCGGCCGCAACGACGCGGCCTCGTCAGGGAGGCACCCCACCATGAACGCAATGACGCGTCGCGTCGTCATAGGCACGGCCGCGGTTTCGATGGCACTGGCCATGACCGCGTGCGGCAAGGCCGGCGACGACGACAAGGGCGGCGGCGGCGACGGCAAGACCATCGGCCTGCTGCTCCCCGAGAACAAGACCACGCGCTACGAGACCTTCGACCGCCCCATCATGGAGGCGAAGATCAAGGAACTCTGCTCGGACTGCAAGGTCAAGTACAACAACGCCGCGCAGGACATCGAGACGCAGAAGAAGCAGTTCGACGCCCTCGTCACGCAGGGCATCAAGGTCATTATCCTGGACGCGGTCGACTACAAGTCGACGAAGTCGTGGGTCAAGCAGGCCGAGAAGCAGGGCGTGAAGGTCGTCGCGTACGACCGGCTCGCCGAGGGCCCGATCTCCGCGTACGTGAGTTACGACAACGAGAAGATCGGCCGCCTGCAGGGCGGGGCCCTGGTCAAGGCCCTCGGCTCGAAGGCCAAGGACGCCAACGTCGTCATGATCAACGGCTCTCCGACCGACCCGAACGCCCCCTTCTTCAAGAAGGGCGCCCACTCGGTGCTCGACAAGAAGGTCAAGAAGATCGCGTACGAGCAGGACATCCCCGACTGGTCGCCGGACGAGGCGAGCCGCAAGATGTCCTCCGCGATCGACAAGCTCGGCAAGGACGGCATCCAGGGCGTCTACGCCGCCAACGACAGCATGGCGGGCGCCGCCATCACCGCCCTCAAGGGCCGCGGCATCAAGGTCCCCGTCGGCGGCCAGGACGCCGAACTCGCCGGTATCCAGCGCCTGTTGAACGGCACGCAGGACTACACGATCTACAAGCAGATCAAGCCGGAGGCCGAGACCACCGCCGAGATCGCGGTGCGTCTGCTCCAGGACAAGAAGATCGACGCCATCACCGACCGCGAGGTCGACTCGCTCAGCGGCGACGTCAAGGGCATCCCCGCCAAGCTGTACGACGCGCAGGCGATCACCAAGGACGAGGTCGCCGACACGATCGTCAAGGACAAGGTCTACAAGGTCAGCGAGATCTGCACGGCCCAGTACAAGAAGGCCTGTGACGCCGCGGGTGTCAAGTAACGCCCGCTTGCGGTAAGCCCGTTCGTACGGGATGAGCCCCGGGGGCGCGTGAGAGCGCTCCCGGGCGCCCGTACGGGACGGACTCGGGTACCGGTCCGGTGCCCCGCCCCGACACACCGCCCCGCAACCGGGGGGCGGGGCGCCGGATTCGCCTCGACTGTCCTTCTGCACCACCATCCCCGCCGGTCAGGCGGCGAAGGAGATGATTCACGTGTCCGCTACGCCCGTGCTGGCGTTGCGCGGGGTCTCCAAGCGGTTCGGCGCCGTCCAGGCGCTCACGGACGTAGACCTCGAAATCCATGCCGGTGAGGTGGTCGCCCTCGTGGGTGACAACGGCGCCGGCAAATCCACGCTCGTCAAGACGATCTCGGGCGTCCACCCGATCGACGACGGCACCATCGAGTGGGAGGGCAAGGGGGTCCGCATCGGACGCCCGCACGACGCCCAGAACCTCGGCGTCGCCACCGTCTACCAGGACCTCGCGCTCTGCGACAACCTCGACGTGGTGGCCAACCTGTTCCTGGGCAGTGAGCTGAAGACCGCCACCGTCCTCGACGAGATCAAGATGGAGAAGCGGGCCAAGCAGCTCCTCGACACCCTCTCCATCCGCATCCCCAGCGTCCGCATCCCGGTCGCCGCCCTCTCCGGCGGCCAGCGCCAGGTCGTCGCCATCGCCCGCGCGCTGGTCGGCGACCCCAAGGTCGTCATCCTCGACGAGCCCACCGCGGCCCTCGGCGTCGAGCAGACCGCCCAGGTACTCGACCTGGTCGAGCGGCTGCGCGAGCGCGGCCACGGCGTGATCCTCATCAGCCACAACATGGCCGACGTGAAGGCCGTCGCGGACCGCGTCGCGGTGCTGCGGCTCGGCCGCAACAACGGCACCTTCTCCGTTGCCGACACCACCAACGAAGAGATCATCGCCGCCATCACCGGCGCCACGGACAACGCCGTGACCCGCCGCAAGGCGCGCTCGGCCCCGGTCACGAAGGAGGACGCGAAGTGAGCGACCTCGCCAAGAACCCGAAGCCCGCGCCCGAAGCCCCCGGCAAGGACACCGCCCCGGGCACCCCGGGCGCCGTGGACACGTCGGCCGCGCCGGTCCCCGCCGTCGACCCGCGCCTGCTCGTCCGCGAGGAGGGCCTGGCCGGCTACTGGACCGAGTTCAAGCGCAAGATGCGCGGCGGTGAGCTCGGCTCGCTGCCCGTCGTCGTGGGCCTGATCCTCATCGCGATCATCTTCCAGCTGAAGAACGAGCACTTCCTGGACGCGAGCAGCCTCGCGAACATCGCGGTCTTCACCTCCGGTCTCGGCATCATGGCCGTCGGCATCGTCTTCGTCCTGCTGCTCGGCGAGATCGACCTCTCGGTCGGTTCCGTGGCCGGCATGGGCGCGGCGGTGTGGGCCGTGCTGAACGTCACACATGAGATGAACGACTGGCTCTCGGTCCTCATCGCCGTACTGACCGGCATGGTCATCGGTGCTCTGCACGGCTTCTTCTTCGCCAAAATCGGCGTGCCCGCCTTCGTGGTCACCCTCGCCGGCTTCCTCGGCTGGAGCGGTGTGCAGATCTGGCTGATGGGCGGCGAGGGCAGCATCAACACGCCCGAGGGCAGCGTCGTCGAGGACCTCACCGGGCACTTCTTCGCGGAGAAGGGCGCCGCGTACGGTCTGGCGGCCGTCGCGATCATCGCGTACGCCGGTTCGCTGCTGCTCGATAGCAAGCGCCGCAGGGCCGCCGCGCTGCCGTCCCGGCCGGTCAGCGAGATCGTGCTGCGCACGGTCGTCGTCGCCGTCCTCGCGGGCGGCGCGGCGTACGAGCTGAACGAGCCCGAGGGCGCCCGCGGCCTGCCGTTGGCCCTGGTGCTCTTCCTCGCCGTCCTGGTGATCGCGGACTTCGTGGCGCGCCGCACCACCTTCGGCCGCCAGGTCTTCGCGGTCGGCGGCAACGCGGAGGCGGCGCGCCGGGCCGGTATCAACGTCGACAGGATCCGCATCACCGTCTTCGCCATCTCCGGCATGCTCGCCGCCTTCGGCGGCCTCTTCATCGCCAGCCTCTCCGGCGGCGCGACGAAGAGCCTCGGCGGCGGCAACACGCTGATGATGGTCATCGCGGCGGCGGTCATCGGCGGCACGAGCCTCTTCGGCGGGCGCGGCAAGGTGTGGTCCGCGCTGCTCGGCATGCTGGTGATCCAGTCCATCCAGCAGGGCCTGAACATGCTCGGCATGGCGAGCGAGATCCAGTTCATGATCACGGGTGCGGTGCTGCTCGCGGCGGTGGTCATCGACTCCGTTTCGCGGCGCACCCAGAAGTCGGCGGGGCGCGCGTAGCGTTCCCCCCGGGTTGATCGCTGCCGGGTCGTGGTGCGTTTTCGGCCGCGGGACGGCGCAGGCTGAGCGCGCGGTTCCCCGCGCCCCTGGTAAGGGGCGCGGGGTCTTCCGTTTGGCGGGTGATGTGGCTCCCGGACGCAAATTGTCGGTGGCGGAACATTAGACTCGACAGACCCGGCAACGCTCGAACAGCACATCTCAGCTCTACTGCAAGGAGGCACGGGTGCCGCTGCTGACCCGCATCACGGGACCGCGCGATCTTGACCGGCTCAGCCCCGAGGAGCTGAACCAGCTGGCGGAAGAGATCCGCGGCTTCCTCGTCGATGCCGTCTCCAAGACCGGTGGCCACCTCGGCCCCAACCTCGGCGTGGTAGAGCTCACGATCGCCCTGCACCGCGTCTTCGAGTCCCCCAAGGACAAGGTCCTCTTCGACACCGGCCACCAGAGCTATGTGCACAAGCTGCTCACCGGCCGCCAGGACTTCGCCAGGCTGCGCAGCAAGGGCGGCCTCTCCGGCTACCCCTCGCGCGCCGAGTCCGAGCACGACGTGATCGAGAACAGCCACGCCTCGACGGTCCTCGGCTGGGCAGACGGCCTGGCCAAGGCCAACCAGGTGCGCGCCAAGGACGACCACGTCGTCGCCGTCATCGGTGACGGCGCGCTGACCGGCGGCATGGCCTGGGAGGCGCTGAACAACATCGCGGCCGCCAAGGACCGCCCCCTCGTGATCGTGGTCAACGACAACGAGCGTTCGTACGCGCCGACCATCGGCGGCCTCGCCGACCACCTCGCCACCCTGCGCACGACCGACGGGTACGAGCGTTTCCTGGCCCGCGGGAAGGATCTCCTCGGGCGCACGCCGGTCGTCGGCAAGCCGCTCTACGAGACGCTGCACGGCGCGAAGAAGGGCCTGAAGGACTTCATCGCCCCGCAGGGCATGTTCGAGGACCTCGGTCTGAAGTACGTGGGCCCCATCGACGGCCACGACATCGAGGCCCTGGAGTCCGCCCTGCAGCGCGCCAAGCGCTTCAACGGCCCCGTCATCGTGCACTGCCTCACCGAGAAGGGCCGCGGGTACCAGCCGGCCGAGGAGGACGAGGCCGACCACTTCCACGGCATCGGCCCGATCCACCCCGACACCGGCCTGCCCGTCGCGGCGGGCGGCATGGACTGGACCTCCGTCTTCGGCGAGGAGATGGTCGAGCTCGGCCGGGAGCGCGACGACATCGTCGCGATCACCGCGGCCATGCTGCAGCCGGTCGGCCTGAAGAGGTTCGCCGAGGAGTTCCCCGACCGCGTCTACGACGTGGGCATCGCCGAGCAGCACGCCGCCGTCTCCGCGGCGGGCCTCGCCACCGGCGGCCTGCACCCCGTCTTCGCCGTCTACGCGACCTTCCTCAACCGCGCCTTCGACCAGCTCCTGATGGACGTGGCGCTGCACAAGTGCGGTGTCACCTTCGTCCTGGACCGCGCGGGCGTCACCGGCACGGACGGCGCCTCGCACAACGGCATGTGGGACATGTCGATCCTCCAGTGCGTGCCGACCCTGCGGATCGCCGCCCCGCGCGACGCCGACCAGGTCCGCCTGCAGCTGCGCGAGGCCGTCGAGGTCGACGACGCGCCGACCGTCGTGCGCTACTCCAAGGGCGCGGTCGGCCCGGCGGTCAAGGCCGTCGCCACGGTCGGCTCCATGGACGTGCTGCGCGAGGCGGGCGCCGACAAGCCGGACGTGCTGCTCGTCTCCGTCGGCGCGCTCGCGCCGATGTGCCTGGAGATCGCCGGCCTGCTCGACAAGCAGGGCATCACCACCACCGTCGTCGACCCGCGCTGGGTCAAGCCGGTCGACGAGGCCATGGCGCCGCTCGCGGAGAAGCACCGCGTCGTCGTCACCGTGGAGGACAACTCCCGTGCGGGCGGCGTCGGTTCGGCAATCGCCCAGGCCCTGCGCGACGCCGGGGTCGACGTGCCGCTGCGCGACTTCGGCATCCCGCCGCGCTTCCTCGACCACGCCTCCCGCAAGGAGATCCTCGCGGAGATCGGCCTGACGGCCCCGGACATCGCCCGGCAGGTCACGGGTCTGGTGGCGAAGCTGGACGGCCGGTTCGAGCGGAACACCGCCGCGGCCGTGGACTCGGTGGAGCCCGCCCGCGACTGAGGTTCGGGCGCCACGTCAACACGCACCGCCGACGGGCCGGTTTCAGCACCCTGTACGGGTGGTGGGACCGGCCCATTCGCGTGAATAGGCCCGCGCCGGGGCTTTCGGGGTACTCGCCCTCTCGATCATGTCGGGGACGACAAGCGTGGGAGGTACGCCCGTGAGCAGCACCCTCTTCAGGACGAAGAGCGTCGAGCAGTCCATCAAGGACACCGAGGAACCGGAGCACGCGCTCAAGAAGTCGCTGTCCGCCCTCGACCTCACGGTCTTCGGCGTCGGCGTCATCATCGGCACGGGCATCTTCGTGCTGACCGGAAAGATCGCCAAGGAGACGGCGGGCCCGTCGGTGGCCCTGGCCTTCGTGGCCGCGGGACTCGTGTGCGCGCTCGCGGCGCTCTGCTACGCCGAGTTCGCCTCCACCGTGCCGGTCGCCGGGTCCGCGTACACCTTCTCGTACGCCTCGCTCGGTGAGTTCCCCGCCTGGATCATCGGCTGGGACCTGATCCTGGAGCTCGCGCTCGGCTGCGCGGTGGTCGCGGTCGGCTGGTCGGGCTACCTCCGCTCGCTCCTGGACACCGCAGGGGTGCATCTGCCGCAGGCGCTGAGCGGCACGCACGGGGGGAAGTTCGGCTTCGACCTGCTGGCCTGCGTGCTCGTGCTGATCCTGACCGCCATCCTCGTCGCGGGGATGAAGCTGTCCTCGCGGGTCACCAACGTCATCGTCGCCGTCAAGGTCACCGTGGTCGTCCTGGTCATCATCGTGGGCGCCTTCTTCATCACGGGCGCCAACTACGACCCGTTCGTGCCGCCGAGCGAGCACCCGGAGGGCGGCGGCGGCATCACCGCGCCGCTGGTCCAGCTGATCTTCGGCTTCACCCCGTCGAACTTCGGCGTGATGGGCGTCTTCACCGCGGCGGCCGTCGTCTTCTTCGCGTTCATCGGCTTCGACATCGTCGCCACCGCCGCCGAGGAGACCCGCAACCCGCAGCGCGACGTGCCCCGCGGCATCCTCGGCTCGCTCCTCATCTGCACGATCCTGTACGTCGCCGTCTCCGTGGTCGTCACCGGCATGCAGAAGTACACCGAGCTGTCCACGGACGCCCCGCTCGCGGACGCCTTCAAGGCCGTCGGACACCCCTTCTGGGCGGGCGTGATCAGCTTCGGCGCGGCCGTCGGCCTCACCTCCGTCTGCATGATCCTGCTGCTCGGCCAGACCCGGGTGTTCTTCGCGATGAGCCGCGACGGGCTGCTGCCCCTGTCGTTCTCCAAGGTCCACCCCAAGTTCGGCACGCCGTACCGCTCGACGGTCCTGCTCGGCGGCGTCGTGGCGGTCGTCGCGGGCTTCACCTCCATCGACGCGCTGGCCGAACTGGTCAACATCGGCACGCTCTTCGCGTTCGTCGTGGTGGCCCTCGGCGTCATCCTGCTCCGCAGGCAGCGCCCCGACCTGCCGCGCGCCTTCCGTACCCCGCTCGTCCCGTTCGTACCGGTCCTCTCGGTCCTCGCCTCGCTCTGGCTGATGCTGAACCTGCCTGCGGAGACCTGGCTGCGGTTCGGCGTCTGGATGGTGCTCGGCGTCGTCATCTACTTCGTGTACGGGCGTTCGCACAGCCGCCTGCACCTCCGCGACCGGCACGCTCGCGACGCACGGTAGTCACGCGCCGTTCGTCAGGCATTCCTCTCCGGCCCCGTATGTCCCGATCCGTCGGGGAGTGCGGGGCCGGATAGCGTGCACCGTATGCCCGCGCCGTCCGCCACGTCACTACGCTCCGTACCCGGCCTCCGGGTGCCGGGCCCGCGCAAGGAGCACGTCCCCGACCGGGGTGCCGGGCCGTACTGGTCCCGGCTGCTCCCGCTGCTCGCCGCCCTGGCGTGCGCGACCCGGCTGCCCTCCTTCCGGTGGCCGCTGTGGAATCCGGACGAGGGCTATCTCGCCGTCCAGGCACGGATGTTGGCGGGCGGCGGCGCGCTCTACGAGACGGTCGTCGACCGCAAGCCGCCGCTCGTCCCCTGGCTGTACGCGGGCGCCTTCGCGCTCTTCGGTGACGGCTCCCTGCTCCCGCTGAAGGTCATGGCGGTGGCCGCGCAGCTCCTGACGGCGGTGTTCCTGGTCTCGCTGGCCCGGCGCCGCTGGGGAGGGGGCGCGGGCCGCACGGCGGGCGTCCTGTACCTGCTGATCTCCATCGGCCTGAACCCCGAGGACGCGCAGGCGGCCACCTTCGAGATCTTCATGCTGCCGTGCACGGCGGCTGCCATGTGGTGCGCGGACCGGCGCGGATGGGGTTCCGCCGGGACCGCCGTGGCCTGCGCCTTCCTCGCCAAGCAGACCGGCGGTGCGGTGCTGCTGCCGGTCTGCTGGCTGCTGTGGCGGGCCGGGACGCCCCGCGCGGGCGCCGGGCGTCTCGCGGCCGGGCTCGGCCTCCCCGTCCTGGCCGCCGCCCTGCTGACGACGCCCACGGGCTTCGCCTTCTGGACGGTGACGGGCTCGGGCGCCTACGCCTCCTTCACCGGATCCGAACTCCACGTACTCCTACGGGGTTCGGTGAACGCGACGGTCCTCGCGGCGGCCTGCGCGGGCATCCTCCCGCCGGTCGTACGCGTCCTGCGCATCGCCCGCACCGGCGCGGCCGAGCTGTGGCTCTGGCTCGCCTCATCGGCCGCCGCGGTCCTGCTCGGCTTCCACTTCTTCGGCCACTACTACCTCCAACTCATGCCGCCCCTCGCCCTGTTGGGGACGGCGGCGCTGCAGATCCTGCCGCGCGAACGGACGGTGCGCGCGATCGTCACCTCCGGCTGCGCGTGCGCGCTCTTCCTGGCCTGGGGGCTGCTCGCGCCACGCCCCGAACTGGTCCACGCCACCCGCATCGCCGAGGCCGTCAGGGCGCACACCGGGCCGCGGGACCGCGTGCTGCTCTGGGGGATGCACCCCGAGGCGTACTGGCTGGCCGCCCGCGCCCCCGCGAGCCGGTATCTCACGGCCGGTCTCCTCACCAACTACAGCGGCGGCAGGAACGGCCCCCAGGTGGGCGAGAAGTACGCGGTCGACGGCGCCTGGCCGGTCTTCCGCGCGGAGCTGCGCAGGCACCCGCCGACGGTCGTGGTCGACGACTCCCGGGGCAAGCCGTTCGCCCCCGACCGGGTGCCGTCGCTGCGCCGCTTCCTCACGGTCGGGTACGAGCCGGTGACGCGGGTGGGGGGAGCGGTGGTGTACGTACGGGTGGGGCGGGGCCCTACGAGCGCCGCTGCCAGCCGCGCGTGACGTCCGCCAGTGCCCCGGCGACCGCTCCCCAGTGGTCGCCGCCCTCCCGGATGCGGGGGCCGAACTCGACGTGCAGGAACGGCACGTCGTGTGCGGCGGCGGCCCGCCCCTGCATGTTGGAGCGGCCCGCGAGCGGGCAGGACCTGGCCCAGGCGCGGCAGACGTCGTAGCCCTGCCCGCGCAGGGCGTCGGCGAGGGCGCGGCCCTCGGTGAGGGCCTGCCTGCCCTTGCCCGTGGAGGCGACGATGTCGTGGTCGGGGGCCGACTCGTCGGCCATGCCGTGCAGTTGCAGGCCGGGCAGGCCGCGCCGGACCAGCTCGTCGCAGACGGCGTGGAACACGGTGTCCCTGCGGTGCGCGACGTCCGCCTCGTCCCCGCGCCCCGCGTCGCGGTGCGCTCCGGCGAGGACGAGGACGCCGCCGGGGGAGCGGCGCATCAGTTCCGCGCCGAGCCGCTCGGTGTTCCGGTCGGCCACCGGGTGCGGGATCTGCACGGACCAGCGGACCGGATGGTCGAGGTCGATGTAGACGCGGCCCCAGCCGCGCGGCGCCGTGCCGCCCTCGGAGCGGTCGGCGATCTCCGCGTACCGCCGCCCCGCGGACTTGTCGGTGACCGTGCGCACCGCCATGTCCACGTCGGACAGGCGCCGCTCGGCCTGCGGGCGGCGGTGGTCGAGGAGCAGGGCGACGCCCGCGGCGACGGTCTCGCGGTCGGTGCGCGAAGGACGGCGGTACCCGCTGTCCTCGTCGAATCCGGCGGTGTATCCGCTGATCAGCTCGGTGAGCGCGTCGCCGTCCGCGCCGCTCCCGCCGCCGGGTGCCGTACTGGGGCGGCTGTCGTCCGAGCCGGATCCGCCGGTCTCCCCCGAGCACTGCGCGAGGGCGAGAACGGCGGCGGCGACGAGGCCGAGCACCCCGGCCTTCCTGATGATCGTCTTCGACCGGGTGCGGAAATTCTTCATGGTTGTATAAAGATAGCCCTGTGATGACACGCCCCCTCCGCAGGCTTTCCGTGACCTGTGCAGCCTCCTCGCTCCTGCTGGCCGGCACCGCCTGCGGCCCTTTCGGCAGCGACGACAAGCCCGCCGCCGACGGCCCCTCGTTCACCGTCGCCGCAGCGGGCGACATCCTCATCCACCCGCAGCTGACCGAGCAGGCGCGCAAGGACGCCAAGGTCACGGGCAAGGGCGAGAAGGGTCTCGACTTCCGTCCGATGATGGCGGGCATCAAGCCGGTCATCAGCAAGGCCGACCTCGGCATCTGCCACTTCGAGCCGGTGGTCGGCAAGCCCGGCGGCCCCTTCCGCAGCTACCCCGACTTCCTCGTGCCGCCGCAGATCGCCACGGCGGTCAAGGACGTCGGCTACGACCAGTGCTCGTCCGTCTCCAACCACACCCTCGACCACGGCCCGGCCGGAGTCACCCGCACCCTGAACACCCTCGACAAGGCGGGCCTGCGCCACACGGGATCCGCGCGCAGCGCGGCCGAGGCGGCCAAACCGCTCATCACCGAGGTGAAGGGCGTGAAGGTCGCGCAGATAGCCTTCGCCTTCGGGTTCAACGGCCGCGAGGTCCCCAAGGACAAGCCGTGGATCGTCAACCAGAACGACTTCGACGCGATCGCCGCCGCCGAGAAGAAGGCGCGCAAGGCGGGCGCCGAGGTCGTGATCCTCAGCATCCACTGGGGCCGCGAGAACCAGCCCAACGCCAGCGGCCCGCAGCTGAACCTCGCCCGCAGGATCGCGCGGGAGACCGGGATCAACCTCGTCATCGGCCACCACGCGCACGTCGTGCAGCCGATGGAGAAGATCGACGGCACCTGGATCGCGTACGGCCTGGGCAACCAGATCGCCCGGCACGACGTGCCCAACGGGCTGACCGAGGAGGGCGTCGTCGGCTGGTTCGAGTTCGTCAAGCGGGACGGGAAGTGGGACGTCGACGCCAAGTACGTGCCCACCTTCGTGGAGATCCCGCCGGACCCGGACGGGACCGGCGCCCTGCCCAAGGGCGCGGTCAAGGATCACCGGCTCGTGGACGTCGCCGCCGCCCTGCGTGACGGCAAGAATCTCAGTGAGCAGCAGCGTTCCCGCTACCGCCTCGCCTTCGAGCGCACCCAGGGCACGCTGCTCAACCGCGGCGCGAGCAAGGACGGGCTCGAACCGCTGGAGGAGCTGCCCTCCGACTGACGCGGAGGCCGGTGCCGGCCGGTCGGAGGGGGACGGTTCACGGTCGGCCGGGGAGCGGCGGCGAGGTGTCCGGCAGGGGTCGACGAGGTGAACGGGATTTGGCTCAAACACCGGGTTGACGCGATCTAGCTCACATTTTATTCGCTCCGTACATCCCTCACCCGGGTACGCACGTCTGACTTCTCCGGAACGCATCACTGTGCGTTCCCGCACCCCGCGTCACTCCAGGAGAGGAGCCCCCCTTGGCCGCTTCGCGCTCGAAGCGGCGGCACAAGGTCCGCCGAAGGACCGACATGTCCCTGTTGGGCGGCATTCGTCCGCCCATCGCCGTACTGTCGGTCCTGCTCCTCGCCCTCGCGGGCATCACCGCCCTGACTCTCGGCAGGGCGGGCCAGGAAGCCGTCCCCAAAGCCGTCAAATCGTCCCAGCAGCACTTCGCCGAGGACGGCGCCATCGCGCTGCGCGCCTCCATCGACGAGTCCGTCACCGACCTCACCCGGACCGCCGAGCTCTTCAGCGCGGGCGACCCGGTGCCCGCCGACGCCGTGCTGGACAAGACCGGCAGCGTCTACCAGAAGTGGATGGGCACCGCGATCGTCGAGATCGCCTCGGGCAAGCTCCTCGCCGCCCGCGGCGAGAACCTCCCGCTGACCGCCATCGACCGCGGCGAGCTGGCCGGCAAGGACGGCCTGGCCCCGCGCATGGTGCGCCTGGAGAACGGCGAGACCCGGCTGCTCTCCTTCGCCCTGCTCACCTGGAAGGGACAGCCGCAGCAGCTCCTGATCGCCTCCAGCAGCCTGCGCTTCCCCGGCATCAGCCTCGGCAAGTTCCGCTCCATCGCCGTCGTCGACCAGGACGGCCAAGTCCTGAGCACCGACGGTATCCCCGAGCCCGAGCAGGTCCTCACCGATCTGCAGCGCGACGAGGTCAAGCAGTCCAACAAGCAGCTCAAGTCGTTCGCGGAGACGGCCGCCAAGAAGGGCAAGCGGCACCCGCTCATGTCCAAGGAGCCGGGCTCCGGCGGCTTCCTCGGCGTCAGCGGCCACCTCACCGGCGAGCGCTACCTCGGCGAGCGCGCCGTCGCCGGCTACGCGACCCTCGCGGGCCCGGAGGCGGGCGAGTCGACCGTCGCCACCCGGCTCGGGCTCACCGTCGTCGCCATGGTCCCGGTCGCCGAGGACCCGACGGCCAAGAGCGACTCCGCCTTCGGCCTGATCGCCGCCGGCGCCCTGCTGCTCATCGGCGGGCTCACCATCTACCTGCTCCTGCGGACCGTGCAGCGGCCGCTGATCCGGCTCTTCCTGGAGGGCCGCCGCCTCACCCGCGGCGACGTCGACCGGCCCGTCTCCGTACCGCGGTACGGCGAGGCCGCCCGCATCGGCACCGCCCTGGAACGGCTGCGCCGCCAGCTCACCGGCGAACCCGCCACCCGGCAGGACAAGCCCGCCCGCCGCCGCAGGTTCGGCACCCGCACCCTGATCGCCGTCTGCGCCGTCCTGCTGCTCGCCTGGTCCGCGCCGCTCATGCTGCTGCTCAACCGCGCGGGCGACACCGTCTCCGTACCGCAGCAGATGGTCAACGACCAGCGCGAGCGCACCGACACCCTCACCGACCGGGTCCGCCGCGCCCTCAACGAGGGCCACGCCGACCTCACCTCGGTCGCCTCCCTCATGGGCGACCGCACCGAGTCGTCGGACATGTCCAAGGTGCTCGAAAGCACCATGAACCAGCACGGCCGCTACCAGTCCCTGTACGTGCTCGACGCCGCGGGCAAGGTCCTCGCCAAGGCGGGCCACGACCCCCGCAGCCCGTCCGGCAAGGGACCCTCCAACAAGCCCATCCGGGTCATCGACGAGGGCGGCAAGGAGCCGGTGATCATCGGTACGGCCGAGGTGCCGGGCCGCGAGGGGGCCGCCGTCGTGGGCGAGTTCCGCATCGACTTCCTCAACTCGCTGCTCAAGCGCCCCGGCCTCGGCCAAATCCGCGTCGTCGACGAAGAGCGCAGGGTGATCGGCGCCAACTCCGGCTACCGCGAGTTCGAGGACCTGCCGGGCGGCAGGCTCAACGCGCTCGCCGAGGGCACCGGTCAGAAGGTCGGCCTCAGCCCGCGTCCCAGCGGAGTCCTCTACCGCGACGGCGACGAGATCCAGATCGCGGCCGCGGCCCCGTTCGTCGGCGGCGGCGCGGCGAGCTCGCTCGGCTGGACCGTGGTCAGCTGGCAGCCCGCCTCCGCCCTCGCCATCCCCGAGTACAGCTACCAGAACCGCACGGTCCTCGCGGGCCTGCTCGGCATCACCGCGGCCGCGGCCTGCCTCGGCTGGCTGCACATCGTCGTCGTACGGCCGCTGCGGCACCTCGCGGACCAGGCCGAGGCCCTGGCCGACGGGGACCGCCGCACCGTCCTCTACCCGCGCCACCACGACGAGGTCGGCGCCGTCACCCGCAGCCTCGAACTCATCAGGCAGCAGCTGCCGACGGCCACGCAGCGCAAGCGGGACGGCGTCACGGCCGGCCTCGCCGGAAGGAACTGAACCCCCGTGCTCTTCCTCTACACCGTTCTCGTGGTGTGCTGCGCCATCCTGCTCGCGGCCGGCGTCGTCGAACAGCGGCGGCACTTCGCCAGCCTGGAGCACATACCCACCCGGGTCCTGGTCAACGGCATCCGCGGCAAGTCCTCCATCACCCGCCTCTGCGCGGGGGCGCTGCGCGGCGGCGGACTCACCACGGTCGCCAAGACCACCGGCACCGCGGCCCGGTTCATCCACCCCGACGCCACCGAGGAGCCGGTCTACCGCAAGTTCGGCATCGCCAACGTCGTCGAGCAGATCGGCATCGTGCGGCGCGCCGCCGCCTACGACCCGGACGCCCTGGTCATCGAGTGTATGGCGGTCATGCCCGCGCTCCAGGAGATCAACCAGTCCAAGCTGATCCGCTCCACCATCGGCGTGCTCTGCAACGTCCGCGAGGACCACCTCGCCGAGATGGGCCCCACCCTCGACGACGTGGCGCGCTCCCTCTCCCGCTCCATGCCGGAGGGCGGCATCTGCGTCACCGCCGAGAAGGACCGCTACGACATCCTCAAGGAGGAGGCCGACGCGCGGAACTGCGAGCTCATCTACGCCGACCCCGAGACGGTCACCGACGACGAGCTGCGCGGCTTCAGCTGGTTCACCTTCAAGGAGAACGTGGCGATCGCGCTGAAGGTCGCCGAGCTCGTCGGCGTGGGCCGCGAGGTCGCCCTCCAGGGCATGTACGACGCGCCGCCGGACCCGGGCGTCCTCTCCGTCGAGCGGTACGCCACCGAGGACGGCAAGAAGCTCCGCTTCGCCAACGTCTTCGCGGCCAACGACCCCGAGTCGACGCTGATGAACATCAACCAGCTGCTCGACCTCGGCGCCATCCACCGGCCGCTGCACGTCGTCATCAACTGCCGCCCCGACCGCGTCGAGCGCAACGGTCAGATGGGCGAGATCATCCCCGACCTCCAGCCGGAGAAGGTCTTCGTCATCGGCCACCCCGCCAAGTCCGCCATCGACGCCATCCCGGCCGACTGGCGCTCGCGCGCCGTCGACCTCGGCGGCGACCGGCGCGACCCGGAGGAGTTCATGCGCGACATGCTCGCGCAGCTCGGCCCCGACTCCTCGCTCGTCGCCATCGGCAACATCCACGGCCAGGGCGAACTGCTCCTGGAGCACCTCGCCGAACTGCCGCCCGACGAGAGCGAGGAGCAGACCCCCGAGGAGCCCGCGCCGTTCTACGAGCCGCACGTCGACCCGTACCAGCACTACCCGGAGGCGTACGAAACGCGGTACGCCCCGGTCCAGACCCAGCCGATCCCCGTCGTCCAGCAGATCCCGCCGGGTGTCCACGTACCCGTGCAGCGCACCACGGACCAGCCGTACGAGAGCTACGCACCGCAAGAGCACCACCAGCAGCCCCAGCACCACCAGCAATCCCAGCACCACCAGCAACCCCAGCAGCAGTACCAGCAGCCTCAACAACACCACCAGCAGCAGTACGAGCAGCAGTACGAGCAGCACCAGAGCTACGTGCCCGAGGCCTACGCGCCCCAGGAACCCCGCCCCCAGCTGCCCCCCGCGCCCCGCGGCCTCTTCGAGCCGCGGGTGCCGCCCGCACCGCCCGCCCATGACGACGACCAGCAGTGGCACAGCCCAGGAGAGCCCCGTTGATTCCCTCCGTCCTCACCCCCGAGATCGCCGCGGTCGGCATCGCGCTCGGGCTGCTCTTCTCCCTGGTCTGCTATCTGACGACCAACCTCTCGCCCGGCGGCATGATCACCCCGGGCTGGCTCGCGCTGACCCTCGTCGAGGACCTGCAGCGCGCCGCGATGGTGGTCGGCGTCACCGTCCTGACCTACGTCTGCACGCTCCTCATGCAGCGCTTCGTGATCCTCTACGGCAAGCGCCTGTTCGCCGCGGTCGTGCTGACCGGCGTGGTGCTCCAGGCCACCGTGATGATCGTGCTCTCGCTCGAGTTCCCGCTCATGTACAGCAACCAGACCCTCGGCTTCATCGTGCCGGGCCTGATCGCCTACCAGCTGGTCCGCCAGCCCAAGGGCCCCACCCTGCTCGCCACGGGCTCGGTGACGCTCATGGCCTACGTCGTCCTCACCGCCGGGATCCTCCTCGGCTTCATGCCGTCCGCCTGATTCCCAGGAGTCATTCATGCCGCCCAAGAAGAAGCGTCCCGTCGTGCACGCGGCGACCGTGCTCGCCCTGCTGGCGGGCAGCACCTACCTGACCGTGGAACTGCGCAAGGACGAAGCGGCCAAGGCGCCGAAGGTGCAGGCCGTCACCGACACCCCCGGGCTGCACAGCAGCACCGGCCAGGAGAGCGGGAAGCTGAAGTGGGAGCGGCTGAAGGGCCCCGACCGCTCCGTCCTGCGCACCGAGAACGGCAAGGTCCTCGCCACCTTCACGGACGGCGCCCGCACCGCGACGCTGACCGGACCGAGCCGCACCTTCACCGAGCCCGCCAACACCAAGTCCCGGGTCGTGACCAACGACTGGGTGCGGCTGATGCCGGAGATCTGGCGCGAGGGCGCGGAGAAGGAGAAGTGGTTCAAGGACTGGTACAAGGAGTTCTCCGGCAGCGAGGAGGACGACATCTTCGCGATGGCCTTCCAGTACGTGGAGGGCGCCCCCGTCAAGAAGGACGACGAGGGCATCGCGTACGCCGGTGACGCCAACTTCGGGCCGCTGAACCCGGAAGGCAGCTCGGGCAACGACCTGCGCCTGGAGCAGTCCGACTTCTTCGACTACCTCGGCATCCCGTACACCTTCCGCAACGGCACCACCGAGCAGCCGGAGAAGATGCGGGCCCGCTCCATGGACTGCTCCGGATTCGTCCGCACGGTCTTCGGCTACCGCGCCCGCTACCCCCTGATGGCCAACGACCAGGCGGGCGACGGCCTGCCCCGTACCGCCAACGGCATGGCGCGCGGCAAGGCGGGCACGGACGTGATCAAGCTCAAGGGTGTCGGCCCGGCCGACCGCCCCAAGTCGATCGACGTGGTGCAACCCGGCGACCTGGTCTTCTTCAAGCTCGACGCCCGCACCAAGCAGCGCCTGGACCACGTCGGCATCTTCCTCGGCCACGACGCCGACGGCCACAAGATCTTCATCTCCAGCCGCGAGGAGGTCAACGGCCCGACCATCGGCGACAAGGGCGGCACGTCGCGCCTCGACGGCAACGGCTACTACGCGTCCACCCTGCGCAGCGCGAAGCGGCTCTGAAGGGCCGCGGGGTCAGGGGCGCACGGTACGGGGGCCCGCGCACTCGGCCCCCACCTCGCCCACCCTGCGGCGCAGTTCGCGGTCGGCCGTGATCACCAGACACGGCCGGCCCGCCGCTTCGGCGGCCAGCTCCACGATGCGGTCGTCGCCGCTGCCGGGCGCGGACTCCACGCGTACGCCCGGCACGGACGCGACGCCCCGCGCCGCGCCCTCCACGACGAGCACGACGTCCAGCGGCCCCGGATGCCCGGGCAGGCCGTCCGCCGCGCGGCGCACCAGCGAGTCCCGCAGCCGCTCGGCGGCCCCGCGGCGGTCCTTCCACCATCCGTCGGGCACGGAACCGACGACGTTCGCGGCATCGACGACGACGAGAGTTGTCATGCGGCAAACGTAAACTAATAGGCAAAACCCTGTGCGTCCGTGATCGTGGAAAGGTGGCGCCGAGTCATGCCGTCGAGGTCCACCAGCACCGGTGCCCCGGACACTGCCCGCTGGCTGCTGCGCGGCCGGGACGGCCGGCTCACCGCGTACGCCCGTGCCGATGGCGGACTCCTGCGGTGGACCGAGACGGCGCCGGGCGGTCCCGACTGGAGCGGTCCCGACTTCTTCGAGGCGCCCGGCCTGACCTACCTCACCCTCGCCCAGGGCAGCGACGGTTACGTGCACTTCCTGGGCCGCAGGGAGCGGCGCGAGGCAGCGGGGGAGGCCGTCGTCGACATCGTGCACGCCATCCAGTACCAGTCGGGGCGCCCGCTCATGGACTGGCGCTCGCTCGGCAACCCGCACACCAAGCGCGTCGACCGCGCCCCGTCCCTGGGCGCGCCCGCCGCCGCGGTGGACGCCGCGGGCACCGTCCACGTCTTCGTGCGGGACGCGGTGGGCAGCGTCCGGATGCGCCGCGAGGGCAAGGGCGGCAAGTGGGAGGGGTGGCAGGACTTCCAGGTCCGCGACACCCTGGACGGCATCGCCGCCCTCGCCACGTCGGCCGGCCGCGTCGAGGTCTTCGCCCCCGGCACCAAGGCCACCCTGCACTGGGCCCAGGAGAAGCAGGGCGGCGAACTGCTGCGCGCCGACGACCTCGCGCCGGCCTCCGCGCCCGGCTCGGGCACGGCCCTGGAGACCGCCCCCGACCGCCTCACGTACTACGCGGCCGACGCCCTCGGCGCCGGAGTCCTCGCGCACCGCCCGGCCGACGGCACGGCCGCGGCCCCGCTCGGCGGCGCGCCGGGACCGGGCCCCACGGCGGCCGTCCGCGCCACCGTCGAGGGCCACGACTGCACCGTCCTCGCGCACCGCACGAGCGGCGGGCGCCCGGGGCTCGCCGCGTTCCCCACGGAGGACGAGGGGGCGGGCCTGTGGTGGACCGAGACCGGCGAACCGTGCCTGGGCGCCCCCTCGTTGGCTCTCGACGCGCGCGGCCGTGTGGTCATGGCGGCGATCGGTCTCGACGGCACGCTGCGGCTCGCCCGGCAGAAGGCGGAGCCCGGCCTCGCCCTCGCCGCCTGGTTCAGGGTGTGACTGTGGCGTAACGTCGGTGGGCCGTAAGGGAGTTGTCCCGTACGGCCCACCGGTTCTCGCTGTGCGTGTTACGCCGGGACGCTCGCCACGCCCTGCGCGAGGAACCGCTTGCCGTTCACCCGCTCGCTGACACCCTCACGGTCCAGGTACGGCGTGATGCCGCCCAGGTGGAAGGGCCAGCCCGCGCCGGTGATCAGGCAGAGGTCGATGTCCTGCGCCTCGGCGACGACGCCCTCGTCGAGCATGAGCCCGATCTCCTGGGCCACCGCGTCGAGCACGCGGTCGCGGACCTGCTCCTCGGTCAGGACGGAGTCGCCCTGCTTCAGGAGCGCGGCGACCTCGGGGTCGAGCTCCGGCTTGAAGCCGTTCTCGGCGGAGTGCACGTAGAATCCGCGCTTGCCCGCCTTGACGACGGCCGCGAGGTTCGGCGAGACGGTGAAGCGCTCCGGGAAGGCGCGGTTCAGGGTCTCGGAGACGTGCAGACCGATGGCCGGGCCGACCAGCTCGAGGAGGACCAGCGGCGACATCGGCAGGCCGAGCGGCTCGACGGCCTTCTCGGCGACGGCGACCGGGGTGCCCTCGTCGATGACGTTCTGGATCTCGCCCATGAAGCGGGTCAGGATGCGGTTCACGACGAACGCCGGGGCGTCCTTCACGAGCACCGCGGTCTTCTTCAGCTTCTTGGCGACACCGAAGGCCGTGGCCAGCGACGCGTCGTCGGTCTGCTCGCCGCGCACGATCTCCAGGAGCGGCAGGATCGCGACCGGGTTGAAGAAGTGGAAGCCGACGACCCGCTCGGGGTGCTTCAGCTTCGACGCCATCTCGGAGACCGAGAGCGAGGAGGTGTTGGTGGCGAGGATCGCGTGCGCCGGGGCGACCGCCTCGACCTCCGCGAACACCTGCTGCTTGACGCCGATCTCCTCGAAGACGGCCTCGATGACGAAGTCGGCGTCGGAGAAGCCCTCGGCCTTGTCCAGGACGCCGGAGACCAGTGCCTTGAGGCGGTTGGCCTTGTCCTGGTTGATCCGGCCCTTGAGGAGGAGCTTGTCGATCTCCTCGTGGACGTAGCCCACACCCTTGTCGACACGCGCCTGGTCGATGTCGGTCAGCACGACCGGCACCTCAAGGCGGCGCAGGAAGAGCAGCGCGAGCTGCGAGGCCATCAGACCGGCGCCGACGACGCCGACCTTGGTGACCGGGCGCGCCAGGTTCTTGTCCGGGGCGCCCGCGGGGCGCTTGGCGCGCTTCTGCACGAGGTTGAACGAGTAGATGCCCGCGCGCAGTTCACCGCCCATCATGAGGTCGGCGAGCGCGACGTCCTCGGCGTCGAAGCCCTTCTGGAGGTCGCCGTCCTTGGCGGCCCCGATGATGTCCAGGGCGCGGTAGGCGGCCGGGGCGGCGCCGTGCACCTTGGAGTCGGCGATGGCACGGCCGCGCGCGACGGCGGCGTCCCAGCCCTCGCCGCGGTCGATCTCGGGACGCACGACCTCGACCGAACCGGTCAGGACGGACGCCGTCCAGATGAGCGACTGCTCCAGGAAGTCGGCGCCCTCGAAGAGGGCGTCGGCGATGCCGAGCTCGAAGACCTGCTTGCCCTTGAGCTGGCGGTTCTGGTTGAGCGAGTTCTCGATGATGACCGAGACGGCGTTGTCGGCGCCGATCAGGTTCGGGAGCAGCGCGCAGCCGCCCCAGCCCGGAACCAGGCCGAGGAAGACCTCGGGCAGCGAGAAGGCGGGCAGCGCCTTGGAGACGGTGCGGTAGGAGCAGTGCAGACCGACCTCGACGCCACCGCCCATCGCGGCGCCGTTGTAGTACGCGAAGGTCGGCACGGCGAGGCCGGAGAGCCGCTTGAAGACCTCGTGGCCGCCCTTGCCGATGGCCAGCGCGTCCTCGTGGCGCTTCAGCAGCTCCACGCCCTTGAGGTCGGCGCCGACGGCGAAGATGAACGGCTTGCCGGTGATGCCGACGCCGACGATGGAGCCGTCGGCCGCCTCCTTCTCGACCTGGTCGATCGCCGTGTTCAGGTTGGCGAGGGACTGCGGGCCGAAGGTGGTCGGCTTGGTGTGGTCGAAGCCGTTGTCGAGGGTGATCAGCGCGAAGCGCCCGGCACCGTGGGGGAGGTCGAGGTGGCGCACGTGCGCCTGCGTGACGACCTCGTCGGGGAACAGCTCGGCCGCGCCCTTCAGGAGCTCGGTGGTCGTGGTGCTCACTTGTCGCCTCCGGCGTCCTTGTGGTTCGGGTTCTCCCAGATGACCGTGGCGCCCATGCCGAAGCCGACGCACATGGTCGTGAGGCCGTAACGGACCTCGGGCTGCTCCTCGAACTGCCGCGCCAGCTGCGTCATCAGGCGTACGCCCGAGGAGGCGAGCGGGTGGCCGAACGCGATGGCGCCGCCGTACTGGTTGACGCGCGCGTCGTCGTCCGCGATGCCGTAGTGCTCGAGGAAGGCGAGCACCTGCACGGCGAACGCCTCGTTGATCTCGAAGAGGCCGATGTCGGAGATGGAGAGGCCCGACTTGGCGAGCGCCTTCTCCGTCGCCGGGATCGGGCCGTAGCCCATGACCTCCGGCTCGACGCCCGCGAAGGCGTACGAGACGAGGCGCATCTTCACCGGCAGGTTGTTCGCCCGCGCGAACTCCTCGGAGGCGATGAGGGAGGCGGTGGCGCCGTCGTTGAGGCCCGCGGCGTTGCCCGCCGTGACGCGGCCGTGCGTACGGAACGGCGTCTTCAGGCCCGCGAGGTTCTCCAGCGTCGTCCCCGGGCGCATCGGCTCGTCGGCGGTGGCGAGGCCCCAACCGGTCTCACCGGCCTCCTCGTTGGTCCGCCGTACGGAGATCGGCACCAGGTCGGCCTGGATCTTGCCGTCGGCGTACGCCTTGGCGGCCTTCTCCTGCGAGCGCACCGCGTATTCGTCGGCGCGCCGCTTGGTGATGCTCGGGTAGCGGTCGTGCAGGTTCTCGGCGGTCATGCCCATGAACAGGGCGGACTCGTCGACCAGCTTCTCGCTCACGAAGCGGGGGTTCGGGTCGACGCCCTCGCCCATGGGGTGGCGGCCCATGTGCTCGACACCACCGGCGACGGCGATGTCGTACGCACCGAAGGCGACGCTGCCCGCGACCGAGGTCACGGCGGTCAGGGCGCCGGCGCACATGCGGTCGATGGAGTAGCCGGGCACGGACTGCGGCAGCCCGGCGAGGATGCCGGCGGTGCGGCCGATCGTCAGGCCCTGGTCGCCGATCTGCGTGGTCGCGGCGATGGCGACCTCGTCGATCGTGGCGGGGTCGAGGCCGGGGTTGCGGCGCAGCAGCTCCCGGATGGCCTTCACGACGAGGTCATCGGCACGGGTCTCGTGGTAGATGCCCTTCGGGCCCGCCTTGCCGAACGGGGTGCGGACGCCATCAACGAAGACGACGTCCCTGACGGTACGAGGCACGATGGCTCTCCTCCAGGGTGCGGGGCGCCTGCGCGGCGCGTTTCCTCCTCCACCCTACTTGCCGGTAACTACGCGGCCAAGGGGCCTCTCCGGGAGGCGAACGTCACACTTGGGCGCGGGCTTCGGTGCGGGTTCCTGTGCCATCGCTGCGCGGTGGGTCGCGTGCTTCCGGGTGGCCGTGGGGTCTTCGTCCGCGGGTGTGTCCCGGCGGGCCCGGCCCGCCGCTTCGCGGCGGATTGATCCCACCCGCCCACCCGTTTCCTACACCTGCGCGTGCCGTAGGGGCGCCGCCCACGCATGGCAACGCCCACCCGTCCGGACTCGGCGGGTGGGCGTGGGAGAGGGCGGGGCCCCATGGTCAGGACAGGGCCGTCACCAGGGCCGGGGTCACCAGGGTGATCTGCCACTGGCGGGCGCCGTGCGCGGCGAGGGCCGTGGCCACGGAGTCCTCGGTCAGCGGGGCCGGCGGCTCCCAGCAGACGCGGCGGACCGTGTCCGGGGTGATCAGGTTCTCCTGCGGCATGTTCAGCTGCTCGGCGAGCGCCGAGACGGCCGCCCGCGCCGCGGAGAGCCGGGCCGCGGCGGCGGGGTCCCGGTCGGCCCAGGAGCGCGGCGGGGGCGGTCCTGTCAGGGTCTGGCCCGGCTGCGGCAGCTCCGCGTCCGGCAGCGCCTTGGCGCGGTCGACGGCCGTCTGCCACTGCTCGAGCTGACGCCGTCCCATGCGGTGCCCGAAGCCCGCGAGGCCGGCGAGCGCGTGCACGTTGGGCGGCAGCGCGAGCGCGGCCTCGACGATCGCGCCGTCGCTGAGCACCTTGCCCGGCGAGACGTCGCGGCGCTGGGCCACCTTGTCGCGCGCGTTCCACAGCTCCCGTACGACCGCCATCTGGCGGCGCCTGCGCACCTTGTGCATGCCCGACGTGCGGCGCCAGGGGTCCTTGCGGGGCGGCGCGGGCGGCGCCGAGGCGATGGCGTCGAACTCCTCGCGGGCCCACTCCAGCTTGCCCTGACGGTCGAGCTCCTTCTCCAGGGCGTCGCGCAGGTCGACGAGGAGCTCGACGTCGAGTGCGGCATACCGCAGCCAGGGCTCGGGCAGCGGCCGTGTCGACCAGTCGACGGCGGAGTGCCCCTTCTCCAGTACGTAGCCGAGGACGCTCTCCACCATCGCGCCGAGGCCCACCCGGGGGAACCCGGCGAGCCGGCCCGCGAGCTCCGTGTCGAAGATCCGCGCCGGAACCATGCCTATCTCCCGCAGGCACGGCAGGTCCTGGGTGGCCGCGTGCAGCACCCACTCGGTGTCGCCGATGGCCGCGTCGAGGCCGGAGAGGTCGGGGCAGGCGACGGGGTCGATCAGTGCCGTGCCCGCGCCCTCGCGGCGGAGCTGGACGAGATAGGCGCGCTGTCCGTACCGGTAGCCGGAGGCGCGCTCCGCGTCGACGGCGACGGGGCCGGAGCCGGCGGCGAAGGCGGCGACCGTCGCGGCGAGGGACTCCTCGTCGGCGATCACCGGCGGGATGCCGTCACGCGGCTCCAGCAGGGGGATCGGCAGCCCTTCGTCAGCGAGTCCGTCGTCGTCCGGAGGGCCGCCTCCGGTGGTTCGCAGTGAGCTGTCTGCTGCGGTCTCTTGGGCGTCGGTCACCTGTCAAGGGTATCTGTGTATGTACAGCGCCCGTCGACGGAACGTTCCGTCGACGGGCGTGAAAGGGATGTAATGAGTCAGTGAATGATGCCGGTGCGCAGCGCGACCGCCACCATTCCGGCTCTGTCGCCCGTGCCGAGCTTGCGGGCGATCCGGGCGAGGTGGCTCTTCACGGTCAGGGCGGACAGGCCCATCGAGACGCCGATGGCCTTGTTGGACTGGCCCTCCGCGACCAGGCGAAGCACCTCGACCTCGCGGCCCGAGAGCTCGCGGTAGCCGCCGGGGTGGCTCGGGGCGCCCGGAGGACGGCGGTGCATACGGGCGGCGGCCGAGCCGATCGGGGCCGCGCCGGGGCGGGTGGGGAGTCCGACGTTCGTACGGGTGCCGGTGACGACGTAGCCCTTGACGCCGCCCGCGAGGGCGTTGCGCACGGCGCCGATGTCGTCGGCGGCGGAGAGGGCGAGACCGTTCGGCCAGCCCGCGGCACGGGTTTCGGAGAGGAGCGTCAGGCCGGAGCCGTCGGGGAGGTGGACGTCTGCGACGCAGATGTCCCGGGGGTTGCCGATGCGGGGACGAGCCTCCGCGATCGACGAGGCCTCGATGACGTCGCGTACACCGAGCGCCCACAGGTGGCGGGTGACGGTGGAACGGACGCGGGGGTCGGCCACGACGACCATGGCGGTCGGCTTGTTCGGGCGGTAGGCGACCAGGCTTGCGGGCTGCTCGAGGAGAACGGACACCAGGCCTCCTGGGGTGCGGGACGCGAACCGGCTCGGGGATGAAGCCGGGACGAACCGTGCTTTCAAGGTCACAAACCTCTTCGGCACCAATCGCATCCGCCTTTAGGGAATGATCACGATTTGGTGAGAGAGAATTGGGGCAATTCGGACATGCACTCGATCATCCGAAGATCGAACCGAACATGCCCTCTTCCGGGTGACCCCGTGCGTACAAACCCCGCGACCCCCGCGACATCGCGCCGCGGGGCAGGAGGCGGCCAGTGGTTCAGCCGATGGTTCGGCCGGTGGTGCAGCCAGTGGTTCAGGGCGAGAGCGGGCCCCGCCGCTGGGGGAGCGAGACCACGGAACCGTCCCCGGGACCCGCGGGCGGCAGCCCCGCGATCTGGCAGAGCAGATCGCACCACGCGGCCAGATGCGCCCCCGTGTCCGGCACCCCGCCGGACCCCTCGCGCGGGGTCCACGAGGCCCGGATCTCGATCTGCGAGGCGGGCGGCCGTTCCGCGAGGCCGCCGAAGTAGTGCGAGCCCGCCCGGGTCACCGTGCCGCTCGCCTCACCCGCGGCGAGGCCCCGCGCCTGCAGCGCCCCGGTCAGCCACGACCAGCACACCTCCGGCAGCAGCGGATCGGCCGCCATCTCCGGTTCAAGCTCCGCCCGCACGAGCGTGACAAGGCGGAAAGTGCCCTGCCAGGCGTCGTGCCCGGACGGATCGTGGAGCAGGACGAGCCGCCCGTCCGCGAGGTCCTCCTCGCCGTCGACGACCGCCGCCTCCAACGCGTACGCGTACGGCGCGAGCCGCTGCGGCGGCCGCGTCGGATCGATCTCGATCTCCGGCCGCAGCCGTGCCCCCCGCAGCGCCTCGACCGCCGCGCGGAAGGGCACCGGAGCCGAATCCGCCACCTTCCCCTCCGAACTCTCCATCTCGCCAGCGCCGTCCGACCGTTGTCCCTGAGCCGCAGCCATGCGGGGAAGGTTAAGGGGAACGGCGCCTTCGCGCAGGGAGAGACACCCGTGAGGACGCTCCCGGTCGACGTGCGAGACTTTCCGCGTGAGTGCCAATGACAGCCGTGGCCCCGAGGGCCGGCAGAACGCAGCGACGTACGACTCCCCCTTCATGAAGGCGTGCAGGCGCGAGGCCGTGCCGCACACGCCGGTCTGGTTCATGCGGCAGGCGGGGCGCTCACTCCCGGAGTACCGCAAGGTCCGCGAGGGCACCGCCATGCTGGAGTCCTGCATGCGGCCCGACCTCGTCACGGAGATCACGCTGCAGCCGGTGCGCCGCCACAACGTCGACGCCGCGATCTACTTCAGCGACATCGTCGTCCCGCTCAAGGCGATCGGCGTGGACCTCGACATCAAGCCGGGCGTCGGACCCGTCGTCGAGAACCCGATCCGCTCGCGCGCCGACCTCGCGCAGCTGCGGGACCTCACGCCCGAGGACGTCCACTACGTCACCGAGGCGATGGGGATGCTGACCGCCGAGCTCGGTTCGACGCCGCTCATCGGCTTCGCGGGCGCGCCTTTCACCCTCGCGAGCTACCTCGTCGAGGGCGGCCCGAGCCGCAACCACGAGCACACCAAGGCCCTGATGTACGGCGACCCGCAGCTCTGGGCCGACCTGCTCGACCGGCTCGCGGAGATCACCGGCGCCTTCCTGAAGGTCCAGATCGAGGCGGGCGCGAGCGCCGTGCAGCTCTTCGACTCGTGGGTGGGCGCCCTGTCGCCCGCCGACTACCGGCGCTCGGTGATGCCCGCATCGGCCAAGGTCTTCGACGCCGTCGCCTCCTACGGCGTGCCGCGCATCCACTTCGGCGTCGGCACGGGCGAACTGCTCGGCCTGATGGGCGAGGCCGGCGCCGACGTCGTGGGCGCCGACTGGCGGGTGCCGCTGGACGAGGCGGCGCGGCGCGTCGGACCCGGCAAGGCGATCCAGGGCAACCTCGACCCGGCCGTCCTCTTCTCCACCCGCGAGGCCGTCGAGACCAGGACGGACGAGGTGCTGGCCGCCGCGAAGGGCCTGGAAGGCCACATCTTCAACCTCGGGCACGGCGTCCTGCCGACCACGGACCCGGAGGCGCTGACCCGCCTCGTGGAGTACGTGCACACGCGCACGGCTGTCTGAAAAAAGTCCGAAAATGGTCCCTGCCCGGTCGGGCGGGGACCATTTTCGCTGGGTGCTCGGCTCGGCTCAGGTCAGCCCAGGTCGGCTCAGCTCGGGTCGGCTCAGCTCAGTCCCGGTCCGCCCGCACCGCCGACACCGCCTTGCGGGCCGCCACCAGGACCGGGTCCCACACCGGGGAGAACGGCGGCGCGTACCCCAGGTCGAGCGCCGTCATCTGCTCCACCGTCAGCCGTGCCGTGAGCGCGACCGCCGCCACGTCGACGCGCTTGCCCGCGCCCTCGCGCCCGACGATCTGCACGCCGAGGAGGCGCCCCGTGCGCCGCTCGGCGAGCATCTTCACCTTCATCGGGGCCGCGCCCGGGTAGTAACCGGCCCTGCTCGTCGACTCGATGGTGGCCGTCACGAACCGGAGCCCGGCGGCCCGCGCGTCCTTCTCCCGCAGCCCGGTACGGGCGATCTCCAGGTCGCACACCTTGCTGACGGCCGTGCCGACGACGCCCGGGAACGTCGCGTAGCCGCCGCCCGCGTTCGAGCCGATGACCTGCCCGTGCTTGTTGGCGTGGGTGCCGAGCGCGATGTGCCGCTCGCGTCCGGAGACCAGGTCGAGGACCTCCACGCAGTCGCCGCCCGCCCAGACCTCCTCGTAGCCGCGCACCCGCATCGCGAGGTCGGTCAGGAGCCCCCCGTGCTCGCCGAGCGGCAGTCCCGCCTCGCGGGCGAGCGCCGTCTCGGGACGTACGCCGATACCGAGCACCACCACGTCCGCCGGGTACTCGGCGTCCTCCGTGGCCACCGCCCGGACCCGCCCGTCGTCACCGGTGAGGATCTTGGTGACCTCGGCGCCGTTCACCATCTCGATGCCCATGCCGGTCATCGCGTCGTGGACGAGGCAGCCCATGTCCGGATCCAGCGTCGACATGGGCTCCTTGCCGCGGTTGACGACCGTCACCGCGTAGCCGCGGTTGACCAGCGCCTCCGCCATCTCGACGCCGATGTACCCGGCGCCGATCACCACGGCCCTGCGCCCCGGCGTCCGCGCCAGGGTGTCGAGCAGGGCCTGACCGTCGTCGAGGGTCTGCACGCCGTGCACGCCGGGCGCGTCGATGCCGGGCAGCGCCGGACGGATCGGCCGGGCGCCGGTCGCGATGACGAGCTTGTCGTACGACGTCCAGTACTCCTCGCCCCGTTCGAGACCGCGGGCGAGCACCCGGCGCCCCGCGATGTCGAGCCGCACCACCTCGGTGCGCATCCGCAGATCGATCGCCCGCTCGCGGTGCTGCTCGGGCGTCCGCGCGATCAGCCGGTCCCGCTCATCGACGTCGCCGCCCACCCAGTAGGGGATCCCGCAGGCGGAGTACGAGGTGAAGTGGCCCCGCTCGAACGCCACGATCTCCAGCTCGTCGGGGCCCTTCTGCCTGCGCGCCTGCGACGCGGCCGACATGCCGACCGCATCGCCCCCGATGACCACCAGTCGTTCTCGTGTGCTGCTCATACGGACACGCTACGCACCGCCGTCGTCGCCCCGCCCGCCCTCGGCGTTCCCGGCGCTCCCGCGCGACAGCCGGGGCCGGATGCCGCGCAGCCAGAGCACCAGCAGCAGCGCGGCCACCGCCGCGAACGGCAGTACCGCGGCGAGGACGACCGCGATCCAGCGCAGCGCGGTGACGAAGGCGTCCCAGCCGCCCGTGAGCGCGTCCACGAACGACGGGTCGTCGTCCGCCGTCCTCGCCTCCGGCTTCCCGGGACCCTCGGTGAGCGAGAGGGTGATCGTCGCCAGGCTCGTACGGTCCTTCAGCGAGGCCCGCTGGGCGAGGAGCGCCTCCAGGTCGGACTGGCGGGTGCTCAACTCCCCTTCAAGGGCGACCACATCGCTCAGCTTCGTCGCCTGGTCCATCAGCTCCCGCACGCGGGCCACGCTCGCCCGCTGCGACTTGACGCGGCTCTCCACGTCGACGACCTGCTCGGTGACGTCCCGCGCCTTGGCCTCGCGCTCGATCAGCCTGCCGGTGCCTTCGAGCGAGGAGAGGACGTCCGCGTACGCGGCCTGCGGGACGCGCAGGACGATCCGGGAGCGCTCGCGCCCCTCGTCGTCGCGGGAGGTGTTCTCGTCGCCCACGAGGCCGCCGGCGTCCTGGGCGGCCGTGCGGGCCTCGTCGAGCGCCTTGGGCACGTCCTTGACGCGGACGGTCAGGCTCGCGGTGCGGATGATGTGGGTGCCGGCGGGACCCGGCGGCTTGCGTCGCGCGGTACCGCCGCCGGCCGATGTGCCGGCCTGCCCGCCGCCCGCGCCCTTCTGGTCCTTCCCGGCGGAGAGGCCCGCGGCCTTGTCGCGGTCGCCGCCGCCGTCACCGCCGGCGCCGCTGTCCTGGCTCGCGCTGCACCCCGCGAGCGCCAGCGAGGCCGCCAGGAGGACGCCGGACACCGCCCGCACCGTGCGGTGGCGGGACGTGCGGTGGCGGGACGTACGGTGGGTGGAGCTGCTGGACGCGCGCATCGGCGTACCCCCGAAAAGTGGTGGTGGCTGTTGCTTCTTGGACGGCGGAGCGGGGTGAAACGGTGGTTGCCGACCGGTCCCGATGCGGTCACGGTCGGGACTCGCAGGTCCGGGGGAGGGGGTCGGCGGCGGGCTCTGAGAGAGTGGGGGCATGCACGAAACGGACACTTGTACGGGGATGGGCCACGTCGTCGTCATCGGAGGCGGGATCGCCGGCCTCGCCGCCGCGCACCGACTGCTCGCCGCCGGTGCCCGCGTGACCGTCCTGGAGGCCTCCGGCAGGCTCGGCGGCAAGCTGCTCCCCGGGGAGATCGAGGGCGTGACCGTCGACCTCGGCGCCGAGTCGATGCTCGCCCGCCGCCCCGAGGCCGTCGCCCTCGCCCGCGAGGTCGGCCTCGCTGAGCGACTTCAGCCGCCCGCCACGGCGACCGCGGCGATCTGGACCCGAGGCGCCCTGCGCCCCATGCCCAAGGGCCACGTCATGGGCGTACCCGGCGACGCGTCCGCGCTGGCCGGTGTCCTCTCCGAAGAAGGCCTGCGCCGCATCGCGCAGGACCCTGAACCGCCGCCCACCGAGGTCGGCGACGACGTCGCGGTCGGCGAGTACGTCGCCGCGCGCCTCGGCCGCGAGGTCGTCGACCGCCTCGTGGAACCGCTGCTCGGCGGCGTGTACGCGGGCGACGCCTACCGCATCTCGATGCGCTCGGCCGTCCCGCAGCTCTTCGAGGCGGCCCGCACGCACGCCTCCCTCACCGAGGGCGTCCGCGCCATCCAGGCGCGCGCCGCGAGGAACCAGCGGACCGGCCCCGTCTTCATGGGCATCGACGGCGGTGTCGGCCTGCTGCCGCTCGCCGTCGCGGAGTCGGTACGCGCGCGTGGCGCCGAGATCCTGACGGACACGCCGGTCACGGAGGTGCGGCGCCGCGGCGACGGCTGGCACGTCGGCACCGGAAGCGGCAGCCACGAAGCGGACGCCGTCGTCGTCGCGCTCCCCGCGCCCGCCGCCGCGAAGCTCCTGGACGCCGAGTCACCCGCCGCGGCAGCCGAGCTGCGCGCCGTCGAGTACGCCTCCATGGCCCTCACCACTCTCGTGTACCGCCGCGCCGAAACCGACCTCCCCGAGGGCAGCGGTTTCCTCGTGCCGCCCGTCGACGGGCACACGATCAAGGCGTCCACCTTCGCGAGCCGCAAGTGGGGCTGGATCGACCGGCAGGACCCGGACCTGCTGGTCCTGCGTACCTCGGTGGGGCGGTACCGCGAGACGGAGATCCTGGAGCGCGACGACGCCGAGCTCGTCGCCCTCTCCCGGCACGACCTGCGCGAGGCCACCGGCCTGACCGCCACGCCTGTCGCGACCCGCGTCACCCGTTGGAACGACGGCCTCCCGCAGTACCCGGTGGGCCACCACGCGCGCGTGGCCCGCATCCGCGCCCATGTCGCGCGGTTGCCCGGTCTCGCGGTCTGCGGGGCGGCCTACGACGGGGTGGGCATCCCGGCGTGCATCGCGAGCGCGTACGCCGCCGTCGACCAGCTGGGCGGTGACCTGACCGGTGTGCAGGAGCTCACCGCCAACCCGGTGCAGAGCCTGCACGGCGGCGGAGGAGAATAGGGCCATGAGTGACGACGCCCCCGCCAAGAGCCCGAACGCGGGCAAGAAGGCCAAGGACCTCAACGAGGTCATCCGCTACACGCTGTGGTCCGTCTTCAAGCTGCGCGACGTGCTGCCCGAGGACCGTGCCGGATACGCCGACGAGGTCCAGGACCTGTTCGACCAGCTCGCCGCCAAGGACATCACCGTCCGCGGCACCTACGACGTCTCGGGCCTGCGTGCCGACGCCGACCTGTTGATCTGGTGGCACGCCGAGACCGCCGACGAGCTGCAGGAGGCCTACAACCTCTTCCGCCGCACCAAGCTGGGCCGCGCCCTTGAGCCGGTCTGGTCGAACATGGCGCTGCACCGCCCCGCCGAGTTCAACAAGTCGCACATCCCGGCGTTCCTCGCCGACGAGACGCCGCGCAACTACGTCAGCGTCTACCCCTTCGTGCGCTCCTACGACTGGTACCTGCTGCCCGACGAGGACCGCCGCCGCATGCTCGCCGACCACGGCAAGATGGCCCGCGGCTACCCCGACGTTCGCGCCAACACGGTCGCCTCGTTCTCCCTCGGCGACTACGAGTGGCTCCTGGCCTTCGAGGCCGACGAGCTGTACCGCATCGTCGACCTCATGCGTCACCTGCGCGCCTCCGAGGCCCGCATGCACGTACGCGAAGAGGTGCCGTTCTACACCGGCCGCCGCAAGTCCGTCGCGGAGCTGGTGGCGGGCCTGGCGTAACCGCCCCGTTCCACGCACCGGGCGGGCGCGGCGACCGTAATCCGGTTGCCGCGCCCGCCCGGCGCGCTGTGACGGACTAGCGCTCTCTCGGCAGTTCCGCCGTCCGTACGCCGGACGTCGGCTCCGGCTCCTTGTGCGGTGCGCATGCCGCGCGCCGGACGGGGAGCCGGCCCTCCAGGAGGTACGCGTCCAGGTGGTCGTTGACGCACTTGTTGGGGCCGCCCGCGATGCCGTGCGTGCCCGCGGCCTGCTCGGTCACCAGGACCGAGTCCGCCAGCCTGCGGTGCAGTTCCTTCGCCCCCCGGTACGGCGTCGCCGCGTCGCGCTCGGCGGCGAGGATCAGTGTCGGGGGCAGTACGCCCTCGGCGGTGCCCACGTCGACGGGCCGCTGCCGGGGCGCCTTCCAGTAGGCGCACGGCAGGTTCATCCAGGCGTTGTCCCAGGTCTCGAAGGGTGCCAGGCGCGCGAGGTACGTGTTGTCGCGGTCCCAGGTGGCGAAGTCGGTGGGCCAGGGCGCGTCATTGCACTCGACCGCGGTGTAGACGGCGGTCCCGTTCTCCGACTCGGCGGCCCCCCTCGGCTCGGGAGAGGCCATCTCGATCAACGGCTTGGGGTTGCCCTTCAGGTACGCGGAGAGCGCCGCGGCGCGCGTCGGCCAGTAGTCGTCGTAGTACCCGGCCTGGAGGTAGGCGGACTGCAGCTGCCCGGGGCCGACCTTGCCGCCAGCGGGCTTGTGGGCCAGCTCGGCGCGCACCCTCTCGTAGCTGCGGAGCACCTGCTCGGGCGATTTCCCCAGGTGGTACGTGCGGTCGTGCTTGGCCACCCAGGTGCGGAAGTCCGCCCACCGCCGCTCGAAGGCCAGGGACTGTTCGAGGTTGTTGCCGTACCAGACCTGCTCGGGGTCGGGGTTGACCGCCGAGTCGAAGACCATGCGGCGCACGTGCGAGGGGAAGAGCGTCGCGTAGACGGCCCCGAAGTACGTGCCGTACGACGCTCCCATGAACGTCAGCTTCTTCTCGCCGAGCGCCGCCCGCAGCACGTCCAGGTCGCGCGCGTTGTTCAGTGACGTGTAGTGGCGCAGCCCGGGGTTGCGGGCCGCGCAGCCGCGCGCGTACGCCTTCGCCCGAGCGACGCGCTCCCGCTTGTACGCGGCGTCGGGGTGGACCGGCGACTGTGTGGGCGCCTTGATGTGCTTCGTCGGGTGCTGGCAGGACAGCGGCGCCGAGCGGCCGACCCCGCGCGGGGCGTAGCCGACCAGGTCGTACGCCGCGGCGATGCGCTTCCACTCGGGGATGGCGCCGACCAGCGGGAAGTACATGCCGGATGCGCCGGGCCCGCCGGGGTTGAAGACCAGCGCGCCCTGTCGGCCGACCTTCTTGCCCGCGGCCCGCCGGGTGGCCTGGGTGCGGCTGACGGTCAGTTTGATCTGCTTGCCGTCGGGGCGGGCGTAGTCGAGGGGGACGGTGACGGTGCCGCACCGCAGCGAGGGCGGGAGGCCCTCGGCCTTGGCGCAGGCGCCCCAGCGGATGCCGGCGGCCTCGGCGCGCTGGGCCGCGACGGCGGTGCCGCGTGTCTCGGGGGCGGGGGTGGGGCCGCTCGCGCTTCCCGCGGGGGCGGCGACGAGGGCGGTCAGGACCAGGGATCCGGCGGTTCCATAGCGGACGGCTGCTGCTCTCATCGCGCGTGTCTTCCCCTTTTTGTTCGGCTGAGCGTTCCGGAAGGTGCTCGAACAAAAGGGATGATTCGTGTGGTAATTGGTGAAGTAAAGCACCGCCCTGCCGGTGTCGGCTCAATGCCCCCGTTGAGCCGCTTCCCGGGGCGGCCGGTGCGAGAAGGCCGCCCGCAGCCCGGGGTCGCCCGAGGCGCGGACCCCGCGCACGGCCACGGCCGTGAGCCCCTCGCCGCGTGCGGGCAGGGCGCCCAGGAGCCGCTGGCCCGCCGGTGACGCCCAGCGGGTGTACGGATGGACCTCGACGCGGGCGATGAGCAGGCAGGCCGTGCACACCAGCAGCGGCAGCGCGAACCAGGCCGCGACGGGCACCTGCCCGGCGGCGCCCCCCTCCTGCCCCGGCATCAGCACCGCGACGGCGCCGAGCGCGAGAACCGCGACCGTCGCGGCACGCACCTGGCGGACCGCGGCCGCGACGCCCGAGCCCGCGTCGTCAGGGACGGCGAGGCCCGCCGTGACGAGCCGGTCCGCGAGGGCCCGCACCGGGTCGGCGGCGGCCACGCCCCGCCGCACCCTCGCTATCGGCGACTGCCCGGCGGGCCCGATGGCACCCAGCACCGAACGCTCCATCTCGTCACGGCCCACCGGGTCGACGACGGTCGCCCAGCCGGTGTGCGCGATCAGCAGCCGCCGGGCTCCGGCCATCGCGACGAGCGCCACGTCGGCGACGCGGGCGGGGCCGCCGGACAGGAACGCCGCCTCGTAGAGGGTGAGTTCGTGCCCGCGTGCGGCGGCCTTCTCCTGTGCGGCGGCGCGGCTCGCGGCGAGGCAGAGCCGGCCGCAGGACAGGCCGGCCGCGGCCCAGGCGAGGAGGAACAGAGGGACCCAGAACATGGCGGTTTTCTATGCGACGACGCCGCGTCGCGCCATGGTTTATTCACCATGCGGACAATCGGTGACAGGTAGGTAACGTTCCGCTTTGGGCGGGAGGCCGCCGGAGGCAGCGGGAAGGTGGGCGACGGAGTGACCGGGGCGGCCGGGCCGGGGGTGTCCGTCGGGCCCGGTGGGGGCGGCGTACTGGTCGCAGGGGGCGCCGGTCCTGAGGTCGCCGCGTCCCGGGCGAGTGCGTCGAAGTCGACGAGGCCGGTGGCCTCAAGCGCCTTGATGTGGTCGAGGACCGTCGTGTTCGCGTCGTCGGCCAGCGCGCGCACCAGGGAGTTGCGGGTGTTCGCCCGCACCTCGGCCACCAGCGCGAAGACCTTGCCGTGGGCGCGGCGCAGGATGTTCGCGAACTTCCCGTCGTACGTCTCGTCATGGGCGGCGCTCAACTCCCCGAGCCAGCCGCGCTGTCGGGGGTTCGGCTGGCTGGGCAGTTCGAGGCTGAGCCGGGTCGCCACCTCGCGTACGCGCGCGTCGAGGAACGTGTGGCCCTCGACGAGGTGCTCGCCCGCGGCGCGCACGGCCCTGGTGGTGCCGCGCTCCTCGGCCTGCTGTCCGGCGGGCAGCTCCCACAGGCCCGCGAGCCGCACCTTGGTGATGAAGTCCCGGTCCAGGGCGGACAGCGGCCCGAAGTCGGTCGCCACGGCCTCGGCGTCGAGCCGGGCGAGACCGGTGCCCGAGCGGTCCTCGTAGGACCAGAGGGGGAAGAGCAGCGCGGCCAGGGTCGCGAGGAGCCCCGCGACGATGAGGCCGGTGCCGTTGACGGTTCGGGATCGCATGACGCCTCCTGTTGCGCCACCGCACGCTAGTGCGTGCCCGGTGGGGTGCGGCCCGATACGGCCGGGAGTACGTCAACTGCCATAGGGCGGACGCCGGTTGCCGGGCTCGGCGTGCGCCCTCAGAAGAAGTAGGGCGAGCTGCTCAACCTGACCCGCCACCCCCGCCGCCCCCGCAGGACGAGCCACCCCCTCCGCCGCACGAGGACCCGCCCCCGCAGGAGGAGCCACTCCCTCCGCCGCACGCCGAACCGCCGCCCCCGCAGGACGACCCGCCCCCGCCGGAACAGGAGGAACCGCCGCCCGCCCCGCACCACACGGCCGTCCCGCCTCCCGCGCTCCCCGCACCCGCACCCGGGCTCCGGTAGGGCGCGATGTACGGGCCCGCCGGAGCCGTTGGCTGCACGCGGGTCCTGGCGGCAGCGATCAGCTGGGACCGCAGCTCCGGGTGGGCCGCCGCGAGGCCGCGGGTCGCCACCAGCTGGGCCGCGCCCGTCAGGTGGCCCGACGAGGCGACGTACTCGCGCAGGGCGGACCGCCCGGCGACGGTGAGCTGTTTCGACGTGACCGACAGGCAGATCAGGCCGGTCGCGACGCCGAAGACGAGGGCGGGCAGCAGCGCGAGGACGGAGTCGAGCGCGGCGTCGGGTTCTCCCGACGCGGGGTACGCGTCCAGTTTGAGGAACAGGGTCAGCATGGCCGCGACCATGAATCCGAAGAGGCTCAGGAGCGCCAGCAGCCCGGCCCGTACCCGCCACTTGCGCTGCCGCCCCGGCCGCACCACGAGGCCGCGCCGCGCGAGCGCATCCCCTGTCTCCTGCACCGGCGCGCTGCGCATCACCGCCGCCCGCAGCCAGTGCAGCGCGCCGCTGGGTGCCGCGGCGTGCGCGTCGATGACCGCCTGCTCGCCGGAGTTCCGCGCGGCGGGCCGGGCGATGCCGACGACGCCGGGCCCGGCGACGACCAGCCTGCCGTCCTCGTGCAGCCCCGCGATCAGCGCGTCGGCGGCGCGGGCGGGCCCGCCGGAGAGGAACGCCGCCTCAAGGGTGCCCCGGACGAAGGCGCCGTGCTCGGCGTCGGGCGGGGGGCCGGCCCGATGGGGGGACCTGGTGCGGCGGGCGGCCACCACACCCCTGATCAGCTCCGCGGCGGCGAGTGAGACGACGACCGTGTACCCGGCGCCCATCATGTCCACGGTGTTCACAAGGTCACCGCCTCAGCAGGACCCGGCGGGTGGCGTGCAGCAGTCTCGCTGCGGGCCGCCGCGACAGCGGCGCCGGGCCGGACCGTTCGAGCCACCAGTCGCTCAGCCGCCGCCTGGCCTCCGCGTCGTCCGGCCGCCCCGCGAGCAGCAGATGCTCGGCGAAGTGCAGCGCGTCGTGGCGGTAGCCGCCCGTCATGGGCTGGGAGCGCGCGTACGCGAGGAAGTCCGCGCGGTACGCCGCTCCCAGGATCTCCGGCAGCTCGGGCGCGACCTTCGCCACGACGTCGGCCCGCTTGGCGGCCAGTGCGTGGCTCTGCACCCTCAGCCGCACGTGGTCGAAGCCCTCGGGCGCCGGGGTGCCCGCGACGAGAGCGGAGAGCAGGGCGGTCTGCGCGAGTGCGGTGCGCTGCCGGGCGGCGGGGGCCGCGGGCGGCACCTCGCGCCGGACGCCCGCACTCTCCGACGGCAGCTCTCCGGATGCCTTCACGGTGGCCCGAATGGCGTCCAACTCCCGCTCCAGGTCCGCCGGTTCGGGGAAGTTCTCGTCCCGCTCCAGGAGGACACCCGGCGGAAAGACGCGCGACGCGAGGTCGGCGAGGATCGCGAGGACGGGCTCCGGCACCGGGTGCGCGTGACTGTCGTGCCAGACGCCGTCCCGCTCGAAGCCGCCCGCCACATGGACGTACGCGATGGCCTCGACCGGCAGTTCGTCCAGCGCCTTTGCCGGGTCCTCGCCGCGGTTGACGTGGTTGGTGTGGAGGTTGGCGACGTCGATGAGCAGCCGTACGCCCGTACGCTCCACGAGCTCGTACAGGAACTGCCCCTCCGTCATCTCCTCGCCGGGCCAGGCGATCAGCGCCGCGATGTTCTCCACGGCGAGCGGGACGGGCAGCGCGTCCTGGGCGACGCGGATGTTCTCGCAGAGCACGTCGAGCGCGTCGCGGGTGCGCGGCACCGGCAGTAGGTGCCCGGCCTCCAGGGGCTGGGTGGCGGTGAGGGCGCCACCGGCGCGTACGAACGCGATGTGCTCGGTGACGAGCGGCGAGCCGAGGGCCTCGGCCCGCTCGGCGAGCGCGGTCAGGCGCCCCTCGTCGGGGCGGTCCGCGCCGCCGAGTCCCAGCGAGACGCCGTGCGGCACGACGGTCACCCCGCGCTCGCGCAGCCGCAGCAGGGACTCGGGCAGATGCCCCGGGCAGAGGTTCTCCGCGACGGCCTCGACCCAGTCGATGCCGGGCATCGCCTCCACGGCCGCCGCGATCTCGGGCCGCCACCCGATGCCGGTCCCGAGCCGCGACGCGGAACTCCGCCCCACGCCCGGGCCCCGCCTCATCTCCGGACTGAGCATGTCGCTCCCCCTTCGTCCCCCGGACCCCCGGACCCCCCGGTCCTCCGCTCCCAGACCATGGCCCGGGCGGGCGGCGGTGAACCCTCGGTCGGAGACGTTCAGAGCTACATTTGAGGTTCCGGCCGGGCGGTGTTGATCCGTCCGGGCGGCGCGGGTGAGGGGCGGGACGTGGTGGAGATGTCGCCGCTCGGCCCGGCGGGCGCCGGCGCCGGGGGAGTGGCACCGGACGGCGGCGGGGGCCCGGTGGGGCTGGCCGTCGCGGTCGACGCGGCGCCGTTCGCGATCCCGTCGAAGTCGACGAGCCCGGTGGCCTCCAGCATCGTGATGTGGTCGAGGACGGTCTGGTTGGCGTCGGTGGCGAGCTGCCGGACGAGCGAGTTGCGGGTGCTGTCGCGGACCTGCGCGATCACGCCGAAGACCTTGCCGTGCGAGGCGCGCAGCAGGTTGGCGAACTTGCGCTGGTACGTCTCGCCGCTCGCCGCGGTCAGCTCCGCGAGCCAGCCCTGCTGCTGCTCGGTGGGCTGGTTGGGCAGCTCCACGCCGAGTTGCGCGGCGGCCGTACGGGTGCGCTGGTCGAGGTCGGTGTGGCCGACGATGAGGTGGTCCCCGGCCGCCTTGATGGCCTCGGTCGGCGCCCGTTCGACGGCCTGCTGCCCCGCGGGTATCTCCCACAGTCCCGCGAGGCGCACCTTCACCAGCAGGTCCCGGTCGGCCGCGGAGAGCGGACCCCACCGGGTGGCGACGGACCCGGCGGCCAGATTGGCGGGCCCGGTCCCGGAGCGGTCGGCGTACGACCACACCGGGAACGCGATCGCGCCCAGCGTGGCGACAAGTGCCGCGATGATCAGAGCCGTGCCGTTGACGCGCCGCAAGGTGCCTCCCGTGGTGCTCCCATGTCGCCGGTGATACCAGGAGGTACGGAAGATGCGGGCGGGGCGTTCAACGGCGCGCGTCCCAACCGGGTGAGCATCTCGGCGAGGGGTGAGGCGTCGGCCGGTACGGGCAGCGGCGGTGCGAACGCGGCCCCGGGAACCCGCCGTTCGGGGCCCGCGGGCACGCGCCGCGCGACCGCGAGCGCCGCGGCGAGAACTTCGTCGGGGAAGGTGACGGGGACGCCGAGCGTGGCCGCGACGTCCCACGCGTGCACCACGTAGTCGAGAAGGTGGAACCCGACGGCGACCCGCCCGGGAAAGCTTCCGCCGATCTCGGGCAGCGTGAACCGCTGTTCCGTGGCTGCTGCCGCGTACTCGGCGAAGGCGGCGACGACGTGCCGCACGGATTCCTCGTAACGGGCCAACGGGTCGCTGCCGAGGTTGAGTTCGAGCCAGAACGTACGGTCGTCACCCGCCCCTCGCGCCGCTGCCGCGAAGCCGTGGTGCTGGGCGGTCATGTGCGTCACGAGGCGGCGCAGGTCCCAGCCCGCGCACGGGGTGGGGCACTCCCAGTCCGACGCGTCGCGGACGTGGGACAGGACCTGGAGCGAGGTGTGGACGGCGGTGCGGTCGAGGGCGACGAGACCGGTCATGGCGTACCTGCTTCCTCGGTGGGGGCGGGGCGCGTGATCCGTGGCGGCATGACGTGAGCATAAAACTAAACGAACGATCGTGCTGACTTTTTCCGGAGAAAATTCGGGGGCACCTCCGCCGATGCGTACCGCCCTGCGAGGCGTCAGATCACGGGAGTTGGGGGACCAGCGCCGCATCCGTCGCCGCCGCGCGCAGTCGCGTCGTGATGCCCGTGCCCGCCCGCCGGTACGCGTCCGGCACGCCGTGCAGGACCGAGTGCGAGTTGGCCGTCTCCATGAGGGCGACGAGTTCGAAGGCGAGCTGGGCGACATCCGTGTCCGCCCGCAGCTCGCCGGTGTCGCGCGCCTCGCCAAGGCACCGCTCCACCTGCGCGGTCCAGCCGCGGTCGGCGTCGGCCAGCGCGTCGTGCACGGCCCCTTCGCGGGCGTCGTACTCGGCGATCGCCCCGTAGAAGAAGCAGCCGCCGGGGAAGACGCGCCGCTCCGAGTACTCCAGCCAGGCCGCGCAGAGCCGCCACGCCCGTCCGATGCCGGGGGGCTCCTGGCAGGCGGGCTCGACCACCGCGTCGAGGAAGATGCGCCCCGCCGCCCTGATGGTCGCCAGCTGCAGTTCCTCCTTCGACCCGAAGAGCGCGAACACCCCGCTCTTGCTGAGGTTCAGCTCGGTGGCGATGCGCCCGAGCGACAGCGCTCCGAGCCCTTCGACGGAGGCGATGTCGACGGTGCGGCGCAGCACGAGGCGGCGGGTCTGGTTGCCGCGCTCGACCCGGCCGTCGAGCCGTCCCCCGGCCGAGGACGCCCCGCCGGTCACGGTCGACCCCGGCGTGCGCCCGGTGCCTTGCGTTCCGCTCTCACCCGCGTGTTCCCCTGTCCGATCCTGACCGATGTCCGAGTCCTGGCCGCACCCTAACGCCGTGGTGGTCGGCGGCGTAACTCCAGCTCAAGCGGTAATTCCACTTCGGGCAACAATGCCGTGCCGAAGTTCCCATTGTGGCAATGCAGGACTCCTCCGCAGGATGAGTGACGTACCGAACCACCACCACCTGCGAGGTTTCACTTGATCGTCATCACTGCCCCCACCGGCAACATCGGCAGCCACCTGCTCCCCCTCCTGCTGGACTCCGCTGCCGCCCGTGGCGAAGAGCTGCGCGTGGTGGTCCGCGATCCCGCCCGGCTGCCCGGCGCGGTACGCGAGCGGGTCGAGGTGATCACCGGTTCGCACGGTGACGCCGAGGTCGTCGACCGGGCCTTCGACGGTGCGGACGCCGTGTTCTGGCTCGTTCCGCCGGACTCCTCACTGACGCCGGACGCGGCCTACCGCGGCTTCACGGGACCCGCCGCGAAGGCCCTCGCCACGCACGGCGTCGGCCATGTGGTCGGCGTCTCCGCACTGGGCCGCGGCACCCCGCTCGCCGACCGCGCCGGACTCGTCACGGCCTCCCTCGCCATGGACGACCTTATCGCGGGGACCGGTGTCGCCTACCGGGCCCTGGCCAATCCGTCCTTCTACGAGAACGTCCTCGAGGAGGCCGAATCGATCCGGGACAAGGGCGTCTTCACCGACAACACCGACCCCGACCGCAAGGCGCCCATGGTCGCCGTCGCCGACATCGCGGCCGTCGCCGCCCGTCTCCTCCTCGACCGCTCGTGGACCGGCACCGACGACGTCCCGGTCCTCGGACCGCGGGACCTGTCCCCGAACGACCTGGCCCGCATCATCACCGAGCAGCTGGGCCGCCCCGTCCGATACGAACGCCAGTCGCTCGGCGAGATGTACCCCACCCTCGTCGGCTACGGCCTCAACGAGGCCTTCGTCCAGGGCATTTGCGACATGAAGCGGGCCAAGGACGCGGGCCTCGACGCGGGCGTCACCCGTACCGGGGGCACCGCGACGCCCACCACTTTCGAGCAGTGGTGCGCCGACACCCTCATGCCCGCCGTCCGCGGCGACTGACTACCCGTCACCCGCGTACGGCCGCACCACCAGAGTCCACCGCACCAGACCCCACCGCACCAGAACCCAGAACACCGACCGCCGCTTCGGAGGCACATCCCATGACCACCCAGGAAACCGCAACCGCTCCCGCGACGCAGGCCGCACAGCCGCCCGTCACCGCGTTCATGCTCGTCAAGACCACACCCGAATGGCTCGCCATGACGCCCCAGAAGAGGGTGGACGCCTTCGTGACCGAGGTCATCCCCGCCATCAAGGCCAAGACCACCGGTGTCCGGTCGCGCTTCTACGACACGGAGTTCTACTCCACCCGCGTCACCGACGTCTGGGTCTGGGAGGCCGACGACCACAACGCCTACCAGCTCCTCATCGACGCACTGCGCGAAACCCCGTTCTGGGACCGCTACTTCGAGGTCGTCGACCTCCTCGTCGGCACCGAGAACGGCTACGCCCGCACGTACGGCGTCGAGGCCGTCACCACCATCAGCACCTGACACCAGGGCTCATGCGCGACACCAGGGCTCATGCGCGCGGGAGCGATCCGACGCGGCTCACCCCTTCGACCGCGACGGTCTTCCCCGGGGCGATCTCCGTGAAGCCCGCGTCGCGGACCACCGGGTTGCCGCCCGCGGTGACCTCGCGCCAGCGGTCCGCGTCGGCGGTGCGGACGGAGAGCGGGAAACCGGCGTCGCGCCAGGCCGCGCGCTCCTCGTCCGACAGCTCCCACCAGGCCAGCTGGGCGCCGTGGCCCGCCTGGGCCATCGCCTTGCCCGCCGTCATGCCGACGTGGGGATTCATCCAGAGGACGGGGTGCGTCGGGTCGGCGCCGGGCGGCGGCTCCGGGTCGTCGAGTTCGGTGCCGGACACCTGGAGCCGGGCCAGCTCCTTGGGCCAGCCGTCAAGCGGCACCGGCGGGAAGACGCGGACCTCGGCCGACTTGCCGGTGACCGTGATGCCGGGCAGCGCCTCGGCCCTGCGCCACTCGGCGCCGCGCGCCCGCCGCACCACCTTGCGGATGCGGGCGTCCTCCCAGTCGCGCATGGCCCGCGCCCACTCGCCGTCACCGAGCGAACGCTCGTCGCTCAGCATCACGAGGACGGCGCGGGCCGCCGTCTCCAGGGCGTCCGTGCGGGCCGGGGGCGCGGCGCGTTCGATGCGCGCGACCAGCGGCAGCACGAACTGCGGGGCCTCGTCGCGCCAGGTGCTCTCATGGCGGAACGGGGTGTCCTCGGCGGCCGCTTCTGCGGGGGTGGTCGTCTCGTCGCTGCTCACACCCGCCAGTCTGCCAGCCTCCCGGCCGGGAGATCGGCCCTGCCCCGTGCTCCGTGCGGTGCTCGTGGGGCGTACGCGAGGATGACCCGCATGGAACGTGATCTCGCTGTGCGGCTCGACGGGGTGGGCCGCCGCTACGGCATGCGTGGCGCATGGGTGCTGCGCGGAGTCGACCTCGGCATACCGGCGGGCGCCCTGGTACGGGTCGAAGGCGGCAACGGCACAGGAAAATCAACATTGTTGAGGCTGCTCGCCGGAATCGACGCGCCCTGTGAGGGCCGGGTGTCGGGGCGTCCGCGCACGGCGTTCGTGCCCGAACGCTTCCCGGCCGCAATGCCGTTCACGGCGCTCGGCTACCTCACGCACATGGGCCGCGTCCACGGACTCGCGCACGGGGCCGCCCGGCGGAGCGCGGCGCAGTGGCTGGAGCGCTTCGGCGCCGGCGGGTACGCGCGCACCCCGCTGTCCGAGCTCTCCAAGGGCAGCAGTCAGAAGGTCGCCGTGGCGCAGGCCCTGCTCGCCGAACCCGAGCTGCTCATCCTCGACGAGGCGTGGACCGGCCTGGACTCCGCCGCCCGCGCCGAACTCGACCGCGCGGTGGGTGAGCGCACGGCGGCGGGCGGCTCGGTGGTCTTCGTCGACCACGACCCGCGCCGCCTCCAGGGGGTGGCGGAGGAGACGTACGTACTGGCGGGCGCGGCACTCAACCGCCGCACTGTGCAGGCGACTTCACAGTGTTGGCAGGGGCCGACGGTTCTCATCGAGACCCAGGGCCCACCGGGCGCCGGACTCCCGGCCGCGGTGACGGCGGCGGCCGTGACGGTGTCGGCCATGACGGGTTCGGCCGTGGCGGCGGGCCCGGACGCGTCCGCCGGGCCCACGCGTCTCACCGTTCCCGCACCTCACTCGGACCGGGTCCTGCGGGAACTCCTGACGGCGCGACCGCCGTGGCACGTGGCGAAGGTGATGAGGGTGACGGAAGCGGTGGAGGCGGGCGCGGTGGAGGCGGGCGCGGTGGAGGCGATGGAAACGGCGGACGGGGAGGTGCTGTGATGCGCGCCCTGCTGCGCTATCGCACCGCCCTGCTCGTGCGGTCCCAGCGGTGGCTTCCGCCCGTCATCCTGTACGCCGTGTTCCTCGGCATCGGCGTGCAGGGCGGGCAGCCCATCCTGGACTCACTCGCGTACGCCGCCGGGGGCCTGCTCCCCGTGACCGCCTGGCTGGTCCGGATCTGCGTGACCAACGAGCCGCCCGCTGCCCGCGGTTGCGTCGCCGCGGCCGCCGGTCCGGGGCGGGCCCACCTCGCCTCGCTGCTCGCCGCGCTCCTTGCGGCGTCCGCACTCGGCGGGGCGGCCGTCCTCGTCGTGACGGCCATCAGCGACGCGTCGAGCACGAACGCGCGGGTCCCGGTGCCGCGCCTGTCCGCGGGCGCGGCCGGTCTGCTCGCGATGCTGGTCAGCGCGCTGCTCGGCACCGCGCTCGGGGCGCTCGCCAACTGGCCCCTGCTGCGTTCCGCGGGGCGCGCCGTCCCCGCGTCGCTGCTCGGCGCGCTGTTCCTGCTCGTCACCACGGGCTCCCCGGCGAAGTCGGTCCTCACCGATCTGACCACGGGGTCGAGGGACGGCGTGGTGCCGGCGTCGCCGGGCGCACTGGCGGCCGCGGCGGCCGTCGCGGCGGCGGCGATGTGGGCGGCGTGCGCGCTCAGCTCGCGGCGCGGGTGACGGTGGAGGAGGGCGTACGGAACGGGAGGGGGCGAAGTGCCGGTTCCCTGCCCTGCCTCACCCCGAGCAGGCCGAGCGCTGCGCCTCCTGCCACGCGCAGACCGGGCAGAGCGTGACGCCCTTGTGGGACTCCGGGTACTCGGTGGGCGCGCGGCACAGGACGCACTCGGCGAAGGGCTCGCCCGATGCGGCCGGGGCCGAGTCCGGGGTCGGTGCGGGTGCCGATGCCGGAGCGCAGTAGTCGTCGTCCGCCGTTTCCGCCATGTCCGCCAGCCTACGACCTGGGCCGGGAGTCCCGGCCCTCCCGGCCGCCCCGGGTGCCCGCCGCCCCCACCGACCGGATCTGCTCCGACACCCGGACGAACCGGTACCCGCGCTCGCGCAGCTCGGGGACGATCGTGCGCAGTGCGCGCTCCGTCGTGGGCGCCGCGCTGCGCGTGCAGTGCATGACGACGACCGAGCCGGGCCGCACCCCGTCGAGCACCTGCCGGGCCACCGCGCCGGAGTCGGTTGCGAAGGCGTCGCCGCTGACCACGTCCCACTGCACGGCGGTGACGCCGCCGGGCGCGAGCGCGCGCAGGGCCTGCCGGTCGTAGCAGCCGCCCGGGAAGCGAAAGTACGGCACCGGGTGCTCGACGCCCGCCCCGCGCAGGGCGGCGAAGGCGCGCTCCATGTCGGCGCGCATACCGGCGGCGGGCACGGTCGGCAGGCCGTAGCAGTTGCCGGTGAAGGCGTGGTGACTGTACGAGTGGTTGGCGACCTCGAAGAGCGGGTCGCGGCCGATGGCCTTGGCCTGCGCCGGGTACTCCTCGGCCCACCGCCCCGTCATGAAGAACGTGGCGGGCACCTTCAGCCGCCGCAACGTGGCGACCAGGGCCGGATGGTCGAACCGCTCACCGGCAGCCGCGCGCGGCCCCTGGTCCGCGGTCATGTCGGCGTCGAAGGTGAGGGCGACGGTGCGGCCGTGCTTCCGCGACCCGTTCGTGAACACCGGGGTCAGGCCGGAGGGGCCTGGCGCGAGGGTGGGCGGCGCGGACGACGAGGGGGCGGCGGTGGCCCCCGCGGGCCGGTCGTGACCGGGCGTGGCGGTGTCGCCCGCGCATCCGGCGAGGGTGACGAGGGCGGCGGTCAGGGCGCCGAGGGCGCAGAGCGCGGCGGGTCTCCGTACGAGAGTGATCACCCGGTGAAGATATAGGCATTAATACGTCAAATAGGACAACATGCCGTGCCGCCTCACTCCACCGGCGCCCATCGACGCGACTGACACCCATCGACGCCACTGACACCCTCTGGCGCCCGCCCGCCTCACACCCAGCCGTCGAGCGAGCCCATGAACGCGTCGAAGTCGTCGCGGTGGATGGTGTGCCCCGCGCCCCGCACCGTCCGCACCTCGAAGCCGCGCCGCGCCAGCTCCTCCTTGAGCGCGCCGTCCACGACGATGCTGGGGTCCGCGACCTGCACCAGTGACGGCACGACGGGGGCGGCCGGGGTGTGGTCGACGGCGTTCGCGCCGGAGATCGACAGTGCGGTGTCCGGGTCCCAGGCGGCGAGCGTGGCGGCCTCGATGTCCACGTCGGCCGCCTCCCAGCGCGGGTTGAACTTCGCTATCAGGGGCGCGGGGGACCCGCTGGAACTCCACGAACACCGCCGGGTCGACCGCGCCTTCCGCGCCGAGCGCCCAGGCCGGGTCGGAGTAGACGGCGCGCGCCGGGGCGAGCCGCTCGACGGCGAGGGCCAGGGCGAGGCCGCCGAGCGAGTGCCCGAGGGCGAGTTCGGCGCCGGCCGGCAGGGTGTCGACGAGGTCGTCCGCGAAGACCTTCGCCCCGTACTCGCCGCGCCCGCTCGCCCCGTGCCCCCGCAGGTCGACGCCGATCACGCGGTAGCCCCTGTCGGCGAGAGCGGGCCCCACGCGCCGCCAGGTGCGGTGGTCCGACATGATCCCGTGGACCAGGACGGCGACGCGGTCGCCGGTTCCCCACTCGTGGGTGTGCAGCTTCATGGTGGCGCCTCTCTCGTACGCGCCCTGCTGGTCCGCCGGACCGGACGGAGGGCATGCCCGAATCCTGCCCGCAGGCCGGAACGCCCGGCCGCCCGGACCCCTCTTCCCAGGTGCGCAGCCGCACACGCCGCCGCACGGACGCCTCGCGCCGCACCCACCTCTCGCGCCCCGCTGACGTCCCGCTCACGCACTCCGTCCGCGGCACTCATCAGCGCACTCCGGATATGCCCGGCATAGCACATCACCTGGCCGTTTATCGGTTGTTGATCGGCTGCGGAGATTCTCCGCAGGTCCGTGTCCGGCACGGGCGAACGGAAACGACCGGAGGTATGCACATGAAGGTTGTCCGCTCCCTCAAGAAGAAGATCACCGGCGAGAAGAGCCTCAAGGCCTACGCCTGGTACCACTGGTACTAGGCCGACGAGGCAGTCGCCGCGCGCATCCCGCGCGGATGCGCATCCCACGGGGACCGATGTGACGACCCGTCACGTGCCCTAGGGACGTGACAGGACGTCCCCGTGGGGACGTAACGCGCCGTCGAGGCTCGTGCCCGGTGTGCCGTGACCCGGCCGCCGGGCGCGGGCCTCCCGCTTCTGGAGACTCCCGATGTCCATACCCGGTACCGCCAGGATCGCGCGGGCCACCGTCTTCACGCCGCGACTCCACGCCCTGCTGCGCGACCACCGCGGCCAGGACGTGTTCCGCCTGGACCACGACACGGTCGGCGTCGCCGGCGCCGCGCTGACCGACCGGATCCTCGCCGCGCGGCCCGCCACCGAGCGCGAACGCCCCACCTTCAAACCGCTGCACGGACGCTCCATCCCGCGCACCGAGGCGTCCACCGTCATGCAGGCCATCGGACGGGACGTACGGACGGCGCTGAAGAAGCCGGCGCCGGGCGGCATCGACCTCTCCGGCGAGTGGCCCCACGTCGGCCACGTGTACCTGCGCGACCTGATCCTCGGCGCCGACCCGTACCGGCTGCGCATCCTCATGGACCGCACCCTGGAGCTGACGCCCAAACTGACCTGGACGGTCATCGCCACCGGCGCCGCCCTGCCCGGCAGGCTCCGGCCCGGCGCGCCCGTCACCAGCATCGCGGGCCTGACCGCGAACGCCACGACGTACAGCGACCGGCGCTACGCCATGGGCCTGTACCGCAGGGCCGCCGCCCCGGTCTGCTTCACCGTCTCGACGCTCGTCGCCAACGCGTACTGGCTCGGGGCGCCGTTCGACGACGAGACGCCGAACGAGCACATCCTGTACGAGTCGATGCGGCTGCTGCCACCGTCCTGGAACATCCTGCGGAACGCGTCCCCCGAGTACCCCGCCCTCGACGACCGCATCGGCGCGGGCGACGACGTCCTGCTGCTCCCGCTGCTCAGCCACCGCGACCCCGCCCTCTGGGACGACCCCGACACGTTCAGGGCCGGACGCTGGGCCGACCTCGACCCCGACGACCACCCCGGCTACCTCCCCTTCGGCCACGTCTCCGAACGCTGCTGGGGCCGGCACATGGTGATGCCGCTGGCCGGGATGCTGCTCGACATCCTGCGGTCCGACGGCGTGGGCGTCGACCCGCGGCAGACCACCGCGAAGGTGCCGCTCGCGGGCCTGCTCGGCGTGGACAAGGTGCGGCTGGTGCGGCAGGGAAGCGGCGTGCGCTAGCGAGCGGCCGACAGGGCGGCGGAACACCGGATGCCGCGCTCGTACGCCTGGACGCGGCGGCCCCGTACCTCGGTGTCCGCGCAGCGCGTGAAGTGCGTACAGGCGCAGTTCAGCCGGAAGTCATGTGTGTGTCGGTGCGGGTGACGGGAGTTCACGCGAAACACCCCCAGAAGTAATCGCGGCTGGTTGGATGACCGGGCGTTCGGACAACGGCCGCCGCTTCGTCAGCGGCCGGAACCGCCGCGACCAGCCCCCCACCCTCAGGAGTTTCCGTGCCGCACACCGCGCTGCGCAGGACCCACGCGGCGACCGTCACCGCCGTGCTCGCCGCCGCCACGTTCGCCGCCGTCGCCCCGTCCGCGACCGCCGCCGACGCGTCCGCCGCCGCTCCTCCCTCGCTCAAAGTGCTCACGTACAACACCTTCCTGTTCAGTAGGGTGGGTCAACTCTAGTAGGGGGTTGGGGTGGGCGAAGATATCGAGCGACCTTATGACGGCTGCGGAAAGTGCCTGGTAGGGGTACGTCGGCTGTCGCGGAAGACAGACGCCACGTGGTCGCCGGAGCGGCAACGGGAGAACGTCCTGTCGGCCGTGCGCAGCGTGGATGGCCACGTCATTGCGTGGGCTGATGACTGGGAAATCTCAGGCGCCACAAATCCTATGGCGCGCCCCAAGTTGGGACCCTGGCTGCGCAGTGAGCGCGGCCCGTATGACGGTATCGCGGGTGCTGCCGTCGACTGAATCGGACGTAGCCTCGTCGATTGTCTCAATACGGGCTACAAGATGCGTGATGAGGGGAAGCTCCTCGTCACCTATGGTCACGACGGCCCGTGGGACCTGGACGACCCAGTCGACGAGAACCGGTTCACTATGGAGGCGTGGGGCGCGCAGATGGAATTGCGCGCCACGCAGCACCGAAACCGCGACGAGACGGTGAAGGCGCGGACTCAAGGCCGTAAGCGGGGCAAGCATTCTTACGGGTACCGGTATGTCCGGCTGCATGCGAAGGCCAACATCGATCACGTGGCGTTGGATCGGGGAGAAGATATGCCGCCTGAAGTCCAGGATCGGGAGCGAGCCGTCGACATCCTCCGGGGCGTAGCTAACCGGATCCTCGCGGATGAGACGAGTGACGTAACGGAGTACAGCGAAGCTGCGCGGCTCACACGGGAGAAGGTCTATTCGCCAGCGGACCACGAACGTGTCATGGCCAGTAAGGAGCCCCGTGGGACGCCGTGGGACGGTGGCGCGCTGGCCAAGATGCTGATGTCGGAGGCCGCGCTCGGGTACCTCATGCACAAGGGACGCCCGGTGCTCGACAGTGACACCGGAAACCCCGTTCGCTTGGCGCCTCAGCTCTGGAACAGGGCTACGCACGTCGCACTCGTCGCGAAACTCGGACCGAAGAAGAGGGATTCGAAGCGGGCGCCTAGCGGCGAACATCTTCTGTCCGACCGGGCCCGTTGCGGCGTCTGCGGATACCGCCAGTACCGCACGGGAAATCCCGTCGCGATGACCTGTAAATCGCGCTCGAAGGGTCTCAGCGACTGCAAGCCGTCCCCGACTATCTACGTCAGTTACCTGGAGGAGTCCCTCACCGGTTGGTTTCTGGAGACATACGGCCACCATCAGTACATGGAGACGGTCTACGACCCTGGGAATGGTGTCGAAGAGGCCCTCAGCGAGGTTCTGAACGACAGGAACCGACTGCGAGACGACCGCGCGGCAGGGCTGTACGAGGACGAGGACGACGCCCAGTGGTACCGCGCGCGTTACACCGAACTGACTGGGGAGGCTGAACGGCTTCGTGCCGAACCCATCCGCCCGGCGGGCATGGTGACGCGGCCAACCGGAGAGACCGTCAGGTCCAGGTGGGAAGGTGCAGCCCACGACGGGGAGCGCCGGGCAATCCTGGCTGAGTTTGACGTCACTGTGAGGGTGTGGCCGTACGGGCACACGCCACGGTGGCAACCGTTCGTTGGAGACGTCGACCCTGACGCGGACATTGCCTCCTCCGTCCAGGCTCTTCGGGACCGATCGGCAGGAGACGTGCCCCTCAAGGTCACGTCGAGGTAAGTCTGGCCAATTCGCCAACGTCGACGAGCGTCCTCATTATCCACAGGGGGCTGTGGGTAACTCCAGTGGGTGACTATGGCGCCGTGAACTGTTGCGCTGCGTAGTCTACTTGGCCGCTTCAGGGGCCAAAGTGCCAAACCCAACCCCTTATTTCTATCTCTCTCTAACGCGTCAAGGAGAGAAGTGAAAACAGGGGTTAGTTGGGCGGTTTGTGCGCGGGAGCTGACGGGGGAGGACGACGAGCAAGATCACTTCCGCGTCACACGCGCCCCATTACATAGGTAGGAGGGAACGCGCGGCCGTTGCGAATGGCGAGCGGTCCGACCCTCCTTCGACGGCCGGCGCCGCTCCTGCGCTCCCCGTACCCCCCTCCGGGTTGAAGCGCGGTCGTAGCGACGTCGGCCCGTCAGCCTTTACGGAGGAGGTGAGGGCGGGTTCCTCCTTGACTCATCCTCAGCGCGTAGTTGGGACACCCGGCGGGCGACCGTCAGCGCGTCTCCTGCGATACGGATGATGTAACCCGCACCGACCACACTGAGAAGCTGCCCTACGACGGATAGCGCGATGTTGACACTGTCCGCTGCTGGATCCGGGTTCACCCAGATCGCTAAGGTGCCGACGCTGAACATGATTCCAGCCAGTAGGCCGATCAGCGATCCAATCAGGGTGGTCTGGAGGATTACTTCGACGAGGTAGTCCCGCAGCGCGCCGCGATCTTGGCGCAGCTGACGGGCGAGGTTCTCCGTGCGGGTCACCGTACGGTGTTCCAGCCTGCGGTCCAGGAGCCGGTCCAGCGGACGCTTCCAGAGGTCGACGCCGACGCCAAATACAGCCCCAAGAACGAGACCTCCCCAAAAGAGCTGGTCCATCTCCGGATGGTCGTGGCGGTGCCCCTGCTTGGCAAGCCACGGTTCAGCAATAGTAGTTGAGCCACACGCAGCCCCGCGGCGGAAGAGAGATCCCGTGAGCGGGGCTGAAGCGTGGGCGGCTGTACTTCGTGGGAGTGGACGAACTCTGCTCCCAATGACTCGTAGCTCAGTTGGACAGAGCGCGCGACTACGAATCGCGAGGCCGCAGGTTCAAGCCCTGCCGAGTCAACCATGCGGGTAGCTCCCGCAGGCTCCGCGTTACGGCTGCTCCCCGGAAGCGTGTAGCGGTGTCCGTAGTTCAGCGGCCTAGAACTCTCCCGTGAAGGGGGCGACGCGGGTTCAAATCCCGCCGGACACACCAACTCACCTAGGAGCGCATATGAGCCTCGCTATCTGCTCCCTGAAGTGGGACGCCAGCGTCGCAGGGAAGCAGAAGATCCAGTACGACTAGGACGGCTATCACCTCGTCCGCTTCCCTTACACGACGGCTGGCGAGTCTTAGGACCCGTGGAAGAAGCACGATGCGTCACGGGGAGGCTCCAAGGCATCGAAGTACCCCGACGCCCGCTCCGGGCTCATCTGGCCGTCACACGACGGGTGGGGCGTCCTGTCCGCCATGGTGTTCTGGGCGCCAGATGCGAAGACGCTGGAGTACCGGGCGCGCTTCGTGCGCGACCCGCTGAACTCGTCGACGGGCTATGACGCTACGGCGACGAGTGACAGCACGCCGACGAGGGGCGGTCAGTACCGCTCCTACACGTGGCAGATGTTCGTACGGCGCGGCCGAAGAGCCCTAGGCGCGTCCCTGCCTGTAGTCGACCCATGATTGAGCAGTTGCTTCCATGGCGCCGAGCCACGCCTGATCAGGAAAACGCTTGGCTTGTGTGCGGTACATCCGAAGGTTGGCCCTGGCGAAGGCATCGATTGCGGCAGGATCGGACTTCGACCACACAGCGCACTGGGATACCCACGACTCTGCACTCTCTACTGTGTGACCGGCCGCAATAAGTTGCAGGGCGAGGCAGGCCGGATCGATGAACGCTGCTCCTCGGGTGGGCCAAGACCAGTCCACCACCCACACATCCCGTTCCCCAATAATGATGTTGCTGGGGTTGATGTCGGTGTGCAGAAGCATGTCCCCCTGGAACAGTTCTGCCTCTTTTGCGTCCGCAGCGAAGTCGTTCCATCGCGTCTCAGGCCAGTCCCGCGCAACAGGGGGAAGCGGAACACCCGCAATGCGGTTGAGGGCGCCGACAATGATCGGGAGGTCGGGGGAGTCCGGTTCGAAGCGAGACGACCGTCCGTCAACGGCACTGAACCCGAGGATGATCCATCCGTCCTCGTCGCCGTCAATGCTCCACAGCAGTCGCGGAGACAGTGGCTGCACGTACGGGTTGATCGCCCGTTCCCGGAGGATAGAGTCCTTCCGCCCTCCGGGAACGTTGAACATGGCCTTGACGAAGAACTGGCCCTGCTCGCTGTCGATGATGGCGGCGAAGTCGGAGCTGAATCCACGATCCGGGACCCGTACGTGAGTGACCTTGCCCGTGAAGGGGTGGATCAGCTCCTGCCCCCAACCTCGCCACCCGGTCAGCCAACAATTCATCTGTCGTCGGCGCGTGGTCCTGGTCGTTGTCGGCGTCCGGTTTAGGACCGGGCGGGAAGTGGGGCCCGCCAGACTTCACGTCCAACACTCCTCCGTACCATTCCGTGGGGCTGATCTCGTACGGGCCCAAGGTGGGCTTCTCGGGCGTTGCCGCGCCCACAACAGTCACCCCAACGAGCCGAACGTGCGCCGCCGTTCGATGCCAGCGCGAGCCTGTTCGCGTAGCTCAAGCAGAGCCTTGCTCGCCGCCCCCGCAAGGTCACGCTGCCCGGATGGCGGGTATTTCAGCTGGCAATTGGGGTCGGAGCAGGTACAGGGGCCGGGGTCTGCCGACGGTATCCGGGCCGGGTCGGCGCTCACTCGTCCGTCTCCCCTTTGCGGGGGAGGCAACTGCGGCTGTAGTCCTGACTCAACGTCGCGAGGCGCGTCGCGGGTTGGATCGACATGGCCCGTTCGCGGAGGCCATGCAGGGGCTAGTCGCCAGAATCCGCCTGCCTGCACAAGGGCGACCAGTTCCGCCACAACGCAGGCTGCGGGAGGGAGCTTTGGGGCGTGGCCCCCCTCTGCGACGTCCACCGGACGTACCTGCTCGGGGACTGCGTCCCACTCAATTCCGCCGCAGACAGGGCGCAGTGCCCAGTACGGGCCGGCGACTCCGCGGAACTCTCCAACTCGGTCTCGGCTGGTGTCCACCATGAGCGTGCCGACGTCGGGAACGCGGTCGGTCTTGTTTGTGGGAATGTTCTGCGCAGACATCGCCGCTCCTCTCCGTAGTGCTTCCGCTACTCGGATGCTTCAGCGTGGCCTACAGTCAGACAGTCTTCAACTTGCGTGATTTGAACGAAGAGTTGGGCGGGAGCCATTGAACCGAAAAGAGCTGGACGCGAGCGCATCACCCGTAGCGGCGTTCGGAGAGCGTCTGCGCAGGTTGCGGGACGAACGGGGTTGGACGCAGGACGAGCTAGGCGCACGCATGGGCTTCTCGGGGACACACATTTCCGCCGTTGAAACTGGCCGCCGCTCCCCAACTCCGCGCTTCTCAGCAAGTGCTGACAAGGCGTTTGGCACAGGCGACCGGTTCGAGCGACAGGGGCGGGCCGTACGGGACACCGCGCTACTAGAGGGGTTCCCTGAGTACATCGGCTACGAGCGACATGCGGCAGAGATTCGGCTGTACGAAGTAGGCGTGATCCCTGGCCTGCTACAGACACCGGACTACGCCGAGACCCTTGCCACCAGCGCAGTCAAACGAGGGGCGATCACTGACGACCAGGCGCACGAGCGGGTCTCGCTCATTGCAGAGCGACAGGATGCGCTCACCAGGACACCGCCGCCGCTGATTTTGGTTGTGCTCGACGAAAGCTGTCTCCGTCGCCCCATCGGAGACTCCGCGACCATGGCCGCACAGTTGGCGGGACTGGTGGAGTTCGCCGAGCTGCCGCACACCGTGCTACAGGTCGCGCCGTTCGCCATGGGGGCACGGCGTCCATTCGATCTCCCGATCACCGTGCTGACGCTGCCTGACCGCTCCCTCATGTCCTACGCAGAGTCCGCCCAACGGGGCCACCTGGAACGGGAAAGCACATTCGTGCTGCCGACGCTTACGGCCTACCATCAGTTGCAGGCCGAAGCGCTCTCGCAGGCGGCTTCCGTGGCCATGATCGAACAGCTTCGAAAGGGCACCTCGTGACGACCGACAACCCGCAGTGGTTCACGTCCTCGTACAGCAACAACGGCGGCCAGTGCATCGAGGTCGCCACGAACCTTGTCGCTTCTCGCGGCATGGTTCCCGTCCGTGACTCCAAGAACCCAACCGGCCCGGTACTGGACTTCCCCGCCGATACGTTCGCTTCCTTCGTGATGAGCGTTAAGAGTGGAGAGTTCGGGACCATCTGAGTAGAGCGCAGAGTTCAAGGCAGCCCCATCATGCTCAGGCATGGTGGGGCTTCGCTGCGCCATCGCACGCTACGGAGGAGGCCTCCGCCACGAATAAGAGGCCCGGACACTTTCTCTGTCCGGGCCTCTCTCGCGCCTAGCCGAGGGAGAGCGCGAGTCTCTCCTCAAGGCGGCGCCGGGGGGCTTTCTCAACCGGCTTCGGCTTGGGGCGCCTTCGTGGCCGACGCGCAGCGCTAAGACTGCCCGTGCCCTGCACAGAGGGCAGGGCCGCAGGCCCCCGGCACTGCCGGGGGCTTTGTCTTGCCGGTGATGTTCAGCGCCACCAGTAGGGGTCTTGTCGTCCCTGCGTGTGAAGCCCCGTCCGCCCCTCAAGCTCTGGGAACGGAAGAGGCTCTTGCCCGCCTGTACGTACTACACTTAACCTGTCCTCCTGTCCAGCAAGACGCTCTATCCCAACTGGGGCCAGGACCACCGCGCCCGGGCGATCCCGGCCGCCGGGTTCTTCCAGGGGCAGGACGTCGTGGTGCTCCAGGAGGCGTTCGACAACTCCTCGTCCGACGCGCTGAAGGCCGCCGCGGCGGACCGCTACCCGCACCAGACGCCCGTGATGGGCCGCGGCAAGGACGGCTGGGACGCCACCGGCGGTGCGTACTCCTCGGCGACGCCCGAGGACGGCGGCGTGACGGTCCTGAGCAAGTGGCCGATCGTGCGCAAGGAGCAGTATGTCTACAAGGACGCGTGCGGCTCCGACTCGTACTCCAACAAGGGCTTCGTCTATGCCGTGTTGGACGTGAACGGCACCAGGACGCACGTCGTCGGCACGCACACCCAGTCCACCGACTCCGGGTGCGGCACCGGCGAGGCCGCGGCCACCCGCGCCCGGCAGTTCAAGGAGATGGACGCCTTCCTGGACGCCAAGAACATCCCGGCGGGCGAACAGGTCGTCGTGGCGGGGGACTTCAACGTCGACTCACACAGCTCCGAGTACGCCTCGATGCTCGCCGACGGGGGCCTCGCCCCCGCCGACGCCCGCACCGGCCACCCGTACTCCTTCGACACGAAGGACAACTCGATCGCCGCCGAGCGCTACCCGGACGACCCCCGCGAGGACCTCGACTTCGTCCTCCACCGCAAGGGCCACGCCCGCCCCGCCACCTGGCGGAACGACGTGGTCAAGGAGCGGAGCGCGCCCTGGACGGTCTCCAGCTGGGGCAAGAAGTACACGTACACGAACCTGTCGGACCACTACCCGGTGGTGGCCGGGAACTGACCGGGAGCGGCCGGGCGCGCTACTTGTGCCAGGGTCCCGTCACCGCGAACGTCGTGCCGGGCGTGTAGCAGTTCACGTACATCGTGTCGTGGTCCGGCGAGAAGGTGACGCCCGCGAACTCGCCCCACTCGGGCTGCTCCGGGGTGCCGATGTTCTGCCGGCCGCGGGCCATCGCGTAGACCTCGCCCTGGCGGGTGAGGCCGAACACGTACTGGGCGCCGCCGCCGTCCTCGCAGACCATCAGGCCGCCGGTGGGCGCGAGGCAGATGTTGTCAGGGGACTCGCCGGGCAGCTGGATGTCGGTGCTCGGGCCGAAGACGATCACGAGGGTGAGGCGGCGCCGGGACGGGTCGTACCGCCAGATCTGGCCGTAGTGATCGCCCACGGAGCCGGCCGCGCTGTGGGCGAAGGACGACACGAAGTAGACGGACGAGCCGCCCCAGTAGCAGCCCTCCAGCTTCTGCGCGTGCGTGATGCCCTTCTTGCCGAAGTCCTGGAAGCGGATGGCGGTCCGGGCGGCGAGCGGGTCCGGCACGTCGACCCACTCGATGCCGTCGAAGTGCGCGCCCGTCTCGGTGACGGCCGACAGGTCGGGCACGCCGGGCACCCGCATCGCCTGCAGCGTGCCGCCCGCGCGCAGCGAACCGCGGCCGCCCAGGGGCTTCTTGGGCAGGAAGCGGTAGAAGAGGCCGAAGGGCTTGTCGAAGGCGTCCTCGGTCTCGTAGACGATGCCGCGTCGGGGGTCGACGGCGATCGCCTCGTGCTGGAAGCGGCCCATCGCGGTCAGCGGCACCGCGCCGGTGCGGTGCGGATCCACCGGGTCGACCTCGAAGATGAAGCCGTGGTCCTTGGTGTAGCCGTTCGTGCCTGCCTTGTCCTCGGTCTCCTCGCAGGTCAGCCAGGTGCCCCAAGGGGTGGGCCCGCCCGCGCAGTTGACGGCGGTCCCGGCGATCGCGACGCGCTCGGCGCGGACGTTGTTCCGCCGGTCGAGGGACAGCGCCGTACAGCCGCCCTTGCCCATCGGGTCGTACGTGAGCCCCTTGACGGTCGGCACGGCGATCTTGCCGGTGACGCGGTTCTCGTGGTTGCGCACGAGGTGGACGCCGCCGTCCTTGCCCGGGAAGGCGGCCATGCCGTCGTGGTTGCTCGGCACCTTGCCCTCACCCGAACGGAGGTCGTCGCCCTCCCGTGAGAGCACCCGGTAGCGGAAACCTTTCGGCAGATCGAGCAGACCCTTGGGGTCGGGTACGAGAGGGCCGTAGCCGGCCTTCCCGTGCGCGGCGGCGGTGCCCGCGAAGAGTTCCGACAGAGCGCCGGTGAAGGCGATCCCCGCGCCCAGCGCACCGGTGCGGGCGAGAACCTGACGTCGAGTGGCAGACATGATGGGCGACCTCCTGCTGGCGGACAGGAATGTGACCGGATGTGTGTACCACGCGCCTTGGTGCACGGGAACCACGCGCGTAGCTTCCGTTTCGTGCGTCGCGTCGCGGCCCCACTGAGCGGTCGGGGGCCACGGGCTACTCGCCCACGAGCCCCTTGGCGTCCCGTGCGAGCGCCGTGAGCCGCGAAATGGCGCGGAAGTACTTCTTCCGGTATCCGCCGTTCAGCATGTCCTCGCTGAAGAGCCGGTCGAAGGGCACACCGGAGGCGAGCACCGGTACCTCTCGGTCGTACAGCCGGTCGGCGAGCACCACAAGACGCAGCGCGGTCGACTGGTCGGGCACGGGCGTCACATCGGTGAGGCAGACGGCGGCGAGCTCGTCGGTCAGCGCGCCGTACCGGCTCGGGTGGACCTTGGCCAGATGGGTGAGCAGGTGCGGGAAGTCGTCGAGCGAGGCGCCCTCGGTCGCGTACGCCGCCTTGGTGACCTGCTCCTCCGAATACGGAGCCGGAGCCTCCGGAAGACCGCGGTGGCGGTAGTCCTCGCCGTCGATCCGCAACGCCTTGAAGTGGGACGACAGGCCCTGGATCTCGCGCATGAAGTCCGTGGCCGCGAACCGGCCCTCACCGAGCTTGCCGGGCAGCGTGTTCGAGGTCGCGGCGAGCGCCACGCCCTGCTCGACGAGCTTGCTGAGCAGGGACGACACCAGCACCGTGTCGCCCGGGTCGTCCAGTTCGAATTCGTCGATGCAGAGCAGCCGGTGGTCGCCGAGGGTGCGCACGGTCTGCTGGAAGCCGAGCGCGCCGACCAGGTTCGTGAGCTCGACGAAGGTGCCGAACGCCTTCTGCCCGGGCGCGGCGGGCGCCGCGTGCCAGAGGGAGGCGAGGAGGTGGGTCTTGCCGACGCCGTAGCCGCCGTCGAGGTAGATGCCGCGCGGGCCCGCCGGGGCGGCGGCCTTCTTCTGGAACCACCGCTTCTTGCCCGACCCGGAGGCGTGCGCCCCGCCGAGCCCCGCCGCGAAGGCGCCGAGGACGCGGACGGCCTCGGTCTGGCTCGGCTGGTTCGGGTCCGGAATGTACGTGTCGAAGCGCACCGAGTCGAAGCGCGGCGGCGGCACCATCTCGGCGACCAGGCGGTCGGCGGGGACATGGGGCTCACGGGCGCACAGGGAGAGCGGGGCCACTTCGGCTATGTGGCCGTGCTGGGGCGCGGAGGTGGAGGACGACACGGTTACCCAGCTTAGAGCCTGTGTCATATCCCCGGGCGTGCCGGGCGGCGCCCACCCGGCCGGAGATGCGACACAGGCTCTTGAGGGGCATGCGAGACTGCGGATATGCGACGCCTGTTCCCTGTGACCGATCAGACAGCCGACGTCACCGACCGGGCGGCCCACGGGCCGGACATCCGCGCGGCCGACCGCGAGTGGAGCCTCGACGAGCTGGCGGATGCCTACCGCTACCCCGCGGGGGAGGCCACCTGGCTGCGCGCCAACATGGTCTCCACGCTCGACGGCGCCGCCCACCACGACGGCCGCTCCCACCCGATCTCCGGCGACACCGACATGCGGATCTTCGGCACGCTGCGGGCCCTCGCCGACGCCGTGATCGTGGGCGCCGAGACGGTCCGCAAGGAGGGCTACCGCCCCGCGAAGGCGCGTACGGCCTTCGAGCGGCACAGGGCCGCGGCCGGACAGTCACCGGCGCCCGCCATCGTGGTCGTCAGCGCGGGCCTGGACCTGGACTTCTCGCTCCCGCTCTTCACCGCGCCCCTGACGCCCACGCTCCTGGTCACCGGGGCCGCCGCGCCCGCCGACCGCATCGACGCGGCGGAGAAGGCGGGCGCCGTCGTGGTGCTCGCCGGGGAGGGCGCGACGGTGGAGCCGGAGCGGGTGGCCCCGGCCCTCGCCGAGCGGGGGCTGACGCGGCTGCTCACGGAGGGCGGGCCCCGCCTCCTGGGCCAGTTCGTGGCCGCCGGGGCGCTGGACGAGCTCTGCCTGACGGTGTCGCCGATGCTCACGGCGGGGGACGCGCAGCGGATCGCGGGCGGGTCCGCGCTCGCGGTACCGGAGCGGTTCGTCCTGACAGCCGTCCTGGAAGAGGCCGGGTTTCTCTTCACTCGGTACCGCCGTACCTGACAAAAAGCGGAGTCGGCCGTTCCGTTTGTCTTCGGCCGGGCACACTAGATCTCGCAGTCCCCGTGCGGTCACGGGGCAGGATGGTTTCCGCACGGGCCTTCAGCACGGCCCACGGATGAGAAGGGCGCCTGGCGTGTTCACAAGCGTATTGATGATCGAGAAGGCCCTGACGTCCGCCGACGTTGAATTCGTCACCACTTTGCACGGGGACGAGCCGGTCGCCTTCCACGTGCTGCTCCAGCCCAGGGGCGACCAGGCGGACCGCCTCCTGCGGGCCATCGACGACGTCGCCCTGGGCGAGCTGGACGAGGCGGCGCGCGAGGGCGAGACCCCCGAGGGGGCGGAAGCGGCGGGCCCCGGCGAGCGGGCGCTGCAGGTCTCCCTCACGGCACTGCGCGCGGCGGGCTGCGCGGCACAGGGGCGGCTCATCGAGAATCACCCACTGGACGCACTCAAGACGCTGGTCGGCGAGGCCGACGCCGACGAGGTGATCGTTCTGACCGACCCGCACTACGTGGAGGAGTTCTTCCACCGGGACTGGGCCTCGCGGGCGCGCCACAAGGTGGGCGTGCCGGTCCTGAAGCTGTTCTCGCACAGCCTGGCGGACGAGGCGTAGGCACGGCGCCGGGTGCCTCGGGCCTCGCGCGTCGCGGGAGGCAATAGGCTGGGGCCCGCTCACTCGTCGTAACACCAGGGGAGACACACGCATGGCACCCGGCCTGCCCCAGTCCATGGCCGACATGGACCGACCGCACTTCATCGGCATCGGCGGCGCCGGCATGTCGGGCATCGCGAAGATCCTGGCCCAGCGCGGTGCCAAGGTCGCGGGCAGCGACGCCCGGGAGTCCGCCACGGCCCAGGCGCTGCGCGCGCTCGGCGCCACGGTCCACATCGGCCACGACGCCGCGCACCTCGCCACCGACGCGACCTGCGTCGTCGTCTCCTCGGCGATCCGCGCCGACAACCCCGAGCTGGCCCGCGCCACCGAACTCGGCATCCCCGTCGTGCACCGCTCGGACGCCCTGGCCGCCCTGATGGAGGGGCTGCGTCCGATCGCGGTTGCGGGTACGCACGGCAAGACGACCACGACGTCGATGCTGGCCGTCACCCTCTCCACCCTCGGCCTCGGCCCGTCGTACGCGATCGGCGGCGACCTGGACGCGCCCGGCACGAACGCGCTGCACGGCGAGGGCGACATCTTCGTCGCCGAGGCCGACGAAAGCGACCGCAGCTTCCACAAGTACACGCCCGAGGTCGCCATCGTCCTCAACGTCGAGCTCGACCACCACGCCAACTACGCGTCGATGGACGAGATCTACGAATCCTTCGAGATCTTCGCGGGCAAGGTCGTGCCCGGCGGCACGCTGGTCATCTCCGCCGACCAGCCGGGCGCCGTGGAGCTGACGAGGCGCCTGCGGGACCTGGGCGAGCTGAAGATCGTCACGTACGGCGAGGCCGAAGGCGCCGACCTGCGCATCCACAAGATCACGGCACGCGGCCTGACCAGCGAGGTCACGGTCGTCCTCGACGGCAAGTTCCTCACCTTCCAGGTCTCGGTGCCCGGCCGCCACTACGCGAACAACGCGGTCGCCGCCCTCGCCGCGGGCATCGCGCTCGGCATCCCCTCCCGGAACCTGGCCGGCGCCCTGAAGTCGTACACCGGCGTCAAGCGCCGCCTCCAGCTCAAGGGCGAGGCGGCCGGCGTCCAGGTCATCGACTCCTACGCGCACCACCCGACCGAGATGACGGCCGACCTGGAGGCGATGCGCTCCGCCGCGGGCGACGCGCGCATCCTGGTCCTCTTCCAGCCGCACCTCTTCTCGCGCACCCAGGAGCTCGGCACCGAGATGGGCCAGGCGCTGGCCCTCGCCGACTCCTCCGTGGTCCTGGACATCTACCCGGCCCGCGAGGACCCGATCCCCGGCATCACCAGCACCCTGATCATCGACGCCGCCCGCGAGGCAGGCGCCGCGGTGACGGCGGCGCCCGACAAGGCGGGGGCGGTGCGCGAGATCGCGGGAATGGCCCGGCCCGGCGATCTCGTTCTCACCATGGGAGCGGGCGACGTCACGGACCTCGGCCCGCAGATCCTGGCCGAGCTGTCGAAGCAGTAGACCGAAGTTGAGGGGATTCCACCCATGTCGTACGACGTCGAGAAGCCGGACGAGCAGTGGCGCGCCGAACTGACCCCTTCGGAGTACGCGGTGCTGCGCCAGGCCGGCACGGAGCCGGCCTTCGTGGGTGAGTACACGGACACCAAGAGCAAGGGCGTCTACTCCTGCCGCGCCTGCGGCGCGGAGCTGTTCACCTCGCAGGAGAAGTTCGAGTCCCACTGCGGCTGGCCGAGCTTCTACGATCCCAAGGACACGGACGCGGTCGAACTGATCCAGGACACCTCGCACGGCATGGTCCGCACCGAGGTGCGCTGCGCCCGCTGCGGCTCGCACCTGGGCCACGTCTTCGAGGGCGAGGGCTACCCGACGCCGACGGACCAGCGGTACTGCATCAACAGCATTTCGTTGCGGTTGGCGGCGGAGGACTGAGCCTCCGGCGGGCGGCCTGCGTGGGCACGGCGGCGGGGTCGCCGTCGCCGTGCCGAATCGCCGTCAAGCGCGGAGGGTTCCCTGGTGGGGAGCCGAGGCCTGAGTGGTGTTCTTCGGGGTCATCTTCCCCGTGCCGGAGCCGACCAGGCTCGGCATGCAAATCAATATCCCCACGGCAATGGCTGCGTGCATGACGGTGGAGAGTGACGGGACGTTCTTTCTGGGTCCCGGTACCTTCTTGCTCGGCATCTGTGCTGTTTCTCCAAAAAGTGCAAGGCGGTCGGACGAAGTGGTTCCACGTCCCGTCGGGATATTGGCCCAGCGGTAAAGGGCGGCGCAAGCCCGCGGAAGAACTTCTTGATCCGCCCCCTGAGGGGCGTCTGATCTGGTAGAGCGAGAGCCTTTACGGAAGCCGTTCCCGGCCAGCATCCGGAACAGTAGATTCCGACTTGACCTCGGCGAGGCTCATCCGCGCTCGAACCGCCTCGTCAGCAGCCCCCGAGCGCTCCGCCGAGGCCACCGCCGCGGTGAGGTGGGCGGCCGCGGAGGCCGACTGCCCCAACTGGTGCTCGGCCGCCCCCAGGCCGTGCAGGGCCTGGGCCTCTTCGTGCGTGGCGCCGATGCTCCTGGCCAGCTCCAGGGCGCGCGTGTGATGCTCGGCCGCTTCGCGGAAGCGGGCCGCCGTGTGCAGGGCGCTCCCCATTCCGTGGAGAGTGATCGAGGCATTTCTGCGGTCGCCGAGACGGTGGAACGAAGTGAGTGAATCCCGGTACATGTCGAGCATGTCATCGAGTTCCGTCGACGCATTCATCGTGTTGGCCAAATTGACCTGAGCCATGGCGTGCTCCGCCGCAGTGCCGGATACCGCGAGTAACTTCCGGGCTTCCTGCAGTAGATTTCGCGCCTGTTCTCTCTCTTCGGTGTGCAGGTGAAGGTCCGCGAGATTGTTGAGCACATGCGCTTCTTCGTGAGTGTCGCCCACCGCGCGGAATCTCGTGAGTGCGGATCGAAAGTGCTCGTGGGCGACTTTGAAGTTCCCGAGATAGAGGTGCGTGATCCCCAGGTTGTTCTCGGATCGTGCGATCTGCCAGGAATCACCTGCGCGCGTGCGCAGCGCCAGGGTGTCCTCCTGGTCGGCGCGCGCCTTTGCCAGCCTGCCGAGGTTCCACCGCAGCACCCCCCGGGCGTGCAGTACTTCGGCCACCGTCGTGTCGTCGATGGTCCGGGCCGTCCGCAGTGCTTGCCCGAGTGTGGACAGGGCTTGGTCGTGGTGGCCGCTGCGGGACAGCGCGGTGCTCTGTTCGATCAGCGCGTACACCTCGGCCTCCGGGTCGCCCTGGGCCCGCCAGTGCGCCGCGGCCGCGAGGTGCATGCCCTGGGTGTGGGCCGAGTACCTCTCCTCGTGGAGGAAGCCCGCCAGCGAACCGGCGAGGAGCGCCGCCTCGTGCGGCCGCCCGTGGGTCCGGCAGTGGCGCTCCGCCGCGATGAGCCCGGAGCACTCGGCGGCCAGCCAGCGCCGGGCGTCGGCCGGGCTGTTCCATGTGGGCATCCGGTGCGCGGAAAGGCGGCGGGAATGGATCGCTCTCGGGCGGCGAGGGGCGATCAACCGGTCCGCCGCGTCGGATGCCTGTACGTAGAAATCGATCAACCGGTGGAGTGCTTGATTCCGTTCGACGGATTCCAGTTCGGAGGACGCCAGCATGCGCGAATATTCACCGAGGAGATCATGAGTGGTGTACCGCTCGGGCTCCGGTTCCTGGATGAGGTGGGCGTCCAGGAGGCCTTCCAGGACACGTTCGGTACGGTCGAGCGGCAGATCCACAAGAGCGGCCGTCGTGAATGCGTCATAATCAGGGCCGAGTTGCAGGCCGAGGATGCGGAATACCGCTCTCTCCTCGACGCTGAGAGTGCGGTAGGAGACCTCGAATGCCCGGGCTATCTCCTGGGTGCCGTCCCTGATCTCCCGTAGTCTGCCGTGTCCGTGAGTGAGCCGGCGCAGGAGATGGCCGGCCGTCCAGGAGGGACGGGACCCCAGGCGCCGGGCAGCGATTTCGACCGCCAGGGGCAGTCGGCCGCAGAGCTGGACGATCGCCGTGACCTCGTGGCTCCGTGCGCGGCAGGGCTCGCCGACCAGGTCCAGGAAGAGAGCGACGGCATCTTCCTGGGGGAGCACATCGAGCAGGACCGGTCGGACACCGGGTAGCCCGGAGAGCCGACGGCGGCTGGTGACGATCATCAGTGAAGGGGAGGGGCCGGGCAGGAGCGGACGCAGGTGGTCGGGATCGGCCACATCGTCCAGGACGATGACGGCACGACGGTGGCTGAGCAGCGTGCGCCAGAGACCGACAAGGTCGTCGAGCTCGTCGGGCAGGTCCCCCGGCGGCACTCCGAGCATCCGCAGCAACGAGGTCAGGGCGGCCCGGGTGGTGAGGGGCGCCCGGCCGGGTGAGTGGGCGCGCAGGTCCAGGTGGAGCTGACCATCGGGGAAATGCGGTCCCAGGCTGCGGGCCGCGTGCAGGGCCAGCAGCGTCTTTCCGACCCCGGCCATCCCGGAGATGGCCTGCAGTGCGATCACGGTGCCGGTCGACCGGCCGGCGGCCCGCGTTATTGCGGCCAACTCGTCCTGGCGGCCCACGAGGTCGGCGTGCCGGGGCAGAGTGTGGGGAGCGGCGGCCTGCGGGGTGCGGTGGGGCAGTAGTTCCCTTAGAGGCGCACCGTTCAGAATGAGGCGGTGCAGGCGTGTGAGGGGCTCGCCCGGGTCGGTGCCGAGGTGTTCGCCGAGGTGGCGGCGGACGGTTTCGTACACGCGAAGGGCCTCGGCCTGTCGTCCGCAGCCGTACGTCGCGGTCATGAGCTGTGCGGCCAGCGTCTCGTCGCCGGGGTACTGGTCGAACAGCGCGGCCACCTCCGGCACGAGTTCGGCGAAGTGCCTTCTGCGGAGTTCGATCCGGAACCGGGTCAGGTGCGCCGCCAGCTGCTTCTGCGACAGGGTCGCCCGGATGCTTTCCACCCACAGGCCGCTCAGCCCGGCCAGTGGCTCGCCGCGCCACAGGGCGGCCGCTTCCCGCAAGAGGTCCAGGGCTGCACCGTCGTCGGAGCGGTCGGAGAGGGAGCTGGCGCGTGCGGTCAGTTGGTCGAACCGATGGCAGTCCACTTGTTCCGGACCGACGTCGAGCAGGTACGTGTGGGCCCGCTGGACGAGCAGATCGCTGCTGCCGGCCGTCCGCAGGCGGCGGCGGAGCCGGGCCGCGTACGTATGCAGGCCCGCGCGCGGTTTGGCGGGCGGGGCCTCCTCCCACAGGCGGTGGATCAGGGTGTCCAGGGAGACGGGACGGCCCGCGTCGAGGGAGAGGGCCGCGAGCAGGAGGCGCTCCTTTGCGGAACCGAGGAGATCGATATGCCCGTCACGTTCCAGCGCAACGGTTCCCAGGACACGAATTCCGATCTCCACCAGTGCCCCCGTCCGCCGGTCGGCCCGTGTTGTGAATAGGCGTCAAAGAATCGCATGAGGTCAATATCGTTCAAATAGTGGCGCTAGATGGTTCATGTCATTGGCTTGTTTTGGCGTAACTGGTCTCCATGTCGAGCTATTCGGTCTGACGGGAACAGCGGGAGGGTAGGACCCAGTCACTCGCGACACGTGGCGTGAGCCGTGGGACTCGGGAAAGGACGGCGCGATGGACCAGGTGACGGCCCTGGAGCTGCAGGCCGCCCTGGTGCTGGCGGCCGCTCGCCCGCGAGCGGCACGCGCCCTCCTGGTCACCGTGCACGCCTGGGGGGACGCGATGGCGGCCGAACTGGTCGATGCATGGGCGACGCCGCAGCCGGACGCCGACAGCGCTGAGCTGATCGGACGCCTCGCCGTCGCCCTGGCCGAACAGGCGGCAACCCGGCCGCGGCTGGCCCGGGAGCTGAGGTACTGGCTCGACGGAACACCGTCCCGTACTCCGGCCGAGGCCGCCAATTCCATCGGCGGCACCGCGCAGGTGCAGGGCTCCGTCGTCCAGGCACACGGCATCCACGGCGGGGTGCACATCCACTCCACGCCACGGGCGCGCGTAGTACCCCGCCAACTACCGCCCGTGCCCGCCCACTTCACCAACCGCGAGCGGGAGCTGGCCGCGCTCGATCACACGTTGCGGGTCTCGCCGGGAGAACCGGTGATCGCGGTCATCAGCGGCGCCGCCGGTGTCGGCAAGACCACACTGGCGCGCCGTTGGCTGCTCGGGCTGGTCGACGACTTCCCTGACGGACAGCTGTACGCCGATCTACGAGGGCACTCCGACCGTTCCCCCGCGCGTCCCGGCGAGCTGCTCGGGCAGTTCTTGCGGGCCATCGGAGAGGAACGGGTTCCCGCGGACCTCGGGGAACAGGCCGCCCTGTGGCGATCGGCCACGGCCGGCGGGCGGATCGCTCTGTTGCTGGACAACGCGCTCAGCGCGGCCCAGGTCCGCCCGCTGCTGCCCGGTAGCGCCAGGGCGCTGACAGCGGTGACGAGCCGAGGGCGCCTGAGCGGTCTGGGTATGGACGGCGCGTCCTTTCACCCGCTGGGGGTCCTCGCCACTCACGACGCGGTGGAACTGATCCGCAGGCGGATCGGCCGGGACCGGGTCTCCCGTGAACCCGAGGCCGCGCTGAAGGTCGCACGGGCCTGCGCGGGGCTGCCTCTCGCGGTGTGCGTCGCCGCGGCCCATGTGGCGGCGCGGCCCCGGCAACCGCTGGCGGCGATGGCGGGAGCGCTGGGCGGCAGGGGCCGCGGTGCCCTGGACGCGCTGCGGGTGGAAGGAGAGTACGCCGTACGCGGCGCCCTCGACACGTCGTACCGCCTGCTGCCGGCCGAACAGGCACGCGGCTACCGCAGGCTTGGCCTGGCCCCGGTTGCCCTGCTCGGCGCCGAGACCGCGGCGGAGGCCTGCTCGCTGCGAAGGGAGGATGCGGACCGGCTCCTCGACGAGCTGGCCGAGGTCAATCTCCTGGAGGACCTGGGTCCCGACCCGCGCACCGGTACCGGACGGTTCCGCTTCCACGACCTGGTGCGGGCCCACGCGGCACAGCTCGCCGTCGAGCGGGACGGGCCCGCCGACGCCGAGGCGGCGGTACGGCGCGTGATCGACTACTACCTGTCCGCCGCGACCGAGGCCGAGACTCTGCTGACGCCGAGCCACCGCATCCTGGCCCGGCGCTACGCCCATCCCCCCACCCAGCGTCCGCCGTTCGAGGACGCACCCGGCGCGCTCCACTGGCTCGACACCGAAAGGGACCATCTGATGGCCGCGTTGCGTGCCGCGGTGGAGCACGGATGGGACGACACGGCGTGGATGCTCGCCGATGCGATGTTCCCGCTCTTCCTTCGCCTGCGCCCGTACGACCTGTGGATCGAGGCACATGAGACAGGTCTCGAAGCGGCTCGTCGCGCAGGTGACAAAGAAGCCGAGGGGCAGATGCTGACCTCAGGTGGCGCCGGGCTGCGCAACGCGGGGCGGCACGACGAGGCGGTCGGCTGGTTCGGCCGGGCACTGGACGTGGCACGGGAGCGGGTGGCCTCGCTGGAGAGCGGCGGCGCCACCCCTGTGGCAGGCCCCGTGGACCGGCAGGCGCTGTCCGCCGCCCGCCGTGCCGAGGCGCAGGCCCTGCACGGCCTGGGGCAGTCACATCGGCTGGCCGGACGGCTGGCGGAGGCCACCGGCTACTTCCGGCTGGCCCTGCCGCTCCGCGAAGCGATCGGTTACCGGCGCGGCGCCGCCCTGACCAGGATCTGCCTGGGAGACGTGGCGCTGGCCGACGGGCGCCCGCACGAGGCACTGCCCCACCTGACCGCGGCCCGGGCGGACCTCCTGGCCGAGGGCGACCCCTACGACGCCGCCCGCGCCCTGGCCTTCCTCGGGCAGGCCGCCCTTCGCTGCGCCGGCGACGACGCGTCCGCCGTGGTGGCCGCGGAGACCCAACTGACGGAAGCCCTAACGGAGTTCGAGGCCACCGGCTCCCTGCACTGGCAGGCCCGCGTCCTGGAGTTCCTCGGTGAGGCGGCCGAGGAGCGGCGCGAGCCGGAGCGGGCCAGGAGCTGGTACGCCCGGTCCCTGGCCCTTTACCGGGCCGCCGGAGCACCGGACGCGCGGCGGCTCGAGGAGCGGCTGAGGGGCACGGGATGAGGCCGTGAGCGGGCGCGGTACCACCAGCCGCCCTCTGCCCGGCGCACCACGACCAAGACGCATCCCGGATAACGCTTCAGGGCCCGAACGGCCAGCGACGCCGCTGCTCGGCGCGGGCGCGGGAGGTCCGCGTACAGCACGTCGGCGCACTGCCGCCAGGTCTCGCCGGTTCGCCGTCCGGTGGCCGGGCAGGGCCGCAGGCAGTCGAGGCAGACGATCACCGGTCCGTCGGAAAGAATGAGCGCGCTCATGCCGGAACCTCCTCACCGGCGGACGCCGCGCCAGGCAGGCCCACCGGAACCGGCAGCGACGGCAACGACGCTTCGTAGGCGGGCTCGCCGAGACCGAGCAACCGGTACATCAACTTTCGCGCGTTGCGAGCGAACCGGCCCGGCTCGGATGAGATGCGTCGCCCGATCCGCTCGTATTCCTCGGTGGGACACTCCGTACGCGCATAGGCGAGCTGCTCGGCCAACGGGTGCACGGGCGACAGGGCGGGCACGGTCCTGGCCAGCTCGGCCGCGGGTGAATCGGGGTTGATGTCCGTGACCGGGAAACGGGCCAGCAAGAGGGTCGCGGGAGTGAGCGTGGCGTACAGCGTGACCGAACCGTGGTCGCCGATCACCCAGTCCGCGGCGATCAGCGGCACGCGCCAGTCGGTGTCCGGCGGCAGCACGACGATGCCCCGCCGCTGGGCGACGGCAAGCCAGGACCGCACCTGCCAGTCCCCGTGGCCGGACCAGACATTGGGGTGCACCAGGATCGCCACCAAGTGGCGGGCTGGGTCGAGTTCGGTCAGGAGGCGGGGCAGGAGGGCGTCCAGGCCGTTGAACGACGAGCCGGGGCCCCAGGTCGAGGAGACGAGGACCAGGCGTTGCCCGGGGCGCAGGCCCAGCGCCGTGCGGTAGCGCCCGCGCAGCGGCAGGCTCGCCACGAGCCGGTCGTGACAGGCGTCCCCGACCACCTCGCTGACGGGCAGGGCCTCCGGGCAGGTGCGGGCCAGGGTGGCCAGCTCCTCGCGGTGGGCGAGTGCCAGGGCTTTCGGCACCACCTTCCCGTGCCGGGTCAGATACTGCCGCCCCAGCTCGCCGACGGTGCGGGGTGCTCCCGGGTCACGGTGGTCCGCGAGTCGGGACAGCTTGATGTGTCCTGCGCCGTGCGGAATGCGCAGCAACGGCCCGCGCAGCCGGTGGACGCCCTGGGAGCCGGCCGCGAGGACGAGGTCGAACTCCATGCGCAGCGCGGCCTCCCAGGGCAGCACCGTGTTGCCCAGTGTGCGCAGGACGCGCTCCACCCCGGCGTTGAAGGCGTGCGGGGCGACGGTGAAGTGGGTCTGGATGCGTAGGTCCGACTCCAGCAGCGGCAGCAGCTCCCGCAGCCGGCTGCCGTACACCTCGGTGTGCACGACGACGAGAACGCGCTTGCAGTGGGGCAGGGTCCGCCACTGCGAGGCGTCCCCGGATCCGGAGCTGACTCCGGATCCGGGTAACGCCGCTGTCGCGACGCTTCTGTTGTGAACCGCCATTGTTCCCCCCGGTGTTGTGGTCTCCTGTCGGGTGACGTGCTTCGGGTCGGGGGTGCCCCGGAGCACGGGCGGAAAGCTTGCGCGACGCTTGCGGGATCCTTGCAGGAGCGGTCTGCGCCGGACGGGTTCAGCGCGTCAGAACGTCAGCTTCCAGCTGTTGATGTAGCCCGTGTCCTGCGCCGCCACATCCTGCACCCGCAGCTGCCATGCGCCGTTCGCCGGCTCGCTGGAGGCGTTGACCGTGTACGTCGCGACGACGTTGTCCGCCGAGTCGTTGCCGCTCGAGTTCTTCAGGCGGTACGCGGTGCCGTCGGGGGCCAGCAGGTCGATGACCACGTCGCCGCGCCAGGTGTGGCGGATGTCGACGTCGACCTTGAGGGTCGCGGGGGCGTTGCCGGTGCGGCCGGTGACGTTGACCGTCGAGGTCACCGCGGGGCCGTTGTCCGGGATGGCGACGTCCGTGGTGTTCTCGTACGTGTCGCCGGGCGGGACAGGCGTGTCCCCCGCCAGGTTCCAGATCGCGTAGGCGATGGCGTCGCTGTTGCGGTCCAGGGCCGTGTCGTTGATGTTCGACGACGTGTCGCAGGACGAGTGGTAGCAGCGGTCGAAGGCCTGGCCCGCCGTGCCGCCCCACTTCTGGGCCTGCGCACTGGACTTGGTGCGCTCGGCGCCGCTGAAGAGGCCGCCGACCGGGATGCCCGCGCTGTCGAACGGGGCGTGGTCGGAGCGCCCGTCGCCCTCGGTCTCGATCTCGGTCGGGACGTTCAGGCCCGCGTAGTAGTCCTTGAACGTCTTCTCGATCGTGGGGTCGTCGTCGTAGACGAAGTAGCCTGGGTTCGGGGAGGCGATCATGTCGAAGTTCAGATAGCCGTTGATCTTCGAACGGTCGGTGGACGGCAGGTTGTTGACGTAGTAGCGCGAGCCGACCATGCCCAGCTCCTCGGCGCCCCACCAGGCGAACCGCAGGTGCTTCGTGGGCTTCAGCTGGGCGCGGGAGACGGCGAGCGCGGTCTCCAGGATGCCTGCCGAACCCGAGCCGTTGTCGTTGATGCCGGGGCCGGCGGAGACGCTGTCGAGGTGGGCGCCCGACATCAGGACCTTGGTCTCGTCGCCGCCCGGCCAGTCGGCTATCAGGTTGTAGCCGGTGGCGCCGCTGGACGTGAACTGCTGGATGCGGGTGGTGAATCCGGCCGCGTCCAGCTTGCCCTTCACATAGTCGAGGGAGGCCTTGTAGCCGGGGCGACCGTGGGCGCGGTTGCCGCCGTTGGCCGAGGCTATGGACTGCAACTGGGAGAGGTGCGCCTTGACGTTGGCGAGGGGGATGTCGGGCGCCGCCAGGGTGGGCGAAGGGCGGGCGGCGGAGGAGGGGGAGGCGAGGGCCGTGGGCGCGGTCGTGGCGAGGAGGCCGGCCGCGGCGAGCACGGCCACGCCGGCGCCGGCCCGTCTGAGGGTGCGGGGCAGGGCGGGTCTGGAGAGATTCATGTGGGGCTCCGGATTCCGGACAGTGGGAGGTTCGGAACGTGCGAGGCGCCCTGCGACGCGGGTGCCGCGGGGCGCCTTTGGAGCTGTGCGTTGCCTGATGTTGAGGGCGGGACGACCCGCCGTCAAGAGGGGGAACCGGTCCCCTTGCGGTCCACCGCGTCCGGATAGCGGACGACCCGCCCGCGCTCCCGCCGCGTCAGAAGAAGACCCCGCACCTCAGCAGCACATTCGCGTACGGCCGGGCCTCGCCGGTGCGGACCACCAGGCGGGATTCCTTCGAGCGCCGCTTGAGCTCCTCGTGCGGCACGAGGCCGAGCGCGGGCAGGCTCTCCCGCAGCAGCCGCGCCGCCGCCGGGTTGGCCTCCCGCACCTCGTGCGCCGCCGTGCCGCCCTCCACCACGAGCTCGTCGAGCAGGCCGTCGAGGACCTCCGCGAACGAGGGGACCCCGGCGCGGAACGCCAGGTCGACCACGCGCGGCCCGGCCGGTACAGGCATGCCGGCATCGCAGACGAGCACCGTGTCACCGTGCCCCAACTCGGCGAGCGCGCCCGCCAGATGACGGTTGAGGATGCCCGACCTCTTCACGGCGCCGGAACCTCGGGGACGGTCGCCGCGAGCTCCGAGGCCGTTGGGTACGAGTCCTGCGCCCCCTTACGGGTGACCGCGGCCGAACCGACCCGCACCGCGTACGCCGCCGCCGTCGCCAGGTCCTCACCGAGACCCAGGCGCCAGCCGAGCGCCGCGGTGAAGGCGTCGCCCGCCCCGGTCGTGTCCACCGCGTCGACCTTCGGGCTCGGGACCCGTACGACATCGGTGCCGTCCGCCGTGAGCGCCCCCTGCGCGCCCAGCGTGATCACCACGGAACGCGGGCCGAGCGCGAGCAGTCCGCGCGCCCACTCCTCGGGGGCGTCGCCCGCGTCCTCGCCGAGGACGACGTGCGCCTCGTGCTCGTTCACCACCAGCGGGTCGCACGAGGCGAGGACCTCGGCGGGCAGCGGGGCCGGCGGCGAGGGGTTCAGGACGAAGCGGCTTCCCGGCCGCAGCGTGCGGACGACCTCGGCGACCGTGTCCAGGGGGATCTCCAACTGGCTGGAGACCACCCGGGCCGCCGCGAGCAGGCTGCCCGCCGCCCGGATGTCCTGGGGGGTCAGGCACGCGTTGGCGCCGGGCGAGACGACGATGCTGTTGTCGCCGGACGGGTCGACCGTGATCAGCGCGACGCCGGTGGGCGCGCCGCCCACCAGGACGCCGACGGTGTCCACACCCGCGGCGCGCTGCGCGTCCAGGAGGAGCCTGCCGTGGGCGTCGTCGCCGACCCGGGCGAGGAGCGCGGTGCGGGCGCCGAGGCGGGCGGCGGCGACGGCCTGGTTCCCGCCCTTGCCGCCGGGGTGGACGGCCAGGTCGGAGCCGAGGACCGTCTCGCCGGGCGCGGGGCGGCGCTCCACGCCGATCACCAGATCGGCGTTGGCGGAGCCCACGACCAGCAGCTCGTAGTCGTCGTTCATGGGTGTTTGTTCCTGCTTTCGTACGATGAGGTGCCGATGTGACGGTACCCGGAGCGGCCGTCGGTCAGGAGAAGTCCTGCACGTTCTTCGCCGTGACCACCTTCACCGGCACCTTCACCGTCCCCGGCACCTTCTTGCCCTGCGCCGACCGCACCGCGTTGCGGACCGCGATCTTCCCCAGCTCCGCAGGCTGCTGCGCCACGGACGCGTACAGCGTGCCCGCCCCGACCGCCTTGAGACCGTCGGGGGTGCCGTCGAAGCCGACCACCGGGACGGAGCTGCCCGCCTTGTCGCCGAGCGCCTTGACCGCGCCGAGCGCCATCTCGTCGTTCTCGGCGAAGACGCCGGCCACGCCCTTGTGGGACTGGAGCAGGTTCGTCATGACGTCCAGGCCCTTGGTGCGGTCGAAGTCCGCCGGCTGCTTGGCGACGACGTCGATGCCGGGGTACGCCTTGATGCCCTCGGCGAAGCCCTGCCCGCGCTCGCGGCTCGCGGAGGTGCCGGGCGTGCCCTGGAGGACGACGACCTTGCCCTTGCCGCCGAGCTTCTCGGCGAGCGTCTTCGCCGCCAGCCTGCCGCCCGCGACGTTGTCGGAGGCGACCAGCGTCGCGGTCTCCGCCTTGTTCACCCCGCGGTCGGCGGCGACGACCGGGATGTCCTGCTTGTTGGCGCCGCGCACGGCGGGGCCCGCCGCGTCGGAGTCCACCGGGTTGACGATGATCGACTTCACGCCCTCGCCGGTGAAGTTCTGCAGCTGGTTGGACTGCTGCGAGGCGTCGTTCTGGGCGTCGGTGACGGTCAGGTCGATGCCCGACTTCTCGGCCTCGGCCTGCGCGCCCTCCTTCATCTGGACGAAGAAGGGGTTGTTGAGGGTGGAGAGCGACATGCCGATCTTCGTGCTCGTGCCGGACGAGCCCGAGTCGAAGAAGGAGACCGCGCCGATCACCGCCGCCACGACCACGGCGGCGACCGCGTACTTCAGCGCTTGCGGCCCCTTGCCCCGCACGCCGCCGGAGGTGCCCGACGAGGCGCCGGGCGTCGCGCCCGCCTTGCGCCGCAGCGTGTCCAGGAGGACCGCGAGCGCGATGACGACACCGATCACGACCTGCTGCCAGAAGGCCGACACGGAGAGGAGGTTGAGGCCGTTGCGCAGCACCGCGAGGATCAGCGCGCCGATCAGCGTGCCGGACGCCTTGCCGACGCCGCCCGCCAGGCTCGCGCCGCCGATGACGACCGCGGCGATCGCGTCCAGCTCGTACCCCTGGGCGGCCTGCGGCTGCGCGGAGACCAGACGGGAGGCGAGCACGATGCCCGCGACGGCCGCGAAGAGACCGGAGAGCGCGTAGATCACGATCTTCTGGCGCTTGACGCGCAGCCCGGACAGGCGCGCCGCCTCCTCGTTGCCGCCGATCGCGTACATGGAGCGGCCGATGAACGTACGCCCGAGGACGACCGCCGTCACCAGGCCCATCGCGACCATCACGACCACCGGGACGGGCAGCCACCCGCCGAGGGTGTCCCCGAGGTGCGAGACCGAGTCGGGGAACGCGATCGGGCTGCCCTGCGAGATCACCAGGGAGAGGCCGCGGGCCACCGACAGCATCGCGAGCGTCGCGATGAACGGCGGGAGCTTCCCGTACGAGACGAGCAGGCCGTTGACGAATCCGCAGGCGATGCCGGTGGCGACGGAGAGGACGACCGCGAGCCATACCGGCAGCCCCTGCGAAGTCGCCGTCCAGGCCAGGACGGTGGCCGAAAGCGCGGCCACCGAGCCGACCGACAGGTCGATGCCCGCCGAGACGATCACGAAGGTGACACCGAACGCCAGGATCGCGGTCACCGCGGCCTGTACGCCGACGTTGAGCAGGTTCTGAGTGGTGAGGAAGTCGCCGGAGAGCAGCGACATCGCCACGACCAGGACTATCAGGGCGCTGAGCGCGCCGTTGTCGAGCAGGACGCGGCGGAGCGTCGGTGCGCCACCCGCGTCGCGCTTCAGGGTTTCAGTGGCCACGGGTGCCCTCCGCCTCTTCCTTGTTCCGTACCGCTTCTTCGTTCCGTACCGCCGAGGTGGTGACGGCGAGCGCCATCACCGCGTCCTGGCTCGCCTCCTCGGCCGTGAGTTCGCCCGCGATCCGGCCCTGGGCCATGACAAGGACCCGGTCGCTCATGCCGAGCACCTCGGGCAGGTCACTGGAGATCATCAGGACCGCGTGCCCGGCGGCCGTCAGCTCGTTGATCAGCTGGTAGATCTCGACCTTCGCGCCCACGTCGATGCCGCGCGTCGGTTCGTCGAGAATGAGGACCCGGACGTCGGCGAGCAGCCATTTGCCGATGACGACCTTCTGCTGGTTGCCCCCGGAGAGGGTGCGCACGTGCTGGCCGAGCCCGGCCATGCGCACCCCCAGCTGCTCGGCGATCCGGGCCGCCGCGCGCTGCTGCCCCTTCAGATCCACGAGCCCGGCGCGTGTCGCCGAACGCAGCGTCACCAGGCCGAGGTTCTCCTCTACGGACGCGTCCAGGAGCAGCCCCTGGCCCTTGCGGTCCTCGGGGACCAGGCCGACGCCCGCGCCCATCGCCGCGTTCACGTCGTGCCGGGGCAGCCGCTCGCCGTGCACGGCCACGCTGCCCGTGTCGTAGGGATCGGCGCCGAAGACGGCGCGCGCCACCTCGGTGCGGCCCGCGCCGACCAGACCGGCGAGGCCCACGACCTCGCCGGCCCGCACCTCGAAGCTGACGTCGTGGAAGACGCCGTCGCGGGTGAGACCGTCGACGCGGAGCAACGGGGGCCCGGGGGAGGGGCGTTCGGGACCGGGGCCTTCGGGGTCCGGGCGTTCGCGCGGATATTGCTGCTCGATGCTGCGCCCCACCATCAGGCGTACGAGTTCGTCCTCGTCCGTCGACGCGGGCACCTGGGCGACGCTGCGGCCGTCGCGCAGGACGGTGACGCGGTCGCCGAGCGCGGCGATCTCTTCGAGGTGGTGGGTGATGAACACGATGCCGACGCCGTCCTCGCGCAGCGTGCGTACGATCCGGAAGAGCTTGTCGACCTCTTCGGAGGTGAGGACGGCGGTGGGCTCGTCCATGATGAGCACGCGCGCGTCCAGGCTCAGCGCCTTGGCGATCTCGACCATCTGGAGCCGGGCGATGCCCAGTTCGCGCACCTTGGCGCGCGGCGACACGTGTACGCCGACCCGCTGGAGCAGCTCCGCCGCGTCGGCCTCCATCCTCTTCCGGTCGACGAGACCGAAGCGGCGCGGCTGGCGGCCCAGGAAGATGTTCTCGGCGACGGTCAGGTCGGGGACGAGGTTGAACTCCTGGTAGATGGTGGCGATGCCGAGCCGTTCGGCGTCCTGCGCGCCGTGGATGCGCACCTCGCGGCCCTCGGCGAGGACGCGTCCGCTGTCGGGGCGGTAGGCGCCGGAGAGCATCTTGATGAGGGTGCTCTTGCCCGCGCCGTTCTCGCCGAGCAGGACGTGCACCTCGCCGCGGCGCAGATCGAAGTCGACGGAGTCGAGCGCGACGACGCCGGGGAACGTCTTGCGGATGCCTTCGATGCGCAGCAACTCGCTCTGGCTGCTCACGGGTTGCTCCTTCGTCGGGAGGGTGTCTCGTCGGGTGCGTGCGGCGGGGGCGGGGTGTCCTCCTCGCCGCAGGAACGCCGGACGACGAGGCGGGCGGGCAGGGTCACGGACTGCGGGCGCCTGCCCTCGATCCGGTCGACGAGCGCCCGCACGGCGGCCCGGCCGAGGTCGGCGGTCGGCTGGGCGATCGCGGTGACGGGCGGATCGGTGTGCACGAACCAGGGGATGTCGTCGAAGGCCGCGAGCCCGATGTTGTGCGGGACGCGCAGGCCGTGCGCGCGGATGGCGTCAAGCGCGCCGAGCGCCATCAGGTTGTCGGCGGCGAAGACGACGTCGGGCGGCTCGGGCAGGGCGAGGAAGCGCGTCGTGGCGCGCCGCCCGCTGTCGGCCTGGAAGTCGCCCTGCCCGATGTACGCGTCGGGCAGCGCGGTGCCGTGCTCGCGCAGCGCCTCACGGAAGGCCTCGACGCGCTCGCTGCCGGTGGTGGTGGCGGCCGGGCCCGCGATGATGGCGAGCTTGCGGTGGCCGAGTCCGTGCAGGTGGGCGACGAGGTCGCGGACGGCCCCGCGCCCGTCGGAGCGGACGACGGGGACGTCGACGCCGGGGATCCACCGGTCGACGAAGACCATCGGGGTGCCGGCGCGGACGGCGTCGAGCATGAGCGGCGAGCCGCCGTCGGCGGGGGAGACGAGCAGGCCGTCGATGCGCCGGTCGAGCAGGGTCCGTACGTGGTGGTCCTGCAGCTCGGGCCGCTCGTCGGCGTTGCCGATGATCACGCTGTAGCCGAGCGCGCGGGCCGCCTCCTCGACGGACCGGGCCAGCTCCGTGAAGTACGGATTGAGTACGTCGCTGATGACGAGCCCGAGGGTCCGGGTCTGGTCGGTGCGCAGGGACCGGGCGACGGCGTTGGGCCGGTAACCGAGCGCCTCGACGGCGGCGAGCACGCGGGCGCGGGACGCCGGGCTGACGGAGGGGTGGCTGTTCAGCACGCGTGACACGGTGGCGACGGACACACCGGCCTCGGCCGCGACGTCCTTGATGCCCGCCGAACCCTGGGCCATCTCGGTCCACCTCCTCGTGGAATCGATTACACGGAGGATTGGAAACGATTACACGCGGGTGTGGCAAGGGGTGGGAGGGGCGCGGGGAGTGAGTGAGATCTGATCGTGATGTGCGGGCGGGATGCGGCGGAGCGGCGCGCGCCCCCGCTCGGGGTGGGCGGACGACGCGGGCGCCGATCCCTCAGCCGCCCGCCTCCACCCGCAGCGACTTCACCCCGTTGATGAAGTGCGAGACGAGTCGGCGGGGCGGTTCCGTGATGTGCAGGGTCGGCAGCGTGCGGGCCAGCTCCTCGTAGAAGACACGTAGCTGGAGGCGGGCGAAGTGGGCGCCCAGGCAGACGTGCGGGCCGTCGCCGAACGCCACGTGGGGGTTGGGGGAGCGGGACAGGTCCAGGCGGTGCGGGTCGGTGAAGACGCGCTCGTCGTGGTGGGCCGAGGCGTGGAAGACGACGACCTTGTCACCGGCCGCGATACGCGTACCGGCCAGCTCCGTGTCGCGGGTCGCCGTGCGCCGGAAACTGAGTACCGGCGGGTGCCATCGCAGGAGCTCCTCCACGGCGGAGGCGGCGGGGACCGCCCCGGCGCGCAGCCGCTCGTACTCGCGCGGGTTCCGCGCGAGCGCGAGGAGGCCGCCGGGCGCGGCGGCGCGCACGGTGTCGTTGCCCGCGACGGTGAGCAGGAAGAAGAACATCTCCAGTTCGGGGCCGGTCAGCTCGGGGTCGGCTGCGAGTGTCGTCAGGACGTCGTCGCCCGGGTGCTCGCGCTTGTGCGCCGCCAGCGTCCGCGCGTACGCGAACATGTCGCGCAGCATCGCGGGCGAGCGCGGGTTCAGCGGCTCGCCGTCGGGGCCGGGCACGGGTGCCGCCGCCTCGTCCGGGTCCTGGTAGCCGATGACCCGGCGCGTCCAGTGCAGGAGCAGGCCGCGGTCGGCCGCCGGGACGCCGAGCAGGTCGGCGAGGTTGAGCAGGGCGTACTCGTCGGTGACGGCGCTGACGACGTCGAAGGTGCCGTCGCCCGTCCGGGCCTGCTCGACGGCGGCGCCCAGGAGTGTCCTGGCCCGTTCGCGCAGCCCCGCCCCGAGGCGCGCGGTCCGCCGGGGCGTGAACGCGCGGCTGACCAGACGGCGCAGCCTGCCGTGGTCGGTGGCGCCCGCTCCGCCCGAGGGGCAGCGGGAGACCGTGGCAGGGTCCTGGTTGAGCATCATGCGGCGGATGAACGGCAGATCGTCCGGCGCGGGATCGCGGATCTGGGTGGCGCCCAGGTACGAGGAGTACGTCGCCGGGTCCTTCAGGACGCGCACCACGTCCGCGTGCCGGGTGACCGCCCAGAAGCCGGGGCCCGCGGGCCAGCCGAGCACCGCCGGTTCCTCCTGCCGGGCCACGGGGTGGTGGTCGCGCAGCACGCGGTAGCGGTCGTACGGGACGCCGTCCGCGTACAGCCGGGGATCGAAGACGTCGGGGACGTGTGGTGTGCCCGTCGGTATGTCGCGGTCGCCTTCGCGGTCGCGCAGGGTCATGCGGCGCCGCCCGGGGAGGCGTCGGGAGCGCGCCCCTCGTCGAGCGAGCCCCCACCGGCCGCGTCCGAGCCCCCACCGACCGCGTCCGGGCCCCCGCCCGCACCCTCGTCGGCGCGCAGGAAGTCCTCCACCGTGCGGATCAGTTCCAGCGGTGCCTCGTCCATCGCGTAGTGGCCCGCCCCCGGCAGCTCCGCCAGCTCGCCCCGCGGGTAGTGGCGCAGCCACGTGCCGCGCATGAGGTCCGCGGAGAGCGCGGGGTCCAGCGCCCCGGTGACGGCGAGTGCCGCGACCGGCGACCCCGCGACCTCGGCGTGGAAGTCGTCGCACGCCCAGGAGTCCAGCCAGGCGCGGAACGCCTTGGCGTCGCTGACCGCGAGGGAGCGGCGCACCATCCGGTCCAGCCAGGCCCGGGGGCGTACGCCACCCGTGGTGATGTCGATGATGGTGCGGCGGTTCTCCGGGGTGTGCGCGGCGCCCGCGAACAACTCCCATTGGTCGGGCGGCAGTTGGAGGCCGGTTGCCGGTACCGGTGATACCCCGACGAGGCGGCGCACCCGCTGTGGCGCCGCGGCCAGGACGCGCTGCACGACGCCGGCGCCCATGGAGTGCCCGACGAGCGAGAACCGCTCCCAGCCGAGCCGTCCTGCCAGCCCGAGCACGTCCGCTGCGCCCTCGCTCGTCGTGTACGCGCCGGGGGCGTCCTTGGCCTCGCCGTACCCGCGCAGATCCACCACCGCGTACTGGAACGCACCGCCGTCGAGATCCGCGAGCACCGGCCCGTACGCCGTCCGGTCGGCGAACCAGCCGTGCACCGCGATCACCTTGTGCGGGCCCTCGCCGAGCAGGGTGTGGGGGAGCGGGAAGGGGGTCACTGTGGCTCCGATCGCCGACGGGGCGGGGCGGGCCCCGGCCGGGTGCGGGACCGTGACCACGGTGTCCCCAACCCCGGCGGCGCGCAAGGGTGCCCGTGGTTCGGCAGGGCGTTCGACTCCGGGGGCGACGGGTGCGCGCCGGTGCGGGGGTGAACTTGGCGGACGGCCTGCGGGCGGGTGCCGCGGGTGGTCAGAATGTGGCATGGCCATCCGTCGCCTCAGTTACCGGTTCGAGCAGGAGCCGGACGACATCGGAGCCCCCCGCCTGATCCTCGCGGATCCGGCCGGCTCCGAGCAGCAACCGTGCGAGGAAACACAGGAGTTGGGAGCGGCCGTCGAGCGTGTCATGGGCGCGGGCGGCGAACTGAGCTACAGCCTCCTCCCGGACGGCGGACGGCTCCTGTGCACCGGCCTTCCGGAACAGCGTGTGGAAGTGCTGCACCTGAGCGCCGACACCCCGGGCCCCGGGCCCGCGTGGCCGATCGACACCTGGCGCGCCGACGGCTGGGAGCGGAGCGGCGACGACACGCTGGGCGCCGGGTTCGTCGAGTCCGGGCTGCCCGTGCGCCAGGCGCACTTCGACCCGGGGCTCCTCGTGGAGTTCGCCAGGGCGCGCGCCGACCGCGTCGCGCCCTTCCTCACCGATGTGCGCCGGCTCTTCGAGGACCCGGCGGGGCGGCAGATCGTCCTCGTGGAGGAGGACGCGGAGACCGTGGCCCGCTGGGTCGCGCTCGCCTGCGCCTCACTGCCCGAGGCGTACGTCCCCGCGTTGACGTTCACGACGTGGACCACCGACCCGCGCCGCGCCCCGCAGCAGATCGTCGGCATCGGCCCGGACGTGGTGTTCGACCGCTCCGACGACGCGACCGTCGAGTACCTGTACCGCGTGCACGACAGCACGGGCGGGCCGGAGAGCCCGCCGCCCGCCGAGCCCGACGCCTGGGCCCGGCTGACGGCCGAGCGGTGGCTCGCGGGGAACCCGCCGCGCCCGGTGCCCGGCGCGACGGCACGGCCCGACGACCCCTTCGCGCTCCTGCCACTCCTCCTGGGCGCGTACGAGGGCGAGCCGGGCACCGGCGGAACGGGCGCCCCTTCCGGCGCCGAACTCGCGGGCCTGAGCGGTGCGTCCCTGGCCGCCGTCTTCGACGCCTTCGCCCGGTCCGTGCGCAGGGGCGAGAGCGACCCGCACACGCTCGACGAACTCGACCGCCTCTGCCGCGGCCTCGACGGCGACCACGCCCTCGCGGCGCGCCCCCTCGCCCTCGCCCTCGTCAGACACCGGCTCGACGCATCCCGCGGCCGCGACGACCTGCCCGACCTGGCCGGCTTCGAAGGCCTGCCGCTCGGCCAGGAGGCGTGGCGGGAGCTGCGCGAGGAGTACGGGAGCCGTGCCGACGACGCCCTGCGCGCCCGGCTCCGCGGCCCCGTCACCAGCTGGACCGAGCCGCTCCGGCTCGCCCTCGCCGTGGGGGCCGACGGCGGGCCCGGCCTCGCCGAGGCCATGGACCGGCTCGCGGACGCCCTGCTCCACCCCGAGCGGCGCGACTGCGCGCAGGCCGTCGAGGTCCTGACCGCACTCGGCCATGTCGCCTTCACCCGCCGGGTGTTCCGGCTCCTCCTCGTGGACTTCACCGAACGCAAGCTGGACCGCCTGTTCGCGCTCGCCGACTCCCCCCAGGGCGACTGGCTGCGGAGCAACATCGAGGACGCGCCGCTCACCATCCGCCTCGCCGCTGCCGCCGCGCACTGGAGCGGCCCCCCGGACCACCTGCGGGGCGCCGAACTCTTCGAACGGCTCACCGAGTTCCTCGCCGGGCACCGGGTCGAGGACGTCGCGACGCTGCGGCTGCTGTGGCGCATCGTGTGGCGCAACGGCTCGCCGGACCGCGCCGACCAGCCCTGGGTGGCCCGCACCTGCACGCCCCGCCTGATCATCGAGGCCGACCTCGGCCGCCGCGTCATGGGCTGGCTCAAGGAGCCGGACGACTGCGACGTCGAACTGGTCGAGTTCGCCCGGAAGATGCGGCACGACTCCAAGCTGGGCGCCCAGGACCGCGACACCGCCGAACTGCTCGTGACCGCCCAGGACCTCCTCGACGGCCGGCTGCCCCTGAACGGTACGTCCGCCGAACGCCTCAGAAAGCTGCGCCGCAAAGTGTCACCGCTCGGTACGGTGCTGCGCCGGGGCGTCGACGAACGGGTGGGCCGCGCCCTCGCCCGGGCCAACCCGCTCGACGCGTGCCCGCACGGACTGCCGATTCTCCTCGTCGCGGGCCCCGACCTGCTGGAGGCCTACCGCGCGGAGGCACTGGACGACGAGCGGTGCGCGCGTATGACCCGCGAACTCCCCGGCAGACCGGCCGAGTTGGCGGCGTACTACTACCTGTGGCGGCCCCGTCGGCGGCACGGCGTCACCGCGGAGTGGCGCGCGGTCGCCGAAGAGCTCCTCGACCGGGCCCTCGCACCCGTCCTCGGACACCTCGACGAGCACCACCTCGGACAGGTGGCCACCGTCCTCCAGCGGGAGGAGCAGGACGTCCAGGAGTGGACCGCGTGGCGCCACCGGGTGGCCCAGGAGCGGAACTGACCGTGCACCACCCCGCGGCGAGCGCGGACCGGCCGCCCGCGGCGGCCCCGCCGCCCCACCAATCCCTCTCACTCCACGAAAGGACCAGCGTGAGCGACACCAGCGAGACCGTCGTCGACAACTTCCCCGGCGGCAGTATGGCGAGCCGCCCCGTGCACTTCATCTGGATGCTCGACTGTTCGGGGTCCATGGGCGTCAACGGCAAGATCGGCGAACTCAACTTCGCCATCCGCGAGGCCATCCCCGAAATGCAGCAGGCCGCCCAGTCCAACCCCGCTGCCTCCCTCCTCGTGCGCGCCATCACCTTCGCCAGCGGTGCCAGCTGGCACGTCGGCGCGCCCACCCCGGTGGACCAGTTCTCCTGGGAGGACGTGCACATCTACGGCGGCACGGACATGGGCGCCGCCTTCAAGCTCGCGGCGGGCGCCCTGCAGACCCCGCCGATGCCGCAGCGCGCCCTGCCCCCGGTGCTCGCCCTCGCCTCCGACGGGCAGCCCACCGACGACTGGCGGGCGGGGCTGCGTGCCATCGACAACACGCCGTGGGGCAAGCGCGCCGTGCGCGTCGCGGTGGCCATCGGCGACGACGCGGACAAGAGCATGCTCAAGGAGTTCCTCGGCAACCCCGAACTGGAGCCCCTCCAGGCGAAGAACCCCCGCCAGCTCGCCGCCGCCATCCGCTGGATGTCCACCGCGGTCGTCACCAACGCCTCCACCCCGAAGCTCGACGACGGCACCAAGCCCACGACGCCGATCGACGTCCCGTCGCTGACCAAGGGCGAAGACGACATCTGGTGACCGGCCTTGAGGAGACGACCGAACCGGGCCCGGCGCCGGCCGCGCCGTGGGCGCTGCTCGACGGCGCGGTCAAGGGCGTGGCGAAGAGGTACAGCCAGGACCGCAGCGCGGCGCTGCCCGCCGCCGGGGGCCACGCGGTCGTCCTCGCGGTCGCCGACGGGCACGGCAGCGCCGCGCACTTCCGCAGCGACCTCGGGGCGCAGTGGGCGGTCGAGGAGTTCACGGCGTGCGCGCGGGCGTTCGCCCACGAGGCGGCGCGCGTCGGGGACGACGCCGCGGGATGGCCCGTGCTGCGCGAGGAGGCGCGCCGCCTGCCGCAGCAGGTGGGCCACCGCTGGCACGAACGCGCCCGGTGGTACGACGCCAGCTCGCCCGCGCACGGCGCCCGCGGACTGCTCCGGGCGGCGCACTCCGGGACCCCGGAACGCCCGCGGCCCGACCTCGCCGCCTACGGCAGCACCCTCATCGGCGCCGTACTCACCGAACACATGCTGTTCTGCTGGCAGTTGGGTGACGGTGACCTCGTGCTCGTGGACGGCGGCGGTACCCCGCACACCCCGCTCTCCACCGGACCCGACATGGGTGACGAGACCGACTCGCTCTGCGAGCCCGAACCCTGGCGCAAGATGCGCCTGCACTGGCAGCCCTTCACCGGCGGCGCGCCACCGTGCGTACTGCTGTCCACCGACGGGCTCTCCAAGAGCTTCGCCGACCACCAGGGTTTCCTGGACTTCGCCACCGGCCTCGGCAGCCGCGCCGCCGGACAGGGCGTGGCGGCGGTACAGGCCCAGCTCCCGGACTGGCTGCGGCGGGCCGCCAAGTTCTCCGGGGACGACACCACCCTCGTGGGCGCCATAACGGTGTCCTCAAAACGCAGCGACGAACGTCAAGGGCAGAGAGGAACAGAATGGTGAACGGCATGCTCGCCGCCGGAAAGACCCTGGTGGCCGAGTCGGGGGAGACGCTGAAGGTCGCGGAGCTCTTCGGCTCCGGCGGCCAGGGCGAGGTCTACCGGGTCCAGACCCCCACCGGCGACCGGGCGGTGAAGTGGTACTACCCCCAGCTCGCCGACGCCCGCCAGCGGGAGATCCTCGAAGGCCTCATCGCCAAGGGCTGGGACGACCCCCGCTTCCTGTGGCCCACCGCCATCGTGATGGACCCCGAGGGCGAGCAGCCCGGCTTCGGCTACCTCATGGACGTACGCCCCGCACGCTTCCGCGATCTGCCCGCGCTGTTCCGCCGCGACCCCTCCGTGGCCTCCGCGACGATGCGCACCCTGGTGACCGTGGCGCTGCACACCGTCGAGGCCTACCGCGCCCTGCACTCCCGCGGCATCGCCTACCGCGACATCAACTGGGGCAACATCTTCTTCGACCCGGGCGACGGCTCCGTCCTGGTCTGCGACAACGACAACGCGGTGGTCGAGGGTGCCGAGGCCGCCGTCGCGGGCACCATGGACTTCATGGCGCCGGAGCTGGTCCGGGGCGACAAGGGCACACAGCCCGGCACCCAGAGCGACCTGCACTCCCTGGCCGTGCTGCTATTCCTGCTCCTGATGAACGACCACCCGTTCAACGGCGCCCTCGCGCTCAACATCCGCTGCATGGACGAGGCCGCCAAACGCCGCCTGTACGGCACCGACCCGGTCTTCGTCTACGATCCGGCCGACACCCGCAACCGTCCGGTGCCCGGCGAGCAGCCGACGGTCGAGGCGACCTGGGGCGCGCTGCCGCAGATCCTGCGCGACCTGTTCATCCGGACGTTCACGGACGGCCTGCGCAGCCCCAAGCTGCGGGTGCGCGAGTCGCAGTGGCGCGACGCGCTCAGCCAGGTCCTCGACGCCATCACCCAGTGCGCCGTGTGCGGCAAGCAGAACCTGACACAGCCCGACGGCGCGCCTCCGCCCTGCTGGAAGTGCCGCACCGTCCTGACGCTGCCGCCCCGCCTGGAACTGGTCACCGGCACCGGCACGCTCCGCACCAGGCGCGGCATCCGGCTCGCCCCGAGCGCCCGCGTCTACGCCCACCACCTGCGCGAGGACCCCGACCGGCACGACTTCTCCGCCGTGGTCGGCGAGGTGACCGAACACCCGCAGCAGCGCGGCAGGTTCGGCCTCACCAACCGCACCGGGTCCGTGTGGACGGCGCGCAAGGACGACGGGACGGTGCGCGACGTCGACCCGGGCAAGACGATCGCGCTGCGGTCGGGTCTGCTGATCGAGTTCGGCGGCGGGACGGAGGCCGTGGTCAAGGAGTAGGGGCGGGGAAGGGGCGTCGGCGGCGGCGTCGGCGCCGCCACCACCACGCCCGCCACCACGTCGGCGCGGGCGGCGGCGGTGGCAAAGGCGCCGCGGGCAGGACCGCGCGGGCCGGTTCCGTGCCGATCGCCACGGCGTCGGGGCGGGGCAGCGGCGTCACGGTGACGACGCACTCCCCGGCGGACACCGGGAGAACGACGACGCGTTCCGCGCGGTGCGCGCTGCGGGCCACCCGCCGTTCGCCGCCGCGCTGCCCGTCGGTCCACGCCGCGCGCACCAGGACGGCGGGCTCCGGCCAGTCGAAGTACAGCTCGGCCCGGTCGTCGGCAACCCGACGTACCGTCAGACGGCCGATGGCCGCCGGGTGTTCGATGACGACGCTCGGTCCGGAGACGGCCCGCTCGCCGAGGACGCTCACCGCCGTCACCCGGACCCGCTGCCGGGGCGGCGGCAGCAGCTCGGCGCACGCTTCGGTGCCCGACGCGGTCGCCGGGATCCGGTCCGCCCGGCCGACGAGCCCGGAGACGTCCGTGCCCGGTGCGACCGGGCTCCCGGTCCACGGCAGGAGCAGGCCGTCGCCGAGCTGCGGGGGCCGCCACGCGATGGTGACCCGCCCGCCGTCCGCGTGCCGGCGCACGGTGAGCTCCTCCACCGGCGAGGGCCACCGCTCGGCGCGGGCGGCGACCGTCACCCCGCGGGACCACACCAGGTCGCCGTCCGGGTCGCGGTAGCCGCAGCGCACCTCGTACGTGTACGTTCCCGGCGCCAGCGGCACGTCGAGCAGCCGGTCGAGCTCGCAGTCCACCCGTACGAGCGAGGACCCGCCCCAGCCGTCGGTGTCCTCCCGGGTGCCCGACCGGGTCACCCGCACCTCGGCCGCCGCAGGATCGGGCCGCCAGCTCAGCCGCACCCCGCCGGGCACGACGGTGCCGCGCAGTTCCGTGACGACCGGGGTGAGCAGCACGGGGGCACTGACGCGCGGGACGCCGGCGACGCGGCCCCGGCGCAGCGGGACTACGGCGTACCGGAGGGAGCGGCCGACGGGCGCGTCCGCGTCGACGGCGCCGAGGTCGCTCCCTGCCGCGACCGTCTCGGCCGCCAGGTGCGGGGCGCCGTCGGGGAAGCGCAGGACGCGGTACGAGACGCCGTCCGCGCGGCGCGGCGGCGCGCACCAGGCCAGGCGTACGGCACGCTCCTCGGCCACGGCCGCCACCGCCGAACCCGGCGGGGCCTGGGAGCTGTCGGCGAGCAGGGTGGCCGCCCGCAGCAGGCCCGTCCGGGCGTCCGGGTCGTCCGCGGCCAGGCGGAGCGCGGCGAGCCAGGCGCCGGTGGCGGTGCGCGGCGCGCCGGTGGCCTCGGCCGCGGCGCCCTCCGCGGTGAGCCGGGTGACCTCGGCGGACCGCGCGCGGACGGCGTCGACGAGTGCGGCGAGGCGGTGGTCGTCCGGCCCGTCCGGGTACTCCGAGGCGCGCGGCAGCCGGGCCATGGTCCGCTCGGCCTCGCGCAGCCGCACCCCGGGCCAGATGTCGTTGAGGGTCTCGGCGGCGTGCCGGGCCGGGCCGTTCACGGGGAAGCCCGCGGCGACGGCGGCGGCGAGCGGGCCCGCGTCGGCGCGGTGCACGCCGAGGGCGGTGGCCTCGGCCTCGCCGGGCCGTTCGCCGCCGTCCCTGAGCAGACAGCAGAGCTCCCACAGGACCAGGCGCCGCAGCCCCATCGCGTCGTCCCGCACCAGGGTCTCCAGCGTGTCCACCAGGGCCGCCGCCGTGTCGGCGCGCGGGTCCGACGAGGACAGCCACTGACCGCGCGCCCGCCGGACGAACGCGAGGTCGACGCGGTGCCAGATGCCGCCGCGGCCCGGGAACCAGAGCCCGTCGAGGATCCGGAAGCCGTCGTCCGTGGTGGCCCTCGGCAGCGTCCCGAAGACGGAGTCGTGGGCGGGGGCGGGGGCCGGCGCGCGCAGCACGTCCGCCGCGTGTCGGAAGCGCAACTGCCGTAGCGCTTCGTGGAGTTGGGTATACCCGCGCATGCCGGGGCAGCGGGGCAGGACGGGCGGCGGCACGTGGGCGCCGCGCGTTCCCGGGTCTTCGCCGGGGCGCAGGACCGCCATGGCTCAGTCGCCCGGGGCCGTGTAGAAGTACACACGGACCACGGCGGTCTCCGCGGGCCTGCCGAGGCTGTGGTAGTCGTCAGTGGCCGTCTTCCTGGTGAACATCTCGGGGCGGGCCCTGCCGAGCAGGCCGTTGACGCGGTGGGCGTAGGCGTTGCCGTTCGGGCTGCCGCCGAAGGTGAGGACGAGCGCCGCCTCGCGGCCCGGCCACTTGCGGGTGTCCTTCGAGATCTGCTCGACGATGTCGCCCTTGTCGTCGCCCGCCACCTCGAACTCCTGCGGGTGGCGGTCCACGGAGCGCGGCCCGACCGGGGTGGGGGTGGGCGGACCGCTCTTCGACGGCGTGGGCTTGTCGTGGCGGTCGTCGGCCCTCGGGTCCGGGCGGTCGCCCATCGACACCAGTGCGAGCACGAGCAGCAGATCGGCGAAGAGCCACCCCGCGAGCACGACGATCCCGAGCCGTCCGCCGCGCCGCCGCAGACGCCGGCCTCGGCTCACGCGGCGCCTCCGCCCCTCGGAGCGGGTGGCGGCAGCCGGGTCGTCGGCGGATCGAGCGGGGTATCGAGCGGGGTGTCGGGTGCGGGATCCACCGGCGGGTCGACGGGGCGGCTCGGCCCGGGGACGGAACTCCCCTCGTTCGGGCCCCCGTTGGCGGCCCTGCCATCGGGAAGGCGGCTGCTGTACGCGTACCCGTGCGTACCGCCGTTCGTCCCGTAAGCCCCGTTCCCGTTCGGGGCGAGCGCGCCCGCCAGCGCGTCCATGCGGGCGTCGAGACGGGCCGCGGCGTCCTGCCAGTGGGCCGCGGCCGCGTCCCACCGCTCCGTGGCCTCGCGCATGCCCTCCACCGCCTCGCCGGTGCGGCCGGTGCTCGACACCAGGGCCTGCGACGCCAGTTCGGTCGCCCTCGCCACCGACTCGGACTTCACGACGAGCGACTGCTGGGCCGCGATGAGGGCCTTGAGCGAGGCCTCGACGGTGTTGCCCGCCGACTTGACGTGATCGGCGATCCCGCGGGCCGCGTCCGCGTTGGCCCGGCCCGCCTTGACGGTCTCCGTCGTGCCGACGCGCAGGGAGGTGTCGATGCGGTGGGCCGCGTCACCGAGCTTCGGCACCTCCGTCGTGAGGGCCCGCGTCGCCTGGCTGAGCGCGTTGACGGCCTGACCCACGCAGGTCGTGGCGTCGTTGAGCGCCTTGTGGCTCTGCTCCGCCTTGTGGGTCACCAGCTGCATCGTCTGCGCGGCCTTCGTGAGCTGCGCGGTGAACTGCTGCGGGGAGGCGGCGCGGTGCGGGGCGAGCAGCATCTGGGTGCGGGTGAGCACCGACGCGAGCTCCGCGAGGAGCCGGTCCTCGTCCGCGTCCTGTGTCTCCTCGTGGCGTTCGGTGCGTACCCGTACGCGCCCGTGCCACACGGACAGCGCGACGAGCAGGGCGATCAGGACGACCGCCATCAGCGCGACGTTCTCGAAGCGCCCGAACGCCGACAGATGCCCTCCGAAACCCGACTGCCACAGTTGCAGGAAGGGGCGCGTCGATTCCTTGGGATCGTCCTTGGCGAGCTCCCCGTACGCGCGCACGGCCTCCCGCAGGCCGAACCAGGTGATCAGGAGCGGCACGAAGACCAGCACCCCGAGAGCCGCCTCGAGGAGCCGGTCGTGCCGTCCCGGCGCCCGGCCGGTGGCCGCCCGGACGCTCTCGGGGCGTACGTAGGCCCGGACGAGGTCGATCTCCGCCCACCGGTCGAGCTGGTTGGACCCGGCGAGGTCCTGGTGGAGGACGGTCAGTTCGGCGGAGCGCGGCGCCAGCGCGGGCAGGCCCGCGAGGCGCCGCAGCTCCTTGACGATCAGGGCCTTGTCGAGCAGTTGTGCGGGCGTCAAGCGGTTCCCTCCCTGGCTTTGCGGGACGCGTCCCCGGGCTTTGTCGCGGGGTGCCTACGGGGGCGGATCGAGGGGCCTCTGCCCGAGGACGTCCCCCCTGCCGCGGCGGTTCCTGCCGTCGCGGTTCAGTCGCCGCAACAGCGTTTCCGCGTCGACGTGTTCAGGGTCCCATGTCAGGCACTTCCGCAAGGTCTCAATCGCCTCATCCCGCTCCCCGCGCCGGTCGAGTTCCACGGCATGCCGGAAGGTGCGCTCGGCGAGGAGGCCGCGCACTCGTACGTTCGTCGGATCGTGGTTGTACGCGCAGTTGAGCCACCGCTCGGCGTCGGCGAAGTGCTCGGGCGCCATGTCGGCCATCGCGGCCGCACAGTGCACGTCGATCATCGCGTCCAGCATGTCGGCCCCCGTCGGCCGCGTCGCCGCATCCTGCCAGGCGCGGTGCGCGGCCTGCACGGCGTGCTCGTACCGGCCGAGGGAGAGCAGGGTCTGCGCGCGGGCGAGCCGGTGCAGCGAGGCGGGGTCGAGGGCCGGTGCGGTGGCGGGACCGTCCTGCTGGGGCGGGACGGTTCCCGTCGTCAGGGGACCGGGCGGGGCGTGGCCGGACGGTGGGTGGTCGGGCGGGGGCGCGGGGCGGTCCAGGGCGTCGAGGAGTTCCGTGGCCTCGGCGATGACGTCGCGCAGAAGCGTCGCGGCCTCCCCCTGCCGCCCCTCCCGGACGAGCCACCGCGCCCGCTCCACGTCGCGGACCCCGGCGCCGTCGTGCGCGACCCGTGGGTCCCGTACGGGACCCATGCCGGCGTCGACACGCGGATCACGCGCGGCGCCCCCCTCCCGTACACCCGTCTCCACCCGGTCCCCGCCCCGTACGCCCCCCGGCTCCCGCTCCTCCCCGACCACCAGCGTCGCCGTGAGCGGCGGGGCGTCGGAGAGGGTGTCGTGGGCCGACGCGTCCGGCTCCAGCGGGCCCTCCTCCAGGGCGGCGGGACCGGAGGAGGCCGCGCCGCCCGCCAGCCGCACCGCGTGTTTCAGCGCGCCGAGCGCGAGCAGTTCGGGCGGCGCCTGCACGCTCCGCCTGCCGAGCCCGGCAAGACGCGAACGGACCTGCTCCATCAGGGTGTTGCCCCCCACGAGCAGCAGCGTGTCGACGTCCGACGACGTCATGCCCGACTGGTCGAGCAGCGCCTGCGCCCGGTCCAGGGTGCGGCCCACATGGCGCTCCAGATACGTGTCGAGATCGGGCCGCGCGAACCGTACCCACAGCGCGGGCCCGCCGCCGAGCTCCAGGTCGAGCACCGCCGCCGAGGGGCCGCCCGGCGCCCCGAGCGCCTCCCGCGCCTCCTGCCCCCGCGCGCGCAAGTCCTGCCACACCGACGCGTCCACCCCGGTGACCGAGCCCGCGCCCCGGTTCCTGCGCAGCAGCCGGACCGCCGACGACAGCGTCTCCGCGTCGAACGCGCGCCCCCCCGACGTCGCCCCGCCCTCGTAGCCGAGCGAGCGGAAGTGCCCGCGCACACTGCGGATCAGGCCCAGCTCGAACCCCTCGTACCCCATGCCGTAGACCAGGCACGTGCCGCTGTCCCGCTCCGTCATGTGGCCGATCACCGCGGCCATGGAGTCGCTGATCAGCCGCGTGGGTTCGAGGCCCGCCCCGTGCGCCGCGTCCCGCAGCGCCGCCCGCTGCGCCGAACCGAAGTGCGCGGGCACGCTGATCACCGTCTGGGTCACGCGCCCCGGCGCGGCCGCCTCCACGCGCTCCCGCACCGACCGCAGCAGGCGCGCCACGATCCGGTCCGCGTCGACCGGCTTTCCGCCGAGGTGCACAGGACGCCCGCTGCCGAGACGGCTCTTGAGGCTCGGGAACGTCACCGGCAGTTCGCCCACCTCGGCCGGCTCGCACAGCAGCCACGGCCCGTCGCCCCACTCCGGCGCCAGGCGCCGCCCCGGCCGGTCCGGCAGCGCGTGGAGCGCGCGGATGCCCGTGGCGCCGAAGTCGATGCCGAGGCTGACGGGCGCCGCCCCCAGCACGGTCCGGCCGTCCTGCCGGGTCTGCGTCATCCGCCCGCCGCATCTTCGGAGAACCGCAGGATGCCCTCGTAGTCGGGCCTGTCGGGCAGCGTCGGCACGGCCCGTTCGGACTGGGCGACCGCCACCAGGTTCACGAGGTTGCGGGCCTGCTGGGCGGTCTGCACCCGGTTGCCCTGCCGGTGGGCCTGTTTGACGTACTCGACCGCCTCGTTGATCTGCCGGACCGTGTCGGGCGGCGCGCCCTCCGAGGCGAGCTCCGCCTGCCGGAACTGGCTCGCCAGGCCGCACTGCCGGTACATGTCGTCGAGCAGCAGCTCGGTCAGCCGCTTGTACTCGCCGCTGTCGCCCATCGCCGCCGCCCGCTGCGCCTGCTCGATGTCGCGGCGCACCTTCATCGCCTGCACCGGCTCGATGTAGGGCCCGTACCGCCTCATGAAGTGGTCGGCCTCCCGCTCCGCGTAGCCGAGCTGCTCGCGCAGCACCGCGCTGTCCAGCTCCTCGACCGGTTCCGGGGGCGGGGTGCGCGGCTTCTCCCGGTTGGGGGTGGCCTCCAGGGTCATGTCCGTGCCGCGCACGGAGATCCTCACCGTGATGATCCGGTCCTCCGAGTAGTTGAAGGAGACGTCCACCTGGCGGTTGATCTCGATCTCCTGCGGCAGCTCGAACTCGACCACGCCCTGCTCGTGGTTCTCGCTCGCCACCTTGCTGTCGCCCTCGTAGACCGGCACCCGGATGCGGCGGCTGTCCGTCGCGTGGAACGTCCGCCTGCGGGGCTCGGAGAGCGGATAGGGCGAGCCCGCCTCGATGATCTCGACGAACACGTCGCGCTGGCTGCCCTTGATCGCGGCGATGCCCATCGCCATCGGCGTCGACTCGTACAGCCCTGTCCTGCCCTTGGAGCGCCCGTCGGCCAGGCTGCGGCCACAGGCCGTGCAGGCCTCCGCCCCGTACTCGTTGACCTTGGCGCACTCCGGATCCGAGCACTCGACGCCGCTCAGCGTCTCCGCGAGCACCCCCGCGCCGAACGCGACACACTCCATGGGGTTGATGTTCCTGCGGACCTTGCCCGCGCCGAAGAACGCCTCGACCGCCTCGTACACGGGCCGCGTGAGGGTGCCGCCGCCCACCAGGAGCACGTCGGAGATGTCGTCCGTGGAGAGTTCGTAGCGGGCCAGGGACTCCTGCACCAGGCTCATGGTCCGCGAGACCAGAGGCGCGATCATCGCCTGGAACTCGCCGCGCGTCAGCTTCATCTCGACGTCAAGGACGCCGTTCTCGCTGCGGTACGCGGCCGGGATCACGATGTACGTCTCGGGCAGGTCGTTCAGCTCCCGCTTCGCGCGCTCGGCGGCCTTCTTCGCCTGGAACAGGAACGCCTTGTCGCCGGCCGGGTCCACGTGGTGCTCCTCCCGCATCCACGTGATGATCCGCTCCACGATCGCCAGGTCGAAGTCGTCCCCGCCCAGCCAGATGTCCCCGGCCGCCCGCAGGACCTGGAACTGGCTTCTGCCCTCCTTGTCCTTGACCGTGTTCAGGATCGAGATGTCGAAGGTGCCGCCGCCCAGGTCGTAGACGAGCACCCGGCTGCGCTCGCCGCCCGGCTTGTGCAGGCCGAAGGCGACCGCGGCAGCCGTCGGCTCGTCGACGATCTTCTTCACCACCAGGCCCGCCTTCTCCGCGGCCTCGCGCGTGGCGGCGCGCTGCGCGTCCCTGAAGTAGGCGGGCACCGTGATCACGGCGTGCGTCACGGGTTCGCCGAGCACCCGCGAGGCGTCCCTGACCAGCTTGTCCAGGATCACGCTCGAAATCTCCGCGGGAGTGCGGGCACGCCCGCCGAGCAGCACGTACGCGCGCGGGTCGTCGTCGGGGCCCGCCACGATGTCGTAACTCATCCGGTCGCGCGCCTGCACCACCGGCGTGTCGGCGAGGTCGCGGCCCATCAGGCGCTTCACCGAGACGACGGTCTCCTTGGGCTGCCTGACCGCCCAGTTCAGCGCGTCCTCGCCGACCAGCGGCTGGTCCTTGCCTTCGCGGTGCACGAGGCCGACGACGGACGGTGTCAGCCGCTCGCCCTTGCTGTTGGTCAGCACCGCGATGCCCGCGCGGTGCGGGTCGTGGGCGGCGACCGCGCTGTTGGTGGTGCCGAGGTCGATGCCGATGGCCTTCATTCCCGTTCCGTCCCTTGCTCCGTGCCGCCGTCGACGGCGACGACCACCCGGGCGGCGCGCAGCACTTGCCCCCGGTACCGATACCCGCGCCGCACGACCTCCAGGACCTCGTCGCCGTCCGTGCCGGGCGGCGCGGGGCGCACGTCGGCGATGTGGTGCGTGGCGGGTTCGGCCCGCTCCCCGACGTGCCCGACGCGTTCGAGCCCCTCCTCGGCCAAGTCCCTCTCCAACTGCCCGGCGATCAGTGCCATGCTTCCGCGATACGTCTCCACATCGCTCGCCGCGCCGTCGGCGAGGAGCCGGTCGAAGGAGTCCAGGACGTCGGCGCAGCGCAGCAACAGCCGTTCGGTGAGCGCCCGGTGGGCGGCGTCGCGGGCGGCCAGCGCGCGGGCGTGCTCGTACTGCTCGTAGGCGAGCCGGGCCGCCGGGTCAGACATCGAACCGGATCAGGTCGTCGAGGAGGCGTGCGGTGGCTTCGGGGAGGGGGCCGGACGGGTCCTGCGCCGGGGCCCGCGAAGGGGGCTCGGCGGCCAGCGCGCGATCGACGTCCGCGGCTGCCGGCGGCAGTTCGGCCGCCAGGTCCACGTCGTACATGAGCAGGTCGTTGAGCAGCCTGCGGCGCACGCCGCGCAGCTCGTCCCACGCCTGCTGGGTGACGGGCGTCATCAGATGCCGGGCCAGCAGCTCGAAGGACACGTCCTGCATGTCCTTGTGGGACGTCCAGGGGGTGACGCCCGCCGGGGCGAGCACTTCGTAGGGGGTGGGTCCCCCGGAAGGGTCCTCGATCACGCGACGCTGCCTCCTTCTTCGTTCTCGTGTGCTCCGGTCACTGCCTCGGTCCCGATGGCGAGTTCGGCGAGCCAGCGTTGCGCCGCGCCGAGCAGGGCCTGTCTGATCCGGCTGTCGGTGGGCTCCGCGCGGGTGGCGCGGATCAGGTGGTGCAGGGCCCACAGGATGTCGCCGCCGAGCAGCGCCCGCTCCGCCCTGCCGGTCAACTCGGCCGCCCACGCGGGCAGTTCGTCGTCGCCGGGCGGGGTCTCCTGTCCGTCGCTGCGGATCAGGTCGCCCATGCCCTCGACGCCGAGATGCCGGGTGAGGAGCTTCTCCATCTCGTCGAGGGCCTCGCCGAGCGTCTCGCGGTAGCGGTGCGTCAGCGCCTGCCCCAGGCCCACGTCGAGGAGGCCGAGCGCTTCGTGGAGCAGCTTCAGCCGCCCGGGCACCTCGTACGTCCGCTCGTCGAGGGTGAAGACGAGGGCCCGCGCGAGATTGTCGCGGGCGTGGCTCGACTCCGGGTTCAGGGCGAGGGCCCGGCGCAGGTCGGCCTCGGCGCCCGGCATGTCGGAGCGCATGCCGTGCTTGGTGCGCGTGTAACCGCGCCACACGCCGCGCATGGACAGCAACGCCGACAGTTTCGCGTGCAGTTGGCTCAGCAGCTCGCGGTCGAGCGGGTGCAGGGCGGCGACGACCGACTCGACGAGCGTGACCGCCTCGTCCAGGCTGGGGCCGAGCTGGAGGCCCTCCTCGTCGGTGAGCGCCTCCACGCGGCCGAGCACGGTGCGGATCACGGCCTTCTTCGAGCGGGCCTGCATCCCGGCGTTGCGGGAGACCCGTACCAGCTCCTGCCACTGCGTCAGCGCCTCGTCGAGGCCGCCGTCGCCGCGGGTCAGCGCCGTCCTTGCGAGTGCAAGGCGGACGTGCACGGCGAGCTCGACACCGTCCTGGAGAAGGCGCGCGTGGCGCCGGGGGAGGCGGACGTAGGCGGGGTTGCGCCGCAGGAAGTCCCGGCAGTGGTGGCACTCCCCGGTGTGCTCCGCCCGCGAGGCGGGTCCCGCGCAGTCGTCCGGCAGCGTGATCAGGGTGCGGAAGGCGGGCAGGGAGCGCAGCGCGGCCTCGAACTTGCGTACTTCGGAGAGGGCGAAGCTTTGGGCCAACTCCGAGAACGCCCAGCGCAGTTCGCGTACCGGATACTCGCCGGGCTCCTTGCCCTGCTGCGCCGCCGCGTCCAGGCCCGCGGCGAGCTCGGCGAGCGGCTCCTGAAGGGCGAGCAGCCGCAGGTAACGCGGCCCGCAGGCCAGCGTGGCGCCCGCGCCCGGCACGGACGGCAGGCCGCCCACGTCCTTGAGGACGCGCGCGCCGCCCAGCTCGGACTCCAGGAGCGCCGCCAACGCCTGGTAGGAGGCGGCCTGTTGGGGCCGGTCCTGCTCGGTGTGCCGCTGCTCGTACGCCGACATGAGACTGAAGAGGTGCTGGCTGAGCTCCCAGCGCAGGGACGCCATGTCGTCGTGGGTCAGATCGCGCCGGTAGGCGGCGGCGCGTTCGGCGCGCCAGCCGTCCCAGTACTCGTCGTCGCTGAGCAGCGTCGCCCAGTACGCGAGCGCCGACTCCCAGGCCCGTACCGCGTGCTCCCACGCCCCGCTCTGCTCCAGCTCCTGCGCCTGCCACAGCCGGGCGGCGGCGAGCCCGTGCAGCACGGCCATGTCGCCGGGCGCCTCCCTGAGCCGCCGCTCCCACTCGGCGGCGGCCGCCTCCCGGTCCCGGGCGAGGAGCAGCAGCAACGGCGCGTCCTGCGGGGAGCGTTCGCACAGCGCGTCGAGGAGGCCGGGGTCCTCGTCCGGCGACAGCTCGGCGAGTGCGGCGCGCAGCGCGTCGGGGGAGTGCCAGCGGTAGAGCAGGGCGTCGAGCTGGAGGCGCCGCCCCGGCAGCCGCAGCCGCTCCAGGGCGACGCGCTCGTGCCACGACATGGCGCCGCGTTCGAGCAGGGCGTACGAGGCGTTCTTGACCGCGTCCATGGAGGCGCCGGGGTCGACACCCGCGTCCCGCAGGGCGAGGTAGGGGAATGTCTGGTCCCGTACGGCGAAGGGATCGGCGACCAGCGGAGCGCCGGTCAACCCGTCCGCCCAGGGCAGCAGACCGATCAGCCGCCGCAGCCTGCGGCACCGCACGTCGGCCCGGTCGAGCGCGCCGCCCGCCCTCTCGTACGCGGCGACAGCGGCGCTCCACCGCCCGGCCGCCTCCAGCAACCGCCCCTCCGCGTACGCCAGATGGGCGTCGGCGTCCCGGTGCCCCGGACACTGCCGGAAGGCGTCGGCGGCCCGCTGCCACTCCTGGTGCGCGTCGGCGAGACGGCCGCGTGCGTACGCCGCCACGGCGGGCGCGTCACGGTGCGTCCCCAGGGCGTCGGCCTCGGCGGCCACACCGGCCCAGTCCGCGTCGGCCTCGGCGGCCCGCACGCGCGCGTACCGCCCCCGCGCGGCGACGTCCACGCCCGGCACGCCGTCCCCCTCCAGCGCCGCGTAGGCGTCGGCGACACGCTGCCACGCCGCGCCGTCCCCGGCCTCCTCCTCGTCGAGCCGCGCCCGCACGTACCGCAGCCGGACACCGACATCGGCCCAGCCGTCGTCCATCGCCCCGTAGACCCGCACCGCGTCCCGCCACTCCCCGGCCAGCTCGTGGGTGCGGGCGAGGGCGTAGAGGTAGAGGTGGAGGGGTTCGGGGTCGGGGGTTTCGGTTGAGGGGGTGCTGGGGGCTTCGGCTCCTGCGGATACCGCGCCGGACCCGGAGTGGGGGCCGTCCGGGGTCGTGGCATCCGGCGTCGCGGCGGCAGGTTCCGGCGGGCCGCACGGGAAGGCGCGGCCGTGGATCTCGCACGCCGCCGCCCAGTCGCCGTTCTCCTCCGCCCGGCGGCCCTCGGCCTTGCGGCGGAGCGCGGCCACCGCGCCCTCGCGGGCCGCGTCGGGTACGCCGGTGAGGAGGCTGAGGACCGCCGCCCAGTCGCCGCGCAGATCGGCGGCCACGCGCGCGCGTGCGTACAGGCGCCGGACGCCCACCTCGCCGTCCGCGTACGTGTCGGGCAGCCGCCCGAAACCGTCGATGACGCCGTTCCACTCGCCTCGCGCGTCGGCGGCCCGCCCGCGGGAGTACAGCACCTGGTCGGCCACGTCGAGCAGCTCGGACGGCAGTCCGGCGAACAGTGCGTGCGCGCCGTCCCACCGCTGCTCGGCCTGACACAGACGCGCGCGGGAGTACGCGCACAGGTCACCGGCGTCGGCGGGCACGTGGTCCGGCGGACCGCTGGGCGCATCCGGGGCCCGGCCGCGGTTCGGGGCACCGTCTGTTGCGACCGCCGCTCTGTCGGCCGCTGCTCGCGCGCCGGGTACGGCGGGGCCGCGCGGCGCGCGTTCGTGGTCGGGTGGTCCGCCGTTCTGCGTTTGCGGGTGGGGTGCGTCCGGTCGGTATGAGGCGTGCTCTTCGTCGGGCGGCATGCCGTTCTCGGTGGTCGCACGGGGTGTTCCCGGTGCGTCCGGCCTCCGTTGCCCGGCGGGGTCCGGTGTTCGCGCGCCGGGTACGGCGGGGCCGCGCGGCGCGCGGCCGTGGTCCGGTGGTCCACCGTTGCCTGCCGAGGCGCCGACCGCGTCGGGTCCGCCCCGCACCCGCTCCCCGCCCGGCGCCGCAACGCCCACCTCTGCCCGCGCCCCGCCCCCGCCGTCCCCGGGCCGAAGCCCGTTCCCCTCGCTCCTCGGGGGCCCGGTGTCACCCGCGACGGCGCACCCGGCCGCCACCCCGCACTCCCCGAACGCCTCCGCCGCCGCGCTCCAGTCACCCGCGACAGCCGCCAACTGGCCCTCCGAGTAACGCCTCAGAGCCCGCGCCTGCCGGAAGTCCTCCGGCAGCGGGGCCAGTTGAGTGAGCGCCGTCGGCCAGTCGCCCGCTTCCACGGCGGCCCGCGCCACCCCGTACACGCGGTACCGCAGATCGCCGAGGAACGGTTCGGTGTCCCAGTCCCGCTCGGCCGCCGCCGCCAGATCCGTCAGCGCCTCGGTGAAGCGGCCCGCCTCGGCCGCGCACCGGCCGCGCGCGTACAAGAGGCGTACCGCACTGTCCAGGAAGCCGTCGGCCACCGCGTAGTCCTCCGCCGCCGCGCCCCACAGCTCCGCCGCCTCGGCCGCCCGCCCCGCGGCGTACCCCTGCCACGCACGGCAGCCGGGTCCGGCCTGCGCGAAGGCGTCCCGCGCCGCGGCCCACGCCCCGGCCTCCGCGGCCACCCGCCCCCGCGCGTACGCCCCCCGGGCCACCGCGTCGTCGAGCTCGGCGCAGGCGGCGTACGCGGACTCCGCGGCCCGCCAGTCCCCACTCGCCTCGGCGGCCCGCCCGCCCACATAGGTGCCCCAGGCCTTCGCCGTACCGTGGCCGGGGCGCAGCGCGAGGACGGCGGCGTACGCCCGGGCTGCCGTGCCCCAGTCGCCCGCCCGCCGCGCCCGCTCCGCGGACTCGCACGTCCGCGCCACATGCAGCTCGTCGCGCGCCACCGCGAGCCGCTCGGACACGTCCCGCAGCCCGCCGGGCCTGGCGGCGAGCACCTCCTCGTAACGGCCGATGGCCGTCGTCCAGTCGGCCACCGCCTCGGCGGCCCGCGCCTCCTCGACGAGCGCGGCGACCCTGCTCAGCCCCTCGACCTCCGACGCGAGCGCCTCGGCCGCCGGGCCCGGCAGCCGCGACCGCACCACGGCGAGCTGTGCCCGCGCGCCCGCCGCGTCACGCTCCCCGGCGAGCAGCCCGCACAGCTTCTCCAGCTCCGGCCAGGCCTGCTCGAAGGCCGCCTCGGCCCGCATGTACCGCTGCTCATCGGCGTAGATCTGGGTCGGCGTCCGCAGGATCCCCTGCACCTGCTCCCAGTGCCCGAGGTCGCGCTGGAAGCGGGCCGCGCCGATCAGGACGGCAGAGCCGACGTGGCCGACGGGGCTCTGGAAGGTCCGCAGCGCGTCCGCGCCCTCCCGCAGCGGATCCGCCACCGCGCCCGCCCCGAACTCGTCGTCCCGCACCTCGCGCGCCTTGAACAACCAGCCCTGCCTGCACCCCTCGTGCAGGAACAGCGCGGGCGTCGCCCACTCCACGGCCGTGTGCTCCGGCTGGTGGTAGATGCGCAGCCGCGCGGCGGCCATCGCCTCGTCGACGCTCTTGTTGGCCGCGATGCCCTTCAGCAGCTCGGGGCTGAACGCGCCCGCCGACACGTCACTGACCCGCCCCCGCATCGCCACCACGGCGGGCACACCGCCACCGATCAGGGCCTGCGCGATCCCGGAGAACGGCTCCAGGTGCGAACTGTCCGCCCCGGAGCAGAGGTTGAGCACTACGAGCCTGAGCCTCCGTGCGTTCAGCAGAGTCGCGCTGAGCAGATCCGCGGGCACCCGGTCGACGCCACCGCTCCCCGTCTCAAGCGCCACCACGCCCTTGCCGATCTCCTCGTCGTACGACCCGTGCGCGATCAGCAGCACGGCTGTCGGCAGCTCGGAGTGCGTGCCGAGCGCCGCGTCGAGACGTGCCCGTGTCGTCCGCTCCAACACCGTGAGTTGTACGGCCACTTCGGGAAGGTCCTGGCGGAGCGCGGCCACTTCTTCGGCTACCCGCAACGGGGCAAGGCCGCGGGGTGACGCGCAGGCCACCAGGAGGCGGATCACACTGGGCTCGTCGGCGGCTTCCGGCAGCCGCTGCCCCAGCGACCCTCCGGGGAGCGAACGGGCAAGCGAATAGCCGTGGTTGAGTGCGAGCGTCTGCTGCGGGCTGCCGGGCGGCGCGCACAGCGTCTCCAGGGGGAGGTCGCGCAGTTCGGGCGGCAGATCGAAGCGGATCCGCAGCCCGCGCGCCGGACGCATCCGCTGGGCGCGGTCGAACGCGGCCTCGACGCACGCGCCGACCCGGGCGCCTTGCTTGTCCGCGTCCGCGTCCGCGTCCTCTCCACGTCCCAGTCCCTCTCCCCGTGTGCCGCCCCCCTCGGCGGCGTCCTTCGTCGCCGGTTCCCCGTCGTCGCCCCCGAACAGCAGCCGGAACACGCCGCGTCCCAGATCCCGCAGCTGGGGCACGGTGTGCTGCTCGCCCATCGGGCCGAGCCCGAGCTCCGCCGTGATCAGCCGGTCCCACTGCTCACGGAACGCCGCGGGCTCAGCGCCGACCGCGATCACCTCGGCTCCGCACGCCGGGCCGTTGGCGGCCAGCAGATAGCGGGCCGCGCCGACGCGGCGGACCCGGATGCGCAGTTCCTCGTAGGCGAGCACGGCCTCACTGCTCGCTCTCGTCGGGCTGCCACATGACGTGGTTGAGGTCGGCGACCGCGGCTTCCCGCTGCTCCTCGAGGTCGGGGTCGTCGGGGAAGTGGGCGAGGGCGGCGGTCAGTTGGTCGATGGCCTCGCGCAGGGTCGTCCGCGCGCCCGACAGGCTGCCGGAGGTCCAGCGGGTCGCGGCGAGGGAGCGGAGCACGATGCCGAGGCTGACCTGGGCGCGCAGGAGGTGCGGGTTGAAGGCGACGGAGCGGCGCAGGTCCGCGGCGGGCTGGTCGAACGACGCCTCTCCGTCGTTGGCCACGGAGATCCCGCGGTCGGCGAGGACGCGGGCCAACTGGCCTTCCAGGCGAGCCCGTTCGTTGGCGCCGATGACGGAGCGGGTCGCGTCGAGGGTGGCCACGGCGTGGCTGAGCCGGCCTTCGCGGTGCGCCGCGCGCGCCGCGCCGAGTGCCATGCCGACGATGGCGGACTGGGTCTCGCGGTACCGGTCGATCTCCCTGCTGTGCACCAGTGCGCGGCGCCAGTACGTGGCGGCCGCCGCGAAGTCCGGCCGGGCGGCGATCAGCGCGGCGCGGCCCATGCGGAGGCGCGCCTCCAAGGCGAGGCCGCGCGCGTCGAGGGAGAGCCTGCGGTGTTTGTGGGGGAGTCCGGCGTAGCCGGGGTTCAACTCGTCGAAACGCGCGCAACCCGGTTCGCACACGGCGGCCGCCCCGGGGCCGCCGCGCGCCCGGCAGTCGGGGCAGCGGAGCTCGCCGAGGGCAGCGAGGGCGTCGGCGGGCTTGTCGAGTCCCAACAGGATCTGGGCGAAGCCGAGTTCGGAGAAGGCGTAGGTGAGGGCGGCGGGGGAGGGCGCGGTGGCGGGCGGGTGCGCCGTATCCGTGGCGTACGCCGGGTTCGTGGGGTTCGTAGGTTTCGTGGGGTTCACCGGGTTCACCGGGTTCACCGGGTCCGCCGCGTCCTGTGCCGCCGCGAAGGCGCCGAACTCCGCGGACTTGCCCAACTCCGCGATGCGCAGCGGCCCGCACACCAGCGGCGCACCGCCGCGACCGGCGGACGGGAAACCGCCGACGGCCGCGAGCAGTTTCGCGGCGTCGGCCTCGCGCTGGAGCAGCGGCCCCGGCGCGACGCGCGTCCCGGCGTCGTCGTCACCCGGCATGCGGCGCACCAGCACCTCGTGCAGCCCGGCGCGCAGGACGGGCACGAGACCGGCGTCCACGGTGACGCCGTACCGCCGGGCGGCGGCACCGAGCACGTGCTCCCAGAACCGGTCGTCGTGCAGGAGCGAGGCCCAGGCGCCGACACATGACTCCCAGGATGAACTGCTGCCCTGTGAGGGAGAGTTGAGGAGGGCAAGGGCAAGAGCGTGGGTGGTTCGGTGATCGGTGGGGTCGTGCTGTACGGCTTGCCCGAGCAGGGAGACGGCAACGGCACGCCGTCGACTGTGCAGCAGGGCTACGGCGTGCAGGGGGGCGTAGGGCCGGGCGGGGGTGTGGTGGGTGGTGGTGGGCTGGGAGGTGGCTTGTGGGGTGGCTTGGGGTGGTCGTGGGTCTGGGGTCGGCTGTGGGGCGTTGGCCGGTTGTGGGTCTGGGGTCGGGTGTGGGGCTGGGGTCGGGTGTGGGGCGTTGGCCGGTTGTGCGGGTTCGCTCCCTCGTGGCGCGTCGGCCCCTGGCCGGGCTTCCGGCTGCCGCGCGGGGCCGCCTGGTTGCCGGGCTTCCGCCGCACCTGCGGTGCCGACCGGCTCCACGGCGTCGACGGCGGGCGGCGCGTCTCCGTCCCCCCGGCCGGTGTCCACCGCCCGCTCGGCGCCTACGCCCCCTCCGGGCCCGATCTCACGAGAGGCGCCGCGCGACTCCGCGCCCGCAGCGCCGCGAGGGCTGCCGCTCGACTCCCCACCCCCGGCCCCCGGGGAGGCACCGCACACCTCCCCACCCTCGGCCCGCCGCAGGTCACCGCCCGCAGAACCCACTTCAAGACGCCACGCCGCTTCAATCAGCTCCCCGGCCCGCTCCCATCCAGAACGGCCCGGCTCCCATCCAGGGCGGCCCGGTTCCCATCCAGGGCGGCCCGGCTCCCATCCAGGGCGGCCCGGCTCCCGCCCCACCGGACCCTGTCGCCCACCCCTTCCTCCAAGCAGGCCACCGGAATCCGTCAGCGCGGTGAGCGCCGCCCGGCGCAGCCGCAGGGCCACCTCGCGCGCGGGGCGGTCCGACAGGGACGCGAGGACCCAGCGGGCCTCGTCGTCCAGCTGCCCGGCCCGGGTCGCGGCGCGCAGATCGCTCAGCGCGGAGTCCCGGTCGCCCGCGCGGGCCCGGACGTAGGCGCGCTGGACGAGGCTGCGAGGGTGCGGGACGGCGCAGGCGAGGGACGCGCTGAGGTGGCGCTCGGCCGCCGCGAGGTCCCCGCGGTGTGCCGCCGCGCAGCCCAGCCAGTGCAACGGACCCGCCGCCACGGGCCGCAGCGCGCGTGCCCGTTCGAATTCCGCCTCGGCGTCCTCGCCCTCCCCACGGGCGAGCCGCACCCGCCCCACACCGGTCCGGGCCCGCGCGGCGACGCGCGCGCCACCGTCCCCCGCCGGAGGGTCACCATCCTCGGCGCCACCGCGAGCGCCCTCCTGTCCAGTGGCCGCCCCCTCCGCGGGCCCGCCCCCGGCATCGGGCGTCACCACCCCCGACACCACCACCCCCGACGCCACCAGCGCCAGCGCCGCGCCGAAGCGGCTCTCCGCCTCGGCGGTGTCGCCCCGTGCCAGAGCCGCCTCCCCGTCGACGCACGCCTCTTCGGCACGGGTCAGGTCCGTACTCGCGGTCCGCACAGTCACAGTCAGCCCCCGATCCGCGGCGGCCGGCCCGCCGCGTCCTCCTGTCGGCCGGTCAGCCGACGACCTCGTCAGGGACCGAACGCCAGCGTCCCTGAGCCCGGTCGTAGTGCACGGGCCCGACCGCGAACCCGGTCAGGTCCAGCGCGACGAGCCGTTCGTACGCCTCGGCGGGCAGGTCGGGCTCCAGCACGACGTCGAGCCCGCTCGCCGCGTCCTGCAGCACGACCGGCCGCACCCCGCAGCGCCCGGCGCCGGGATCAGCGGGCGTCGCGGGCCGCGCAGTCCGGCGTACGACACCCCTGAACGATGCGTACGCGTCCTTGACCGCCTCCGCCCCGAGGCCGCTGAGGAACGCCTGCAGGGGCAGCGACGCCAGGACAATCCAGGGGATGTCGGCAGCCCCTCGGTGGTCGAGGGCGCGGCGGACCCGTACCGGCGGGGCGCCGAGCCCGTCGAACGCGGCGACCAGCTCCCGGCGCAGGTGCTCGGGGACCTCTTGGTCCAGGAGCAGCTCCGCTCGCAGCGGCGCATCGGTCATGGAGGTGCTTCCTTCCGGGGGCGTGCACGGCAGCCTAGAGGCGCGAGTCATGCGTACGCGGGGAAACCGGTGATTCAGCGCAGACTGGGCGGGCCCGCGCCGCCCCCCTGCCCCCGCACGCCCCCACCATTCGCGGCGCGCCCCCGATTCACGCGATGGTGCGATCATGTGCCCCTGCGCGGATGGTGGTTGAACGCCCCGGGTAGGGCCGGGCCATGACGCAGCCGTTCGAACTGCCGCACTTCTACATGCCGTACGTCGCGCGCCTGAACCCCCACCTGGAGGAGGCGCGGGCCCACTCCGCACAGTGGGCCCGTGACATGGGCATGCTGGAGGGCTCCGGCATCTGGGAGCAGAGCGACCTCGACGCGCACGACTACGGCCTGTTGTGCGCGTACACCCACCCCGACTGCGACGGCCCCGCGCTGTCGCTGATCACCGACTGGTACGTGTGGGTGTTCTTCTTCGACGACCACTTCCTGGACATGTACAAACGCACGCCCGACCGGTCGGCGGGCAAGGCCCACCTGGACCGCCTGCCCCTCTTCATGCCGATGGACCTCTCGACCCCCGTGCCCGAGGCACGGAACCCCGTCGAGGCGGGCCTCGCCGACCTGTGGGCGCGCACGGTGCCCGCGATGTCCAAGGACTGGCGCCGCCGTTTCGCGGAGTCGACGGAGCACCTGCTGAACGAGTCGATGTGGGAGCTCTCCAACATCGACAAGGGGCGGATCGCCAACCCCGTGGAGTACATCGAGATGCGCCGCAAGGTGGGCGGCGCCCCCTGGTCGGCGGGTCTCATCGAGTACGCGACCGCCGAGGTGCCCGCCGCCGTCGCCGGTTCCAGGCCGCTGCGCGTCCTCATGGAGACGTTCGCCGACGGCGTCCACCTGCGGAACGACCTCTTCTCGTACCAGCGCGAGGTCCAGGACGAGGGCGAGCTGAGCAACGGCGTGCTCGTCCTTGAGACCTTCTTCGGCTGTACGACCCAGGAGGCCGCCGACACCGTCAACGACATCCTGACCTCACGGCTGCACCAGTTCGAGCACACGGCGGTCACCGAAGTACCCGCCCTCGCCCTGGAGAAGGGCCTCACCGCACCCGAGGCCGCGGCGGTCGCGGCGTACGCGCAAGGTCTTGTGGACTGGCAGTCCGGCGGCCACGAATGGCACCTGCGCTCCAGCCGGTACATGAACGAGGGCGCGCTCGACACCTCGCCGCTCGCGGGCCCCACCGGCATCGGTACCCGCGGTACCGATGTGGGGGCCCTGTTGTCGGCGGCCGGGGCGGAGCGGCTGCGCGCCTTCACGCACGTGCCGTTCCAGAAGGTGGGCCCTTCCCGGATCCCCGACCTCCACATGCCGTTCCGGCTGCGGCTCAATCCGGGCCTCGACGCCGCGCGGCGGCAGCTCACGGGCTGGGCGCACGCGATGGGAATCCTCGCGGAAGGCGTCTGGGACGAGGACAAGCTCGACGCCTACGACCTGCCGCTGTGCTCCGCGGGAATCGACCCCGACGGCACCCAGGAGGCCCTCGACCTCAGCTCGCAGTGGCTGGCCTGGGGCACCTACGGCGACGACTACTACCCGCTGGTCTTCGGCCACCGCCGCGATCTCGCCGCCGCGAAACTCTCCACCGAGCGCCTCGTCGCGTGCCTCACCCTGGAGGGCGAGCCCGTCCAGGCGCCCGTGAACGCCATGGAGCGCGGCCTCGTCGACCTCTGGGTGCGCACGACCCGCGACATGACCGCCGAGCAGCGGCAGTCGCTGCGGCAGGCCGTGACGGTCATGACGGAGAGCTGGGTGTGGGAGGTCTTCAACCAGCTGAACAACCGCATTCCCGACCCGGTCGACTACCTGGAGATGCGCCGCGCCACCTTCGGCTCCGACCTCACCATGAGCCTGTGCAGGATGGGCCACGGCCCTTCCGTACCGCCGGAGATCTACCGGAGCGGCCCGGTGCGGTCCCTGGAGAACGCCGCGATGGATTACAGCATGCTCGTGAACGACATCTTCTCGTACCAGAAGGAGATCGAGTACGAGGGCGAGATCCACAACGGCATCCTGGTCGTGCAGAACTTCTTCGGCTGCGACTATCCGGCGGCACTGCGCGTCGTCCACGACCTGACGACGCAGCGCATGCGGCAGTTCGAGTTCGTCGCGGAGCGCGAATTCCCCGTGCTGTACGACGACTTCGGCCTGTCGGCAGAGGCGCGGACGACCATGGACGGTTACGTCGAGGATCTGCGGAACTGGATGGCGGGCATCGTGAACTGGCACCGCGAATGCCGGCGTTACGGCGCGGACGACCTCGCCCGGCGCGCGCACGGCTTCGTGCCCGACCGGGCGCCGAGGGTGCCGGCGATCACCGGTCTGCGCTGACCCGCGAAGCGGCTGGCAGGAGCCCTTACGGGGGCCCTGATGGGATCCCAGGCGAAAGCTCTGGCGGGAACCGACCGGAGGGCACCCTTCGAGTGGTTTCATCCGGAATGAAGGGTTCGCGGAACTTCGCCGGGGCGCCAGAAGTCTTCTTTGGTGAAGGCGGCTGCTGACCGGCCGCGCCACGGGGGATGAACACGGGGGTGTTCGATCGTGACCGACATCATTGAGCGCATCGCGGAAGAAGTGACGGGTGACGGAGCGGGGGAGAGGGCGTCAGGGGCGGACGAACTGGCCCCTTTCGTCGCTCCGTTGACCGTCCCGCCGGTGCTGCGGCCCGTCTCCTCGGACGTACGCGAGGAGACGGAGATCGCGCTGCGGCCGACCTGGGTGCGCCTGCACCCGCAGCTGCCGCCCACTCTGATGTGGGGGTATGACGGCTCGGTGCCGGGCCCCACCATCGAGGTACGGCGCGGGCAGCGGATCCGCGTCGCCTGGACCAACCGCATTCCGCACGGCGAGTTCCCCGTCACGGCCGTCGAGGCCTCGCCGGGCGACCCGCAGAAGGACCCGCCGCCCAGCACCGTGCCCGGCCGCGCGGGCGTCGAGCCGAACAAGGACGTGGCGGCCCTCCCCGCCTGGGCGGTGACCCATCTGCACGGCGCCAGGACCGGCGGCGGCAACGACGGCTGGGCGGACAACGCCGTAGGGTACGGCGACGCCCAGCTCTCCGAGTATCCGAACGACCACCGGGCGGTCCAGTGGTGGTACCACGACCACGCCATGAACATCACCCGGTGGAACGTGATGGCGGGCCTGTACGGCAGCTACCTCGTCCGGGACGACGAGGAGTACGCCCTCCAACTCCCCTGCGGAGAGCGGGAGATCCCGCTGCTCATCGCCGACCGGAACCTCGACACGGACGAGGGCGACGGCCGGCTGAACGGCCGCCTCCTGCACAAGACCACCATCATCGACCCGAAGAACCCGGAGACCGGCAAGCCCGTCACGCTGCCCTTCACCGGCCCGTACACCACGGTCAACGGCCGCATCTGGCCGTACGCCGACGTGGACCCGGCCTGGTACCGCTTCCGCCTGGTCAACGCGTCGAACGCGCGCATCTACGACCTGGTCCTGATCGACGAGGACGACAACCCCGTGCGGGGCGTCCTCCACCAGATAGGCAGCGACGGCGGACTCCTGCCGCGCCCCGTGCCGGTCGACTTCGAAGGGGCACTGCCGACGCTCACCGTCGCGCCGGCCGAGCGCATGGACCTCCTCATCGACTTCCGGGAGCTGGCCGGGCAGCGACTGCGGCTGGTCAACAAGGGGCGCGCCCAGGCACCCGGAGTGCCCGACGTGGCGAACGACGTGCGCTATCCGCAGGTCATGGAGTTCCGGGTGGGGGAGGGCGGCGAACCGGACACCTTCGAACTGCCGGAGATCCTCTCGGGCTCGTTCCGGCCGATCACGCACGACATTCAGCACGGGCACCGGCTGATCGTGCTGACCCCGCCCGCCACCAAGGGCGGCGGCGGACACCCGGAGATCTGGGAGATGGCCGCGGTCGACAAGCCGGGCGACATCCAGGTCCCGACCGAGGGGATCATCCAACTGCGGGACGCGGGCGGCAAGGTCACGACGTACCGCCGGATCGCCCGCACGTTCAACGACGGCCTCGGCATCACCATCGCCGAGGGCAGCCACGAACAGTGGACCTTCCTGAACCTCGCCGTGAACCCGCCCGTGACCCACCCCATGCACGTACACCTGGCGGACTTCCAGCTCCTCGGCCGGGACACGTACGACGTATCGGGCTTCGACGTCACGATCGGCGGCACCCGCGCCCCGGTCGCCGTCGACCCGCGGCGGCCGATCCCCCTGGCACCGAACGAGCGCGGCTGGAAGGACGTCTTCCGCGTTCCGGGCGGCCAGATGCTGCGCGTCATGGGCAAGTTCGAGGGGGCGTACGGCCGCTTCATGTACCACTGCCACTTCCTGGAGCACGAGGACATGGGGATGATGCGGCCCTTCGTGGTGATGCCGGAGGAGGCCATGAAGTTCGACCACGGCGCGGGCCATGGCGGTCACGGAGATCACTCGGCCTAGGGGGCGTCTTCAAAGATCGTCTTGCGTGATGGATCATGTTTGCCGTGGTGCGCCGTCATGAACTCTCCGATGATGAATGGGCCGTGCTGT
>NZ_JBWKFZ010000006.1:0-454165 GCF_056433985.1 Streptomyces sp. NPDC044106
CGGCTACCCCGGACTCGGGTAACAGCCGCGACAGCACGGCCCATTCATCATCGGAGAGTTCATGACGGCGCACCACGGCAAACATGATCCATCACACAAGACGATCTTTGAAGACGCCCCCTAGGACGAAGGGCTGATCAACTTCGCGGGTCTCCTGCTGTTAGCCTGCACTTGCGAAAGACTTGCAATAAGTTGAGCAACACAACAGCGCACCACAGCAGAGCAGCAGTCGGAGGGCTCGGACTATGGCCATTTACACGCTTCCAGAACTTCCGTACGACTACGCGGCGCTCGAACCCGTCATCAACCCGCAGATCATCGAGCTGCACCACGACAAGCACCACGCGGCGTACGTGAAGGGCGCGAACGACACCCTTGAGCAGCTGGAGGAGGCTCGCGACAAGGAGACCTGGGGCGCCATCAACGGCCTGGAGAAGAACCTGGCCTTCCACCTCTCCGGCCACATCCTGCACAGCATTTACTGGCACAACATGAACAGCCCCAAGGACGGCGGTGGCGGCGAGCCGCTGGCCGCCGACGGTGTCGGTGACCTGGCGGACGCCATCACCGAGTCCTTCGGCTCCTTCGCCAAGTTCAAGGCCCAGCTGACCAAGGCCTCGGCGACGACGCAGGGTTCGGGCTGGGGCGTGCTCGCCTACGAGCCGCTCAGCAACCGCCTCATCGTCGAGCAGGTCTACGACCACCAGGGCAACATCGGCCAGGGCTCCACGCCGATCCTCGTCTTCGACGCCTGGGAGCACGCCTTCTACCTGCAGTACAAGAACCAGAAGGTCGACTTCATCGAGGCCATGTGGCAGGTCGTCAACTGGCAGGACGTGGCCAAGCGCTACGCCGCCGCCAAGGAGCGGGTCAACAGCCTGCTGCTGGCTCCCTGAGCCGCGGTCGTCGCCGAGCTTCCCCCGGCGACGACCGCCGGACGTCCTGCCTCGTGATCGTCTTCTCAACCTTCGCCGAGGCAGGCGGATAGAGGAAAGGCCCCCGTGAGGACGTGACTCACGGGGGCCTTTCGGGCGCTTCGGGTCTTTCCGGCGTTAAAGGTCCTTCGGGGCCTTCGAGTCCTTCGGAACCTGTGGACTCACTCGAAGTTGGGGCCCTCGGTCCGGGTGCGCTTGATCTCGTAGAAGCCCGGGGTGGAGGCCACGAGCAGCGTGCCGTCCCAGAGCCGCGCCGCGGCCTCGCCCTTGGGCGCCGGGGTCACGACGGGTCCGAAGAAGGCGACCTGTCCGCCGTCGGCACCGGGAACGGCGATGACCGGCGTGCCGACCTCCTGGCCGACCTTGTCGATGCCCTCCTTGTGGGAGGCGCGCAGCTGCGCGTCGTACGCGTCCGAGTCCATGTGCTCGACGAGCCCGGCGGGCAGGCCGACGTCCTCCAGGGCACCGATGACGGCCTCGCGGGTGGCGCCCTCGCCCCGGTTGTGGAAGCGGGTGCCGAGCGCGGTGTAGAGGGCTCCGGTGATCTCCTCGCCGTGCTCCTGCTGGGCGGCGATGACGACGCGTACCGGGCCCCAGGCCTTCGTCTCCAGCATCTCGCGGTACTCGTCGGGCAGCTGGTCGAGCTTGTCCTCGTTCAGGACGGCGAGGCTCATCACGTGCCAGCGGACCTCCACGTCGCGGACCTTCTCGACCTCGAGCATCCAGCGCGACGTCATCCAGGCCCAGGGGCACAGCGGGTCGAACCAGAAGTCGACGGGGGTCTTGCTGCCGTTCTCGGACATGTCTCTCCCTAGGGAATCCGTTCGCATCTGGCCGGGGAAACGTCGGTGGTGCGTCGGGGCATTCCCGGATGTCGGCCGCGGAGCGCACATGCGAGGATCGTAGACATTCGTACGAGTGACGCGGGTCATGTGCGTCACGCGGAGCCACACCACGCAAGTCCCACAGCCACGCAAGCCACACAGCCACGCAAGCCACACAGCCATGCGAATCACACAGCCATGCGAGTCACAAGGGAGTGCCGCCCGTGCCCGGTGAGAATCTGTCCCGCGACGAGGCCCGCGAGAGGGCCGCGCTGCTCTCCGTCGACGGATACGAGGTCTTCCTCGACCTGCGTTCGGCGGTCGGCGAGAGCGGTCAGGAGCCGCGCACGTTCCGCTCGGTCACGACGATCCGGTTCCGCAGCGCCGAGCCGGGCGCCGCGACCTTCGTGGACCTGATCGCGCCGAGTGTCACGGCCCTCTCGCTCAACGGCAAGGACCTGGACCCCTCCGAGGTCTTCGACGGCACCAGGATCACCCTGGAGGAGCTGGCCGAGGAGAACGAACTGGTGGTGGACGCCCAGTGCGCCTACAGCCGCACCGGTGAGGGCATGCACCGCTTCGTCGACCCCGAGGACGGCGAGGTCTACCTCTACACGCAGTACGAGCCTGCGGACTCCCGCCGCGTCTTCGCCAACTTCGAGCAGCCCGACCTCAAGGCGCCCTACCGCTTCCAGGTGCAGGCGCCCGAGGGGTGGACCGTGTGGTCCAACGGGGTGGGTGAACTGACGGACGGCGTCTGGAGGTTCGCCGAGACGAAGCCGATCTCGACATACATCACGGCGGTCGTGGCCGGGCCCTACCACTACGTGACGGATTCCTACGAGCGCGTCCTCGAAGACGGTACGCGCCTGGAGATCCCGCTGGGCGCCATGTGCCGCAAGGGCCTAGCCCCGCACTTCGACGCCGACGACGTCTTCCTCGTCACCAAGCAGGGCCTGGACTTCTTCCACGACAACTTCGACTACCCCTACCCCTTCGGGAAGTACGACCAGGCGTTCGTCCCGGAGTACAACCTGGGCGCGATGGAGAACCCGGGCCTGGTGACCTTCCGCGAGGAGTTCATCTTCCGCGGCAAGGTGACCCGGGCGTCGTACGAGCGCCGGGCCAACGTGATCCTGCACGAGATGGCCCACATGTGGTTCGGCGACCTGGTCACCATGCGGTGGTGGGACGACCTGTGGCTCAAGGAGTCCTTCGCCGACTTCATGGGCTCCTTCTCGATGGTGGAGGCCACCCGCTTCACCGACGGCTGGATCACCTTCGCCAACAACCGCAAGGCCTGGGCCTACCGCGCCGACCAGCTGCCCTCCACCCACCCCGTCACGGCCGACATCCGCGACCTGGAGGACGCCAAGCTCAACTTCGACGGGATCACGTACGCGAAGGGGGCGAGCGTACTGAAGCAACTCGTCGCGTACGTCGGCCGTGACGCGTTCCTGGAGGGCGCCCGGCGCTACTTCAAGCGGCACGCGTACGGCAACACGGTCCTCGGCGACCTGCTCTCGGTCCTGGAGGAGACCTCCGGGCGCGACATGGCGTCCTGGTCGCGGTCCTGGCTGCAGACGGCGGGCGTCAACTCCCTCACCCCGCAGGTCATCCTGAACGCGGAGGGCCGGATCACCGAGCTCTCGGTCCTCCAGGAGGCCGCCGAGTCCCATCCCGAGCTGCGTCCGCACCGGGTGGCCGTGGGCCTGTACCGCAGGACGGCAGGCGGTGACCTGGAGCGGTACGCACGCGCGGAGACCGACGTCCACGGGCCACGCACGGTCGTGGCCGAGCTGGCCGGTGAGGCGGCGCCCGAGCTGGTCCTGGTCAACGACGACGACCTGACGTACTGCAAGATCCGTTTCGACGACAACTCCCTGGCCACGCTGCGGAACCACCTCGGTGACATCACCGACCCGCTGGCCCGCGCCCTGTGCTGGTCCTCCCTCTGGAACCTCACGCGGGACGGGCTGATGCCCGCCCGTGACTTCATCGGCCTGGTGCTCCGCTTCGCCGGGCGCGAGAGCGACATCGGCGTGCTGCAGATGCTGCACACCTGGGCCGACTCCGCCCTCACGCACTACGCCGCCCCGGCCTGGCGTGAGCAGGGCGGCCGGGACCTCGCCGAAGGCGCTCTGCGGGAGCTGCGGCTGGCCGAGCCCGGCAGCCAGCACCAGCTGACCTGGGCGCGCTTCTTCGCCGCGGTGGCGTCGTCGGCGGCCGATCTCCAGCTGCTCCAGGGCCTCCTCGCGGGCACGGCCAGGATCGACGGCCTTGAGGTCGACCAGGAGCTGCGCTGGGCGTTCCTGAGCCCGCTGGCCTCGCACGGTGTCGCGGGCGAGGACGTCCTCGCGGCCGAGCTGGCCCGCGACGACACGGCTTCCGGCAAGCGGCACCAGGTGCGGTGTCTGGCCTCGCGCCCCTCGGCGGCGGTCAAGGCGCAGGCGTGGGCCGCCGTGGTGGAGTCGGACGCGCTCTCCAACGCGCTGGTCGAGGCGACGATCTCCGGGTTCGCGCGGCCGTCGCAGCGGGAGCTGGTGGCGCCGTACGCCGCCAAGTACTTCGCGGCGATCGAGCGGGTGTGGGCCGAGCGGTCCATCCAGATCGGCATGGACGTGGTGCGGGGCCTCTTCCCGCACCTCCAGGGCGACGAGGCGACGCTGGCGGCGGCGGACGAGTGGCTGACCACGCACGAGTCCGGTGCGCCGGCCCTGCGCCGCCTCGTCCTTGAGGCGCGGGACGACCTGGCGCGGTCGCTGCGGGCACAGGCGTGCGATGCGGGGGCCGAGGTGGCCTAGGCATGGGAGGGCGGGTGGCGGGTCCTCACCGGCCAGGTAAGGGCCCACCCTCTCCCCTTCGCGCAGGTGCTCATCGGCAGTCGAACGTCCGTGCTTTAGGGCGAGCTTGTCCTGGTTTGTCGACGGGCGTGTAACAGCGGTTAGCGAGGCGGTCGGGGGCGGGAACGACCGGGTCATGAACCACGACACCCCGGTCTTCCCGCTCCCCCTCAAGCACCTCGCCGACGCCCAGCTCCGCGTCCTGAGCACCGCCCAGCTCGCCGAGCACGGCGTCTCCGTCGCGGACGCCGGTGCCCACTGCCGGCCCGGCGGCCCCTGGCAGCAACTGCTGCCCGGCGTCTACCTGTTGCACCCGGGTCCGCCGACCAGCGAGGAACGGCTGCACGGCGCGCTGCTCTACGCGGGGCGCCCGCCGGCCCGTACCGCCAAGTCCGTGCCCGCCCAGCCCCGCGCGGGCGAGGCGCACGCCCCGTACGCCGACGCGGTGATCACGGGGCTCGCCGCCCTGACCCTGCACCGCTTCTCGTCCGCTCCGCCGCTGCTCTCCCTGGACCACATCGACGTCCTGGTACCCCGCACCCGCCGGCTGCGCTCCGTCGGTTTCGCCCGGCTCGTGCGCAGTCCCGCGATGCCGACCCCGCAGCAGATCACGGGCGTTCCGGTGGCGCCGGTGCCGCGCGCCCTCGCCGACGCCGTGGCGCGGCTCACCGACGCGGGCGCCGTGCGGCGGCTGCTCACCGAGGCGGTGCGCGGCGGCCACTGCGAACCCGCCGCGGTCGTGCGGGAGTTGAACGAGGCGCGGCTGCTCACCCGTCCGCACGTCGTGGACGCCGTCGACTCCCTGCTGGCAGAGGGACGGGCCATCGCCGAGGACCGGCTGTACCGGATGGTCGCCGAGTACGGCCTGCCCCACCCGCTGTGGAACGTCGACCTGCGGCTGCCCGGCGGCCCGCACCTGGGCGGTGTCGACGCCTACTGGCCCGACCACGCCGTCGCCGTCGAGCTGGACACGCGGGCCCCGCGCCAGGACGAGGGCGCCCTCTGGTCGGAGTACGTCCGCAAGCGCGAGCACCTGGAGCGGCTGGGCATCACCGTCGTCCACATCACCCCGAGGAAGCTCAGGGACACCCTGGAGCAGCAGGCCGCTGTGGTGCGTACGGCGCTGATGGCGTCGGCCGACCGGGATCCGGCGGCGTATGTGGTCGTACTGCCCAGGTAGCACGGGTGCGTGACGCGTGCGGGGCCGCGTGTGTGGAAGGGGGCGGACGGGGGGCGCGGAGGCGCCCCCCCATAGAAGGGACACGTCACTTGCCGCAGAACTCCGCCTTCACCACCGGGTCCGCGTCGCCCGCCCAGTCGCCGTTGATGTTGAGCGCCAGCGAGTGGCGGCCGTCCGGGGAGGTCACCGCCAGGGACGACGAGCCGTGGATGCCGCCGTCGTGGCCCCAGATCGTGCTGTTGCAGGGCAGCTTCAGCTCGGCGATGCCGAGCCCGTACCTGCTGGTGCTCCCCTCGTGGGCGACCGTCGTCTTCATCTCGGCGAGCTGCGCCTTGGGCAGGATCCTGCCGCCGAGCAGCGCCGAGTAGAAGCGGTTCAGGTCCGCCGAGTCGGAGATGATTTCGCCCGCCGAGCCCGCGAGGGACGGGTTGAGCTCCGTCACGTCGTACACCTTCGCCTCGGGGTCCCCGGGGAGCTTGCCGTAGCCGCGGGAGCTGGGCCGGGGCACGGTGGGGCGGGTGCCGGGGACGGTGGTGGACTTCAGGTGGAGGGGTTTGATGACGCGCCGCTCGATCTCGTCGGCGTACGCGTTGCCCGTCACCTTCTTGATGATCATGCCGGCGACGATGTAGTTGGTGTTGGAGTAGCTCCAGCTCGTGCCGGGCTCGAAGACCGGCTTGTGGCGCATGGCGAGCTTCACCAGCCGGCCGGGCGTCCAGGTGTCGTAGCGGTGCTCGAAGAAGCCCTTGGTGAAGATCTTCCGCACGAACTCCTCGTCCTCGGAGTACTCGGCGATGCCGCTGGTGTGGTTGAGGAGCTGGCGGACCGTGATCCTGTCCCCGTCGTGCCCGTGCCCCTCGACGACGCCCGGCAGCCACTGGCCCACCGTGTCGTCGAGGTCGATGCGTCCCTCGCCCTGCAACTGCAGCAGCACCGTCGCCACGAACGTCTTGGTGATGCTGCCGACGCGGAAGCGGTCGTGCTCGCCGCGCGGCGTCCCCCGCTTCAGGTCGCCGAGGCCCGAAGCCGCGTTCCAGGGCCCGTACTTGTCCCGCACCTGGGCGGTCACTCCGGGCACCCCCTCCTTGACGATCCCGTCCAGCGCCCGCCTGGTCTCCTCGTGCCCGTCCCCCGGCGAGGCCGCCACGGCCGGGGCGGCGAGCGCGCCCGCCGTCAGCGTGGCGGCCAGCAACGCCGCCGCGCCCATCGCCCTTCTGCGCACCGTCCTGCTCGCACCTCTGCGTACCGGCATGTGCTGTCCCCTTTGACGTCGATTTCGTCGTCGATCGCGGTCGATGGAGGGGACCGGGTGGCGTTCGCGAAGGTTGACGGCCGATGCGAGGGTTGAGCGGGATTCAGCCGATCATCGGCGGGGCGCCTTGTGGCGCCTCAGAGCCTGTCTTTGAACCCCCGTCGTCCGCGCGAAGCGCGGGCGCAGCGGTGTTCGGTGCGTGCGATCGGTGTGCGGAGTCCCAGGTCATGTGGCGGAGCCACCTGTCCTGGGGCTCCGTGCGCCGAGCGTGCGTGCCGGGCGCCGCTGCGCAGGCGGGGGTTCAAAGACAGGCTCTCAGCCCTTGCGGAGCACCAGTTCCGTGTTCCGGTCGCCCGCCCCGCCGCTCAGCGTGGTCCTCGCGCCCGGCGCGTTGAAGGACAGTTCGCGGTAGAGCGCGGCGAGGCCGGTCTGGGAGAGGTCGGTGAAGTCCGTGCGGTGCGGGGCCGCGGATTCGATGAGGGTGGTGAAGACGGAGATCGTGCCGTCGTGGTTGTCGGTGAGCTCCACCACCCGCGCGAGCTGCGGGAAGTCGACGTGCGAGGCGGTGGAGACCTCCCAGAAGGAGCCGTGCGGGGTGCGGTGCGGGGTGATGGCGTTCTTGTGGCTGTGGCCGTTGACCCAGGCGAGGACGGAGGGGAACCGGCCGAGCAGCGAGACGATCTCGTCGCCGCCGTGCCGGGCCTCGCCGGGCCGTGCCGGGTCGTGGCGGAGGTTGCGCATGGACTTGCTGGTGTGGTGGCTGAGGACGACGACGTACGACGGTCCGCCCGCGCGCCGCTCGTTGGCGCTCAGCTCGCTCTCCAGCCAGCGCAGTTGGGCGCTGCCCAGCGAGCCCTCGTAGTGGCCGCCGGGGTCGGTGGTGTCCAGGCTGATGCCGAGCACGTCGTCGCTGATGCGGAAGGAGTAGTACTGCGTGGTGGTGGCGAGGTTCTCCTGGGTGTAGCCGTGGCCGACGGGCCCTGGCCCCTTGTGGGCGGGGTCGAGGTGGGCCCGCAGGTACTCGGCGGGGGTGAAGGGCGCGCGTGACGCGTCCGGCGTGACGGTCCGCATGCGCCGCGCCTCGCTCTTGAGGAGTTCCTTGAACTGCCCGCCCTTGGGGTCGTGGCCCTTCTTGACCGCCTTCCACAGGGCGGCTCCGCGCGTCTCGTCCAGGGACATCAGCTTGCGCCCGCCCACGGCGAAGTCGGCGAAGAAGGGGTCACGGGGCGCCCAGCAGCCGCCGGGCAGGGCGTCGTGGTTGCCGACCGTGGAATACCAGGGCAGGCCGAGGCCGGGGCTGTTGACCTCGCGGATCGCGGCGTCGAGGAAGCCGTGCAGATGCGGGAAGCCGAGCCGTTTGTCGGCGTCGCGCAGGGCGGCGTCCGGGTGCCAGTAGAGCGCGAGGCCGCTGTCCTGTACGCCTTCGTAGCGGCGCGGGTCGCCGGTGTTGGGGGTGATGCGGCCGCCGCTCATCACCTTGAGGAACCAGTCGAGTTCGGAGCGGGAGTTGTTGTCGGTGTTGTCGCCGGTCGTCACGACGCAGTGCAGGGGCGCGCCGGTGGCGGGCGCGCCGCGCAGGGCGTTGACCCGCTCGACCAGGGCGACGGCGCCCGCCACCGAGAGGGACTCGTGCGGCCGCCAGGCGCTCGCGGTCTGGGCGCGCAAGTACTCGTAACGCAGCGGGTGTTGCACGTCCACCAGATGCAGGTCCGTGAACTGCACGAAGGCGGCGAGCGCGGTCCGCCGGCCCTCGCGGCCCGCCTTGGCCGCCGCGAGGTCACCGCGGACGACACGTCGCCAGGCGGGCCCGTCGCCGAGCCGCCGGTAGCCGGTGGAGCCCCGCGGGGCGGCGACGGTGAGCAGGGTGGTGTTGCCCTCGTACGGCATGAGGGGCGCGGCGGGCGCGGGCCGGGAGTGCGGGACGGCGGCCTGCCCCGCGGGCGCGGCGTTGCCGGAGCCCGCGCCGGGCCCGAGAGCGTAGCCGAGGCCCGCGGAGAGGGTGACCGCTCCGGTGGCGGCGAGGAACGCGCGGCGGTCGAGTCCGGCCACGGCGGATGCCGCGGTGGTGGCGGTTGCGGTGGCGACAGAGCGTATGCGCGGCATGGCGCGGTCTCCCCGGGTGCGAACGCGGCGGCAGTGGTCGCGGGCGGCCCGGGCCTGACTGCGGCCTGCGAACTGCCCGCTCTCCCTGGATCGTTGGCAGCGGGGATGGCCTGCGCGTGAACGAGGACGCAACGGGCGGCGCAGATCACGGTACGTGGATCACCCGGTACCCTGCGCGGTCACGCACCCCTCTCCGGGTGGAGAGGAGGCGGTCACTCCGTGTTCACCTTCCGGGGAAGGGAAGGCCGTGCACGGGGTCAGGGGGCCAGGCCCGTGGCGTGGCCGTCGGCGGGCCGGGCGCGCCAGAGGCCCAGGCCGATGTCGACGAGCGCGACGCGGTCCAGGTCCGGCACGGACTCCAGGGGGTGCCAGGCGGCGAGGTCCGTGGACCCGTCGGTCTCGTTGCGCAGGGTGCCGCCGGTGACCCGCCCCTCGTACACGATCCGCACTCCGTGGAAGTCGGCGACGGCGCCGAGCCGTCGCGGGTAGCGGCGGCGCAGCGAGTCGACGCCGAGGAGCGCGACCGGCTCGACGACGTATCCGGTCTCCTCGTCGGCCTCCCGGATCACGGTGTCGTACGGGTCCTCACCGTGCTCCATGCCGCCGCCGGGGAGCGTCCAGCGTCTGCTGCCGTCGCCCGCGACCCAGCGGGCCAGCAGGACCTGGCCGTCGCGTACGCATACGGCGTAGGCCGCCACCCGGAGTTCTTTGTGCACGAACCGACGCTAGGCGGTTCGTTGGCTGCCCGCCCCCTGATCTGCGGGTCCGCCGTGGCTGAACGCGAAGTTCCGCGCGCACCTCGCGAGGGCGCTCTCATGTGACAAGTCCCGCTATACACACCCTTGTCCACGATGGCGCATGGCGAGATTGCGTCACGCCCTGATCACAGCTCGGACAACTATCCCCAAACAGCTGTCACTTACGTAAGGGTGAGCGGTCATCAGGTCCCGATTTCCGGACCCTTCCGAAACCCGGGACCAAACCGACCCTCCTTTTCGACCTTCACGCACAGGGATGCCGATGCCCAGATCCAGTTCCAGCGCGAGACGCACGGCCTCACGAGAATCAGTCCGCCTCGCGATAGCCGCCGGTATCACCGCCGCGCTCTGCGCGACCGGGGCCGCGCCCATCGCCTTCGCGGCGGACGACGCGCCCACCCCGACCCCGGCCCCCAAGTCCGCGGCCGGCAAGCTCGGTCCCGCCGACGCCGAACTGCTCGCCGACGCCGAGGCGGGCGGCGAGAAGACCGTCACGATGATGGTCGCCACCGCGCCCGGCGCCACCGAGCAGGTCGCGGGCCAGCTCGACGCCGTCAAGGGCGGCTCCGTGGGCCGCACCTACGACAAGCTCGGCTACGTCCGCGCGACCGTGCCGACCGCCAAGGCCGATGCCGCGATCAAGGCGGCCGCGAAGCTGTCGTCGGTGCACGCCATCGATCTGCGCCACGAGATCAAGCTGGACGACCCGACCCCCGCCGCCGACCGCGCCAAGGGCGCGAAGGCCGGCGCGCGCGGCACCTACCCGGGCCCGGACAAGAGCACCCCGGCGAAGAACCCGTACAACCCGTCCTTCGAGACGGGCGCCGTCGACTTCGTGAAGAAGCACCCGAAGGCGGACGGCCGCGGCACCACCATCGGCATCCTCGACTCCGGCGTCGACCTCGGCCACCCCGCGCTGGAGAAGACCTCCACCGGCGAGCGCAAGATCACCGACTGGGTGACGGCGACCGACCCGATCGTGGACGCGGACGGCACCTGGCGCCGGATGACCAACCCGGTCACCGGCCCCGTCTTCACCTGGGACGGCGAGTCGTGGAAGGCCCCGGCGGGCTCCTTCCAGGTCAACCGCTTCCGCGAGTCGGTCACCGCGGGCGGCGACGCCAAGGGCGACCTCAACCGCGACGGCGACACCACCGACAGCTGGGGCGTCCTGTACGACCCGGCGAAGGGCACCGTCCGCGTCGACCTGAACGACAACCACGACTTCACCGACGACAAGCCGATGAAGCCGTACAAGGACGGCCACCAGGTCGCCTACTTCGGCAAGGACGACCCGGCGACCGACGTCGTCGAGCGCGTCCCGTTCGTCGTCGAGATCCGCAAGAACGTGCCGACCGACCCGTACGGCGGCGACTGGGTCGGCAAGAAGGCCGACTTCGTCAACATCGGCGTCATCGAGTCCGAGCACGGCACGCACGTCGCGGGCATCACCGCGGCCAACGGCCTGTTCGGCGGCAAGATGAACGGCGCCGCCCCCGGCGCCAAGCTGGTCTCCTCGCGCGCCTGCACCTGGAGCGGCGGCTGCACCAACGTCGCGCTGACCGAGGGCATGATCGACCTCGTCACCAAGCGCGGCGTCGACATCGTGAACATGTCGATCGGCGGCCTGCCCGCCCTCAACGACGGCAACAACGCGCGCGCCGAGCTCTACAAGCGCCTCATCGACACCTACGGCGTGCAGCTGGTGATCTCCGCGGGCAACAGCGGCCCCGGCGCCAACACCATCGGCGACCCCGGTCTGGCCGACAAGGTCATCTCGGTCGGCGCGGCCATCTCCAAGGCGACCTGGGCGGCCAACTACGGCTCCCGCGTGGAGACCAAGTACGCGATGATGCCCTTCTCCTCGCGCGGCCCGCGCGAGGACGGCGGCTTCGCGCCGATCATCTCGGCGCCCGGCTCCGCCATCAACACCACCCAGACCTGGCTGCCGGGCTCCCCGGTCGCCGAGGCGGGCTACAAGCTCCCGGCCGGCTACTCGATGCTGCAGGGCACCTCCATGGCGTCCCCGCAGGCCGCGGGCGCCTCGGCGCTGCTGCTCTCCGCCGCCAAGCGCGAGCACATCGGCCTGACCCCGGCGAAGCTGCGCACCGCGCTGACCTCGACCGCGACCCGCATCCCCGGTGAGCAGGCGTACGCGCAGGGCACCGGACGGATCGACGTCGTGGAGGCCTGGGACGCCATCAAGGACGGCGCGAAGGCGTACGCGTACACGGTGCAGGCGCCCGTCGACACCGCCCTGGACCAGGAGCTGAAGAAGCCCGGCACCGGCATCTACGACCGTGAGGGCGGCCTGCAGACCGGCCAGAAGCGGACGTACGACGTGACGATCACCCGCACCTCGGGCCCGGACCGCGGCATCAGCCACGAGCTGGACCTCATCAACAACCACGAGCGCACCTTCACGCTGCTCGGCAGCGACAAGGTGACACTGCGGCTGAACAAGCCGGTCACCGTCAAGGTGCAGGCGGAGCCCAGGTCGGCCGGGCTGCACAGCGCGATCCTCACCGTCGACGACCAGCGCACCGCGGGCATCGACCAGCAGATCATGTCGACGGTCGTCGTCTCGACGCCGCTCGCCAAGCCGTCGTACACCTTCTCGGAGAGGAGCTCGACGCAGCGCAACAGCACCGAGTCCTACTTCGTGACGGTCCCCAAGGGCGCCAAGTCCCTCGAGGTCTCCCTCGGCGGTCTGAAGGACAAGAGCCAGACCCGCTTCATCGCGATCCACCCCTACGGCGTCCCGGTCGACTCCACCTCGTCGGTCGTCTGCTACCCGAACTACGAGAACCCGGCCAACACCTGCCGCCCGGACCTGCGTGCGTACGCGGACCCGCAGGCCGGTGTCTGGGAGATCGAGGTCGAGTCGCGCCGTACGTCGCCGATGCTCGACAACCCCTACCGGCTGAACGTCGCCGCGCTCGGCGTCGCCTTCGACCCGGCCGTGCAAACCCTGCCCGAGGCGAAGGTCGGCACGCCGGCGCCCGTCTCCTGGAAGGTCACGAACAACTTCGCGGCCGTCGACGGCAAGCTCAAGGGCGGCTCGCTGGGCTCGGCCAAGTCGGCGCGGCCCAGCATCAAGCAGGGTCAGACGCAGACCACCGAGGTCGTCGTGCCCGCCGGTGCCGAGCGGCTCGACGTCGCCATCGGCTCGACCGCGGACGTCGCGGCCGACCTGGACCTGGCGGTCAAGAAGGACGGCGTCGTCGTCGGTTCGTCGGCGGAGGGCGACTCGGAGGAGTCGGTCAGCCTGACGAAGCCGGCCGCCGGTACGTACACGATCGAGGTGACGGGCTACTCGGTGCCGTCCGGCACGACCGCGTACGACTACCGGGACGTCTTCTTCTCGGACGCGCTCGGCCGGGTCACGGTCGACGACGCGGCGGTCCTCAAGCTCGCCAACGGCGAGTCGGCGCAGGTCGACGCCAAGGTCGAGGCCAAGACCCCGGCCGCCGACGGCCGTGAGCTGTTCGGCGAGGTGTCCCTGCTCAACGCGGGCGGCACGGTGGCCGGCAGCGGCAGCGTGAAGGTGGAGAAGGTCACACCGTAACGGTGTCCTCCTCGATCGCCGGACGGGCTCACTCGAGCCCGTCCGGCGATTTTCCGTTTCCCCTCCCCGCGTTTCCCCCAGGACGCCCGGGGCGCCCGGAACGTTCGCGACGGGCCCGGCGAAATGTGGCGTCCCGCACCTCGGACAATGGATTGGACAACGCGGCACTGGAGAGACGCATCATGGAACCACCCCCCACAGACCGGCCGAGGTCACGAGGCCGCACGCACTAACGGAGGACATCCCTGTGAAGGTCGGAATCGTCGGAGCCACCGGTCAGGTCGGCACGGTCATGCGCAAGATCCTCGCCGAGCGGAAGTTCCCGGCCGAGGAGCTGCGTCTGTTCGCCTCGGCCCGCAGCGCCGGCACGGTCATCGACGGTGTGACCGTCGAGGACGCCTCCACGGCCGACTACACCGGCCTGGACATCGTGCTGTTCTCGGCGGGCGGGGCCACCTCGAAGGCCCTCGCCGAGAAGGTCGCCTCCCAGGGCGCCGTCGTGATCGACAACTCCTCGGCCTGGCGCCGCCACCCCGAGGTGCCCCTGGTCGTCTCCGAGGTGAACCCGCACGCGATCAAGGACCGCCCCAAGGGCATCATCGCCAACCCGAACTGCACGACGATGGCCGCGATGCCGGTCCTGCGGCCGCTGCACGCCGAGGCGGGCCTCGAAGCGCTGGTCGTCGCCACCTACCAGGCGGTGTCCGGGTCCGGCCTCGCCGGTGTGGACGAGCTGTTCGAGCAGGTCAAGAAGGTTGGCGAGGACGCTCCGAAGCTGACCCACGACGGCTCGGCCGCCGAGTTCCCCGAGCCCGACAAGTACGTCGCGCCGATCGCGTACAACGTCCTGCCGATGGCCGGCTCCATCGTCGACGACGGCCTGAACGAGACCGACGAGGAGCAGAAGCTCCGCCACGAGTCCCGCAAGATCCTGGAGATCCCGGAGCTGAAGGTCTCGGGCACCTGTGTGCGTGTCCCCGTCTTCACCGGCCACTCGCTCCAGGTCAACGCCCGCTTCGCGCGGCCGCTGAGCCCCGAGCGCGCCACCGAGATCCTTCGGGGTGCCGAGGGCGTCGTCGTCACCGAGGTGCCGACGCCGCTGGTCGCCGCGGGCAAGGACGACGCGTTCGTGGGCCGCATCCGCAAGGACGAGACGGTCGAGAACGGCCTGGCGTTCTTCATCTCCGACGACAACCTCCGCAAGGGCGCGGCGCTGAACGCCGTGCAGATCGCGGAGCTGGTCGCCGCGGAGCTCAAGGGCTGAGCCCGGCCTTTCCCGTCCGTACGCGGTCGGGGGACGGTCGTACGCAGTCGGGGGCGGTCACCTTTCACCGGTGGCCGCCCCCTTCGCGCACGCCACCGCCACCAGCGCGAGCCCCGCGAACCCGCCGCCCAGCCACAGCACGGCGCCCGCCCCGTGGCCGTCCGCGACCCGCCCTCCGGCGAAGGCGCCCAGCGCGATCGCGACGTTGAACACCCCGGCGAAGAGCGCGGAGGCCGCCTCACGGGCGTGCGGGGCCGCGGCCATCACCCAGTTCTGCGCGGAGACCGAGACCCCGCCGTACGCCAGGCCCCACGCCACGAGCAGCGCCACCGTCGCGACGGGCGAGGCGCCCGCGGGCACCATGAGCAGCACGACGGCGGCGAGCCCGGAGCAGATGGCGAGCAGCGCCCTGCGCGGGGTGCGGACCGCCACGGCGCCGCCCGCGAAGTTGCCGACGATGCCGGCCGTCCCGTAGGCGAGGAGCAGCACGCTGATCAGGCCCGCGCCGATGCCGGGCACCCGTTCCAGGACGGGGCGTATGTAGGTGTACGCGGCGAAGTGGCCGGTGACCAGGAGGGTGACGGCGAGGAGCCCGGCCCGCAGCCGGCCGATGCGCAGGAGGCCGGGGAACGCGCCGAAGCCGAGCCCCTCGTGCGCGGGGAGCGGCGGCAGGGCCGTGCGGAGCAGCCCCGCGACGGCGAGGGCGAGCACGGCGAGGGCCGCGAACCCCCAGCGCCAGCCCGCCAGTTCGCCCAGGAGCGTCCCCGCGGGGACGCCGAGCACGGAGGCCACCGCGATCCCGCTGAAGATGACCGCGGTGGCACGTCCCGCGTTCTCCTCGCGGACCAGCCGCGCACCGAGGCCCGCCGCGATGGCCCAGACCCCGCCGATGCAGACGCCCACCAGGACGCGCGCGGCGAGCAGGACGCCGAAGGCGGGCGCGAGCGCGGAGGCCACGTTGGCCGCGGCGAGCAGCGCCATCAGCAGGGCGAGGACCGTACGCCGGTCTGCGCGGCGGGCCGCGACGGGCAGCAGCGGGGCGGCGAGCCCGGCGACGACGCCGGGCAGGGTGACGGCGAGGCCCGCGGTGCCGTCCGAGACGTGCAGGCCGGAGCCGACGGAGGTGAGGAGTCCGACGGGGAGCATCTCCGTGGTGACGACCGAGAAGGTGGCGGCGGCGACCGCGAGGACGGCGACGCGGCCCCGCCGGCGCGGCAACACGTTGGGTCTGGTGGGGATATGAGTGCTCTGTGACATGGCTTCCACCCTGTGGGGGCGCCCGCACGGGAACAACGCGGAAGATCTCATCCTTGTATGAGCCGGATTCATCGACCGGGAAGGCCGGCGGGACGATCAGGGAAGAGAGACCGCGCGTCATGAGCGGGAACGGGCTGGAGATCCGGGAGCTGGAGTGCTTCCTGGTGCTCGCCGAAGAGCTGCATTTCGGGCGGGCGGGCGAACGGCTGTACGTCTCGCAGAGCCGCGTCAGCCAGCTGCTCGCGGCCCTGGAGCGGCGGATCGGCGCGCGCCTGGTGGAGCGTACGAGCCGCCGAGTCGCCCTGACCACCCTTGGGGAACGCTTCGCAGCCGAACTCCGGCCCGCCTACCGGGAGTTGGCGTCGGTGGTCGAGCGGGCCCGGACGGCGGCGCGCGGGGTCGAGGGCACGCTGCGGGTCGGCTTCCAGGGCACCGCCGACGACCGGCTGATGTGCGCCGTCGAGGCCTTCCAGGAGCGGTACCCGGCCTGTGACACGGAGATCGTGGAGATCCCGTTCTCCGACCCGTTCGGCGCGGTGCGCGCCGGTGGGGTGGACGCGGCGATCGTGCTGCTCCCCGTCGCCGAGCCTGACCTGGTCCTCGGCCCGGTCTTCTCCAGCGAGCGGCAGACCGTCGCCGTGTCGGTGCGGCACGCGTTCGCGGGGCGGGCCTCGCTCACGGCGGCGGAGGTGACCCGCATCCCGCTGATCGCGGCGGCGGAGCCCGCGCCCGCGTACTGGCGCGCGGCGCACGCCCCTTCGGATGCCCCCGCACCGGCGGTCCGCACGCTCCAGGAGGGACTGAGCCTGGTGGCGGCGGACCGGGGCGTGATGCTGCTGTGCGGCCCGACGGCGGAGTACCACGGCCGCAAGGACGTGGTCTTCGTGCCGGTCGACGGGCTGCCGGACTCGGTGCTCGGGATGGTGTGGCACCGGGACGGGGAGACGGAGCGGGTACGGGAGTTCGCGCGGGCGGTGGGGGCGGGCCAGGACGCGTCCTAGCGGTTCCTGAGGTCGGAGCCCGGGTCAGCCGTTCCTGCGCACCTCGAAGTGGAAGCAGCCGTACTCCACGGCGCGGACGTGTACGAGGGCGACCCGCGGGTCGGCGAAGGCCTCGGCGAACGCGGCGTCGAAGCCCTGCTCCTCGTTCTCGGGGATCTCCAGCAGGCGGCCCCCGACGATGTGCCCCCGCGCGTCGTAGCGGCGCAGCGTCCGCAGCGCCCCGGCGCGGGAGAAGGGGTAGCCCGCGCGCTCGCCCTTCGGCCCCTCGCACGGGTCGGCGTGGATGAAGACGGGCCCCTGCTCGTCGTAGGCGCCGGGGGTGGCGCCGGTCTCGGCGGCCCAGCGGCGCAGCGGCGCGTACGAGACGAGGGCGACGCGCTCGCCGGGTGCGATGGGCCGCAGGCAGCAGCGGAGCGGGCTGCCACCCTCCTGGTCGATGTACGGGACGCAGGGCCGCCCGGCGTCGTCGGTGTCCCGGAGCTGCGCGAGGACGGTGGGGGTGATGGGGCGCGGGGTGTAGGTGGTGGGCGCGTGCGGGGCGGATGTGTCCGGGATGGTCGTGTGCGTTTGCGTGGTGGTCATGGGTCGAGCCTCGCGCGTGGGCGAGGGACGAGCTGGCGGTATTCGGACGTGGAGCTGGGGATCAGGGTGCGTGCGCGGGGTGTCGGCCCGGCGCCTCACCCCACCCCCCACGACCCCCGCCCGTTCAGTTCCGCCACGTCCGCGCCCGTCGTTCTGCGGTACGCCGCGTGCAGCTCCGCGAGCTCCTGCGGTGTCAGTACGTCCTCGATGCGGTCGAAGCCGTCCGGGGCGCGCACGGCGACCGCCTGGAGGATGCGGTCGGCCGGCATCGTGCGGTTGGCGAGGACGACCGCGTTGGCCGCCTCCCGCCGCACCTCCTCGTACGCCCGCACCCCCGCCTCCCGGTCCGGCGCGGTGTGGGCGAGGCAGCGGGCGAGCACGCGGGCGTCGAGGATCGCCTGGGAGCCGCCGTTCGACCCCACCGGGTACATCGGGTGCGCCGCGTCGCCGAGCAGGGTGACCGGACCGCGGCCCCACCACGGAAGCGGGTCCCTGTCGACCATCGGGTACTCCAGGATGTGCCGCGTGGCGGCGAACAGCGCGGGGACGTCGAGGTCGCCGATGCGCCAGCCCGCGTAGTGCGGCAGGACGTCGGAGAGGCGTCCGGAGCGGTTCCAGTCGGCGGGCCCCGCCATGCCGTGGTGGTGCGCCGAAGGCAGCCGCACCTCCGCCACCCAGTTGAGCAGGTCCCTGCCGCGCTCCTGGGCCCGCCGCGAGATGGGGTAGACGACGAGTTTGGCGGTGGCGTTGCTGCCCGCCACCGCGACGGTCCTGCCGCCGAGCACGGGATGCCAGTCGGTGGTGCCGCGCCACATCCGGATGCCGTTCCACAGCGGCGGCCCCTCGCCGGGGTGCAGCATGGCCCGCACCGTCGAGTGCAGCCCGTCGGCACCGACCAGGGCCCGCACCCGTACGGCGTACTCCCTGGCCCGCCCCATGTCCCGCAGGATCACCCGCAGCGCGCCGCCCTCCCGCTCGGCGAGACGGACGAACGCCGTGCCGGTGCGCACCGCGTGGTCGCCGAGCCGGTCGCGGACCGCGTCGAGCAGGATGAGCTGGAGCGCGCCGCGGTGGATGGAGTACTGCGGCCAGTGGTAGCCGAGGGCGAGGCCGCGCGGCTCGGCCCAGATGCGGTTGCCGTGCCGGTCGAAGTGGACCATCGCGTCGGGGGCGACGGCGGTCGCCGCGAGCTCGCCGCCGAGCCCGAGTTCGGTCAACTCCCGCACCGCGTGCGGCAGAAGGTTGATGCCGACGCCGACGGGGCGCAGCTGCGCCGCAGTGTCCACGACGCGGACGTCGATGCCCGCGGCGTGCAGGCTGAGCGCGGCGGTGAGTCCGCCGATGCCCGCGCCCGCCACGAGTACGTCGGTCATGGCCGCCGCGCGTACGGGCCGGTGGTGACCGGCCTCTCGATCCCCAGCATCTCCGGCATCCCCCTGTGGTCCCTGACCGTCCGCGGGGCCGTGGTCGGTGGCCGGGGCGGAGCGGTGCGAACGCGCGGAGCGTAGCCGCACGGCAGCGGGAGAACAATGGGCCCGGCGGCCATCCGCAGCCGCATGGAAGGATGGCCGGAAACACCACAAGTCGCACCCACCGACCCCCGACGCGTCGTGCCAAGAAGGACCACACGTCGTACCCGAGGAGATGACCGCGTGCCCGGCACCAATCTGACCCGCGAAGAGGCGCAGCAGCGGGCGAAGCTGCTCACCGTTGACTCGTACGAGGTCGATCTCGACCTTTCCGGCGCGCAGGAGGACGGCACCTACCGGTCCGTGACCACGGTGCGCTTCGACTCCGCGGAGGCGGGCGCCGAGACCTTCGTCGACCTGGTGGCCCCCGCGGTCCACGAGGCCGTCCTGAACGGCCACGCGCTGGACGTGGCCTCGGTCTTCCGTGACTCGCGGATCGCGCTGACGCACCTGCGGGAGGGCCGCAACGAGCTGCGGGTCGTCGCCGACTGCGAGTACACCAACACCGGTGAGGGCCTGCACCGTTTCGTCGACCCCGTCGACCAGCAGGCGTACCTGTACACGCAGTTCGAGGTGCCGGACGCCCGGCGCGTCTTCGCCTCGTTCGAGCAGCCGGACCTGAAGGCGACGTTCCGGTTCACCGTGAAGGCGCCGAGCGGCTGGACGGTGATCTCCAACTCGCCCACGCCCGAGCCGAAGGACGACGTCTGGTCCTTCGAGCCGACGCCCCGCATGTCCACGTACGTGACGGCGCTGATCGCCGGCCCGTACCACTCGGTGCACTCCTCCTACGAGGGTCCCGGCGGCCAGTCCGTGCCGCTCGGCATCTACTGCCGCCCCTCGCTCGCCGAGTTCCTCGACGCGGACGCGATCTTCGAGGTGACGCGGCAGGGCTTCGACTGGTTCCAGGAGAAGTTCGACTACGCGTACCCCTTCGCCAAGTACGACCAGCTCTTCGTGCCGGAGTTCAACGCGGGCGCGATGGAGAACGCGGGCGCGGTGACCATCCGCGACCAGTACGTGTTCCGTTCGAAGGTCACGGACGCCGCCTACGAGGTGCGGGCCGCGACGATCCTGCACGAGCTGGCCCACATGTGGTTCGGCGACCTGGTCACCATGGAGTGGTGGAACGACCTGTGGCTGAACGAGTCGTTCGCCACCTACGCCGAGGCCGCCTGCCAGGCGTACGCGCCGGGGTCCAAGTGGCCGCACTCCTGGACCACGTTCGCCAACTCCATGAAGACGTGGGCGTACCGCCAGGACCAGCTGCCCTCCACGCACCCGATCATGGCCGACATCCGTGACCTGGACGACGTCCTGGTCAACTTCGACGGCATCACGTACGCGAAGGGCGCGAGCGTCCTCAAGCAGCTCGTCGCGTACGTCGGCGAGGACGAGTTCTTCCAGGGTGTGCAGGCGTACTTCAAGCGGCACGCGTTCGGCAACACGCGCCTGTCCGACCTGCTCGGCGCCCTTGAGGAGACCAGCGGCCGCGACCTGAAGACGTGGTCGAAGAAGTGGCTGGAGACGGCGGGCATCAACGTCCTGCGTCCGGTCGTGGACGTCGACACGTCCGGGGTCATCACGTCCTTCGCCGTCAAGCAGGAGGCGCCCGCGCTCCCCGAGGGCGCGCAAGGCGAGCCGACGCTCCGTCCGCACCGGATCGCGATCGGCCTCTACGACCTGGACGAGGCCTCCGGCAAGCTGCTGCGCACGGACCGCGTCGAGCTGGACGTCGACGGCGAACTGACCGCCGTCGACGCGCTGGTGGGCAAGCGCCGCCCGGCCGTGATCCTCCTCAACGACGACGACCTGTCGTACGCGAAGGTCCGCCTGGACAGCGAGTCGCTGGCGTTCGTCACGGACCACATCGGCGACTTCGACGCGTCGCTGCCGCGCGCCCTGTGCTGGGCGTCGGCGTGGGACATGACGCGCGACGCGGAACTCCCGACCCGGGAGTACCTGAACCTCGTCCTTTCCGGCATCGGCAAGGAGTCCGACATCGGCGTCGTGCAGTCGCTGCACCGCCAGGTGAAGCTCTCCCTGGAGCTGTACGCGGCTCCGGCGGGCCGCGAGGCGGCGCTGACCCGCTGGACCGAGGCCACCCTGTCCCACCTGCGGGCCGCCGAGCCGGGCAGCGACCACCAGCTGGCGTGGGCCCGCGCCTTCGCCGCGACGGCCCGCACCGACTCCGACCTCGCCCTCCTGGAGCGGCTGCTCGACGGCTCGGAGTCGGTGGACGGCCTCGCGGTCGACACGGAGCTCCGCTGGGCGTTCGTGGCCCGGCTCGCGGCGACCGGCCGGCTCGACGAGGCGGGCATCGCGGCGGAGCTGGAGCGGGACAGGACCGCGGCGGGCGAGCGGCACGCGGCGTCCGCGCGGGCGGCGCTGCCCACCGCGGAGGCGAAGGCCGCGGCCTGGGCCTCGGTCGTCGAGTCCGACACCCTGCCGAACGCGATCCAGGAGGCCGTGATCGACGGCTTCGTCCAGACCGACCAGCGCGAACTCCTCGCCCCCTACGCGGAGAAGTTCTTCGCGGCGGTCAAGGGCGCGTGGGACTCCCGCTCGCACGAGATGGCCCAGCAGATCGCCACGGGCCTCTACCCGTCGCTCCAGATCTCCCGGGCCACGCTGGACGCCACGGACGCGTGGCTCGCCTCGGCGGAGCCGTCCGCGGCGCTGCGCCGGCTGATCACGGAGTCGCGGGCGGGGGTGGAGAGGGCGCTTCGGGCTCGGGACGCCGACGTGTAGCCCTCGCCGGGCGGGGGGACCGGGGAGGTTTGTTCTTCCACCCGCCCGCCCGTTGCCCCGCGACGCAGCGCTGAGTAGGGGCTGGTGGCCCCTACTCAGCTCGCCGATGCGCGAGCCGCCCAGACTCTGCGTTCCGTGCGGACCGTGAGGTCGGTGCGGTGCACGATGCTGTGGGGGCTTTCGGGGTCCAGCAGGCGGTCCAGTGCGGTGAGGTCGGCCGGGGAGAGCGTGGCGGCTGCCGTGTCGCGGATGCGTCGCAGGCTCTCCAGGGCGTACCGGGCCACCGTCCGCGAGCGGGAGTTCCTGATGTCGACGGTGATCGTACGCTCGTCCTCGACGGTGAATCCGGCCGCCGTGAGCATGGGGCCCCAGTCCGCGCCGCGATGCGGCACGTGCGTGGCGTGGTGGCTGTCGCTCGCCGCGTGGCAGCGCTCTTCGAGACCGGGCGCCTCCTCCGGGGCGTCCTCGGGCAGGAAGCGGGGGAAGCCCGCCAGCTCGACGACGGCGAACAGGCCGCCGGGCGCGAGCGAGCCGCGCACCTGGCGCAGGGTGCGCTCCGGGTCGGCCATGTGGTGCATCGAGGCGGATGCCCAGACGAGGCCGGGCGCGCCGAGGCCGGGCCATGCGGTGTCGAGCTCGGGCCAGTCGGTGTCGAGATCGGCCAGAACGGTCCGGACGCGGTCGTCCACACCGCGTGCTCGCGCCTTCTCCCGCAGGCGGGCCAGGTGCGTGGCCGAGGCGTCGACTGCGGTGACGTACGCGTCGGGGAAGCGGTCCAGGAGGGCGAGCGTGCCGGTACCGGTGCCGCTTCCCAGATCCACGATGTGGCCCGGGGCTTCGGTGACCGGCAGCCATCCGGTGATGGACGCGATGTGCTGGGCCACGACGTCCGCGTCCAGGTCGAGAATGTCCACCTGGTCGGCGTCGGCGTCGGAGGTGTGGGGGTGCGGGGCGGGGTGCGTCATGCGGTCCACGCTAGGGCGGCGGGTGGCCCGAAGCCCGTCCCGTGCCGGGATGCGCAAGACGATGGCCCGTTACGCTGCCGAACGCGCAAGCCGCGGGCATGAGGCGGCGAAGTGGCCCGCGCGCCGGCCTGTACAGTCGCTCCTCATGTTGTTGATCAACTCCTCCCGTGGGGGACGGGAGCCCACCGCGATCGCTCGTGCCGTCACCGACATGCTCCAGCCCCGCAACGTTCTCCTCGTCGGCATGCTCGGCATCGGTCTGGCGGCGGCGGGCGACTGGACGGGTCTTCCGTGGGGCGCCCTCGGCGCGCTGTGCGCCGGGCTCGTCCCCGCCGGGTACATCGAGTGGGAGCGCAAGCGGGGCACCTGGGGCGACCGCCACGTCGTGGACCGCACGAAGCGCGGCCCGATCTTCCTGGTGATCCTCGCGTCCATCGGTATCGGATCGCTCGTCATGGTCCTCGGCCACGCCCCGGCCGGCATCCTGGTCGCCATGCTCGCCCTGTGGGCGATGACCGTCGTCCTGCTGGCCGTGAACACGGTCTGGAAGATCAGCGTGGACTCCGCGGTCGCCTCCGCGGTCCCCGCGCTGCTCGCCGTCGTGCACTCGCCCTGGTGGTCGCTGGCCTACCTGCTCACGCTCGCGGTGTGCTGGTCGCGGGTGGCGCTGACGTACCACACCGTCGGCCAGACCGTGGCCGGCGCGTTCCTCGGTGCGGCGACGGCCGCGGCCTTCCTGCTGCCCTGACCCGCCGGGCAGGCCCTGGTCCTGCCCCAGTCCTGCCCCAGTCCTGCCCCAGTCCCGGGTGCCTTCCTCGCCGCGCTGGTGGCCCCTGCGTGCGTCGCGGTCGAAGATGCCGAGGAGTTCGCACGGTCCGCCCTCCGCGCCGATCGCGTGCGGCAGCATCGTGGGGAACTCGGCGGACTGGTTCGTCTCGATGCGGAAGCGGCGGTTGCCGAGCAGCAGGGTGGCCGTGCCGGACAGGACGACGAACCACTCGTGGCCCGGGTGCGCGCGCATGCGGGCGGGGTTGTCAGGCGGCGGCTCCGTCATGCGCTGCCGGATGACGCTCGTTCCGGGGTCCGCCTTCACCGACCAGTGCATACGGGTGTGGGCGGCGTCGATGACGGGGCTGGAGACGACGTCGTCGGCGCCCGTTTCGACCAGTTGGTCGAGCGACGTGTCCAGTGCGCGGGCGAGCGTGACCAGCTGGTCGAGGGCGAGCCTGCGCCGGCCGTTCTCGATGCGGCTGAGCGTGGACTGGCTGATCCTTGCGCGGACGGCCAGCTCCTCGAGCGACCAGCCCTGCGCCACCCGCAGGGCGCGGATCCGTCTGCGTACCAGGCTGTCCAGTTCGCCGTCGTTCGCGTCTTGCGTCATAAGCATCAGCGTATGCCCGCTCGGCAAAGCGGGCCTGGCGAAGACCGTGCCGCTACGCCCGCGACCGCTCCGGCACCGCGTCCCGCAGTGACGTCAGGACCCGCGCCACCGCTGCCCCGGAGGCCGCACCCCGCCGTACCGCCGCGATCACGTGCCGGCGCGGGCGGTCCGCGGCCAGCTCCGCCATCACCACGCCGTCCCGCCGCACCGCCGCGAGACGGGGCACCAGGGCCACGCCCATCCCCGCCTCCACCATCGCGAGGATCGCCGTCCAGCCGGACGCCGAGTGCGCCTGCTCCGGCGCGAAACCGGCGCCCTCGCAGGCCGCCCGCGTGATCTCCGACCAGGGGCCGCTGCCCCCGAAGATCCACGGTTCGCCCGCCAGGTCCGCGAGCCGCAGCCCCTCGGCCGAAGCGAGCGGATGGTCGCCGGGCAGCGCCACGTCCAGCGGGTCGGCGAGCAGCGACTCCCGGGTGAAGCGGGTGTCGGCGTCGCCCGCGGCGGGCGCCTGGACGGCCAGGGAGAGGGCGATGTCCACCTCCCCGGCCGCGAGGAGTTCGTACGCCTGTGCCGCCTCGGTCTCCCGCACTCGTACGGAGATGCCGGGCGCCGCATCGCGCAGCGCCAGGACCGCGGGCACGACCAGCGCGGGCACCGCCGTCGAGAACGCCCCGACCCGCACCTCCCCCGCCTCACCCTGCGCGTACGCGGCCAACTCGGCGTCGGCCCGCTCGAGTTGGGCGAAGACGGCTTCTGTGTGGCGCAGCACCAGGTGGGCGGCGTCGGTGAGGCGGACCCGCCGCCCGTGCGCCTCCAGGAGCGGTACGCCCAACTGTCTGGCGAGGTTGGACAGCTGCTGGGAGACGGCCGACGGCGTCATCCGCAGCGTCTGCGCCGTCGCCGTCACGGTGCCCCGTTCGCTCAACGTGCGCAGGATCTGCAGCTTCTTGATGTCCCACTCGCTCATGAGGCCAACGTACCGACTGGTCAGCAGCGGAGAACCCACCGGCCGTGCCCCCTACTTCGCGCGGGCCGCGCCCAGCACGACCCCGCCCAGGATCAGGCCCATGCACAGCACCTGGAGCCACCCCATCGCCTCGCCGAGGAGCGCGAAGGAGAGCAGGGCGACGCAGACCGGCTGGAGGTAGTAGACGACCCCGGCGCGGGCCGCGCCGATGATCGATATCGCCTTGTTCCAGGCGAAGAAGGCGACCGCCGACGACACCACGCCGACGTAGAGGAGCGGCGAGACCGTGCCGACGGTGGGCTCGAAGCCGCCCTGGACGGCGTAGCTGACCGCGAAGACCGGCAGCAGCATCAGCGCGCCGAGCACGAACGTCGAGAGGAGGAAGGGGAGTCCGCCGATCTCCGCGGGCTTGCGCTTGAGCAGCGCGCTGTACGAGCCGAAGGAGAGCGCGCCCGCGATGATCCACAGATCGCCGCCCGCGAAGTCCATGGCGAGCGAGCCCCTGCTGACCAGCAGGAGGACCCCGGCGCAGGCGACGCACATGCCGAACGCGCGGCGCGCGCCGAGCCTTGTCCCGCCGAGCCGTTCGCAGACCGCCATCAGGACCGGCGAGGCGGCCATGATCATGCCCATGTTCCCCGCGGTGGTCGTCATGGCGGCCTGATTCACCAGGGTGTTGTAGACGGTCACGCCGAGGAGCGAGGCGAGCAGCAGGAACTTGAGGTGCCGCCGGAGCAGCTTCCGCTGCCGCCAGGTCTGCCGCGCCGCGAACGGCGCGACCGCGGCGACGGCGATGATCCAGCGCCAGAACGCGTGCTGGACGGGCGGCACGCTGTCGTGCAGGGCCCGCGAGGTGACGAAGCTGCCCGACCAGACGACGGTGGCGAGGGCCGCGAGGGCGAGGCCGACGCCGATGGGGCGCGCGGCCGGGTGAGCGGTCGGCGCGGTGGGGACGGGGGTCCGGTCGAGGAGTGCCACGGGGTATCCCTTACCTCTCTCCCCCGGAGTGGCGGGGGCGTCTGGGTGATGTTCGCGGGACCACCGTGACACTCGGGAACCCATCAGGTCCATCGAATCTTTCAGCTGCATCTTTTAAGCTGAAGCGAACGATTCGGCGCCCCGCCCGCCTCAGCCCACTCCCCACTCCCCCAGCGCCTCCGCCACCGCCCCCGCCCCCGCGTCGTCCGCCGCCCACGCCACGTATCCGTCGGGGCGCACCAGGAGCGTCGTGCGGCGGTCGCTCGACCAGTGGGCCGGTACGGCGCGGCCCGTCGCGAAGCCCTCGCCCACCGGGGCGACGAGGACGAACTCGCCCGCGCGCAGGAGCTCGTGGAGCCTTCCCTCCTTGAGTGCGATGTCGGGGGCGCGGCGGCCGACGAGGCGGTGGGCGCCCTTCGGGGCCGGGTAGGCGATGCCGACGCCGGTGACCTGGCCGACCGCCTTCCTGCGCACCGCGGGCACGCTGTTCACGGCGGTGGCGACCGCGGCGCGCGCCGCACGCGCCCAGGGCCGCTTGGCCATCGCCATCCTGACGATGCCGCCGCTGCTGCGGAGCACCGCCTTGCCGACCGGATGCCGCTCGGCCTGGTAGCTGTCCAGCAGCCCCTGCGGCGCACGCCCTTCGACGGCCGCGGCCAGTTTCCAGCTCAGGTTCGCGGCGTCCTGAAGGCCGGTGTTCATGCCCTGGCCGCCCGCCGGGGAGTGGACGTGCGCGGCGTCCCCGGCGAGGAAGACGCGGCCCACCCGGTAGGCGGGCGCCTGCCGTTCGTCGCTGTGGAAGCGGGACATCCAGCGGGCGTCGTGCATGCCGAAGTCGCGGCCGAGCGCCTGCCGGACAATCTTCTTGACCTCGTCGAGGCCGAGGGGCTCGCTGTCGGGGACGTCGCGGCGGCGGTCCCAGCCGATGACGCGGTGGTAGCCGTCGGCGAAGGGCGCGATGAAGGCGAAGGCGTCGCCGACGGCGTTGACGGTGAGCAGCGCCTGCGGCCGCTCGGCGAGCCTGACGTCGGCGAGGACGAGCGAGCGGATGACGGACCTGCCGGGGAAGGGCAGCCCGACCGCCTCGCGCACCTTGCTGCGCAGCCCGTCGGCGCCGACCACGTAGGCGGCGCGCAGAGAGCCCGACTCGCCGCCGGGGCCACGCAGTACGAGCGTCACGCCGTCCGCGTCCTGGGTGAGTCCGCTCACCTCGCTCGCGTACGAGAAGCGCACCCCCGCGTCGACCGCGCGCCGCTCGAGGGCCCGCTCGACCTCGTACTGCGGGAGGACGAGGACGTGCCGGAAGCGGGAGGGCAGCCGTGCGAGGTCGAGCGAGAGGCGGCCGAAGAGGCGCAGCCTGTCGAGCGGCTCGCCCTTGGCCTCGAGCTCGTCGGCGAGGCCCCTGGCGTCCAGCTGCTCCAGGGTGCGGGCGTGCAGGACCATGGCGCGCGACAGGTTGCTGATGCCGTGCTCCCGCTTCTCGACGAGCGTGACGGGGACGCCCGCGGCGGCCAGGTCCCCGGCGAGGAGCAGCCCGGTGGGCCCGGCGCCGACGACCGCGACGGTGGTGGCGGTGGCCTCGCCCGCGTCTCCGGTGGCGCCCGTGTCGCCCGCGCTTCCGGTCCTGTCGCCCATGTTCCCGGTCGTGTCGCCCATGTTGCCGGTCGTACCGTTCATGGCTGCCTCCTGATGCCAACACCTGTTGGTCAACGCTTGTTGGCCAACGTAGGACCGCGGCCATGGACTGTCAACGCCTGTTGGCCTACGTTTGTTGACATGACCGAAAGACCTGCGGACGCGGCGGGCCGCCGCTCCGACGCCACCCGCGCCGGCATCCTCGCCGCGGCCCGCGAGCGGTTCGCCGCGGACGGGTACGAACGCGCCACGATCCGCGCCATCGCCAAGGACGCCCGCATCGACCCGTCGATGGTGATGCGCTACTACGGCAACAAGGAGGGCCTCTTCGCCGCCGCGACCTCCGTCGACCTGCGCCTTCCGGACTTCACCCGGGTGCCGCGTGACGAGGTCGGACGGGTGCTCGTGACGCATTTCCTCGCCGTCTGGGAGGGCGGCGAGGTGCTCACCGCGCTGCTCCGGGTGGGCATCACCAATCAGGCGGGGGCCGAGCGCATGCGGGGCGTCTTCGAGGAGCAGATGCTGCCGGTCGCGCGGGAGGTCTGCCCCGATCCGGCCGAGGCACCGGCGCGGGCCGCGCTCTGCGCCGCCCAGATACTGGGGCTCGCCCTGACCCGCTACGTCCTGCGGTTCCCGCCGTCGGCCGCGCTGACGCGCGAGGAGGTCACGGACTGGCTGGCGCCGACGCTCCAGCGCTATCTGACGGCCGAGAAGCCGTGAGCGCGAGCGAGGGGGCGCATGAGTGGGAGCACGCCGAGGGCGCCCTTCGGCGACGCCCGTATCCGGTACGCGTGGTACGCGCGATACGGGGTTACGTCGCCGAAGGGCGCCCTCGGCCCTGCGACAGACCTACGTAAGGCCTATGTCAGCCCTGCGTCAGCCCTGCTTCTGCTGCTTGCGGGACTTGTCGCCGACCATCACGAGGCCCGCGATCACCAGGAACAGCACGATGGGCGCGGCGACATAGAGGCCGAGCGTGTCGATGACGCTCAGGCCAGGGCCCGGGTCGTCACCGTCGTCACGCACGACCGCGAGGGCGGGGGACGACATGAGCAGCATCATCAGCGTCGTGCCGGAGGCCAGGGCGCCGGCGCGCAGTGCGTTCTTCTTGTCCACGGTGCCAACGTAGCGAACTCCTAAACGGGGTGCGCGCCCGGGGGTGCCGTACGGGCGCCTTCGCCCCGCACCGCCACTTCCCGGAACACGGCCATGAGCCCGTGCAGGCGCGGGGATGCGGCGAGTTCCTCCAGGGTGACGGGGCGTCCGGTGGCGTCGGCGACGGGCAGCCGCCAGTTGGGGTACTGGTCCCAGGTGCCGGGGAGGTTCTGCGGGCGGCGGTCGCCGACGGCGTCCGGGAGCCAGACGCCGATCATGCGGGCCGGGGTGGCCAGCAGGAAGCGGTGCACGGCGCGGATCTCGTCCTCCTCGCAGCCCATGCCGCCGGGCAGCATGCCGAGCCGGGAGAGCAGCCCGAGCCACTCCCGTACGTCGGCGGCTGCCGCGGACCGCTCCTCGGTCAGCGGGCGGGTCAACAGGCCCAGGTCATACCGGAGTTGGACGTGCTCGCCGGTGAGGCGGGCGGCGGTCGGCGGCAGGTCGTGCGTGGTGGCGGTGGCCACGCAGTCGGCGCGCCAGTCGGCGGGGGCCAGCGGGCGCCCGGTGCCCTCGCCCCCGTCCGCGCTCGTCCAGTCCCGCTCGAACCAGAGGACCGAGGTGCCGAGCACGCCGTGCTCGCGCAGGGTCTCGCGGACGCCCGGCTCGACGGTGCCGAGGTCCTCGCCGATGACGAGGGCGTCCGCGCGGCGCGCTTCCAGGGCGAGGACGGCGAGCATCGCCTCGGCGTCGTAATGGACGTACGTCCCCTCGGTGGGCTCACGGCCCTGCGGGACCCACCAGAGCCGGAACAGGCCCATGACGTGGTCGATGCGGAGCGCGCCCGCGTTCCGCAGGAGTCCGCGCAGGAGGGTTCGGTAGGGCGCGTAGCCGGACTCGGCGAGGCGGTCGGGGCGCCAGGGCGGCAGACCCCAGTCCTGGCCGCGCGCGTTGAAGGCGTCCGGCGGGGCCCCGACGCTCATCCGCGGGGCGAAATGCCGCTGCTGGGCCCAGGCGTCGGCGCCGCCGGGGTGCACGCCGACCGCGAGGTCGTGGACGAGGCCGATGCCCATGCCTGCCTCGCGCGCGGCGCGCTGGGCGGCGGCCAGCTGGGTGTCGGTGAGCCAGGCGAGGCGGCTGTGGAAGTCGACGCGGTCCATCAGCTCGCGCCGGGCGCGGGCCGTGCCCGGCGAGGACGGGTCGCGCAGGGCGGCGGGCCAGGAGTGCCAGTCGGGGCCGTAGGCCTCGGCGAGGGCGGACCAGGTGGCGTGGTCGTCCAGGGCGGCGCCCTGTTCGGCGAGGAAGGCGCTGTAGGCGGCGCGGCGGCCGGGGCCGAGGGGCACTTCGTGGAGCAGTTCGAGGGCTTCGCGCTTGAGGGCCCAGACGGCGTCGCGGTCGATCAGCCCGCCCTCGTCGAGGACCGCTTCGCGCAGCCGGGCGGCCCGGCGGCCCAGCTCGTCGACCCGGTCGCGGGCCTCGCCCCGCAGATACGCGAACTCCGGCACCGCCTCGACGCGCAGGTGCACGGGGTCGGGGAAGCGGCGGGACGAGGGGCGGTACGGCGAGGGGTCGCTGCCGGGGCCGTGGGGCGGGTTGGGCACGGCGGCGTGGAGCGGGTTGACCTGGACGAAGCCGGTGCCCAGGTCGCGGCCGGACCAGGTGGCGAGCTCGGCGAGGTCACCGAGGTCGCCCATGCCCCAGGAGCGGCGGGACAACAGGGAGTACAGCTGGACGAGCAGGCCGTGCGAGCGGCCGTCGGGGGTCTTGACCCGGCGGGGGGCGACGATGAGGTGGGTATGCGCCTCGCGCCCGTCGGGACCGCGCACGCGCATCCGGTGCACGCCGTGCGGCATCGGGGTCCGGGGACCCCCACCGGTCGACACCCCCGCCTCCCACTCCTCGGTGCCCCCGCCCTCCCACTCCACCCGTACGTGTGACCCGGGCGGCAGGTCGGCGAGGGGTGCGGCCCGGTCCGTGGGGGTCCGCGCGGCGGTGGGGCCGTCCGGCTCGGCCGGGGGCTCGTCCGTCCAGGTCACCACCGTCGGTGGCAGCAGGCGCCCGGACAGTTCCGCCTCGCGCGCGGCCAGGGCCGACCCGACCGCTTCCGGGGTGCTCGCGTCCACGTCCAGCGCGGCGAGCGCGGCGATCACCGCGGCGTCGGCGGCCGGGACGGTGCGCCCGGGGGACGGGGAGTAGGAGGTGGCCACTCCGTACGAGGCGGCCAGCCGGGAAAGGGTCATCAGACCCCCATGAAGTCCAGGCCCGAGGCCATGCCCGCGGAGGTGGGCTCGCTCGTCAGCGGGGCGGCGGCGGCGAGGGGCGGCTCGCTGGTCAGCGGCGCGGTGTCGGCGAGCGGGGGCTCGCTGGTGAGGGGCGGCTCGACGCAGCCGCAGGAGCAGGAGCCGTCGAGGCCCGAGTCGGGGTGGGAGACCTGTTTGGAGAGTGCGGAGAGCAGAAGGCTGGCGGAAGCGGCCACGTGGGAGCTCCTTGTCAGGGGGCAGGTCTCGGCAGCCCTACCCAATGCGCGGGGTCGCAGACGTATACGTTGCCTCAACGTGTCCTGGGTCACATAAGGTTCCCTGTCGCGGGAGGTGTTTCTCCGGGGGTGGGCGAAGCCCGGAGAAACCGTCTGCGACGCCCGATCCCCTCGGGAAGATCTCCAGGTGCCGCAGGACGGTCTCCGCGTACGAAGAGGCCCGGATCGAGAGCTAGGCGGATATGCCGTCGATCCGGGCCATCGCGTCGTCCGCGCCGAACGGCTGCAAGTACGGCAGCCAGCGCGGATCCCTGTGTCCGGTCCCGATGATGCGCCACGCGAGGCCCGAGGGCGGCGCGGGTTTGTGCCGCAGCCTCCAGCCCAGCTCCATGAGGTGCCGGTCGGCCTTGACGTGGTTGCAGCGGCGGCACGAGGCCACCACGTTGTCCCAGGCGTGCTGGCCGCCTCGGCTCTTGGGGATGACGTGGTCGACGCTGGTTGCGACGCCACCGCAGTACATGCACCGGCCGCCGTCGCGGGCGAACAGCGCCCGCCTGGTCAGCGGGACGGGGCCGCGGTAGGGGACCCGGACGAACCGCTTGAGGCGGACCACGCTGGGTGCGGGGACGGTGCGCGTTGCGCTGTGCATGAAGGCGCCGGATTCCTCGAGGCAGAGAGCCTTGTTCTCCAGGACGAGGACGAGCGCGCGGCGGAGCGGTACGACGCCGAGGGGCTCGTACGACGCGTTGAGGACCAAGACATGCGGCACGGCGGATGCCTCCTTGTACGCCGGCGGCGCGTGGCTCGCGCCGGGACGATCTGGCTGTCAGTCTCCCCTCATGCCTGGTCGTAGCGCCAGCATGTCCCCGTAACGGCCTTGAAGTGTTTTCGACCACAACGGGCGCGGTACCGGGACATCATCCGGCTCCTCCCCAGGTGAGCCCGGTCTCTCCCTCGCACACGACAACGGTCCGCACACGATGCCCCGTTAGTGTGGTGGGTCTGCCCGGTTCCCCCGGTTCGTCTCCGTCGAGTCGTTTTCCTCCCCGGGCAGGTCGCGATACCTGGAGGTACCCGCAGTGCTCTTGTCCGTCCTTTCGGCCGCCGGAACGGACCCGGACGACAAGCCGACACCGAAGCCGACGACGAAGCCGCCCACGCTCGAGGACGCTCAGGAGAGCGCCACGAACGCGGCGAGCTGGGTCGAGCAGAACTGGTCCACGTGGCTCGGTATCGGCCTGCGCATCGTGCTCATCGTCGCGATAGCCCTCGTCCTGCGGGTTCTGGTGCGCCGCGCCATAACCAAGCTGATCGACCGCATGAACCGCACGGCGCAGGCCGTCGACGGCACGGCCCTCGGCGGCCTCCTGGTGAACGTCGAGCGCCGCCGCCAGCGCTCGCAGGCGATCGGCTCGGTCCTGCGCTCGGTGGCCTCGTTCCTGATCCTCGGCACCGCCGGGCTCATGATCCTCGGCACCTTCGACATCAACCTGGCGCCGCTGCTCGCCTCCGCCGGTGTGGCGGGCGTCGCGATCGGCTTCGGCGCGCGCAACCTCGTCACGGACTTCCTCTCCGGCGTCTTCATGATCCTTGAGGACCAGTACGGCGTCGGTGACTCCATCGACGCGGGCGTGGCCTCCGGCGAGGTCATCGAGGTCGGCCTGCGCGTCACCAAGCTGCGCGGCGAGAACGGCGCGATCTGGTACGTCCGCAACGGCGAGGTCAAGCGCATAGGCAACCTCTCCCAGGGCTGGTCCACGGCGCGCGTCGACGTGACGGTCCGCCCCGACGAGGACCTGGACAAGGTGCGGGCGACGCTCGCGGCGGTCGGCGAGACCATGGCCAAGGACGAGCCGTGGAACGAGCGGCTGTGGGGCCCGGTGGAGATCCTCGGCCTGGACAGCGTGCTGCTCGACTCGATGGTGCTCAGCGTTTCCGCCAAGACGATGCCGGGCGTTGCTCTGGGCGTCGAGCGGGAGCTGCGCTGGCGCATCAAGCGGGCCTTCGACGAGGCGGGCATCCGCATCGTGGGCGGCGTTCCGCTCCAGCCGGCCGATGACGACGCCCCGGATCCGGCGGCTGGGGTCGCGGCGCCCTCCGCGTACGCCTCCGCGACCTCCCCGCAGTCACTTGCGGCGTCTCCGATACCGCCGGCTCAGCCGAACATGTCGAAGTAGCGGGTCTTCGCTTCGCCCCTGCTCCCTGTGCTTCCGTGGCCGGTGCCTTTTTCGGTGGGCGGGGGCGTCCGGGGTTTTGCGGAGTGTGGCGGTTCCGGGCCGGCAGTAAAGGGCGCTCCCTGCGGTCGCGTCGGCTGCGCCGATGTCCCTTCGGGCCACCCTTGACTCCCGTCCCTCCTCCGCACGTTGACTGTGACCCGGACGCCCAGGGGTGGGGCCGCCGGGGGGCGTGGGATGGGTCATCCCCTTTGCCTGCCGGGTGCGGCCCGGCCCAACGCGAGCCGACGTCACGGTCGGGGCGCGGCTGCCCCAGCGGCCTCGCCGCTCGGGCCATCCCCTCGCGCTGCCGGGTGCGGCCCGGCCCAACGCGAGCGCACGCTACGGTCCCGGCTCGGCTGCCCCAGCGGCGTCGCCGCTTGGGTCATCCCCTCTCACTGCCGGGTGCGAACCGGCTCAACGCGAGCGCACGCTACAGCCCCGGCTGGGTCGGCCAGGCGGCATCGCCGCTTGGGCCATCCCTTTGCGCTGCCGGGTGCGGCCCGGTCCAACGCGAGCCGACGTCACGGTCCGGGCTCGGCTGCCCCTGCGGCGTCGCCGCTTGGGTCATCCCCTCTCGCTGCCGGGTGCGAACCGGCCGAACGCGAGTCGAGGCTACGTTCCCGGCTCGGCCGGGTCCCCGGCGTCGCCGCTCGGGCCATCAGCCTTCGCGGCCGAGTGCGGGCCCGGCCCATCGAGAATCACCGACCCAGTCACGGCTCGACCAACCGATCGACCGGGTCGCTGCCCGGTCCGGCACCTACTTTGGGAAAGTTGTGAAGCGATCCGACCCGCGCCCCCCTGTCACGCCCCGCACGCCCCGCCCGGCTCGGATACGCGACCTATCGCCCGAGGGGGGGCGGCATCAACTTTCGCTAAGTTGCGAAGCGGTCCATCGCGCGCCCCCCTGCCACGCCCCGCGCGCCGCCTCGTGCGCCTCGGCAGACTCCCATCCGGGGCGGCGCATTGGGAGTGAAGAGGGGGCGCGCGGCGACTCCATTCGCAACTTTCCCAAAGTAGGTGCCCCGGAGCGGCAGGCGACCGCCCGGCGATGAATGGTCTGACCGAGCGCGACCCTGGCGTCCGCCCACGATGGGCCGGGCCGCACCCGGCAGCGCAAGGGGATGGCCCGAGCGGCGAGGCCGCTGGGGCAGCCGCGCCCCGACCGTGACGTCGGCTCGCGTTGGGCCGGGCCGCACCCGGCAGGCAAAGGGAATGACCCATCCCACGCCCCCCGGCGGCCCCACCCCTGGGCGTCCGGGTCACAGTCAACGTGCGGTGGAGGGACGGGAGTCAAGGGTGGCCCGAAGGGACATCGGCGCAGCCGACGCGCAGCGCAGCGGAGCGCCCTTTACTCCCGGCCCGGAACCGCCACACTCCGCAAAACCCCGGACGCCCCCGCCCACCGAAAAAGGCACCGGCCCACCAAAGGCTGACGCACAGCGTGCAACGCCGACCCCCACAGGTAACGACTTGGTTGCCGGGACGGCGTCCGCTATTGACGCCCTCTTCACGCCAGCCGTACGGTCCTCACGAATTGGAAAGTTTCCTAACAGTTAGCGGGGACCGCTACCGTACGGGTAGCCGAGAGGCAGGTGGCGTCATGGGAGCAGGCAGCACCCCGGGATCCCCGGGTACCCCTGGTACCCCCGGCACTCCCCGCGTCCTGCGCGCCATGAACGACCGCGCCGTACTCGACCTCCTGGTCGCCCACGGCCCCCTCACCCGCACCCGCATCGGCGAGCTCACCGGCCTCTCGAAGCCCACCACCTCGCAACTCCTCGGACGGCTCGAAGCCGCCGGGCTCGTGCACACCACCGGCAGCCTCAGTGGTCGCCCGGGACCGAACGCCCTGCTGTACGAGATCGACCCCGGCGCGGGCCACGTCGCCGCGCTCTCCGCCGACCCGACCGGCATCACCGCCCTCATCGCCGACATCACCGGCACCGTCCTCGCCCAGAAGCGCGTGGAGGCCGACGCCGTCGCCGAGGACGTGCGCCACCGCACCGCCCAGCTCGTCGCGGAGGCCGTCGACGGCGCGCTGCGGCAGGCGGGGCTCGGGCACGAGGACCTGCGGGCCGCCGTGATCGGCACCCCCGGCGCCATCGACCCGCACACCGGCCAGCTGCGCTACGCCCCGCACCTGCCCGGCTGGCACTCCCGCACCCTGCGCGACGACCTCGCCGCGGTGCTCGGCACGCCCGTCGACATCGAGAACGACGTGAATCTGGCCGCCGTCGCCGAGCAGTACGAGGGCGCCGCCCAGGACTTCGACAACTACGTGCTGACCTGGCTCGACGAAGGCGTCGGCGCCGCCATCGTGCTCGGCGGCACCCTGCTGCGCGGCGCGACCGGCGGCGCGGGCGAGATCGGCTACATGCCGCTGCCCGGCGCCCCGCTGCTGCGCGGCGCCTCGCAGGGCGGCGGCGACGGCGGCTTCGAGAGCCTCGTCTCCGCGTACGTCGTGCGCAACCTCACCGGCGGCGGCGCGACGCTCGCGGAGGTGCTGGCCGACGATGCCGCGCTCGGCGAGGTGGCCCGGCGTATCGCCACCGGCATCGCCGCGGTCGTCGCCGTCGTCGACCCCGAACTCGTCGTGCTCTCCGGCTCCGTGGCCCAGGCGGGCGGCGACAAGCTGCGCGTCAGGGTCGAGGAGGAGCTGACCGGACTCGCCCTGCCCCGCCCGCAGATCCGCATCAGTGAACTCGACGGCGACCCGATCCTCACCGGCGCCCTGCGTTCGGCCCTCACCCAGGCCCGCGACCAGGTCTTCGACACGGCCTGAGCCCTCCCGCCCCTTCCCACTCCTCTCCCCGCACTCCCCTCCCCGCACTCCCCTCCCCGTAAAGGAAGTCCGCCATGCCGCGATGGCGCATGCCCACCTGCGCGTCCGCGGCGCTCGCCGCAGCCGGCCTGTTGCTCTCCGGCTGCGCCAACCCGAGCGTCGGCAGCGCGAACGACGACCCGACCAAGCCGGTCACCCTGAAGTTCTGGCACGGCTGGTCGACGCCCGGCGAGGTCAAGGCCGTCGACGACAGCATCGACCGGTTCGAGAAGCTGCACCCGAACATCAAGGTCAAGGCCACCGGGAACGTCTCCGACGCGACCGTCAACCAGGCCCTGCGCGCGGGCGGCGGCAAGGCCCCCGACGTGGTGTCGTCGTTCACCACCAACAACGTCGGCCAGTACTGCGAGTCCGGGATGTGGACGGACCTCGATCCGTTCATGAAGAAGACCGGCCTCGTCAAGGAGAAGGTCTTCCCCAAGACGCTGCTCGACTACACCAGTTACCGGGGCAACCAGTGCGCCCTGCCGCTGCTCGCCGACGCCTACGGGATGTACTACAACAAGGACGCCTACAGGAAGGCGGGCATCGAGCGGCCGCCCCGCACCATGTCCGAGTTCGAGAAGGTCAGCAAGAAGCTGACCGTCCGCAGCGGCAAGAACTCGTACGAACAGGTCGGCTTCCTGCCCAACTTCCGCTTCTACCAGAACAGCCCGGACCGCCTCTTCGCCCAGTGGGGGCCCAGGTACTTCGACGCGAAGGGCGACTCACGGCTCGCCGAGGAGCCCGCCTCGTACCAGTTCTTCAAGACCGCTCACCGGCTCGCCGAGGCGCAGGGCGGCTTCGACGACCTGGAGCGGTTCCGGATGACGTTCGGTGACGAGATGTCCAGCCAGAACGCCTTCCTGACCGGCAAGGTCGCCATGCACCTCGACGGCGAGTGGCGCGGCCTGATGCTGAAGGACGCCAAGGCGAAGTTCGACTGGGGCGTGGCCCCGCTGCCCGTCCCCGACGACCGGGCCGATACGTACGGGCGCGGCTTCATCACCGGCACCGTCGCCGGGATCGCGCACAGCAGCAAGCACCAGAACGCCGCGTGGGAGCTGGTGAGGTTCCTGACCGCGGACACCAAGCAGGTCGTCGACTTCGCGAACGCCATCCACAACGTGCCCTCCACGTTCGCGGCGCTCAAGTCGCCCGACCTGGACGCCGATCCGACCTTCCGGACCTTCTTCGACATCCTGGAGAACAAGCACAGCAAGGCCCTGCCGCCCTCCGTCAACGGCGGCGCCTACGTCGTCTCGCTCATGGACTTCGCGTACTCCGTCGAGGCCGGACGCGTGGGCGATCTGCGCAAGGGCCTGAAGAAGCTGGACGAGCAGATCGACGCCGACACCCTCCAGTCGAAGAGCTGAAGAGCCGAAGAGCCGAGGACCCCGCTATGGCAATCACCCTCTCCCCTCCCGCGCGCCGCAGACTGCGCACGCTCGGTTTCCTCTCCCCCTGGCTGGTCGGCTTCAGCGTCTTCTTCGCGTATCCGCTGATCGCCACCGTCTACTTCTCGTTCATGCACTACAACCAGATCAAGGAGCCCACCTTCGTGGGCCTCAGGAACTGGCGGTACGTGTTCGAGCAGATGCCGCTCTTCGGGCCCGCCCTGTGGAACACGCTCTGGCTCGTCGTGATCATGGTGGCGCTGCGCGTGGTCTTCGGGCTCTCGCTCGGGCTGCTCATCACGAAGATCAAGACGGGTGTCGGGTTCTTCCGCACCGCCTTCTACATCCCGTACCTGGCGCCGCCGGTGGCCGCCACCGTCGCCTTCGTCTTCCTGCTCAACCCGGGCACGGGCCCGGTCAACGAGATCCTGGACACGGTCGGCATCTCCGGGCCCAACTGGTTCAACGACCCGGACACCGCCAAGCCCTCGCTGGTACTGCTCTCCCTGTGGGGCATCGGCGACCTGATGGTGATCTTCATGGCCGCGCTGCTCGACGTACCGAAGGAGCAGTACGAGGCCGCGGACCTGGACGGCGCCGGCGCGTTCGCCAAGTTCCGCTACGTCACCTGGCCCGCGATCACGCCGATCGTGATGTTCGCGGTGGTCACGGGCGTCGTGCAGACCATGCAGTACTACACGCAGGCCCTGGTCGCCGGGAAGGTCGCCTCCGGCGTCAACATCGGCCCCGGCTCCGTGATCCAGCCAGGCTACCCCGAGCACTCGACCCTCACGGTCCCCCAGCTCGTCTACCAGATGGGCTTCCAGAACTTCAACACCGGCGCCGCGTGCGTGCTCTCGCTCGTACTCTTCGCCATCGCCATGGCCGTGACGATGCTCCTGATGCGCAAGCGCTCCGGACTGCTCGCGGCGGAGGACTGAGGACTCATGACGACTACGACTCTCCCCGCGCCTGCGACTCACGAACGGACCGCCCCCAAGCAGCGCGGCCCCGCCGCCGCCCGGGCCCGCCGCAAGCGCGCCCTGCACTGGATCGCCGTGCACAGCGTCGCGATAGCCGTCGCGCTGCTCTTCGTCCTGCCCTTCGTCTTCGTCTTCCTGACGTCGGTGATGAGCGACTCGCAGGCGATGAGCGGCGACCTGTGGCCCGACTCATGGCACTGGTCGAACTACAAGGCGGTGTTCGAGACCCCCGGGTTCCTCGACTGGTGGCGCAACTCGCTCCTGTACGCGGGTCTCGGCACCCTCTTCACGGTCTGCTCGGCGATCCCCGTGGCGTACGCGCTCGCCAAGTTCCGCTTCCGCGGCCGGCGCGCCGCGATGCTGCTCGTCATCTCCACGATGATGCTTCCGCCGCAGGTCATCGTGATCCCGATGTACCTGGTGTGGGCGCAGCAGTTCCATCTGTCGGGCACGCTGTGGCCGCTGATCATCCCGATGGCGTTCGGCGACGCGTACTCGATCTTCCTGCTCCGGCAGTTCCTCCTCACCATCCCCAAGGAGTACATCGAGTCGGCGAAGGTGGACGGCTGCGGCGAGTTCCGTACGCTCGTCAAGATCGTGGTGCCGATGGCCAAGCCGGGCATCGCCGCCATCGCGCTCTTCCAGTTCTTCTACTGCTGGAACGACTACTTCGGGCCGCAGATCTACGCGGCCCAGAACCCCGGCGCCTGGACGCTCAGCTACGGCCTGGAGTCGTTCAAGAGCGCCCACAACGTCAACTGGAACTTGACCATGGCCGCGACGCTGCTCGTCATGGCGCCCGTCATCGTCATCTTCTTCTTCGCACAGAAGGCCTTCGTCGAAGGCGTCACCCTCACCGGAGTAAAGGGCTGAGAACCGAAATGAAGCTCGCAGTGGTCGGCGGAGGGTCGACCTACACACCCGAACTGATCGACGGATTCGCGCGGTTGAGGGACACGCTGCCGATCGAGGAGCTGGTCCTCGTGGACCCGGCCGCCGACCGCCTCGACCTCGTGGGCGGCCTCGCGCGGCGCATCTTCGCCAAGCAGGGGCACTCGGGCCGCATCGTCACCACGTCCGACGTGGACGCCGGTGTCGCCGACGCCGACGCCGTCCTGCTCCAGCTGCGGGTCGGCGGGCAGGCGGCACGCCAGCAGGACGAGACCTGGCCCCTGGAGTGCGGCTGCGTCGGCCAGGAGACGACCGGCGCGGGCGGCCTCGCGAAGGCCCTGCGCACCGTCCCCGTCGTCCTCGACATCGCCGACCGCGTCCGGCGCACCAACCCGAACGCCTGGATCATCGACTTCACCAACCCCGTCGGCATCGTGACCAGGGCGCTGCTCCAGGCCGGGCACAAGGCCGTCGGGCTCTGCAACGTGGCGATCGGCTTCCAGCGGAAGTTCGCCAAGCTGCTCGACGTGGCGCCGGGTCAGGTCCATCTGGACCACGTCGGCCTCAACCACCTCACGTGGGAGACGGGCGTACGCCTCGGGGGCCCCGGCGGCGACGACATCCTGCCCGGGCTGCTCGCCGAGCACGGGGACGCGGTCGCCGCGGACCTGCACATGCCGCGCGAGATCGTCGACCGGCTCGGCGTCGTGCCCTCGTACTACCTGCGCTACTACTACCAGCACGACGCCGTCGTCGATGAGCTGCGGACCAAGCCGTCACGCGCCGCCGAAGTAGCGGCGATGGAGCGGGAGTTGCTGGAGATGTACGGCGACCCGGCGCTGGACGAGAAGCCGGAGCTGCTCGCCAGGCGCGGCGGCGCCTTCTACTCGGAGGCGGCCGTGGACCTCGCGGCCTCGCTGCTCGGCAACGGCGGCAGCCCCTACCAGGTGGTGAACACCGTCAACAACGGCACGCTGCCGTTCCTGCCCGACGACGCGGTCATCGAGGTGCAGGCCACGGTCGACGGCAAGGGCGCGAGGCCGCTGGCCGTGCCGGAGCTCGACCCGCTGTACGCCGGGCTGATCGCGCACGTCACCGGGTACGAGGACCTCGCCCTGCAGGCCGCCCTGCAGGGTGGCCGCGACCGCGTCTTCAAGGCGCTGCTCGCGCACCCGCTGGTCGGCCAGTACGCGTACGCGGAACAGCTCACCGACAGCCTTCTCGCGCACAACCGGGAGCACCTGGCGTGGGCGTAGGCACGAGTGTGCTCGCGATCGACGCGGGCAACAGCAAGACCGACGTCGCGGTGGTCGCGGCCGACGGCACGGTCGTCGGCGCGGCCCGCGGCGGCGGGTTCCAGCCGCCGATCGTGGGCGTCGAGACCGCGGTGGACGTGCTCGCGGAGGCGGTGACGCGGGCGCTCGCCGAGGCCGGCACCGACACCGTGGGACATGTGTCCGCCTGCCTCGCCAACGCCGACCTGCCCGTGGAGGAGCGGGAGTTGGCACAGGCGCTGCGGCAGCGTGCCTGGGGCTCCTCGGTCGACGTGCGCAACGACACCTTCGCCATCCTGCGGGCCGGACTCCTGGAGGACGCCGAGCCGCGCGGGGTCGCCGTGGTGTGCGGGGCGGGCATCAACTGCGTCGGGATGCTGCCGGACGGGCGCACCGCCCGCTTCCCCGCCATCGGCCGCATCTCCGGCGACTGGGGCGGGGGCGGCGCCCTCGCCGAGGAGGCGCTGTGGCACGCGGCGCGCGCCGAGGACGGCCGGGGCGCCGCGACGGCGCTGCGCGAGGCGCTGCCCGCGCACTTCGGCCTGCCGTCCATGTACGCGCTGATCGAGGCGCTGCACCTGCGGCACCTCGCGCCGGTACGGCGGCACGAGCTGACGCCGGTCCTGTTCGCCACCGCGGCGGCCGGTGACGCCGTGGCGCGCTCCCTCGTGGACCGGATGGCGGACGAGGTGGTGGCCATGGCGACCGTGGCCCTGGACCGCCTCGGCCTGCTCGACGAGGAGGCGCCGGTACTCCTCGGCGGCAGCATACTCGCCGCACGACACCCTCAACTCGACGGCCGGGTCAGGGCTTTGCTGGCCGAGCGGGCACCCAAGGCGGCGCCCCAGGTGGTCGTCGCGCGTCCCGTGCTCGGCGCGGCCCTCCTCGGCCTCGACCAGGTGGGGGCACCGACGCGGGTGCACGCGCGCGTGCGGGAGCAGTACGAGAGCGGCGCGCGCGCCGGGAGCGGCGGCTGACCGGGTCCCCGCCGGCGCGGGTTGCGCGCCGACGGGAACCGAACTCCCCTCAATTCCGTGTACATATGCAGGGATCCGAACAAGATCGAGACAAGCCCTGTGCGGATGTCAGTCCCTGCGGCAATACTTGCGGCCGAACACTCCTTCCGGCGCCACGCGCGCCGGGCGGGGGCAACCGTCCGGAGACCGAGGGGGAGGTCGAGGTCAAGGTGACACATCCGCCGAACGGCAGCGCGGCGCCGCCGGGTCCGCCCGGTCCACCGGGTCCGCCCGGAGCGGCTCCGGGACTGCCGGGGCAGGCGTCCGGACAGGCCGCTCCGGCGATACCCGCCGTGCCACCGCAGGCGCCGGGCTCCCCGGCCGCGCCGCCGGGGCAGGCCCCACAGACCGCCCCCGCCGGGCGCCGCACCGCCTGGTCGGAGGGTGTCGACCGGCTGCGTGCGGCCGCGACCACGGAACCGGGCAGGCTGCGCATCATCGGCGCCGTACTCGCCCTGCTCGTCGTCGCGTTCGGCGCGGTCACCACCTGGCAGATGACGGACCGCTCGGCCGCCGCGGACGACGTGCTGCACCGCAGCCAGCCGCTGAGCGCCGACGCCGCCGCCATCTACCGCTCACTGGCCGACGCCAACACCGCGGCGTCCAGCGGCTTCCTCGCGGGCGGCCAGGAGCCCGCCGACGTCCGCGCCCGGTACGAGCGCGACATCGACAGGGCCTCGGCGAAGCTGGCGAAGGCCGCGTCGAACGCGGGCTCGGGCTCGTCCTCGGCGGCCTCCGTCGGCGAGCTGAACAAGCTCCTGCCCCAGTACACCGGCCTGATCGAGCGCGCCCGCGCCAACAACCGCCAGGGCCTGCCGCTCGGCGGCGCCTACCTGCGGTACGCGAACGACAAGATGCAGACGCAGATGCTTCCGGCCGCCGAGAAGCTCTACAAGGCGGAGAACGCCCGGCTGAGCTCCGACTACGACAAGGCCGAGCCCTACCCCTGGTTCGCCATCGCCCTCGGCGTCCTCGCGCTCGCCGCGCTGGGCTGGGCCCAGCACCGCAACTACCGCCGCACCAACCGGGTGTTCAACCACGGCCTCCTCGCCGCCACGGCCGCCGCCACGGTCGTCCTGCTCTGGCTCGTCGTCGGCCACACCGTCGCCCGCTCCGGCCTCAGCGACTCGTACGACAACGGCGTGCGATCCCTGAACGTCCTGAACGACGCGCGCATCAGCTCCCTGAAGGCCCGTGGCAACGAGAACCTCACACTGGTCAGCCGCGGCGCCGAGACCACCGAGGTGGCGGGCGAGCCGCAGGACAAGTTCGACGTCGCCTACCGCGCGCAGATGAAGCAGCTGGGCGACGACAGGAGCGGCCTGCTCGGCAGGGCGGCGGACCTCGCCCGCGGCACCGGCGGCGAGAGCCCGGTCGTCGAGGCCGCGGAGAACGTGGGCGTCTGGAAGGACCGGCACAAGGTGGCGCGCGCCAGCGACGACGCCGGTGACTACCAGGGCGCGCTCAACAGGGTTATCGGCAACAAGGAAGACAAGAAGGCCGAGCCGACCGGCGAGTGCTTCGACAACGTCGACGCGGCTCTGGACCGGGCGCTCGCCTTCGAGCAGCGCGATTTCCGGCGGGCGGCACGGGACGGCCGGGGCGCCATGAGCGGACTTCCGGTCGGCGCCGCCGTCCTCGCGGTCCTCGCCGCGGCGGGCGCCGTGCTCGGCATCGGCCGCAGGCTTTCGGAGTACCGGTGAGCGATCCAGAGGTGAGAGGGGGCGCGCAGAGGATGCGGACGCGACGCGGCACGGCCGGCAGACTGCGCGGCTGGGGCGGTACGGGCGCGATGGGCCTTGCCTGCGCCCTGACGGGAACACTCGTCCTGGTACTTCCGCAGTGGGGCGCGGGCGGGGGCGGTGGCGCGGAACGCGGCGGCCCGGCCACCACGGTGGCGGCCCCCGCGCGGGCCGGCGCCGACGACTGCAACGACCGGAGCCTGCGCCCCTCGCCCGACGACGGCCCGACGATCGACAAGATCAAGAACCGCGAGGTCAAGAAGCTCATCGTCGGCGTCGACCAGAACAGCTACCGCTGGGGCTACCGCGACCCGAACAAGCCCGGCGGCAAGCTGGAGGGCTTCGACATCGACCTCGCGCACCGGATCGCCGAGGAGATCTTCGGCGACCGCGACGCCATCGTGTTCCGCGCCATCCCCACCAACCAGCGCATCCCGGCGATCCGGAGCGGCCAGGTCGACATGGTCGTCCGCACCATGACGGTCAATTGCAAGCGCCTGGAGGACGTGGACTTCTCCACCGGCTACTTCGAGACCGGCCAGCAGGTGCTCGCGCCGCGGAAGGCCGAAGGCATCAAGGGCTACGGTCCCTCCCTCGCGGGCAAGAAGATCTGCTCCGCGTCCGGCTCCATCGCCGAGGAGGAGCTCAAGAAGAAGAGCTACGGCGCCGACATCTCCACCACGGTCCCCAACCAGCTCGACTGCCTGGTGCGGCTCCAGCTCGGTGAGGTGGACGCCGTGGTGACCGACAGCGCGCTCGCCGCGGGCCAGGCCGCGCAGGACCCGACGGTCGAGCTCAAGGGCGAGGAGCCGTTCACCACGGAGCACTACGCCGTGGCGATGAAGAAGGGCTCCGACGACCTGATCCGCCGGGTCAACAAGGTCCTCGACGACTACCGCAAGAACGGCGGCTGGAAGAAGTCCTACGACCACTGGCTGAAGGACGCCCTCGGCAGGTCGGCGTCCCCGCCCGCCCCGGAGTACCGCGACTGACCCGGATCCGACAACCGAGCTGGTACCACTGGAGAGTTACACCAGAGCGCAACGACTGGGGACTCACGACCGAGGACTCACGGCAACACAGAGCGGAGAGGTGATCGATGAGCGTCGCGGGACCCCCCGGTCCGGTGATGGACCGGGATGAGGTGGACCGTGCGCTGGCGCGCCTCGACGCCGAGCACGAGGCGATCGAGACCTCGCTCCTCGCCCTCCAGGACCACGCGGGCCGCCGGCTCCTCGAAGGCGCCCGGCTGACCGGCGTCACCGAGGAGCGCTGGGCGGCCACGGAGGGCCGGATCACGCTGCTCTGGGCCTACTTCGACGCCTATGCCGGCGCCCTGCGCACCGCACGCGAGGTCCGCGAGCGCAGACGCTGGCCCAGCCGCGACGACCTCGCCGAGCTGACGGAGCTGCTGCGCGGCGAGTCCGTGACCGTCGCGGGCGCCACCGCGTCCGCCACCTCCCCCTCGATCACCAACCCGGCCAAGCTCACCGAACGGTTCACGCTCGAAGAGCTCGTCGCCCGGATGAACGAGCTGTACGCGCACTCCCTGGACATGGTCGTCGCCGCCGACGCGGTCTGGTCCGCGCTGCCCGCCCGCATCGACCTGCTCGCCGCCGAACTGGCCCGCACCCGCCAGCTCGCGCACTCCGTCGGAGTACGTCCGGGAGAGCACCCGTCGGGCGACGACCTGGAGCGCATCACCCGGGCCCTGACCGCGCTGCGCGAGCAGGTGGTCTCCGACCCGCTGGCGTTCTGGCAGCGCGCGGAGGGCAGTTCGGCGCCGGGCGGCGGACGCCCGCACACCGAGCGCTACGACCGCGAGGCGCGCGCCCTTGAGGAGGTGCGCCGCGAGATCGAGGCGGTGCTCACCGTCCGCCAGGACGCGGAGGCCCGCCTCGGCAGGCTGCGCGACGTGCTCTCGCGCGCGGACCGCACCCTCGCCGAGGCCAGGAGCGCCCGCGGCGAGGTCCTCGCGAAGATCGCCGCCTCCGAGGTGCCCGCGGTCAGCGGCCCGCCGACCGCGCTCCAGGAACAGCTGGCGGCCGCCGCCGAGTACCGCAGGTTCGGGCAGTGGCACCGGCTCTCGCCGCTCCTGGAGTCCCTCGAGGAGAAGGCGGAGGACGAACTGCTGCGCGCCCGCGAGTCGTTGACCGCCGTCACGGCCCCGCTCGCGGTCCGCGCGGAGCTGCGCGGACGCCTCGACGCGTACAAGGCGAAGGTGGCACGGCTCGGTCACGCCGAGGACCCGTTCCTGATCGAGCGGTACGACGCGGCGCGCCGGATGCTGTGGAGCGCGCCCTGCGATCTCCGCGTGGCGGAGCAGGCGGTCCTGCGCTACCAGCAGGCCGCCGCCGAGGCGCTCGCGCCGAGGGTCCCGCAGCAGGGCGGCGGGCCGACCGACCGGACGGGGGAATCGTGAGTCAGCAGGAGTGCCAGCGGCCCGAGTGCACGGGGTCGTACGAGGACGTGGGCGGCGGCGAGCTGTACTGCGACACCTGCGGTCTCGCGCCGGTCGTCGCGCCCAACGGCATGGTGAGCTCGCCGCCGACCGGGATCACCGGTGGCGGCAAGGGGTCGCGGGGCTCGGGGAGTTCCGGCGCCCGTTCCTCGTCCCGCTCGGCGTCGCACTCGTCCCGCTCGTCCCGCTCGTCGTCGCGCTCGTCGCGCTCGCAGTCGTCGCGCAGGTCGGTGTCGGGGCGGCTGTCCCGTTCGCTGTCCGGCGGTTCGACGTCCCGGTCGGTGTCGGTGCGCAGCTCGGGCTCGGCCGCCTCGTCCTCGGCCCGCGGGCGGCTGGGCGTCGGCCTGGTCACGGTCCCCGACGTGCCGCGTCCCGACCCGCGCGGCGCGGTGCAGGAGAACCCCGAGGTGCCCGAGCGGAAGCGGTTCTGCTCGCGCTCGGACTGCGGGGCGCCGGTGGGGCGTGCGCGCGGCGACCGGCCCGGCCGGACCGAGGGGTTCTGCACCAAGTGCGGCCACCCCTACTCCTTCGTGCCGAAGCTGGGCGCCGGTGACATCGTGCACGGCCAGTACGAGGTCGTGGGCTGTCTGGCGCACGGCGGCCTCGGCTGGGTCTACCTCGCCATCGACCGCGCCGTCTCCGACCGCTGGGTGGTCCTCAAGGGCCTGCTCGACACCGGTGACCAGGACGCGATGGCCGCCGCGATCTCCGAGCGCCGCTTCCTCGCCGAGATCGAACACTCCAACATCGTGCGGATCTACAACTTCGTCGAACACCTCGACCAGCGCACCGGCTCCATGGACGGCTACATCGTCATGGAGTACGTGGGCGGCAAGTCCCTGAAGGAGATCGCCAACGGCCGCCGCACCGCCCAGGGCAAGCGCGATCCGCTGCCGGTCGAGCAGGCGTGCGCGTACGGCATCGAGGCCCTGGAAGCCCTCGGGCACCTGCACAGCCGCAACCTCCTGTACTGCGACTTCAAGGTCGACAACGCCATCCAGACCGAGGGCCAGCTCAAGCTCATCGACATGGGCGCGGTCCGCCGGATGGACGACGACGAGTCCGCGATCTACGGCACCGTCGGCTACCAGGCCCCCGAAGTCGCCGAGACGGGCCCCTCGGTTGCCTCCGACCTCTACACGGTGGCGCGCACGCTCGCGGTCCTGACCTTCGACTTCCAGGGCTATACGAACGTCTTCGTGGACTCCCTGCCCGACCCGGACAACATCGAGGTCTTCCGTACGTACGAGTCGTTCTACCGGCTCCTCGTGCGGGCCACCGACCCGGACCCGGCCCGCCGCTTCGCCACCGCGCAGGAGATGGCCGAGCAGCTCACCGGTGTGCTGCGGGAGGTCGTGGCGCTCCAGACGGGACGGCCGCGGCCCGCGCTCTCCACGCTGTTCGGGCCCGAGGTGAAGGTGCCGGACACCGAACTGTTCGCGGAGCTGACCGGGGAGGTGTCCGTCCTCGGGGCGCGCCCCGAGCCGTCCGCCGCCGGCAACGGCAGGGCCCTGCCGCCCGCCGCGGGCCAGGTTGGCCCGGCGGGCGCGGCAGGCCCGGACGGCACCGGGTCAGGGCCGGGAATCGTCCGTGCGGTCGACGCGGTCACCACGGCGCTCGCCCTGCCCGTGCCGCTCGTGGACCCGGGCGACCCGAACGCCGGGTTCCTGGCCGGCCTCATCGCGTCCGCGCCCGCCGAGCTGATCACCGCGCTGCGGGCGGCGCCCGCCGACTCCCTCGAGCTGCGGCTGCACGGCCTGCGCGCCCGCCTGGCCATGGGCGAACTGGCGCCCGCCGCCCAGGCCATCGCCGATCTGGAGTTCGAGCATCCGGACGACTGGCGGGTGGTCTGGTACCGGGGCGTGGCCGCCCTCGCGACCGGCGACTTCGAGGTCGCGGCGCTGTCCTTCGACGCGGTCTACGACGCGTTCCCCGGTGAGCCCGCGCCGAAGCTCGCGCTCGGCGTGTGCGCGGAGGTCCTCGGCCAGCTGGACAACGCCGCCGAGTACTACCGCCTGGTGTGGGCCACCGACCCGAGCTATGTGAGCGCGGCGTTCGGCCTGGCCCGCGTGCGGCTCGCCGCCGGGGACAGGACCGGCGCCGTACGCACGCTGGAGTCGGTGCCGGAGTCGTCCATCCACTACACGGCGGCCCGGGTCGCGGCGGTGCGGGCACGACTGCGGCAGCGCATGGCGGGCGGGCCGGCGCTCTCGCGGGGCACCGCGTTCCTGGACGATCTGACGGCCGCGGCGGGGCAGATCGAGGCGCTCGCGGGGTTCGGCCTCGACGCGGTGCGCAGGGAGCGCCTGTCGACCGAGGTTCTGGGGACGGCGCTCGACTGGGTACTCTCCGGTAGTCACTCTGGTCACGCGTCCGCGCCACCGGCCACCACCGGGACGGGGACCGTACTGCTCGGCAGTGACCTGGACGAGCGCGGGCTCCGGTTCGGTCTGGAGCGTGCGTACCGGACACTGGCCCGGCTCGCACAGGGTGGCGAGGAGAGGATCGAACTGGTGGAACGGGCCAACCGTTTCCGCCCCCGGACGTGGGTGTGAGTATGTCGCAGATGCCCCAGCTGTCCGCCTGCCCCAGCTGTGAGGAGCCGCTGGAGTCGGGCGACCTGTATTGCGGTGCGTGCGGGTTCGACCTGTCGGCGGTGCCACCGCGGCCGACGGCCTCGCCGAACGGCTCGGTGCCGGCCGACGGGCCCGCGCCCGCCGCCGGGTGGCCCGTCGCCCCGGACGCGGACAGCTCCGACCGGCCGGTACCGGCCCATCTGCCAACCGACCTGCCGGGCACGGACTCGGCGGGCGACGCGCTGTCAGGAACCCCCGCGGCCGCGGCGGCTGCCGCGAACGCCGGGGAGCCGGGTCCCGACGCCGAGCCGGACGAGTACCCCTTGCCCGCCCCCGACGCGACCGCTCCCCCTGCGACCGCTCCCCCTGCGACCGCTCCCCTTGCGACCGCCCCCGACGCCACGCCCGCCGCGGGCACCAAGCTCTGCGTCGCCTGCCGTTCGGGCCGGGTGGACCCGGACGGGTACTGCGAGAACTGCGGGCACGCCCAGCCGCGCGAGCGCGACCACATGGAGCAGGAACTCGACGTGGTCGCCGCGGTCAGCGACCGCGGCCTGCGCCACCACCGCAACGAGGACGCCTTCGCGATCTCCACGGCGGCGCTGCCCGACGGCTCCCCCGCCGTCGTCGCGATCGTCTGCGACGGCGTCTCCTCCGCGACCCGCCCGGACGAGGCCTCGCTCGCCGCGTCCCGCGCCGCCAACGCCTCGCTCCTCGATGCGCTGCCGCGCGGCCTCCATCCGCAGCAGGCCATGCACGACGCGATCCTCGCGGCGTCCGAGGCCGTCAACGCGCTTGCCGACGAGCCCGCTTCGGCCCGCGAGCACAGCCCCCACCAGAACGCCCCGGCCTGCACCCTGGTCGGCTCGGTCGTCGCCGGCGGCCTGCTCGTCGTCGGCTGGGTCGGCGACAGCCGCGCCTACTGGGTCCCCGACGACCGCGGCGGCCCCACCGTCCGGCTCACCGAGGACGACTCGTGGGCCGCGCAGATGGTCGCCGCGGGTCTGATGAACGAGGCCGAGGCGTACGCAGACGAGCGCGCGCACGCCATCACGGGCTGGCTCGGCGCCGACGCGTACGAACTGGAGCCGCACACCGCTTCCTTCAAACCGGACCGTGCGGGTGTAGTGGTGGTGTGCACGGACGGGCTGTGGAACTACGCGGAGGCCGTCGAGGAGATGGCCGACGCGGTGCCCGCGGACGCCGCGGACCGGCCGCTGCACAGCGCCCAGGTCCTGGTCGGCCACGCGTTGGACGGCGGGGGCCACGACAACGTAACAGTGGCCGTCGTCCCGTTCCCGTTCGTGCCGCAAGGGGCAGGATCGGCCTAGGGCCGGGCGTGGGATCGGCCTGGAACCGGGCGGGGGGCCGTGCCGGTTCGTGCGGTGTGAGGTTTTCAGGATCTGAGTTTTCAGGTACTGAGTCTTCAGGATCTGAGGGGGAGCAGTTCCATGGCCAACTTCTCGAAGTCGAACGTGCCGCAGTTCTCTGTGGACGTCTACCAGAACGAGTACCTCCCGGAAGGCGGCCGGGAGGTCAACGCGATCGCCACGGTCACCTCGACCGGCGGCGGAACGATCGGGTCCGCGGTGCGCGCCCCGCACCTGTACTCGGCGGGGCAGGGCCCGGACGCCGCCGTGGCGGTCATGGTCGACTGCTCAGGATCGATGGACTACCCGCCGACGAAGATGCGCGGCGCGCGGGACGCCACGGCCGCCGCGATCGACGCCCTGCGCGACGGCACGCACTTCGCGGTGATCGGCGGCACGCACGTCGCCAAGGAGGTCTATCCGGGCGCCGGGCGCCTCGCGGTGGCGAGCGCGCAGACCCGCCACCAGGCCAAGCAGGCGCTGCGCGGACTGAGCGCGGGCGGCGGCACGGCCATCGGCACCTGGCTGCGCCTGGCCGACCGCCTCCTCGCCTCCGCCGACGTCACCATCCGGCACGGCATCCTGCTCACCGACGGCCGCAACGAACACGAGGCGCCGGACGACCTGAAGGCCGCCCTCGACTCCTGCGCGGGCCGCTTCACCTGCGACGCCCGTGGCGTCGGCACGGACTGGGAGGTGAAGGAAGTCACAGGGATCGCCTCCGCGCTGCTCGGCACCGCCGACATCGTCGCCGACCCGGCCGGGCTCGCCGCCGACTTCACCTCGATGATGGAGACGGCGATGGGCAAGGAGGTCGCCGACGTCAGCCTGCGCTTGTGGACGCCGGTGGGCGTGGAGATCAAGTTCGTGAAGCAAGTGGCGCCCACGGTCGAGGAGTTGACCGAGCGCCGCACGGAGGCGGGCCCGCGCGCCGGGGACTACCCCACGGGGTCCTGGGGCGACGAGTCCCGCGACTACCACATCTGTGTACAGGTGCCGGGCGCCGAACTGGGCCAGGAGATGCTCGCGGCCCGCGTCTCACTGATCGTGCCGCAGGAGGACGGAAGCGCGCGGACGCTGTCGCAGGGCCTGGTGCGGGCGGTGTGGACGGACGACATGACGGTCTCCACCTCGATCAATCCGCAGGTCGCACACTACACGGGCCAGGCGGAACTGGCACAAGTCATCCAGCAGGGCCTCGACGCCCGCAAATCGGGAGATGTCGACGGCGCGACGGCGAAGCTCGGCCGCGCGGTCCAGCTCGCCGGGGCCTCGGGCAACGCCGATACGGCGAAACTGCTTTCGAAGGTGGTGGACGTCGTGGATGCCGCGGCAGGTACTGTTCGATTGAAGGCGAAGGTCGCCGAGGCCGACGAGATGACACTCGAGACCCGGTCGACGAAGACCGTTCGCGTGAAGAAGCAGTAGCGCGGCGCGCACGCGCCGTTCGCGCCACAGCTGATCCGACCGACAGCGATGTACGGCCCTCGGGCCGGAGAAGGAGAGGGGGAAGCGCCGACATGCCGACCTGCCCGAACGGACACCAGTCGGGTTCCGACGACTGGTGCGAGGTCTGCGGTCACCGCATGGCCGGTGCCGTACCGCCGCCTCCCCCGCCGCCGCCCCCCGCCGGGTACGGCTATCCCCCGCCGCCGCCCGGCCAGGACCCCGGCTTCCCGCAGCCCGCGCCGGGACGCCCGCACCTGGCCGCCGTGCCGGACCCGGCCCCCGAGGGCCAGCTCTGCCCGCAGTGCCGCACCCCCCGCGAGGCGAACGCGCCGTTCTGCGAGGAGTGCCGCTGGAACTTCCTGACGAACACGGCGACGTCGTACACCCCGGCCGCGCCGAACCCGCCGCTGCCGGGCACGCAGGGCGGCCCCGGTCCTGGGCGGGGTCCCGGTCACGGCCCCGGCATGCCGCCGGGTCCGAACCCCGGGCAGCAGTTCCAGCCGCCTCCGCCGGGATACGAGTACCAGGGCTCGCGCCCCTCGCAGATGAACCGCCCCGCCGAGCCGATCCCGCCGTTCGGCAACGGCGGCGGCCAGCAGGGTCCGGGGCAGCAGGGTGGCCCTGGTCAGCAGGGCGGTCCTGGACAGCAGGGTGGTCCTGGGCAGCAGGGCCAGTCCGGTCCGCAGGGTCCCGGCCAGTCCGGCCCGCAGGGCCCCGGTCCGCAAGGCCCCGGTCCACAAGGTCGGCCCGGCCAGGCGCCCCCCGGCGCACCGCAGGCCTTCCAGCAGCCGGGTCCGCCCGCGCCGCCCGCGTTCCCGCAGGGGCCGGGCGCCCCGCAGGGCCCGCCGCCCCCACCGCCCGGCCCGTCCTTCGGTGGCGGAGACGACGACTGGGTGATCTCACCACCCACGTCCGCGCCGTCGGCTTCCGCCCCCGCCCCGGCCCCGCACCAGCCGTTCCAGCAGCCCGAGCCCTTCCGCCGGTCGGACATCTTCCAGCAGCCGGACACGTTCCGGCAGCCGGAGCAGCCCCAGCAGCCGGAGCCGTTCCAGCAGTCGGAGCCGTTCCAGCAGGGCGCCGAGCAGCAGCAGGCGCCCCAGGCCCCGCAACCGCCCCAGGCACCCCAGGCACCCCAGGCCCCACAGGGCCCGGGTACGTGGACGGCGACCATCGGTCCCGACCGCGAGTACTTCATGGCGATGATGCAGCGCAGCGGTCCCGAGGCGTCGGGCCTGAACCTGCCCGCGTACTCGCCCGAGCAGCAGCGCCCGCTGTCCGGCAACCAGCTCACGATCGGCCGCCGCCGGCACTCCACCGGCGACACCCCGGACATCGACCTTTCGGTGCCGCCGGAGGACCCGGGCGTATCGCACCAGCACGCGGTCCTGGTCCAGCAGCCGGACGGCACCTGGGCGGTCGTCGACCAGAACTCGACCAACGGCACCACGGTCAACGGCGGCGAGGAGCCCATCCAGCCCTTCGTCCCCGTCCCGCTCCAGGACGGCGACCAGGTGCACGTGGGCGCCTGGACGACGATCACGGTCCGCCGCGACTGAGCCCGCTCGGCCTTGGCCCGTTCACAGGGGCCAGACGTACGGCCCTTCGGGGTCGTCGAGCCAGGCCCATTCGTACGGTCCGCTCACCGTGACCCCGAAGCGCTCGCGCACCGGCTGCCCCTCGCGCTGCCACAGCGCGAGCGCTTCGTGCGGATCGAGGGTTGTGGAAGTCAGCTCGAGAAGGAAGCGGAAGAGCTCGTTCTGGAGGACCCTGCGCGGGAGCCCGCCGGTGTTCTGCCCGTACGAGGCCCGTACGTCCCCGCCGCGCAGCGGTACGAAGTAGGCGGGCGTGTGCAGGAAGCGCCCCTCGGCGTGCTCCGCGTCCCGCACGGTCAGCGCGATCAGCCCGGTGGCCAGCGGCGCGAGGATGCGGGCGCCGGGGCGGCACTGGGCGAGCCAGGCCCTGGGCACCGAGGTCAGGGTGCAGGTGGCGATGATCCGGTCGTAGGGCGCGCGCCCGGGGCAGCCGGCCGCGCCGTCGCCGGTGACCACCGCCGGACGGTACCCGGCGGCTGCCAGGTGCTGCCTCGCGGACTCCGTGATCTCGGGGTCCAGGTCGACGGTGGTCACGTGGTCGTCACCGAGCCGGTGGGCGAGCAGCGCGGCATTGTAGCCGGAACCGGCACCGATCTCCAGCACGTCGCAGCCGACGCCGTCGCGTCGTACATCCCCCACGTCCCCCATATGCAGTTCGCTGAGCATCTTCGCCATCAGGGACGGCTGGCTGCTGGAGGAGAGCAGGTCACCGTCGCGCACCCGGGTCGCCAGCGGGGCGTCCGTGTAGCAGCCGCGCAGCCAGCGGGCGCGGCGCCCTTCGTCGGGGTCCTCGCCCCACAGGCGCTCGTAGCCGCCGCCCGTGCCCACGTAGAAGTAGGGCACGAACAGGTGCCGCGGGACGGCCTCGAACGCCGCCCGCCAGCCGAGGTCGTCCCGCCACACCCCGCTCGCCTCGATCTCGCGCAGGAGGGCGGCCCGGGCCTCGGAGAGGAGGACAGGATCGGGTTCCATGTGTCCACTGTGCTGCGCCGACGGCCACGATGCGAGTGGCGGAACCCGGCCGCGCGCCGGACGGAGCCGGGGGTGGTCCTAAGCCTTCCGTACTCGGCCGCCCCGTCTGAGACCATGGAACGCGTGACAGAGATTCCGCGCGGCACGCTTCAGGAGCAGACCTACTACGAACAGGTCGGCGGCGAGGAGACCTTCCGGCGCCTGGTGCACCTCTTCTACCAGGGGGTCGCGGAGGACCCGCTGCTGCGGCCGATGTACCCGGAGGAGGACTTGGGCCCGGCCGAGGAGCGCCTCGCGCTCTTCCTCATGCAGTACTGGGGCGGCCCCCGCACGTACAGCGACAACCGCGGCCACCCCCGTCTGCGCATGCGGCACGCGCCGTTCACGGTCGACAGGGCCGCGCACGACGCCTGGCTGAAGCACATGCGCGCGGCGGTCGACCAGCTCGGTCTCTCCGAGGAGCACGAGCGCACGCTGTGGAACTACCTGACGTACGCGGCGGCTTCCATGGTCAACTCCGAGGGCTGAGCCCCGCTCCCCCGGGGGCTCTGCCCCACGGGGGTCGGCGGGGTGACGGCGAGCCCTCTCCGGGGACAGCCCCCGTCCTCGGGGAGGGGCGGCCACTCACGCAGGGGTGACGCTGAGCCCTCCGACGCCGGCGCGGCGTACCACGACGGACCCGTACGCCGTGCGCAGCCGCAGCCACGCCCCCGACGACAGCAGCGTCAGGTCGTCGCCGCGCAGGAAGCCGAGCGACTGTGCCGCGTGTGCGGCCCGCACCGGCAGCCCCGTGTCGCCGACGGTCCTCGACCAGATCTCCCGGCCCACCCGGTCGAGCTCGGCCCGCACCCGCCGTTCGGCGGGCAACTCCTCTACGCGGGAACGGAATTCGGCGACGGCCGCCCGCACCAGGGCCCGCATCACCTCCGGAGCCGGAAGCCCCGGCTCCGGCCGCCAGCCGCCCCGCGGCGGCAGCACGCCCGCCCACGGCGGTCCGGTGACGGCGCCCGGGACCTCGGCGACCCCGGCCGTCTCCACGGACTCCGCCGACGCGCCGACGCGCTCCAGGAGTTCACCGGCGGAGACGGTGACGTCGAGCGTGGCGTCGAGCCCGTGTTCGTACGGCTTGGCGAGCCGCGCCGTGCGGACGACCAGCACCTCGAACGACGGCGGCCGCCCGAACACGGCGAGCGTGTCCCCGGCGGCCTGCAGCCGTACCGCGGCCGCCTTGTCGTAGTGGATCAGCCGGGCCAGGAAGGCGGCGAGGTCCGCCGCCTCCCCGGCATCCGCGAAGTGCAGCCGCGCGGTCATGCGGCAAGCGCCCCCGAGCCGCCTCCGACGCCACCGGCGCTGTCGTCCACGTACTCCTCGAGGAACGAGCGCTCCTCGGCCGAGATCCGCCGCGGTCGCTGCGCCTCCAGGTCGAAGGGCACGACCACGGTCGAGGCCCGCACATACACCTGGTCCGCGTCCTTGATCTCGTACGCGATGGTCAGCGACGCCGCACCGATCTTCGTCACCCACGACTCGACGGTGACCGGCTCGTGCCGGTGCACCAACGGCCGTACGTAGTCGATCTCGTGGCGGGCCACGACCGACCCGCCGGAGAACGACGGCGAGCCGTCACCGGGCGCGAGCCGGAACATGAAGTCGATGCGCGCCTCTTCCAGGTACCGCAGGAAGACGACGTTGTTGACGTGCCCGAAGGCGTCCATGTCCGACCAGCGGAGCGGGCATTGGTATATGTGTCGAGCCACGGCCGCCTCAGCCTCGCGTGAGCTTCTTGTAGGTGGCACGGTGCGGACGGGCCGCGTCCGCGCCGAGACGCTCGATCTTGTTCTTCTCGTACGACTCGAAGTTGCCCTCGAACCAGTACCACTTGGAGTCACCCTCGTAGGCGAGGATGTGCGTGGCGACCCGGTCGAGGAACCACCGGTCGTGGGAGATGACCACGGCCGCGCCGGGGAACTCGAGCAGCGCGTTCTCGAGCGACGACAGGGTCTCGACGTCGAGGTCGTTGGTCGGTTCGTCGAGGAGGAGCAGGTTGCCGCCCTCCTTGAGGGTCAGCGCCAGGTTGAGGCGGTTGCGCTCACCACCGGAGAGCACGCCGGCCGGCTTCTGCTGGTCCGGGCCCTTGAACCCGAAGGCGGAGACGTACGCCCGCGAGGGCATCTCGACCTGGCCGACATTGATGTAGTCGAGCTCGTCGGAGACGACGGCCCACAGCGTCTTCTTCGGGTCGATGTTGGCGCGGCCCTGGTCGACGTAGGAGACCTTGACCGTGTCGCCGACCTTGATGGTGCCGGAGTCCGGCTGCTCAAGGCCCTGGATCATCTTGAACAGCGTGGTCTTGCCCGCGCCGTTCGGACCGATGATGCCGACGATGCCGTTGCGCGGCAGCGAGAAGCTGAGGTCGTCGACGAGGACCTTGTCGCCGAAGGCCTTCGAAAGGTGCTCGACCTCGACGACGATCGAACCGAGCCGCGGGCCCGGCGGGATCTGGATCTCCTCGAAGTCCAGCTTCCGCATCTTGTCCGCCTCGGCGGCCATCTCCTCGTAGCGCGCGAGGCGTGCCTTGGACTTGGCCTGCCGCCCCTTGGCGTTGGACCGCACCCACTCGAGCTCTTCCTTGAGCCGCTTGGCGCGCTTGGCGTCCTTCTGGCCCTCGACCTTGAGACGCGTGGCCTTCTTCTCCAGGTACGTGGAGTAGTTGCCCTCGTACGGGTGGGCGCGGCCGCGGTCGAGCTCGAGGATCCACTGCGCGACGTTGTCCAGGAAGTACCGGTCGTGGGTGACCGCCACGACGGCACCGGCGTACTGGGAGAGGTGCTGCTCCAGCCAGTTCACCGACTCGGCGTCGAGGTGGTTGGTGGGCTCGTCGAGGAGGAGCAGGTCGGGCGCCTCGATGAGGAGCTTGCAGAGGGCCACGCGGCGCTTCTCACCACCGGAGAGGGTGGTGACGGGCCAGTCGCCGGGCGGGCAGCCGAGCGCGTCCATGGCCTGCTCGAGCTGGGCGTCGAGGTCCCACGCGTTGGCGTGGTCCAGGTCCTCCTGGAGCTTGCCCATCTCCTCCATGAGCGCGTCCGAGTAGTCGGTCGCCATGAGCTCGGCGACCTCGTTGAAGCGCTTGAGCTTGCCCATGATCTCGGCGGCGCCGTCCTGGACGTTCTCCAGAACGGTCTTCGACTCGTCGAGCTGCGGCTCCTGCATGAGGATGCCGACGCTGAACCCGGGCGAGAGGAACGCGTCGCCGTTGGACGGCTGCTCAAGCCCGGCCATGATCTTCAGCACCGTGGACTTACCGGCGCCGTTGGGGCCCACGACACCGATCTTCGCGCCAGGAAGGAAGCTCAAGGTGACATCGTCGAGGATCACCTTGTCGCCGTGCGCCTTGCGCGTCTTGCGCATGGTGTAGATGTACTCAGCCAAGAGAAACCGTCCGGCAATCAGTGAGTGGGCAGATACACCCCATCTTGCCTGACGGCCACCCCCCGGGGGAAACCCGTATAGTCGAGGGCCCTGACCTGGGGCGGAGCGGTTGGACCCGTGACCGGTACCTGTCGTCATTGGTCATCGGTGGCCATCGCCAGTCGTCCTCCACCGGCCCACAACCGGCCCCGGGGCGGGCCCGCACCCCTCTGCCGACGACGCATCCACAGCATCCCACGCTCCTCCGCAGGGATGTCTGCCTGCACGCACTCATTGAGCGCGGTCCGCATGCGCGAGAGCGCGGCGGTGTAGTCGGCGTAGAGCTGCCTGCGCACGTCGAGGCTCTGGCCGGCACGCTCCCTGCGCCAGCTGATGCGGTCGGCGATCAGCGTGGAACCCACTCCGATGACCGCGCCGAGCAGCGTACTCACCGGCGATATCCACTCCATGACCGCGCCGCCCGGCCGCGCCTCCCGCTCACTCCTTTGTTGACGTCTCCGTCGAGTCACCCCTCTTGCGGACGAGGAAGACCGCCGCGCCGCCGAGTACGACGAAGCCCACCGCGATCGTGGCGATCAGGGGCGTGTTGCTGGAGCTGCCCGTTTCGGCCAGGTCGCCGCCGCCCGAGGTGCCGCCTGCCGAGGCGGGGCTGGGCTGGGAGGCGGGCTGCGCCTTGTTCTCGATCGCCGCGCCCTCGGTGCGGCAGTCGAGGACGCCCTTGAAGCGCTTCTCGAAGCCGTTCGGGCCCGTGATCGTGAAGTCGTAGGGCTGGTCCTCCTGCAGCGGTATCGTCACCGTCTGTGACGCGCCCGCATTGATGGTGTACTCGAAGCCCATCAGCCGGAACGTGAACGGCTCGTCGCCCTTGTTCGTCGCGGTGATGTCCACGCCGCTCTTCGCGCAGTTCTTCTCCGCCGAGAGCGCCGGTACGGCTCCCTTGTCGGCCCAGTCGGCCGTCGCCGTCGCCGAGACCGTCGACTCGCTGGAGCCCGCGAGGATCTGCGTCTGGCTCCTGGTCTCGGACGCGAAGGCGCGGCCCACCGGGACGGTGGTGGACGCCTGGAGGGAGAGCGCGGCCGATCCGTCCGGGGCGTCCTTCGGCACGTCGAAGTAGAGGCGGCTGCCGTCGCGCGCCGACTTCACGGTCTTGCCGTTCTTGCCGACGACCTTCACGCCGCTCGCCTCGGAGTCGGCGGGCGGGGTCACCGTCACCGAATCGGCGTCGGTCCGCACGGTCACCGGGCCGACGCGCTCCCCCGCGCGCCCCGACACGGCGGGCGGGTCGAGGGTCAGCGAGGCCTTCGGCTCCGCGCTGTCGCGCGCGCTCCGGTGCAGGTAGTCGGCGAGCTTCTCGGCCTGCGGGTCGACGGCATCGACCTTGACGTGGTCGGAGTAGCGCCAGATCGCCACCTGGGTGCCGGCCGCGGCGGTCTGTGCGGTGAGCGAGCGCACGCCCGCCTTCCTGGCCAGCGCCGCGAGATCGTTCACCTGCGGATAGGAGTGCTGCAGGATCCAGCGGATCTTGCCCGCGTCACGGTTGGCGTTCAGCGAGGTGCCGCTCCACGGGGTCTCCTGGTACTTGGCGTCCTTCTGCGTGGGGTTGAGGATGTCGACGCAGTACGTCTGCAGGGTCCCGCCGCCCTCCACCGACATCTCGAAGAGGCCCGCGGGCACCTGCTGCGAGCTGCCGTTGTCCCGGATGACGGCCTGGTCGTACGTCCGCAGCCCGCCCAGCGTCGCGGTCGCGCCGCCCTGGTGCTGTGGCGCCGCTGTCGCCGCGGCCGCGGTGGCGGCGGTCATTCCGCCCGCCACGGCCAGCCCCGCCGCCATGGTCACTGCGGCGAGGCGCGCGACGCCTCGGCTACGTATGGACAACGCAGAAAACACTGGATTCCCCTCCGGGCGGGACCCGTTCACAACGTTGGGGGGTGGTCCCGCCAGCAGACTGAGTGGGGCAGGATCATCGGCCACCTGCGTGGCCTCACCTGCCGACTGCCCCGTGAGCTACGTCCGGCATCCTAAGGAAACAGCGGATCACGAGCCTCACCCATCCCATCGGGCGGCGGATCCGACTCGGAATCGTTATCCCCAATAGCCGCCCCGAGCTGGGCTTATCGACAAATCAACCGGCTTCATTCACCGATATGCCGCACAACGGTCGCCGCCAGACGGAGTCCTCCTGACGGCACGTCACCCCACGGGCACCGGCTCCTTCTTCCTCGCGTCGGTGATCTCCTCCTCCCGTTCCGCCGTCGGCGCCGTCAGCGCGGGATTGCCCTTGGCCACCCGCCGGAACGCCGCCGTACCGCGCGACAGATCGTGTCCGATGGTCAGCGCCTCGATGTCCGCCGACGTCCAGTGCTGCCCACCTCGCTCCTCGTCGCGCACCTTCAACCGGCCCTGCACGATGACCGGTTCACCCACGGACACCGAGCCCTGCACGTTCGTGCCGAGCGCCCGCCAGGCCCAGACCGTGAAGAAATTGGTGTGCCCGTCGTTCCACGCGTTCTTCGCCGCGTCGAAGTACCGCGCGGTCACCGCCAGTCGGAACCGCGCCACCGGCCCCGAAGGCAACTCCCGGTACACCGGCGTCGTCGCGACATTGCCCACCACCGTCACCAAGGTTTCGTTCATGTCGATCCACTCCCCCGCTTCGTCTGCGCTGTTGCCGCCGCGCACTCCGCGGCTGCGTTCTCAGACTGCACCGGCCGCGCCGATCCCGCCGAGCCCTGTGGACCACCGCCGGGTTGTGGAAATCTCCGTCACTCGAAAGGGTCTCCGGGCGGCCGGGGGAGGCTCTGGGGAACTCATCTCCTCACCCCACCGGCACCCCCTTCACCCCACCGGCACCCCCGTCACCCGCACGTACTGCTCCCTGACCTCCCGATAGCGCAGCAGCTCCGCCGCCACCGGATCGAGGACCCGCGCCCGCCCGCACCCGGCGGCCGCCTCCCGCAGTCGCCGTTCCGCCTCGGCCCCGTACCGGCGCGCGGGCCCCCGGGCCGCGAGGCGGCTCGTCCACTCCACGCACGGGCCGCCCACGATGCCCGCCAGCATCAGCAGCACCGGCACACCCAGGTTCGGCGTGGCCACGCCGATGATCTGCGCCACCAGCCAGAGCCCGCCCACGACCTGGAGCAACGTCATCGCCGCCTGGGTGAGGACGGCGGCCGGCCACCAGCCGGGCCGCGGCGGTCGCCCGGCCGGCACGCCCACCGTCACCGCCAGCTCGTCGAGCACCTCCGGCAGCCCCTTGGCACCGCGCACCGCGGCCTCCCGCACGGCCTGCCCCCAGGGCACCGGCAGCCCCGAAGCCGCCTCGTCGGCCACCGTGCGCACGGCGTGCTCCACGCGCTGGCGAGCCGTCGCCTCCTCGTCCACGGGAGCCAGCGCGGCCGACGCAGGGAAGCCCTGCGGGGAGCGCTGGGCCTCGTACCAGCGCCACAGTTTGAGCCAGGGGTCGCCGCACGCCTTGCCCGCGTTCCTGCGCCAGGCCCGTTCGGCCGCGTCCCCGGCCGCCGCCGCGCCCACGGCGTCCGCGAGGCGGTCGGCGAACTCCTCGCGCGCCTCCTCGCTGAGTCCGATCCGTCCGCGGTTGCGGCCCGTGTGCCCCTCGGCGACGTACACCGGACGCAGCCGGTCCGCGGCGGCGTCCAGGTCCGCGGCGATCCGGCGGGCCGCGGCGCCCCTCTCCTGGGTGAACTGGCCGAGCGCCTCGCGCAGTTCTCCGACGCCCTCGCCGGTCAGCGCGGAGACCGCCAGGACCGTGGCGCCCGGTTCGCCGTGTTCGCCGAGCGCGACGCCGTCCTCATCGAGGAGCCGCCGCAGGTCGTCCAGGACCTGGTCGGCGGCGTCCCCGGGGAGCCGGTCGATCTGGTTGAGGACGACGAAGGTGACCTCCGCGTGCCCGGCCATGGGGCGCAGGTAGCGCTCGTGGAGCATCGCGTCGGCGTACTTCTCCGGGTCGACGACCCAGATGACGGCGTCGACGAGGGCCAGAATCCGGTCGACGTGCTCACGGTGCTCGCCGACCGCCGAGTCGTGGTCGGGCAGATCGATCAGTACGAGGCCCTGGAGTTCGTCGGTGCCGGGCCCCTGGAGTGGCCTGCGGCGCAGCCGTCCCGGGATCCCGAGCCGGTCGAGGAGGCCCGCGGCGCCGTCGGTCCAGCTGCATCCGATGGGGGCGGCGGTCGTGGGCCTGCGCACGCCGGTGTCGGAGATCATCACACCCGCGAGGGAGTTGAAGAGCGTCGATTTGCCGCTGCCGGTGGCTCCCGCGACGGCGACCACGGTGTGCCGGTCGGAGAGCCTGCGCCGGGCGGCGGCCTCGTCGAGGACGCGGCCGGCCTCGGCGAGCGTGCCGCTGTCGACGCGGGTGCGGGAGAGCCCGACGAGTTCGCGCAGTGCGTCGAGTCGTACGCGCAGGGGCCCCTCATAAGAGGTGGGCGATCCGGGGCTGCCTGAGCGGGTGTACGAGCGCACGCCGGTGTCGGCGTCCGGGCCCGCGGGACGGGCCCCGCCCGCGACGCGCCGCGCGATCAGGCCGTCGTCCCAGGCCCGTTCGGCACGGCCGCCGGGACACTCGCGGTCCCCGCCGTCGGGCTCACTTCCGTCACTGTGGTCACCGTGGTCGGTGCGATCGGTGTGGTCGGGGCGGTCAGTGAGGGCGGTCACCGTGGTCACCTCTCCTTCTGCAGTACGGACAGGGCGGCGATCAGCTCGGCCTGGGGTTCGGGGTGCACCTCAAGGGCGTACAGGGGTGCGAGGCGCCGCTCCCGCTCGACGGTGAGGACCTTCTCCAGGTACTCGGCCAGCAGGCGTGAGCCCCGGTCGCGCAGCCGGACCGCGCTCTGCGCGCCGATCCGTTCCGCGAGGCTCTCCCCGGCGGAACGTGCCCGGCGCCCGCCGAGCAGGGCGGTGGCGAGCAGCGCGGCGACGACCTCGGGGTCGGGCAGCGCGTTCTTGTCCACCCGCTCGATCCCGCGCACCTCGTCCTCGGCGTACTCCTCCAGGACGCGCCGCCATCTGCGGACGGCCATCCCGATGCGGTGCTCGGCGCTCTCCGCCTCCGGGTCGCGGCCGGTGAGGCCGGGGGCCCCGGCGGCGGGTTCGTGCCGCCAGGCCTCGTCGATGCGCTCGTCGGCGGCGGTGACGGCGCAGAGCAGCAGGGCTTCCAGGCTCTCGGCGATGGCGTCGAGGAGTTCGCCGGCGCCGCAGTCGAGCGGGTAGCTGCGCCAGCGCTTCAGGGCGTCCCCTGCGAGCACGCCTCCGGCCCGCAACCGCCCCCGTACGCGCGCGTGCTCGTGTTCGTACGCCTCGTCGACGGCGGAGGTGAGCCGCAGTGCGGCCGCGTACTGGGCGGCGACGGCACCCGCGAGTTCCGGCATCCGGGTGTCGAGGGAGGCGAGGGCGCCCTTGGCGGTGCGGGCGACGGCCTCGCTGCGGGCCGCCGGTTCCTGGACGCGTTGGGTGAGCCAGGCGCGCAGCGGGGCCACGGCGGTGGCGGGGAGCAGCCCGCCGCCGCCCGCGGACTCGGGCAGTTCGGGCACGGTGAAGCGCGGTACGTCGCCGAGGCCTGCCTTCGTGAGCAGCGCCCCGTACTGCCGTGACACCTCTGTCACCACTTGGTGGGGGACGCGGTCGAGGACGGTGACGAGGGTGGCGTCGTGCTCCTTGGCGGTGCGGAGCAGATGCCAGGGCACGGCGTCGGCGTACCGCGAGGCGGTGGTGACCATCACCCAGATGTCGGCGGCGGCGATCAGCTCGGCGGCCAGTACGCGGTTCTCGGCGATGAGCGAGTCGATGTCGGGCGCGTCGAGGAGGGCGAGCCCGCGGGGCAGGCTCTGCGCGATCTCGATCCGCAGGGCGCGCTCCTCCTCGTCGACAAGGGCGTGCACGTCCGCGTCGTCGTTCCTGCCGTCGTCCTCACCGCCCTCCGACGGCTCCGGCCGGGGCACCCACACGCGCGTGAGGTCGGGCAGTACGCGCATCCCCGAGAACCAGTGGTGATCCTCCGGATGGCAGACGAGCACCGGCGTACGCGTGGTGGGCCGCAGCACGCCCGCCTCGCTGACCTGCTGCCCCACGAGTGAGTTCACGAGGGTGGACTTGCCGGCGCCGGTGGATCCGCCGACGACGGCGAGAAGGGGCGCTTCGGGCGCCCTGAGGCGGGGCACCAGATAGTCATCGAGCTGTGCCAGCAACTCGTCCCGGTTGGCACGCGCGCGTGGCGCCCCCGGCAGGGGGAGCGGAAAGCGTGCGGCGGCGACACGCTCGCGCAGGGCGGAGAGTGCGTCAAGCAATTGAGGCCGTACGTCCAAGGTCACCACATGCGAAGAATGCCCAATTTTGGCGGCTTTCTGAAGCATATGACGGTCCCTGCGCGCCGATCGGACACAGGGGATGGAAGGGGCGACTGGGGCGCAGGCATAACGAGTGCACAACACCCGGGGCGCGAGACGCCAAAAGCGATGCGAGATTCGCACCTGCCTGCGATTATCAGGATCGCTTCACCGAACCTCCACATCGCGGCGCGGAGGCGAAGCACCAGGGGCAGGGACCCGGGAGCCCTATCCTTGTCCCCGGCAAGGTCACGGATCTCCCCCACATCCGGGCTCCATGCCACCGGCCACACCCGGCCCCCGTAGCTCAGTGGATAGAGCAGGCGCCTTCTAAGCGCTTGGCCGCAGGTTCGAGTCCTGCCGGGGGCGCACAGTCCGTCCGTGTTCGGCCCTCCTCTCCGGGAGGGCCTTTTTGCTGGTCAGGGGCACACCACGGGCTCCGGAAAGCGGACACGCAAGCGCCGGACCACCCCCAGACGATCGCGGGAGGGTCCGGCGCTGTCCGGCTGTCACCGGGTTTCTGCGGGTGGCCACGGTGAATACGCGGGGAAGTTCTCCGAGGGCGCCGGCGGCCTCACGAGGGGATCTCCGGAAGGTCTCCCCTCGCCTCGATCCGCTTCTTGAGGTCGGTGAGCTGACCCGACACGCACCGGGTGTAGATGGCGAGCAGCACAGGAACGCTGTTGCCCGCCCACTCCGCGACCTGCGCGGTCGGCACTCCGTCGTTGAGCCAGTTCGTGAGGCAGGTATGCCGCAGGTCGTACACGCGCTTCCCCAGCGGCGAAGCGAATTCCTCGGGCGTGAGGACCTTGGCCCGTGCGGTTCGCCAGGCGCGGCGGATGACCGATCCGGCGAGCATCTCGCCCTTCTCCCCCGGAAACAGCAGGTCCCCCGGCTTCAGCTTCTGGGCTTTGATGTGCTCGCGAAGAATCTTCGTGAGCGACGGATGCCCCGGAACGATCCGGGTGTCGTCCGCGGCCCGTCCCTTCAAGCCTCGCTTCTCGTGGATCGCTCCGGTGTCGGTCCAGTTCTTGCCGACCTCCGGCTGAGCAGTGTGGAACACGAGTTCACTCCACTGATCTTCGGCGTCCTGGCCAGGCAGATGGACGTCCACCACCCGCATCGCTACGACCTCCTCCGGGCGCGGCCCGGCGTAGTACATCGTGGCGAAGAAGGCGTGCAGCCGCGCGCCACCGCGAGGGCGACGCCGGACCCAGCCAAGAAGGCGTGCCGCTTGCAGGGCGTTGAGCAGGGACCGCTTGTCGACCGCGGACGACGTCTTGGGGGCGGTCCCTCGGCCCTTGGGGAGCGGATTCGAGCCAAGAACCCGGTGTGTGACGGCGTACTCCATCGCCACGTTCAGGATGCGCCGGGTGCGCTTGATGGAGCTGGCGGCGGCCGACGCTCCATCGAGCCTGATGGATAGCTCGCGGAGTACTTCATCGACCTTGGCGGGGTCCTCCCACGCGGCCATCGTCAGGGTGTTGCGCTCGATCCATTTGAGGATCACCGCAACGTCCGGCGGCGCCTGCTCGCGCCGCCTCGTGTTGAACGCGAACTCCCGCAACGCGGTACGGACGTCGACTGCCTTGAAGGGGCTGGCCGGCGTACGCAACAGCGCGATGGTCGTTGCCATCAGGGCTTTGGACACGTTCTTTCGGCTGTTCCCGGAGGTGCGGCGCCACTGGGCATCGCAGAACTGCACGGCGAAGTCGTACCAGTTCACTCCGCGCGCGCCTGTCTGGTGCGAGACAGGGCGCCCCGTGGCGAGGCTGAACGCCTCGCCACGGCGGGTAGCACTGACGAGTTCTGAGCGGAATGCGTCCGCGAGGGCCCGCGTCCCGAATGGTGCCCGGTGCTCCGTTCCGTCCAGAGCCCAACGGACGGTGTACGTCGTACCTCTCGCGCCCTTGTACACCGCGATCTTCCAGACCTTGACGTTGTACGTCGTCTCCATCAGTCAGCGTCCTAAAGGTCGTTAAGCCAGTTATCCAGGTCATTCCGGCGCACGCGCAGGTCGCCGTTCGGGAGCTTGATACAGCGGGGCGCGCGGCCCTTTTGGCGCCAGTCGTAGAAGGTTGAGCGTGAGACGTTCAGTTCCTTGCAGACCTCGGGAAGCGTGAGCATCGCTCGGGTCCCGTTGGGGCTAGGCATTGGCTGGCCTCCATGGCGAGGTGGGTCAACGCGTTAGGGTCTCTGGGGAATCCGCAACATCCGCCACGCCGCAACATTGCAGGTCAGCGGGGGTAAACGCGTGGCGGATCTGTTTCTGTTGCGGATAGGTGCCGCGAGGCGCGGGCCTCGCGGCACCTACGAGGTGTGGCTGGTCAGCCGACGCTGCGGAGGGTTCGCGTGTCGGTTTCCGCGAGCGTGTGGCGGCTCTCAGACGGGCTTTCCGCCACAGATTCACCCTCGCTGACCTGCGATGTTGCGGCTGTGGCGGACGTTGCGGACTTTCCAGGGTCCGGAGGGCAGTAGCGGGTCCACGCGTCGCTCAAGTCATCGGCGTAGTAACCCTTGGGGGTGCCGCTGCCGACACGAATCCCGCGGGGCTTGATCGGGGTGTTGTCGGGCCGCACGTACTGGCTCAGGAGCTTGGAGAGCCGTCGGGCAGTGAGCGGTTTGAGGCTGTGCCCGTCCTCGCTCATGTCGTCCCATGGGGAGTCGTCGAGCTTGAGCAGGACTTCGAGAATGGCGGCGGTGGGCATCCGGTCCACGCCGCAGAACACGCGGTCGCGGAGGTCGGTCAACAGCCGGACGCCGAGGGAGGCTTCGTCGCCTGCGCTCGCGGCCTTGATGAGGGCAAGGCACGCGGCGCGCCCCCGCTCGGGCCAGTGCCCACCGGCCGCATCCGCGACCGCGAGCAGCGGCTCCCATACGTCCGCAGGACGGTCGACGACCCCCTCGGGCATCTCCGGCCACGCCTCAGCCACCTGCTCATGCAGAGTGGCGGTCCAGTCGGCCAACTGGTCGCGCAGGGCGTGGCCCTGCTTCTCGTGGACGCGACGCCGGTAGGACTCGCAGGTCTCGTTGGGCGCCTTCTTGCGCATCCGGATGATGACGGAACGGGTCAGGATCGTGTCCGGCAGCGAGCCGAGACCAGCCATGGCGACCGCGCAGAACGAGGGGAAGAACCCTGCCTTCTGGTCAGAGCCGTCCCCGATGCAGCGCAGGGATTTCGCGCCGCGCCGGTAGCCGGAGTTGAGGAACCCGCGGACCTCTTCGTTCCCGCCGGCCTTCGGGCCGAACACGGTGTCGATCTCGTCGAATAGGAGCGTGGGGGTGCCTTCGTCTGCGGAGACGAGGCGGAACAACGCGTTGGCAGAGGCGTTGACGGTGGTCGCCGCGCGCGGCGTGAGTGTCTCGATGATCTCCAGTGCGCGGGACTTCCCCGAGCCGGGTTCGGGGCTCAGGAAGGCGATGCGGGCGGTGCCGTCGAGCGCGTCCATCAGATGGGCGTGCGCGTCCCACAACGTCACGGCGACGTAGGCGTGTTCGGTGGGAAAAACGTTGAAACGGCGGTGGAACGCTTCGACCTCATCGAGCAGGGCCGCGCCGTCGATGGGCGGCGCGGTCTCGGGGGTGCTGGTCATGCGGCGTTCCTCCCTTCCTGGAAAGTACGGAGCGGGCATTGATCGCGGTGGGCGGTGTGGTCCTCGATGAGGGCGAGCACCTTGCGCCGTGCAACGGCGCTCCGGTCCCGTCCGCACAGGCACGTGGAGGTGGCGGTGGGGGTGGCGCCGCGGGGCGCGCGGATGTGGAGCCAGGCCACGGGATAGCGGCCATCACCGGCAGGCGGGCTGCTGGGGTGCTGTTGGGCGGGAAGGGCTGAAAGGACGCCCTGACGGGCGACGTCCTTTCGGCCGCGCACCCGACCCGGAACTGCGGCGCTGTCCGCGAGATCGTGTTGATTGGTTATGCGAGCGAGGCATTTGGGCTGCGGGCGAGGCGGGATGTGGTTCATGCTGTCTCCCGAGCGCGGCACGTTCGGGCGGAGTAGGCCAGGGCATCGCGGATCGTCGCCCGGCACTCGGCCGTCGACAGTCCCGCCGCCTCGCCCGCCGCCCCAAAAGCCTCCTCGACCACGCCTTGGGTGATCTCACCCCAGACGACAAAGCGCCCCATGGCGATCGTGCGGGTGAGCAGGAGTTTGTGCCGTTTCCCCTCCGGTGCTTGCCGGACCGTGTCCGTCTCGCGTTCCAGGGCCACCGCAGCACGGCGGGTGGTGCCACCTGGAATCAGCAGCGGGGCTGGCCGGACCGTCCTGGGAGGCGTGGCCGGTGCGCACACGAGGCTGTGCAGCCAGTCGGGCAACTCCGCGGCCGGGCGGTCGACGTCGACCGCGTACGTGCCCTGCGGGGTGTGGCTTCCGGCGGCGACGATGTTACCGCCCCAGGCGCGGGTGTCGATGCGGGGGGCGAGGGTCCCCGCCGTACTCGGCAGACGGGTCGCGGTGTGGAAGTACAGGTGGAGTCCGCCGCTGGGGGTCCGCACCGTGTAGGTGGCAGGCCACGGGGTGTCGGCGCGCTCGCAGAGCGCTTGGAAGTTCGTCGCGCCGCAAGGCGCGTCCGAACCGTCCTTCCCCTTGGGGGTGTCGAGATCGACGACCAGGAGGTGAGCGGGGCCGGTGGCGATACCGACGTTGAACGCACCGGTCTGCCAGGTACGGCGGATACGCTCGGGGTCGGTGGTGGCCCGCTGCTCCCACTTCACGTGCCCGTTCGTGCAGGGACCGCGGCCGGTGCAGGCGCGTTCGCCATGCAGGGCCGAGCCCTTGGCGCCGGGGCGCAGCGGGTGGACAGGCCAGCCTCGCGCGGCGGCGTCCATCGCGGTACGCATCAGGTGCTCGCTCATGCAGGCGCCCCCCGGGTCGGGCGGACAGGGATGCCAGTGGGCACAGAGACGATGTGTGTGGCGAGCAGTGGCGGGACGGCGTTGCCGACCTGCTCGAACTGCTTGGTCTTCGTGCCCTGGAAGGGGTAGTCCGGGCGGAAGGATTGCAGGACGGCGGCCTCAGCGACGGTGATGCGGACAGTGTCGGGGCTGGCGAACTGGGACTCGCCCCCGGCGTCACGGTTTCGGTGCCCCGGCGGGCTTATTCGGTCGGTGGCGCAGACTGTGGTCGCTGGACGTTTCAGCACCCACTGGCCCCCGGCCTTGGCCGTGAACGCTGGGGCAGGTGCACCGTGCGGGTCGGTGGTCTGGCGGCTTCCGTCGGGCTGCTGGTTGCGGTTGGTGTGCAGCACCCAGGCGCCGCGGCCTTGCGCATCGAGGAGCGTCTGCCGGGCCTGCGACGGGAACGGCTCGGCTCCGCCCGTCTTGCCGCCGCCGGCGGTGACCGTGGGCGCAACACGATCGGTTGCGCCCCAGCCGAGGGCGTCGGACATGGACACCCACCCCTGAAGGCACTCGCCGAACAGATCCGTCTCCGGCGCTCGGGCGTGCGTCGGCGCGGGTGCGGTGACCTTGCGGGCTCGGGAGGCGATGAGGATGGCGCGGCGCCTCGTCTGCGGGACGCCGTAGTCAGCGGCGTTGAGGATGCCGGCCCAGACGCTGTAGCCCCAGCCGCGGAGGATTCTGGCGTACTGCTGGTACAGCGGGAGGACGTCGGGGACTTCCTCAAGGCACACCCACTCGGGGCGCAGGTCGTACAGCCAGCGCATCGGCTCTGCGGCGAGCAGGGAGCGCTCGTCCTTGCACTGGGCAAGGAACTCGGCGCGGGTGTCGCGGCCATGGGCGAGGTCGTGAACGACCTGGTGCACGAGCGCCTGATCGGCGAGGCCGCCGCGCTTCCCGGCGCGGGACCAGGCCTGGCAGGGCGGCGACGCGATGAGCCCGCTGATGTGGTCCTTGAACGGGCCGGTCGGGTAGGCAGCTACGTCGGTCTGAATGGTCGCGTGGCCGGCGGCGTGCGCGGTCTGGCACGCCGCTGTGTCCCGCTCCAGGCCGATGTCGGCCAGGCCGAGCATGCGTAGGCCCTCTGCCCAGCCACCAGGTCCACGGAACAGTTCCACGATGTCATTGAGGAACACGCGGCTACCTGCGCTGCTCGCGCTTTTCGTCGAGAGCGCGTGCACAACCCTGGGGGGCTGGGACACGACCGGTACTCGCCGGATGTCAGTTAGTTCGGTCATGCTGGATGTCTCCAGTCCTGTTGAAGGTGCTGGGTGACAAGGGCGGCCCCGCGACTTTGGCGAGACGAGGGGGCCGCCCTTGGCGTCGCTAGAACGGGGGCTGCTCGCTGAACTTCGCGTCGCCCGAAGGGTGATCGGTGGCCCACGCGTCGGCGGACGCGCCAGCGGCGGGCTGTTTGGCGTTGATGGCGATGGTGGTGAAGCGCAGCGAGGCGCCGATCTCGTCGATTTCCAGCGCGAGCATCGAGCGGTTCTCGCCCTCCAGGGTCTGCCAGTTGTGCTGGCGGATACGGCCAAAGGCCACCACGCGGGCACCCTTGGCCAGGGAGTCGGCGATGTGTTCGGCCAGGGAGCGCCAGGCGACGCAGCGGAAGAACGTGGAGGTGCCGTCCTTCCACTGGTTCGTCTCGCGGTCGTAGACGCGCGGGGTGGAGGCGATGGTGAACTTGGCCAGCGCGGCACCGGACGGGGTGAACTTGATTTCGGGGTCGGCGGTCAGGTTGCCGATGACGGTGACCGGGGCCTCTCCGAACGACATGCTGTTCTCCTTCAGTTGGTGATGACGGGCACCAAGGCGGCGCCGTCGGTGAACTCGAACTCCGCGGCGGACAGGCAGATCAACAGCGCGTAGAGCTGTGCGGCCCGCTCGTGGTCGGCCTCGATCTCCAACGCAGCGCCCACCCGGCCCACTGCGGCACCCAGGGGGCTGTCGGAGCTGGGGATAGGGATGGCGTCGTGGTTGTCGTCCGGGTGCACGTCGTGGGCCCACCAGCCACCGGTCGGACAGTTGATCCACTCGATGCCGGTGCGGCAGATCAGGCAGCGAGCTTGGTAGGTCACTGGGCGGTCCCGCTCGGGTCGTTGGGGCCATGCGAGATCGTCCACGTGGGGTCTCCCTTCGGCGGCAGAGCCAGACGGCGGGCGGCGGCGTGGAGCTTGGCGTCCAGGACCGCGGGGGCCTGGTTGGTGATCGAGTGCAGGGCCACGGCGGCGGCGATGATGACGTCGGCCAGTTCCTGGGCGACGTCGTGGTGGGTGTGGGTCGTGCCCTTGCGGGGGTTTTGGCCGGTGGCGCCGATGTAGGCGGCTGCCACTTCCCCGGCTTCCTCGCTGACCTTGAGCAGGCGCATGGCGACTTCGTGTTCGTCGCGGGCGTTGGCCGCATCCAGTGCGGCGGTGATGCGGGCCACGACGGGCCACAGGGCAGAGCTCACGTACGGGCCTCCTTGGTGAGGGTGTCGGTGCGGATGACTGCGAAGGTGTCGGTGGTCTGGTCGTAGTGGATGTGGACCAGGCCGGGGGCCTCCTGGCGTGCTTCGGTGGCGCGGTGTGCGGCGACCAGGGAGGCGCGGGGGTTGCCGGCGGGGTAGGCGTCGATGCGGGTGGGGTGGTGTCCGGTGCAGTAGCGGCAGGTCATGGCGCTACTCCTTCGCGGTGGATTCAGCCGTGGAAGTGGTTGCGTTTGATGACGGCCTTGCGGATGTTGACCGTCGTCCCCCCGCCCGATCCGCTAGCGCCGAAGATCTGCACGGCGATCCAGCCGCCGAAGATGACCGCGGCCAGGATGATCAGTTGCTGGACGAAGGCGGCGAGCGCGGCGATGAATCCGGTGAGCAGGAGCAGGCCGCCACAGACCGCGGCGAAGCCGATGCCTCCAAGCGCGATGTTCACCGCAGTCCGGCTCACCACCGGTCGCGCGAGCGGGGCGGGCGCGGTGGGGGTGAGGGTGTAGCCGGTGGCGACGCGACCGTCGGGCAGGACGATCGACTGCACCGCAGGCCCCGTGCCCGGCTGCACCGGCACCAGCGGCGCCGTATGCGGGGCGGCGGGCGTGATCGGTAGGGGGTGGTGGACTTCGACGGCCGCGGGCCGCTCCAAGTGGTCCATGAGGTCTCCCTTAGATGGCCGCGAGCCCCACGCCGGGTGTGGCGTGGGGCTCGCGGGATCGGGGTGTGACGATCAGGTGTGAGGCAGCGTTAGGAGGCGTTACGGCGTGGTGTGAGGAGTGCGTAACACCGCGCCTGCCTAGGGGTTTGGGTGTTAGGCGGCCGTAACGCGTTACGGGGTGTTACGCCGCCGCCAGGGCGGGCACGATGCGCCACCGGCCGGTCTGATTCGTCATCTCCAGACGACCTTCCAGCGCGGCGTCCTTCAGCCGCAGGGACACCCAGGAGCGCGAGAGATGGTGGGCGTCGCACCACTCGGTGAAGTCCTTGGGGCCCACGACCATGCGCCCCTCGGACTCGAACTGCGCGAGCGCGTCGGCGAACAGCCGGCGAGCCTCCTCCGGGGCGGGCTTGCGGCCCTGCTCCTGCCCGAACAGCGGGGTCTCGTCGCCCGGCTGGTTGGCCGGGAGCTCTTGCTCGGGGTCGATGTCCTGGTCCTCGGGGTCGACATCGGGACTGTGTTCGTCGTCCATCTCGTCCTCCTCCGGGGCGTGCGCCCGGTCTTCCGGGCGGGTGCGGTCGGTGTAGGCGCGCCCGGCGACGCCGGCCGCCGCGAGGGCGGTCACGTCGTCGATGGCCATACGGATCCCGGCGAACTCGCGGTCGACCCATTCCAGAGTCACCGGGTCATTGCGGAAGGTGCGGGCCGGATTCGCGTACAGCTCTTCCTCGATCCCTGCGGCCACCAGGTAGCAGTAGCCGGGCTTGCGGTTCTTCCACGCGCCGGGATTGGCGCCCGCATCGAGCACCTCCTCCGGCAGCGCGAAGGAGGCGTCCCGCTCATCCACGCCGAAGCACAGCGAGGCAGGCAGGGAGGCCCGCGTGTCGGTGCTGATCTGGTAGCCGCTGGCCCGCTGCATCGAGATGATCAGCGAGATACCGGCCGAGCGGGCTTCCTGGGCGATCGTGGTGAACACGTCGTCGTCCAGCCGCGCGAGGGTGTTGGCGGCCTCCTCGAACCAGGAGACCAGGTAGGCCATGCCCGCACAGCCGCACGCCTGCCGGTCCTTGCGGCAGGAGTGCGCCGGGTCCTTCTGCTCCTTGGCCGCCTCCGGGCACCAGGAGCGGTAGCCGTGCGCTCCGAGCCAGGCGGTGCGCGCCGGGATGGCGGCCTTGACGGCCTCGATCATGATTTCGGTGTCCTGCGGGGTGGTGGCCACCCAGTCGCAGGCGGGGAAGATCTCCCCCAGGTCCTGGCCCTTCTTGACGTGGTCGGACAGCCACACCGCCACGTCACAGCGGGTCAAAATCTCCGAGAGGATGTCGAGGGCGCCTTCGGTCTTGCCTGCTCCGGTCTGGCCCATGATGAGCAGGTGGATGGCCTGCGGCAGCGTGAGCAGGAGCGGGGTGCCGTCGTCATACATGCCGATGACCAGCGGCTCCGCGATCGACCCGCCCGGCGTGGACGGGCCGGGGTACCAGGTGACCTGTTTGAGCATGTCGGTGGGCACGATCACCAGTTGGCCGCGGCGGGCCGATTCGGGGTTCCGCTGCTGGCGGACCGCGTTGGGCGGTACGTCCAGCGCACCGGCGAGGTGGGGCAGGGCCTTGGCCATGTCGTCGTTGGTCGCTTCGCCTGCGGGGAGGGCGTAGGGGACGGTGACGCGGTTCGGTTCGACCTTGGCCGCTCCCAGCTTCGTGCCTGCCAGGCCGACTTTCTCCAACAGGCCGGCGTCCGTCCCGTCTCCGGAGCTGTCGGGGTTGTGGCGCATGAGCATGCGCACGTTCCACGACAGGGCGACCGCAGGTCCGCCCATCAGGTAGAGGTCATCGAGCGGCCCGGCGGCGGGTCCGGCCAGGCACGCGGCCGTCAGCCACGCCGACCCCAGCGCGGTCGTCAGGGACGTGTGGATACGGCGCTGCTTGCTGGTCGTCTTCCCGATCAACCAGGCGCCACCGGACAGCGCCACCGACGTCAGGGTGAGGCCGACCGCGGCCGGCGTGCTCTCCTCCCACCGCAGATGACCCAGGACACCGGCCAGGCCGACGCCTCCCACCCCCAGCCACGGCGGGATGTGCGGCTTGGCGCGGTGCAGCAGGTAGTCGCCCAGGCCGCCACCGTCCGCGTTGCCCCGCTGGGCTTCCATCAGCTGAAGGAGGTCGTGCTGGTCGTTGTCTCTACGCTTCGTCACGAGTGCTGCCTCCTTACTGCTGGGCCCAGTTCATGACCGGCTGCTGCGGCTTGCGGGCGCGGTGGCGCACCCGATTCATCTCTTCCTCGTACTGCTGCTGGAAGGTCGAGTACGCGGCGGCGGCGTTCTTGGCCGCGGATTTCAGGTTGTCGGCGGCCTTGTTCACCTTGCGGGCCACCTTCGCCGCGCGGATGCGGGAGCCGAACGCGCGGCCCTCGGGGTCCGGCACCGCGGCCAGCACGCCCTTGAGGATCTCCGCACCCATCGCCACCTCGATGGAGAGCGTCACGCCGGCGGCGCGCAGGGTGTTGCAGTAGTTGCGCACCTGCGCCGGGGAGGTGAACTCCGGCGAGGGCAGCAGAGATTGGTTGTTGGAGCGGTTGCCGTTGCGGCGCACGTTCTTGTTGTTGTTCACCGTGACGTTGACGGGCGGGACAAATGAGCCGCCCATCGCGCCGACGAAGCCGCCGGCGGCGGCGCCGGCCTTGGCGAACTTGCCGGTCTTGGGGTCATTCACCGGCCGCGCCTGGCGCTGGCCGTTGGTGTTGCGTGCCATCAGGCAATCTCCTCAAGGTCAGTGCGAGCGGCGGACGATGAGCCAGGCGGTCTGTGCGGCGATCAGGGTGAGCAGCCAGATCAGATCCAGCGGGCCCGCAAGCGGCCCGAAGGCCGCCGCGAGCGCCCCCCACGCGGTGGCGGCGGTGGCGAGCAGCGCCAGGCCGATACGCCAGCCCAGCACGCCGCGATCGGCCGCGGGGCGGCGGCGCTGGGTGATGAGCAGCCACGTCAGCGGGCCAGCGGCGAGCGGGGCGAGCAGCAGCCCCGACCACCAGGCCAGCGCGTGCAGCACGGCCGTGACGGGCAGCGCCAGCACCGCCAGGCCAAGCGGAGCGAGCGCGCGGCGGTACTCCCACAGCAGGCGCCCCAGGAAGCCGGCCGCTTCACGGGACAGGGACGGGCGGTCGGGCACGACCACGATGAACGGCTGAGCAGAGCGGCGCCGGCCGCGTTGGCGCGGTATGCGGACGGTGGTGGCCCCGGCGGACACCTTCGCGGTGCGCGTGCGGGAGCGGGTACGGCTGGACACAGCGAATCTCCTCGCGTGCGGAAGTGGGTGGGTGCTGTGCGGGTCAGGCGACGGTGGGTCGGGGCAGGGCGCGGCACTGCGCGGCGTGCTTCTGTGCCCAGCGCTTGACCGAGTACGCGTAGATCGCGTTGTTGTCGTTCCCGTCGTCGCAGCCCCGGCAGGTCGCGGTCGACCAGCCGTCCGCGGTGACGATGTCCACGGTCAGTTCCCGGTCGTGCAGGAGTTCCGCGGCCAGCGTGAGGTAGCGGGTGGTGACGCCCTCGGGCCATGCGGCCGGGCTCTGGGTCTGGATGTGCACGTGAACCTCCAGGTGGAAGGGTCAGGCGGCGGCACGCTGCGCGTCAGCGCACAGCACGCACATGCCGAGCGACGTCGGCAGGCAGTAGCTGTAGATCACGCCGCAGATGGGGCAGGTGCGCCGGGCGAGCATCGCCAGCGCAAGCGCACCGCACCGACGCGACGTCATCGGCCGAACCGGCTTCGCAAGATCGATGCGGTAGAGGAACGCGACCTTCGCGCCGGACTTACGGCCGCGGTGGCGCAGCATGGCCTGCGCGGCGATCGGCTGACCGCCCGGCCGCAGCCCCTGCGCGCGAAGCTGCCGGCGGGTGGCCAGACCGGCCGGAGCGTAGTGCCAGGGGTAGGTCGGGATGCCGTAGCGGGCGCCGGTGGGGTCGTAGCACTTGCTGTAGGCCGCGGGCATCAGACCAGCGCCCCGTCAGTCTCGAAGGACGGGTGGCCTGCGTCGCGCAGTTGCTGGTAGCGGGTGGCGACCCAGCCGACCGACCAGCCGCACAGCTCCGCGGCCGAGCGCACCGGCAGCCCCGCCTCGAAGGAGGCCTGCACCGTCGCGCGGGCCCGATCCTCGGGAACCTTCTCTATGGCAGGACCCGCGGCGAGCAGCGCGGCACGTTCACGCTCGGCCCGCGCCATGCGCTCGGCCTGTTCACGGCGTTCACGCTCCAACCGCTCGGCCCGCTCACGCGCGGCTCGCTCGGCTTCCTCGCGCTCACGGCGTTCACGCTCACGGTCGAGCCGTTCACGCTCGCGTTCAGCGCGTTCACGCTCGGCCCGCTCGGCCATCTCGCGGACCTGGGCCCGTTCACGTTCCTCGCGGCGCACACGCTCCTCGCGCTCGGCCTGCTCGCGGACCAACTGGGCTTCGTGTTCACGCTGTTCACGCGCCAACATCGCGGCGTGCTCACGCTCCTCACGGGCCAGCCGCGCGGCCGTTTCACGGCGCTCCACAGCCGCTTTCTCCCGTGCTGCTTGGTCTGCCTGCTGGCGCTCCTGCAGCGCGGCCACCGCAGCAGTGATAGCGCGCCGGTAGGCGAGCCCGGATTCCGCGGTAACGATCAGAAGTAGCGGTGCGACCGCGTGCACGGCCACGCCCACCAGGTCCTTGTTCAGCGCGGAGTCCGCGACGTTCAAGGCCAGCGTCATGCAGCCGGTCATCCAGCGCAGGGCGATCGGCCACCGGCCGCCGTGCCCCCCGAGCCGGGCGAGCACCGCATCGAGGCGGACCACGATGACCACCGCGGCATCCACCACGAGCGGCAGGATGGGCGCCGTCCAGTCCCACTCGTCAGCCGTGTGCTCGGCAGCGAGGGGGGTGACGGTGAGGATCGAGTAGAGCATCGCGCCCGCGACGATCAGCCACGTGCCAACGGACAGCGCACGCTCGGCTGAACGGATCTGAACACTGTTCACGCCTCCACCCCCGCCCGTGAACACACCCGTACGTCAGCGATCAGATGGACCGGCGAGGCGGGGTCGTCGAGGGTTTCGCTGTACTCGGTCCACTCCCACTCAGCGCCCACAACCGGCTCGAAGCCGAGCGCACTGAGCGCCTGCGTGCGTTCCGTGAACGTCGGCACCGGCGCGGAACGGTCAAAGCTGTACTCCGGCCACGGGTCGGTGGTGTTCAGCAGCACCACGTACAGGCGCCACCGGCTGGCGTGCATGGACATCTGCGCGGTGAACTCCCGTGGCATCACGCCGCCACCGCCAGGCCCTGCCCGCGGCAGGCGGCCGGTCGACGGCCCTTGCGGGATCGGCGGGGCCGCGGCGCGCGCTTCGGCAGGTCGCTCACCTTCAGCAGCTCCCTGGCGTACGCGGCGGCGGTCGGGTCGACCTCCCGCAGTTCCGCGAGCACGTCGCGTGCCACGTCCAGGCGGGCCGCGCGGTCCTGCTCGGATTCCGTGGCCGTGCCGATGAACAGCTCTACATCGAACCCCGCCGAACGCTCGGTGAAGCCCAAGGCCAGCTCCGCGAACTCGGCTGCGGTAACAGCGGTATGGCCAGCAACGATGCACTTCATGGGTCGTGCTCCTCTCAGACGGGAACGGCCCAAACAGCGGCCCCGGTGTTCGAGCACCGGGGCCGCCCGCCGTTGGAGATGGGGGAACTCCCCAAACTCCCCACCGCCCCCGGCCAAACCGGCTCGGGGGCGTCTGGGCAGCACAGGGCTACGTCGTTCAATGGCGCGGTTGTGCTCCCGCGCGCCGCTGCGCGGGCTGGAATCCCAGGCGGTGGAACGGGAAGGGTTCGCACTTCACGGTGTGAATGTCCGGGTCGCGGAACCACTGGAACGGGAAGCTGGGCGCGCGCACTTCCAGGGCGATGACGGCCCGGTGGTGTCCCTCGAAGACGAATACGAAGCCGTCCCGCTCACGGACACCCAGGAGCAGCGGTTTCAAGATTCCCTGCTCGGGGATGGAGGCCCGAAGCTCTGCCAGCGTCCGGCGGTCCCGCCCGTGCCGCTCGTGGTAGCGGCGTGCATCGGCCCACGAAGAGAATTCCGCGGGCCGGACCAGACCAGTGCGAAGTACCGAGGTCCGCATGCGGCCAGTCCAACGCCGCATGCCGGCATGTGCGGCCATGCGGTTCAGCCCTCCCGCACGCTGCGACGGGTGGGCTCCGCCTTCGTCAGGGACCGCGCAAGCGCGAGCCCTGAGGCGGTGAGTGTCTGCCGGTCGACCAGGTCAGACGCGTACAGGCTCATCAGCGCGTCGGCGTTCTTCGTCGACACCTTGTGGTCCTCGCGCTGAGCAGCGCGTACGAGGATGCGCTGTTGCGGGTAGGGCATCTCAAGCATGGTGAACTCCCAACGATCTCGGATCCGGTTCCTCTCAACCCCGTTCGTACGGGCCGCTCCGCAAAGCGTCCGGACGGGCGGGGCGAGCAACCGGCGCGGCGCTATCCGCCGCGCGTCGGTAGAAGGCGACCGGTTGGCCGCAGCCCTCGGGCTTGCGGACCGGGGATGGAACGGCGCCGCCATGCCGGTCAAATCACGGCTGCGCCCATCGCTTTCGTCGATTCACTTCCACTCCTTCAGACGGCTGAACAGGGGATACGCACTGCAAGGGGGATCAAGTCCCCACTCTCCGGCCGTTGCTCGCGGTCACCGGGCCACCTCGCCAGTCAGGCCTAAGCCCTGATTTCTGGCCTTTAGCGGGATTGCAGCGTCCCCGCCCTCTGCCTTGCGCACCGTGGAGCGGAAGTGAAGCCGCCATCTGGTGCGCACCAGTAGAGAAGCATCTGGTGCGCACCAGAGTCAAGGGCTAGCGTTGGTTGGTGCCGCGCTTGGCCTCCCCGGTGCATCTCTAGAAGACCGTTCGAGGTGGGGAGTCCGGTAGCCAACAGGCCTTAACTTCCGTCCTGTTAACCCCTGTTGACCTGCGGCGATGTAAGGCATCCTGGGAAGGTCAGTGCATGGACCTATTGCCGGACGGTGGCCTGTGAGCACAGGACTTCGGAGCGCGCGAACGGCGCAGGGCTGGTCTCAGGAGCGGTTGGTTCGCGAGATCGAGCAGTACGCCCGGCAGCGCGTCACCGACGTTGCGTCGACCGCGAGTTTGCGCGTGTACGTGTCCGAGTGGGAGAACGGGAAGCGCACCATCTCGGACCGCTATGCAGTGATCCTCCGGCAACTTCTCGGCGCCACGGATGCGGAGTTGCGGGGCGCCCCGCTTGCGGTAGTGGCACCATCCGTCGACGGGTACGACGACCTTCTGAGCCGGATCGACTCGGCAGGCGGCGTCAGCGAATCCATGGTGAAGGCGTTCAACGACCAGACGGAGTTACTGCGGACCATGGATCGCCAGATGGGCGCGTCTGGTCTCGTAGATCAGATGGCGGGGCACCTCTCCGCCCTGGAAGACGCGTTGAATTTCACTGTGCTCCCCAGCGCGCGTCGTCCCGTGGCGCTCGCGCTCGCGGGGGCGTCAACTCTGGCGGCATGGCAGGCGATTGACTCCGGGGCAGTCGAACGCGCCTGGCGTCATTACGAGCTCGCAAAACGGGCTGCGCGCGACGCTGAGGCTCCGATGTACCTCGCTCACGCGATGGCGGAGCAGGCGTACGTACTGTGCGAGGCTGGCCGGCCGTCCCTCGGGGTCGAGTTGGTCCGCGAAGCTCAACGGACCCTTGCCCGGGACGGGTCCCCCCGTCTCAGAGCATGGCTGTACGCGGCTGAAGCCGAGATGTGCGCCCACGCCGGGTTGTCTGATGACTGCCGACGAGCGCTCGATGCGGCCGGGGCCAGCATTCCGTCCGGATCCGGGGACCGAGACCCGGACATGCTGAGCATCTTCCTGAATGGCGCGCACCTCACTCGATGGCGAGGCAATGTCCTTGCCCTACTGGGCGACAGTGAGGCAGTGACCAGCCTGTACGACGCCTTGGAGGCCGTGGACCCAACCTTCGTCCGCGCGAAAGGCGGGCTCCACACCGATCTCGCGCAGGCTCACTTGGTGCGAGCGGAGTACGACGACGCCAATACCCACCTGAGGCAAGCGCGACTGCTGGCCAGCCGCACAGGCTCAGTGAGGCAGCGTCGCCGCGTCGACCTCCTCAGCGCTCGGCTGTAGCCCCGGCCGACCGCGGTTCGACAGGATGTGGAGCAGGGCAACGAGGGTGCCGGATCCCATTAGTTCGCCACGGGCCATCAGGCCTGGAATGTCCGCGAGCGGAACCCACTCGATGTGTCCGGCCTCTTCCAGGTCCGTCGGGGAGCCGACCTGTTCTGGGTTGCGGCCTATGAAAATCTCGTGGGGCGAATCGACCATGCCCACCATGGGCTGATAGGTGACGACGTGCTCCACTTTCTCCGGTCGCCAGCCGGTCTCTTCTTCGACTTCCCGAAGTGCCGTGGCCTCAGGGTCCTCTCCGTCGTCCACGATGCCGCCCGGCAGCTCCCAGCCCCACTGCTGCGGGACGAAGCGATACCGCCACATCATCAAGACGCGGTCCTGGTCGTCCAGAACCGCGGTGACGGCCACGTGATGCAACTTCACCACGTGATGCTCGAAGCGCTTCAGGCCGGGCGGCTCCACGTCCCAGAGTTGGAGCTTGACCCAACGGTTGTCGTAGAGGTCCCGCTCACCGTGGATGCGCCACGGCTCCAAGCCCTCAGGCGCCTTGACGCTCACACCCCCCGGCACCCGATAGGAACTCCGGCCATAGACCTCCAACGCGCCCTCGGACACGAGTCGGGCCAGCACTTGGCGAAGGGCGGTACGGCGGATGTCCAGCTCTTCGTCTTCTTCGAGCTTCCGTTCCGAGGGGATCTTCTCGCCGGCGGGATACTCGCCAGAGGCGATCCGAGCAAGGATCTTCTTGTAAGCCTTCGTCGACTTCGGTCCCATCCGTGGAGCACTCTCCGTTCTCAGGTGGTGCACACCAGCGTACTGGGAGAGGGGCACGGTGCCTCCAGTCGTAGACGGGATGGGACCCCGGAGAGTTCAAGATCAGGACGACATATGGGCTGGGGTTGGTACCCCTCCGTCCGCGGTCGGCAAAGTACCTGGTCACGCCGGGCGCCGACGGTCGATCTTGTGTGGACTGTCCGGTCCTCTTACCTTGCACGTCAAGGGCGTCGACGGTCGATCTTGTGTGGACTGTCCGGTCCTCTTACCTTGCACGTCAAGGGCGTCGACGGCTTGTCACCGCGTGGCCTCGTCCACGGAGTCCAGCACCGCATCCCACGGGAGCTCTCGCCCCGATGGCGCTTCTCGCGGCTCGTACAGCGGCCATACGTCAGGTCCGTAGACGAGTTGCACACCGGCTTGGCGCAAGGCTTCGATGTGGCGGCGCCACGCGGGGTGGCGCGCATGCGCCGCGTTCACGCGCGGGAAGACAACGACCGGTAGCCCGATGGTCCCGATGGCCTCGCCCACCTGCGTTAGGGCTTGATTGTCCATGAGGCCGCTCGCGAGCTTCGCGACCATGTTGGCTGACGCTGGAGCCACGACGTAGCAATCAACGGCCGGGTACGGTCGAGCCTCGCAAGGAGACGCGGTTCGTCGCGGACAGGGAGACCGGTCAGCTTCTCTAGCCGCTCGGCCTCGCCATTCAGCCGTAGCCAGGTTCCCGCCATGGGCGTCAGCGTCACAGCCGTCTGCCACCCCACGGTCCATCGCCGGTTCGACAAGCCCTGTGCGGATCGATTCGGAGGACAGTAATCCACGGATGTAAACCCAGAAGAAGGATGCGAAAGCGTGAGTTGACGGCGCCCACTGTGGGAGCGGACAGGCGTGTAAGGCGCCACGCCCCTCAACTCCAAGCCTTAAACTTTTAAGGGCGCGAAACCTTTAGGGCGAGTTCTGTGTGGAATTAGCAGCCAGTTTACCGATTCGGGTGAATAGGGGGTAGTCGGTTAAGTCGCCCCGTTCGATGCAGCATGCTAACGATCGCGAAATTACCTCCTCGGCCACGAGGTTGCGATCCCGGATGTACGGTTTAATGATCCACGATATCAGCTTGCAAAGGTCATGCCCGTGCACAAAGTGGCGGGCATCTTCAGGGAGGGATTCGCGAAAAAACTCCACGCTCTCCTCGATCTCTCTTCTGTCCCCTGCTGCGGAATTCTTGTTCAATAGCTTGTCGAGGTACTTTTCACGATCGAAATTGCCGCCCTTTTTCGGGTCGCCGCAGCAGTTCGCTGGATCGATGTAGGAAAGGCTCAATGAGAGTGAAGTGGCGGCGAGCCGGATCAGGTAGACCTCTCGCATTGCCGACTCTACCTTAGACATAAAGTCTTCGACTCTAAGTGGAATCGCATTGTGCAGAGAGAGCCGCAGATACTTGCGAAGGACTTTCAAGTTCCAGCAGTAGGATTCAAGACAAGAGAAATCTGTTTTGGCAAGAAATCGAGAGGGCCGTGTCACGCGGCCCAAAAGGTGATCAAAGTCGGCGTCAATAATACAGAGGACGGAATGCTGCATGTCCGTATTGTCGAGTATCCTTTCAAGTTCATTCGCGAGCGCTACAACCCTCCCTCTTGCGCCGACCAATTCACCAACTTGCGAGACTAGGGAAGACGGAATGTCGACGTCCCCGACCTCCCAAACTCGCACGTGCTCCTCGCTGCCGTCGAGAACGTGCTCGATAAGAACCCGGTCGGTCCTACCTTCAACGAAGAAGTCGACTAATTGGGGCTCGAACTCGTACAGCGCCGCGAACTCATGAATGCGGCGACGGGGGATGGAATCTGTCATTAATTCCTCGTTCATCCCTTGAGTTTGACAACTTGCTCGCGATGAGCTGCCAGTAGTTCAATCGAGTGACTAGCGAGGATCAGCTGAATTTCGCTATCTTTCGCGCACCCTAGCAGGGAGTCCACCAGCGAGCGTTGCCATTTAACGTTTAGCGAGATTTCTGGTTCGTCGATGACGAAGATGGTCGGACTTTCGCGGGCTGAGATGATGTTGCAGAACAGGGTCAGTAGCTGGCTCTCTCCCGAGGAGAGAGCTTCTGGAGCCAGCGACTGCTCATCGTCTGTGAAAATGGTGAGCCCGCTCTTTATGTCGAACTTAACGAACTTCTCCCTGAAGAATTGGTTTAGGGTGTTGACGAAGAAGGAAAGGACGCGGTGTGTCGGTTCGAGGGCGTCCAAGCGTGCAGCCGTGCCATCGAGATAGGGCTTTAGAATTCCCGACACCAACGGGAAGTCTGCGTCACGCACTTCCGGGAGATCACGTAGCAAGGCTTCAGTGTCAACAGCGGGATGTAGGCCAAATCGAGATTGGTCCGCGCTTCTCCGTCCATTAATTTCGATCATGTGCAGCAGTTGCTGTCGAGACGTCGATCCGTCGTCATCGGGAGTTGATGTACGGGGCGTGAAGGCCAGATGCTTCACCACCTCGGCGTAGATGCTATTCGCGCTAGCCGAGCCTTCGCTAGCCCCTTGGAGGGCCTGCTGGCGAGCCCAATGGGAGACGCGCGCCATGGCAGGTTTCAGTTGTGGATACCTCGTAGGATTATCGCGCCCTTCTCTGGCGAGTTCCACTTCGGCAAGGTATCGATAGCGAGAAAGTGTCGCCTCTTTCTCGCTCTCCTCGTCTTCTTGGACGAAATCACTATTAAGGGTCCTGTCGTCTGACAGATAGTACGACCTGAGGGGGATCGCGTGCGCGATCATTCTGACCAGTTTTTCCTGGGCGTCAGTTTTGGCTGTACCGCGGTGAGGAACGGCACCCTTATCGTTCACGATGAATGCCGCTCGATGAGACGTCTCGTCTGGGAGTGCAAGAAAGAGCTCGTAGCTTCCAGCGCTCGCCGCCTTGCGCTTCGCTTGGACAGTGAATCCATTGGAAAAATCAATGCGGAAATTTTTGAAACTCGTCCTAGCCACAACTGTCTTGTGTCCCCGTCCAGGTTCAGGAGACAGTAGATTATGGATCATTTGCAGGATGGTGGTCTTGCCCGTGCCGTTGTCTCCGTAAAGGATTGCGAGGCTGGAATCAAAATCCAGCTCGTAGTCGTATCGACCGAAGAGTCCTTCGACTGACACTTTCGTGATGGCGATATTTTTCTGTGCGCCATCAAGACGACGCGACTCCTGCATGGTCTATTCCTGCCCCACTGTTGTGTGCGGCTCCACTTGAGCCGGGCGGTTGTTGTTGGTCAAGCTACTCTTTGTCACTACGCCTCGGCGCTCAGTATGGAGCAGAGCCTTCGTTCATGGGAGCTGTGCACGGCATCGTTTCGGGCGGTGCTGGCGCGGTGCTTAACGCCTGGGGCTGACAGCGCCGGGCAAGTCCCGCGGTGCGCCTGATGTGGACGAGACGTGGACGGCGAACTGTCTGCGGAGACAGTCGCTGGGTATCGACGCAGGTCAGCAGCACAGAAGCGGCAAATGGATGTCGGGACTGTAAATCTGCCGATTCGGCCTTCGGATGCTGGCGTCTCTGCATGTAGGAGCCCCGTCTCCGGCCTGCGCACCGTTCGGAGAGGGGGCTCCTCCGGCCTGAAGTCATGAACCTCGTCTACGCTGCCGCGCTGTACGTCTCGGCCGTGAGGCGCTGGTGGATTGCGCCGGCCAGGGCTCGCCCAAGTCCGACGGGTACGGCGTTGCCAATCTGGCGAGCTATTTCGATCTTCGATCCGCACCAGCGGTAGCTGTCAGGGAAGCCCTGGATGAGGGCAGCTTCGTAGTGCGTGATGGGGCGGTGCTCGGTGGGGTGGAGGTAGCGGCCCTTCTCGGGCTTGTAGAACTCCGTCCGGATGGTGACCGAGGGCCGGTCGATATGGAGACGTCCCATCACGTCCCCGCTGCCCCTCGTGTGCCTGTCCCAGCTCTCAGTGCCCAAATACAAGCGCGGGTCGTAGTCGGCGTACTTGCCGGTAAGGTCTCGGCGGTTACCACCGGGCGGGATGGCTCTGTACCGGGCGAGCGACAGGGGCTCCGGCTTGCGCCCAATGTGCAGCTCAGGAGTGAGGTACGGGCCTGGAACTGTCTCGCCACTGACACTGATGCCCCGGTCGTCGGGAAGCTGCGTGCCCGCAATCGGCAGTTTCGCTGATCTGTAGAAGATCTCTTCCACGGTGACCCAGGAGCCGAGAACGGGCTCGCCTCCGAACAGGACCATTTCCTTGAGCATGTTCGGCTTTTGGGCGTGCGTGGGCTGCGGGTGCTTGATGGGCTCCCCCAAGTCCGTGCGCGTACCGATGACGATGGTGCGCCTGCGCCGCTGGGGCACTCCATAGTCCGCTGCGTTGAGGACACCGGTGCAGAGCTCGTAGTCGCTCAGCAGCCCATCAGGCCGGATCTCAGCTTGCATGAGCGCGTGCTCCGGGCTGTTGGAAAACCGGTCGACGTTTTCCATGATGAACACCCTGGGCCTGACGGCCTGCACGATCCGCAGGTACTGCTCCCACATCGTGTTGCGCTCGTCATCACGGCCTCCGTGGCCCAGCGCGGAGAAGCCCTGGCAAGGAGGGCCACCTGCGATCACGTCCACACGGCCTATGAACTCTCCGGGGTCAAACTTGGTGATGTCACCGATGAAAAGGGAGTCCGGGTTGTGGTTGACCCTGTAGGTGGCTGCTGGGGCCTTGTCGTGCTCGACGGCTGCGACGGACCGGAATCGGGGCAGCCTGGGGTCCAGTCCGTCCGTACACGAGCGGAAGCCTTCGGTGAAGCCCCCGCAGCCTGCGAACAGGTCCATCACCGTGAACGGTGCCGGTCCGGACTGGGATGCGTGGTCGCCAAGCGTCATACGCTGGATCATAAGGAGCAGCACTGACAACGGTCCTGTGCAGCAGGGATGTTGCTCAGGCATCCGCCCCCCGGGCGTGCAGGCCGTCGTGTCAGTGCGGCGTGCTAGACGTACTGGCATGACTCTGCCTGCCGCCCCCGAACCACACATCGCCTTTGCCGACCTGACCACCGCTGACCTGGTCGTGGACGCCCTGTACGCCGGCGGGGCCAACGGCAACTCCGGCGATGACCCCATCGCCCGACTGATCAAGGGCGTAGGCAACCAAGGCGGCTTCCGCTACAGGGGCTCCCCCGCTAAGAAGAGCGTCCGCCTGGCAGTGCTCTACACCACCGGGGCGGACGTGGACTGGCCTGATCATCTGGACATGGAGACCGGCACGTTCACCTACTACGGGGACAACAAGCGGCCCGGCCAGGATCTGCACGGCACCTCTCGCGGGGGCAACGTCCTGCTGCGCGACGCCTTCGAAGCCTCACACGGCAGTGAGACAGACCGACGCAACGGCGTTCCGCCCTTCCTGCTCTTCGAGAAGGCAGGCGGCTCCGGGCGTTCGGTGCGGTTCCGCGGCCTGCTCGCCCCCGGCGGGCCCGCGCTGTCCCCGGATGACGAACTAGCCGCCATCTGGCGCTCCACATCCGGCGAGCGCTTCCAGAATTACCGGGCCCGCTTCACCGTGCTCGACCACGCCCGCATCAGCCGCAGCTGGATCCAGCACATCCTCGACGGTGGTAACCCCCTGCACGGCAACTGCCCGCCATCCTGGAGCCGGTGGGTTAAGGGCCGCGCCTACACGCCTCTGCTCGCGCCCGCGACGACCGTCATTCGCTCGAAGGACAATCAGCTGCCGGACACCCGTGACGGCCAGGCCATCCTGGAAGCCATCCGGGAGCACTTCCGCGGCCGGGAAAGCGACTTCGAGGCCTGCGCGGTCGCCATCTGGCGCCTGGTCGCACCGCGGACCGGAGCCTGTGACGTCACCCGTCCTAGCCGCGACGGCGGCCGCGACGCTGTGGGCCAGTACATCCTCGGCCCGGCCGCCAACACCATCAGCATCGACTTCGCCCTCGAAGCCAAGTGCTATGCGGCGACCACGTCCGTAGGAGTCAGGGAGGTCTCCCGCCTCATCTCCCGCATCCGGCACCGCAACTTCGGCGTTCTCGTGACCACTTCCTACTTCCACAAGCAGGTCCAGGAAGAGGTGCACGAAGACGGCCACCCAATCGCTCTCATCAGCGGCAGGGACATCGTGGACGTGCTGCGGCAGCACGGCCACACAACCACCAATTCCGTTCAGGGTTGGCTGGACCAGAATTTCCCCAATGGAAATGGTCAAATTTAGCGGCGCAAGTTTCCCGAAGGTTTGAATTTAACGAACCCCACCAAGACGCCACCAATCTGCAGCCCATAGGCATTTCCTCTACAGCTCAAAGACTATTTCTCCCCTGGCAGCCTCCCGGAGACGGGTGCGTGCGACCGGGCCTCATCGAGCAATCGGTGCACCTCTTCTTTAAGCAGCCCGTCCCTTTTTCGTCGCTGGGTGAGTGCCGCAGAAGAGCCATCGCCACGCCAGCTGCTATTTGGCTGCCCCAAGGGAACAGCGAGAGAAAATTGTTCACGGACGGGCAGTTCGAAATACCCTAGTTTTTCAAGTGCGTCAGCAACTTGGGCATAGTCGCTGTACTTGTGGTACTTTTTTGGGTCACTCCTATAAGCCTCGACACGGTCTATTGCGGAATGCTCGTCGCGCAACAAGTGGATCATAGCTTGACGTCGATAGCGGACAGCCCCAGGCGAGCGGTTAAGAGCGCGTGCGACCTCCTCATACGTTTCTTCCGGCATAGCGAGAATTACTGTGAGTGTGGCGAGCACAGTCCATCGCTTGCGGAACTGGCTTGCAGTGTTGATCTCTACATCTTCCGCAAGCTTTTCCCAGAAATCGCGCTTTTCCGCCGGAACGAGACGAAGAGCATCTGGGTTAACTTGCAGGCGACGTCTTGGAGTGCTCGCGACGACCTCCCCTTGCGTCTCACTCACTGGCTCTTCTTCCGAGAAGTGGGAAGGGCAGGCAGCCGGTCATTGGCGAAGTCATCGAGTGACTGCACAGCGTCGTAAAGGCGCTTAATGACGTCACCCTTGTCCCCGGCATCGATCTCACTAATCGACTGCAAGTCGACCTCACGGAGACTGCGCACGGCACTTTCTACAGCTTCAACGGACCTGAACAGACCTTTGACTGGATCGGCCTGAGCCTTCTTGATTTTTTCGTTCCGGACACGCTCCTGGTCGCGCCGCAACTTTACGACGCTCTTGACGTGCGCTTCGAGTTCCCGCGGGTCTGCGACGATGAGCTTGTTCTCCTGCTCGGCCACTTCCCGGGCCACCCGAAGTTGCTCCTCCGGCTTCATACGCCAAGCACGCTTCTCAGGCGACGAGAACTCCGCGAGAACTCGGATGTGCCCCTCGGAAAATTTTTCCGGGTGGGCTGAGATCACGTCGAGTACTACTTGATCGATGGCAAGGTACTTCATCGCTTCCGCCACCGACTGCGCTGTTTCCCCTTCGAAGCAAGCTGCAACCTGCTCGACGGTCATGTCATACTGCTGAATCAGGGCTTCGAACATCCGCGCTCGCTCTACAGGAATGAGTGGCTCAGCCATATTCGCCGCGTACAGATGCTGCTGAATTAGCAGATCTTTGTTCTTTTTCTGGCCGGAAGGGATACGGTAGATGTTTGCCCGCAGTGTTTTCAGGCCTCCGCGCCGCGCTGCCTGATAGCGACGGTGCCCGTTGATGAGTTCGAGCTTCCCCGAGGGGGAATCATCGTCCTGAAGAAGGGACACGGCATGAATCTGTCCGTGCTCCTTAATGCTCTTCGCCAGATCATCCAGGCGCTGCTCTACTGTTTCCCGACGAACCTTCTGGGGGGATTCCTCGATATCTCCGAGCGGGACATGTCGACCGGTCTCGATCGCTTCTAGAGCCATGATGAAACTCTCCAAAATGGATTGGGATTTCCTCAGCTGGGCGGCGTGAGGTTCTCGCCACCCTCTTGAGTGATGCGTTCCGCAAGCAGCTGGGACGCCCGAATAACACCGGCGATGTACGGTCCTGAGCTGCCGGTGTAAATCCGCAGCAGTTGGTCTTTCGGCATCCCGGCATACCGCACCAAGGCATGTTCCGCTCGCTGCATCACGTCCGGACCGCCGCACCGATCTACTTCACTCCCGGTCCGCTCGCCCACACGGCGGCTGCCCCGAAGCCCTGCTGCCCGCTCTCTGAGCCTCCGTACGGACAGCCGCTCCTCTGCCGCCGCTATCAGCAAGGGAACGCGAAGGTGTTCCTGCTGCCCTGCGACGGCTTCCAGATGCGTGATCCGGAGGTGGCCAAGCATCTCGGCCCCGATCTCTTTTCGATCAGCCGGCGTGATCGCTCGTGACAGCCACGCGAGCTTGGAGGCCCAGACACGAGTGATCCCCAGCTGGGCCGCCACGGCCGACCATGGAGACGCCGGCGCTCAGTCGCTCGTTGATGGCGTCGCCGATCGTGAGGTGTGCCTCTGCAGGGGCCGTAACTGTCATACGTACGACGATAGGGACTGAGTAAGCGCCGGACGAGACTTTTGCAAAATTTAGTATTCCCAGGTCACAGGCCTAGCCGCACTCATGAGACCGTCCCGGGGGCGCACTTGTAAGCGTCGATAAGTGTCGAGTCGCCGGGGGCAGTGCTCTCCGGGCGGGTTCGTCCGGCGCAACATTCCGCACACGCGAATCGGCAGAAAGCGTGCACACCCGTAAGCCCCTAGAGGTCGCCCAGGGAACACGCGGCACCGCTCGTTTCGTGTCGCGCACCAGTGCGCCCGTGAACTTGAACCCCAGCGTCCTCGTTTGCCTCAGGCAGGACAGGGTCGTGGAAGGAACTCTTCCGGTGAATACACGGTGATGTGTCAGATAGAGACGCCCCGTGCGCCGCTCAACCGCACGTCATAGCTCTGATGGCCCGAAAGAAGAGCAGCCTCTTCTAAGCGCTTGGCCGCAGGTTCGAGTCCTGCCGGGGGCGCAAACAGCCCCTCACCTGCAGAAACGCGTGAGGGGCTCTTTCATGTCCGGATGCACATCGCTCCGACAGCAAGCGCCTTCGCCTGGCCGCGATCGCGGGACCGACCAAGCTCGCGCCGACAAACCCCGCGCCATGGCGACAACGTCCCTCGTCGGCGGACCACGGTCGAAACACGATGTAGCACCGGGTAGCACACCTCCGTTATCGTGGACAGCATGACAGCGCAGCCGGAGATCACTCAGCGCGATCTGCGCACCCGCTCCAAAGAGATCATGGATGCCGTCCAGGGAGGACAGGCGTTCACCGTCACGCGCGACGGACACCTTCTCGGCGAGCTGATCCCGCTCCGCCGCCGTCGCCGCTTCGTTCCCCGTGCCGAGTTCGCGGCCATGTCACGCACCGCCCCTGACATTTCCACGGACGCCTTCCGCGACGACCAGGACGCCCTCGTCGAGCAGGAGTTGGACGACCCATATGCCCGTTGAGCACGAGCAGGGGCTGCTCGATACCAACATCATGATCCTGCGCAAGTGGATCGACACCGACGAGTTGCCCGCCGAGATGGCCATCAGTGCCATCACCCTCGCGGAACTCTCAGCGGGCCCCCATCAGGTACGCGGCAGCGACGAGCAGAGTGCCTACGACGAACATGCCGAGCGGGCGCGCCGCACGGACGTCCTGCAGCGCGCCGAGAACGAATTCGATCCAATCCCCTTCGACGTGGAGGCGGCCCGAATCTACGGCAGGATCTGCGCCGCCGTCGTCTCCGCAGGCCGCAAGCCCCGTCGCCGTGTGGCCGACCTGATGATCGCCGCCACCGCAGCCGCCGAGGAGCTCCCCCTCTTCACCACCAACCCCGACGACTTCAAGGGCCTCGACGACTTGATCACCATCGTGCCCGTAACCAGGCCCGAGATCCTGCACGACCGGTAGCACCGAACATGAGTGACCGCTCGGCCCGTGATGAGCCGAACAGTTCACCCTCGCGCTCAACCGGCAGGTGGACCTGCCGGTTGAAGACATGAAACTGGGCACGCTGGCCACGCACTACGGCGTACCGCAGACCCAGGCGCACGACGCGCTGGACGACACCCGGGTGCTTGCCGGGATCTTCCGCGCCACGCTGCGGGAGGCGGCCCTGCTCGACCTGCCGCTGCCATTGGTGGCCTGCCCGCCGCGGCAGGACTCGCAGTTCTCGCCCAAGCCGCCGAAGACGCCCTGCGCGTACCGCAATCCGGGACGACTGCGGCCCGGCGGCCCGCTCCTCCAGGGCATGAAGATAGCCATCACCGGGGAGACCGAGACCTCGCGCGCGGAGCTGGTGGCGCGGTCGGTCGCGGCCGGGCTGAACATGGTGTCCTCGGTCAGTCGGCACACCAGCGCGCTGGTCACCAACGACTCCTCGTCCGGGTCGGCCAAGGCCCGGCGGGCCACCGCCGAGGGCGTGCCGGTCATCGACGAGCCCGCCTTCCTCCAGTTGCTCGGCGACGTACAGGCCGGGGCGCTCCACCAGACGCCCGCACCGGAGGCCGCCGCCCCGGCGCCGGAGGAGGCTGTTCCCGCGCCGGAGGCGGTTGTTCCGGCCCCCCGCCCGCCGGAGCCCGAAGCACCCAAGTCGGCGGACAAGCCGCTGGCCGGGCAGCGGGTGCTCGTCCTGGGCGGTACGCACGCCGACGCGGTCGCAGCCCGTACCCGCGTCGTCGATCTTGGCGGCTCCGCCGCCGTCAACCTCTCGTGCAGCGTCACCGACGTCGTCGTCCTGGCCGGAGGCGAGTACGACCGCCGGCGGCGCAGGATCGCGGACCTGGGACTCCCCCTGCACGACGAGCACTGGCTCAGCGACCCAACTGCCGATACGGGTAGGCCAAATGGGGCAACAGGCGGCAAGGCGCCGACCACGGCGAGGCCGCCCGCTCCGCACGTACTGCCGCGCGGCGGTGTCATCGACATGCCCGCACCGCCGTCCGGAGCTCCCGCGTCCCCATGGCACATCACCGCGAGCTGGGCCCCACAGGGCCTCTCCGAGATCGACATCGTCGCGTTCGCGCTCGACGGGGACGATCAGGTCACCTTCGACGAGGACTTCGTGTTCTACGGCGCCCCGGAGAACCCCGCGGGCACGGTGCGACTCCTCACCGACGGCCCCGCCGAACAGGCCATCACCATCGACCTCGCTTCGCTCCCGCCCGCCTCACGCAAAGTCGTCATCGCGGCCGCCATCGACGGGGACGCGACCTTCGGCGACGTCGGTGCGGTCCAGGTGGCTGCCGCGCCGGACGGCAGTGCCGCAGCACTGGCACAGGCCACCATGGACGCGGCCACCAGCGAACGCACCCTGCTCCTCGCCGAGATCTACCGCCGCGGCTCGGTCTGGCGCTTCCGCGCCGTCGGACAGGGCTACGACCACGGGCTCGGTGAACTCGCACGAATGTACGGCGTCGATATCGACGACTGACCAGTCCGGTGACTCGCTCAATACGATCTCCGTTGCCTGCGCGAGGAGTTCCGCACGGAGTACGTCGGCCCTGCCCCGGCGGGCGAAGCGGTCCTGATGGGCACGGGCAACTTGGTGCTCGGTCATGCCTTCGGGAATCGGGTGGCCCAGGTTTCCTCCTCCAGGAGGAGCCCGTTGGCCAGGTAGCTGATGGTTCGGTACCAGCCGATCAGTACGAGGAGTTCGATGAGCTGAGCGTCCGCGTAGTGAACGCTCAGGGCGTCCCAGGCGGTCTGTGAGAGCTGGGTCGTGTCGTGCAGTTCGTCGACTGCGTCGATCAGTGCCGCATGGTGCGGCGGCCATGCGGCACTGGCTGACGTATCGGTTTCGGTGGTCGCCCGTAACTGTTCCGGGCCAAGTCCGGCCTGCTGGGCGAGAGTCGCGGCGTGCACGCCCCATTCGTAGGCACAGTCGGCACGCGCGGTCACGCGGGCGATGACGATCTCGCGGTCGATGGCGGGGAGGAGTCCATGGCCCAGCAGTCCGGCGCCCAGGGAGAACATTCGTGAGGCTAGTTCCGGGTTGCGGTGGAGTACTCGGAACAGTGCGAGTGGCTCGTACGGCACGTCAGGGGGCATCCACCGGCGAAGCGCCTGGTCGATGGAGGCGGGATAGGGCGGATTGAGCGGTTCGATGCGCGGCATGCGGCACCTCCTGCTTCGGTTTCCGAATCAGTGTGACGCTTCGAATACCGAAGCACAAGGGGTGGGCGCGGAAGCCGGAGCGCCGCCTGCTCGCCCTGCAGGCGGAGGGCTACCACCTCACCCAACGGGCCGCCCCAGCGCTATCGCAGGCTGGGGTCCGAGAGTGCCGCCGCGGCGGCGCGGGCGAAGCCTTCCGGGTTGTCCAGCATGATGTTGTGGCCGCAGTCCGGGACCGGGACCACGGCCACCCCGGCTTCGCTGAGCGCATCGGCGCCCGGGAGCGGGCCGTCGGCCTCGGGCAGCAAGTAGGTGCGGGGGACCTTCAGGTTCAGCAGAAGCTCACGCATGGTGGGGGCGGTGCCGCGGGTGAGGTGCACCGCGCTGCGATGCAGGGCTTCCCGGCCCGCCAGGCGCATCGTGGACCACCAGTGGGAACCGGCCCGGTCTCGCACCTCTTCCCAGCCGCCCGCCAAGAACTCCTCCTCGGAGTACGCGGCGATGCCGCTGCTGCCCACGGCGCCGGGTACGGGCGGGATCGGGTCGAGGTTGGCGTCGACCAGGACCAGGCGGGAGACCAGCCCCGGGTGCCGGGCTGCCAGGACGATGGCCACCGAGCCACCCATGCTGTGCGCGATCAGCTCGGCGCCCGTGACACCCGCGCCGGTCAGGGCCGCAGCGAGGGCGTCGGCGTGGGACTCCAGGGTGTAGTCGAAGTCCGTCGGCCGGTCGCTGATGCCGTGACCGAGCAAGTCGATCAGCAGCGAACGGCGTCCGCCGAGCAGAGGATGAACCGCAACCTCCGCGAAGTAGGCCGGCGACGTGGCGCCCAGCCCGTGGACGTAGACGCGGGACGGCTCCTGTCCCGGCAGCTCGACCCAGCGGATCTGGCCGCCCTCGGGCGTCACGGCGGCGTTGCGCACAGTCTGCTCCCTGCACTCCGGATCGACGAGGGGGACGAGAGTGCCACCGTATCTTCTCAGTGCAGTTGCTCGGCCAGGCCGATGATGATGCCCTCCGGGCCGCGGACGTAGCAGAGCAGGTAGCTGTCCTCGAAGCGGGCGATCTCGCCGAGGAGTTCGGCGCCGTGCGGGATCAGGCGGGTGACGGTGGCCTTGATGTCGTCGACGGCGAACATGACGCGGTGCGTGCCCAGGATGTTGTGCGGCTGGTTGCGCGGGCCTGCGCCGGTCGCCCGGGGGCTGCGGTACTTCGCCAGTTCGAGCCTGCTGTGGCCGTCCGGGGTCCGGACCATCGCGATGTCGCAGCGGACGCCGTCGAGTCCCGTGCACTGGTCGGCCACGAGGCCCTCGACCTGCGTCCTGCCCTCCAGCTCCATACCGAGTTCCACGAAGAACGCGACGGCGGCGTCCAGGTCCTCGACGACGATGCCGACGTTGTCCATCCGCTGAATCGCCATGATGGCTTCTCCTTCTTCCTGGCGCGTTTTCGCGCAGTTTTGCACCCTTTTGCGCCTGCTTGCGCGGCCGATCTTGGCCGCTGTTGCCCCTGGGACGGAGCCAGTGTGGCGTTCTCGACATCCGCGGGATGCCGAACCTCGTATAGCGGTTCGGGCAGGGGAGGGGCAGGGGCAGAGGGCTCCGGTCGCCTGACGGGCCCGGCAGAGTGCGCCTCGCCTCGCCCCGGCCGGGAACTTCGCGTCCCGCCCGGTAGTTGACCAGGTGAAGCCGGTGGCGCCACCGGCTTCACCACCGCCCACCCCGCCCGCCCCCTCCTACCAGCCCCACCCCTCACCCTCACTCCCCGTAAAGCGCCTCGATCTCGGCCGCGTAAGCGGCGTTCACCGCATGCCGTTTGATCTTCAGGGACGGGGTGAGCAGGCCGTTGTCCTCGGTGAACTCGCCGCCGACGATCGCGAACCTGCGGATCGACTCGGCCCTGGACACCGCCGAGTTGGCGTGGTCCACGGCCTTCTGGACCGCTGCCGTCATTTCCGGGTCGCGGGCGAGGTCCGCGAGCGGCGTGTCCTTGGGGCGTCCGCGTACGGCGAGCCAGTGGTCGACGGCCTCGGGGTCGAGGGTGACCAGCGCGGCGACGTACGAACGGTTGTCCCCCACGACGATGCACTGGCCGACCGGCGCCCGGCTGCGCAGCCGGTCCTCCAGGACGGCGGGCGAGACGTTCTTGCCGCCGGACGTGACGATGATGTCCTTCTTGCGGCCGGTGATGGTGAGGTAGCCGTCGGCGTCGAGCGCGCCGAGATCACCGGTGGCGAACCAGTCGTCGGTGAGGGCGGCGTCCGTCGCGGCCGGGTTGTTCCAGTACGAGTTGAAGACGATGCCGCCCTTGATCAGTACCTCCCCGTCGTCCGCGATGCGCACGGCCGTGCCGGGTATGGGCAGTCCGACGGTGCCGGGGCGCGGCCGGAGCGGCGGGATGATGGTGGCGGCGGCCGAGGTCTCCGTCAGGCCGTACCCCTCGTAGATGATGATTCCGGCGGCGTAGAAGAAGAGGTTGAGGTCGCGGTCCAGGGGCGAGCCGCCGCTGATCGCGTAGCGCATGCGGCCGCCGACCTCCTTGCGGATGCGGCGGTAGACGAGCAGTTCGTACAGCGCCCAGCCGGCACGTAGGCCGAGGGAGGGGCCCGGGCCTCTGCTGTCCAGGAACTTGTTGAGGTAGGCCTCCCCGAAGCGCACCGCTACGCGTTCCGCGCGGTCGAAGGAGGCGCCGCGGCCGATCTTCTCCGCGGTCGCCCGGCCGGTGTCGTGGATCTTCTCGAAGAGGTACGGGACGCCGACGACGAACGTCGGCCTGAACGCGCGCAGTTCCGGCCGGAGTTCGTCGGGCTTGATGCTCGGGCAGTGGCCGAGTTCTATGCGGGCGAGCATGCAGGCGATCTGGATGGTGCGGCCCATGATGTGGGCGAGCGGCAGGAAGAGGAGCGTGCCGGCGGTCTGCCCGGTGATCTCCTTGAAGATGGGGTGCAGGAGTTCGACGGTGTTGGCGGCCTCCGCGTGGAGGTTGCCGTGGGTGAGGACGCAGCCTTTGGGGCGGCCCGTGGTGCCGGAGGTGTAGCAGATGGTAGCGAGTGAGTTCGGGGAGAGCGCGGCCCTGCGTTTGGTCACTTCCTCTTCGGACAACTCGCTTCCCAACGCCGCCAGTTCGGCCATGGCGCCTCCGTCGAGGTGGCGTACGCGCGGCGGGTCGGCGTGGCCGGCCACGGCTTCCTCCGCCGTCGCCGCGTTCTCGGCGGTCTCCGCGATGAGCAGGCGGGCGCCGGAGTCCCGGACGATCCACTCGATCTGCTCGGCCGACGAGGTGGCGTAGACGGGCACGGTCTGGCCGCCCGCCGCCCAGATCGCGAAGTCGAGGACCGCCCACTCGTAGCGGGTGCGTGACATCAGCGCGACCCGGCCGCCGGGTTCGAGGCCGTCCGCGATGAGGCCCTTGGCGATCTCGGTGACCTCGCGCGCGAAGGCGGCGGCGGTGACGGGCAGCCACCGGCCGCCCTCTTTGCGGCGCAGCACGACGGCGTCGGGGGCTTCGGCGGCGTTGGTGAAGGGGATGTCGGCGGTGCTTCCGGTGGTGGCCCGGGGGACGAGCGGGGCGGTGCGGACCTCGCGCACGGTGCCGTGTTCGTCCCTGATGAGTTCGGTCTCGGCGCGGTCGGCGAGGCCGCCGCGGCGTCGCGCCCTTCTCAGATCCTTGCGTACGCCCATGACGGCTCCCCGGCTTCGCTTCCCGTTCCCAGCTGATGTGCAGGCGATCGGCGCGTACTTACTCGGGGGTCAACTTACCGACACGTAAGGAAAATTCAATGGGGCGGACAGGAAGAGTCGGCATCCTCGCCGCCGCCCGGCGCGTGCCTCCAGGCCTCGCCCTCCAGGACCCGGCCCATGCCCACCCACACCATGTTCATGAGGCGCAGGGTCACGCCCTCCGGAGACTGGCCGGGGTGGCCCGCCATCCAGTCCGTCAGCGAATCCGCCGCACCCACCAGAGCGTGCGCCACGAAGTCCGCGTCATCGTCACGGAGTTTGGCGTCGGGGCCGCTCTCCGCGATGCCCGCCCGCACCAGCCCCGCCACCTCCGCCATCACCGCGCGCCGCGCTCCGGCGACCGCCGCCGCGATCGTCTCGCTCAGCTCCGAGGCCTGGCGGTGCAGCACCACCCAGCTGTCGCGGTGCTCGGCGACGAAGGTGAAGAACGCCAGAAGCCCGTCGTGCAGGCGGAGTTCGGGCGCCGCGCCGCTCGTCGTCGCCGCGCCCTGGAACGCGCCGACCAAACGGTCCGCCTCGCGGCGCAGGCAGGCGAGGAAGAGGCCCTCCTTGGATTCGAGGTAGAGGTAGACCATCGGCTTGGAGATTCCGGCGAGTTCGGCGATCTCGTCCACCGAGGCGCCGTGGTAGCCACGCTTGGCGAAGACGCGCACCGCCACGTCGACGATCTGCCGCTCGCGCTCGCGGCGCGGCACCCGGCGCCTGCGCGGTGCCGGAACCCCCTGCGCCCCGGGCGCCCCCGGCGCTCCCGGCATCTCCGGCGCCCCCGACGGCTCGGGCGCCCCCTCCGAGTTGCCACCCACCCTTGTCAGCCTCCCGGCTCCGACTTACCTTACTCTTTAGTAAGTTTACCGTAGAGTAAGGAGCTTGCCGTGGCGGACGACATCAGCAGGATCGCCGACCTCGACTTCGCCAGTGTCACGCCCGAGGAGTTCGCCCGGCTCGTGAAGGGGCTCTCCGGCAAGGAGATCGCGGAGATCGCCCGCGACGGCGCGCTGCGCACCCGCGTCCTCGACGAGGTCTTCGGGCGTATGGAGCGGCAGTTCAAGCCGGACGCGGCGGGCTCGCTGAAGGCCCTCATCCGCTGGAAGATCACGGGCAGCGGTGGCAACGAGGACGCGGTGTACGAGACGGAGATCGCCGACGGCACCTGCGTCGTGCGCGAGGGCCGCTCGGACGCCGAGCCGCGGGTCACGCTCATCATGGCCGACCCCGAGTTCCTCAAGCTCGTCTCCGGGAACGCCAGCCCCGTTACGCTCTTCATGCTGCGCAAGGTCAGGATCGCGGGCGATGTGGCCCTCGCGGCCGGGCTCACCCGGTACTTCGACATTCCCAAGGCCTGAGGAGCCCGCCATGGCCTTCTCCCTCGAACCGACCGAGGAACAGCGGGACCTGCGCGCGTGGGTGCACGGCTTCGCGGCCGGAGTGGTGCGGCCCGCCGCCGCCGAGTGGGACGAGCGCGAGGAGACCCCGTGGCCCGTCATCCAGGAGGCGGCGAGGATCGGGCTCTACGGCTTCGAGTCGCTGGCCGATCTCTTCGGGGACCCCTCCGGGCTCTCCCTCCAGATCGCCAACGAGGAGCTGTTCTGGGGTGACGCGGGGATCGGGATGGCGCTCTTCGGCACGTCGCTCGCGGTCGCCGGGATCTTCTCCGCGGGCACGCCGGACCAGCTGGCCGAGTGGGTGCCGCAGTGCTTCGGGGACGCGGACGCGCCCGAGGTCGCGGCGTTCTGCGTCTCCGAGCCCCAGGCCGGTTCCGACGTGTCCGCCCTGCGAACGCGCGCGACGTACGACGCGGCGCGCGACGAGTGGACGCTGACCGGCCAGAAGGCGTGGATCACCAACGGCGGCATCGCGAACGTCCACGTCGTCGTGGCGTCCGTCGACTCCTCGCTCGGCGTGCGGGGCCAGGCGGCGTTCGTCGTGCCGCCGGGGACGCGCGGACTCGAAGGGGGCCGCAAGATCCGGAAGCTGGGGCTTCGCGCCTCGCACACCGCGGATGTGTTCCTGGACGACGTGCGGGTGCCGGGGCACTGCCTGCTGGGCGGCAAGGAGCGGCTCGACGCGCGGCTGGCGCGAGCGCGGGAGGGTGGTCACGGCCGAGAGGGGCAGGGGCGGGGGCAGGCCGCCATGGCCACGTTCGAGGTCAGCAGGCCCACGGTGGGCGCGCAGGCACTCGGGATCGCACGGGCCGCGTACGAGTACGCCCTGGAGTACGCGGGCGAGCGCGTCGCCTTCGGGCGGCCCGTCATCGAGAACCAGTCCATCGCGTTCGCCCTCGCCGACCTGCGGACCGAGATCGAGGCGGTGCGGCTGCTGATCTGGCAGGCCGCGTGGATGGCTCGCACCGACAAGGTCTTCGACGCGGCCCAGGGCTCGATGTCCAAGCTGCGCGCCGGTGAACTGGCGGTGGCGGCGAGTGAGAAGGCGGTACAGGTGCTCGGCGGCGCGGGGTACAGCCGGGAGCATCCGGTGGAGCGGATGTACCGGGACGCGAAGATCTACACGATCTTCGAGGGGACCAGCGAGATCCAGCGGCTCGTGATCGCGCGGGCGATCTCGGGGCGGCACATCCGCTAGCCGCGGGGGCCGGTGCCCCTCGCACCGGGGACTGCTCCCCTTTTGACCCAAGGCTCTCAAGGCCTCATTGACCTGCGCCGATGTAGGGGTAATGACGACCTCTGCGTACTCATCCGTCCGTGGTACCGAAGCCGTCGCCGGGGCCTCTCCGGGAGCGGCCGACGGAAGATTCGGCCGATGGCGGGCGCACGCGCGCCTCGCCGCCTGTCTGCTGCCCGCTCTCGTCATCGCCTTCGCCGGGTTCCAGCGGCGGTGGATGTCCGACGACGGGTACATCTACGTACGCACCGTCCGCCAGGTCCTCGCGGGGAACGGGCCCGTCTTCAACCCCGGGGAACGCGCCGAGTCGTCCACCGGCACGCTGTGGCAGTGGCTGCTCGTGGTGGGTGGGGCGCCGGGGTTCGATGTGGCGACGGTGGCGATGTACGGGGGGCTGCTGCTGACCGCCGCCGGGTTCGCGCTCGCCGGGGCGGGGGCCCTGCGGGTGTGGGGCGGGGGCGGTTTCGTGGCGCCGTACCGGGGCGGTTTCGCAGTGCCGAGCCGAGGCGGTTCCGTGGCGCCGTGCGAGGGCGGTTTCGTCGCGCCGTGCGGGGCGCTCGTGCTGCTCGCGCTGCCGCCCGTCTGGGACTTCGCGACGTCCGGCCTGGAGACGGGGCTCGCGACCTGCTGGATCGCCGGGGCCTGGCTCGCGCTGCTGGCACGCCCGCGCTCCCTGCCGACCTGCGCGCTGCTCGGCCTCGGTCCGCTCGTCCGGCCCGACCTCGCGCTGGTGTCGGTGGTCTTCCTCGCCGCGCAGTGGGCGACGGCCCGCCCTTCGTGGCGCCGGGTGCTCGCGGGGGCCGGGGTCGCGGGTGCGCTGCCCGTCGCGTACGAGATCTTCCGCATGGGCTACTACGGGCATCTGGTGCCGCTGCCCGGCGTCACCAAGGAGGCGTCGCGGAGCCTGTGGGAACGGGGGTTCGACTACCTCGGGGACTTCACGGAGCCGTACGCGCTGTGGCTGCCGCTCCTTGCGATCGCCGTCTGTGCCGTGGCCCGCGGACTGGCCCCCGTCCTGGCCCCCGCCCAAGTCCCCGCCCCGGCCTCCGCCGCCGACCGGACCGGAATGAACGTTCCGCCACCCGCTCCCCCGCGCGCTCCCACGCTCCCCGCCGCGCTCGCTCCCGTGCTCGCGGGGCTGTTGTGCTGGGTGTACGTCATCAAGGTGGGCGGCGACTTCATGCACGGGCGGATGTTCCTGCCGGGGCTGCTCCTGATGCTGCTGCCCGTCTTCCTCGTGCCCCTCACCCGCGTGTGGGGCATCGTCGCCGTCGGGGTCGGCGTGTGGGCCGTGGTGTGCGCGAGCGCGCTGCGTATTCCGTACGAGGGGAGGATCGGTCCTGCCGGGGTCGCGGACGAACGAGGCGTGTACGTACGCCAGAACGCCGCCCCGCACCCCCTCCACCACCGCTTCGCAGGCTCCCCCGGCAACGCCAACTACCTGCGCGCGGTGCGCGAGGCCGCCCGCTCCGGCGAGCCCACCCTCCTGATCGCCTGGGCACCGATCCGCGCCAACTCCCCGTCCGTCACCGGCGTCTACAACACCCTCGGCCTCAACGGCACCGCCGTCCCGCTGGACGGTGCCGCGCTCGACCCGATCGGCCTCGCCTATCCGCTGGCCGCCCACTCCGAGCCCTTCCGGGGGCGGGTCGGCCACGACAAGCGGTTGCCCGACGAGTGGATCGTGGCCGACCGTGGTACGCGTCGGGGCGCCGTGGACCGGGGGCTCGACCCCGCCCGGGTCGGGGCCGCGCGCCGGGCGCTGCGTTGCGGTCCGCTCGCGGAGCTGCGGGCGGCCACGCACGCGCCGATGACGGCGGGGCGTTTCTGGCGGAATCTGACGGGGGCCGTGGAGCGCACGTCGTTCCGCTTTCCCAACGATCCGGTGCTGGCGGAGAGGAAGTTGTGCGGGCCGCGGGGGTGAGGGGACGGCTGCGGAGGGGACCGGTTCCCGGCGCGTACGGGGCTCTTGCGCCCTGAGCGGTCGAGTTGGATGCTGACGGTTCTTGTTGCCTTACGTTCGGAGTTGCCGCATGAGTCGTCCGAGCCGCCGTCCGAGCCGCCGGTCCTTCCTCGTCACCGGCACCGCGCTTGCGGGGTGGGCCGCCTTCGCCGCCCAGAAGCAGGCCTTCGCAGCGAGTGGCGGCGGCCGCCGCGGGGCGAAGACCCCCGAGTGGAACGCCGACCCCAGCGTCTTCCAGGTCAACAGAGAACCGGCCCGCACCCGGCTCGTCCCGTACGCCTCCGCCGCCGACGCCCTGCGCGGCGACTTCACCAAGTCGCCCTACTACCGCTCGCTGAACGGGCGTTGGGCCTTCCACTGGGCCCGCAACCCGGAGCGGCGGCCGGTCGGATTCGAGGCCGACGCGTACGACGTGAGCGGCTGGGACCGGATACCCGTGCCCTCCAACTGGGAGATCGAGGGGTATCCGGAGCCGATATACCTCAACATCAGGTATCCGTGGGAGGGGTACGAGAAGCCCGACTTCCCCGATGTCCCCAAGGACTTCAACCCCGTCGGGTCCTACCGCCGCACCTTCACCGTGCCGCGCGGCTGGCGCGGGCGCCGCACGCTGATCTCCTTCCAGGGCGTGAAGTCGGCCTTTTTCGTCTGGGTCAACGGCGAGAAGGTCGGCTACAGCGAGGACAGCTACACGCCGGCGGAGTTCGACATCACCGATCGCCTCCGGCCGGGCGGGAACACCCTCGCCGTGGAGGTCTACCGGTGGTCCGACGGCAGCTGGCTGGAGGACCAGGACATGATCGACCTGTCCGGGATCTTCCGCGACGTGTACGTGTACTCGGTGCCCGAGGTGCACATCCATGACCTCGGGGTACGGACCGACCTCGACGGGGCGTACCGGGACGCGGTCCTGTCCGTGACGACGGTCGTACGCGACCGGGGCGGTGACCGAGGCGGCGACCGGGGCGGCAAGGGCGGGTCGGGGCGGCTCCGGATCGAGGCCGTGCTGCACGACGCGAAGGGGCGGCCGGTGCCCAGCGCGAAGCTGACCGGTGAGCCCGAACCCGGCGAGCCGCTCACCCTCAGGACCACCGTCAAGAGCCCCGCCCTCTGGTCCGCCGAGCAGCCCAGCCTCTACACCCTCGTGGTCACCCTGCGGGACGGCTCGGGGAAGACGGTGGACGTCCACCGGACGCGGGTCGGCTTCCGTCAAGTGGAGTACGGCTCAGGCAAGTTCACCGTCAACGGCAAGTCCGTGATGTTCCGCGGCACCAACCGCCACGAGTCCCACCCCGACCACGGGCAGGCCGTCCCGGAGCCGGTGATGCTCCAGGACGTCCTGCTGATGAAGCGGCACAACATCAATGCCGTACGCACCTCGCACTACCCGAACCATCCGCGCTGGCTCGAACTCTGCGACGAGTACGGCCTGTACGTCATCGACGAGACGAACCTGGAGACGCACGGCGTGCGCGACCGGCTGCCCGCGTCGCTGCCCGAGTGGACCGACGCCTGCGTGGACCGGATCCGGACCATGGTCGAGCGCGACAAGAACCACCCGTGCGTCGTCGTCTGGTCGCTCGGCAACGAGGCGGGGCAGGGCGACAACTTCAAGGCCATGGCGGACTGGGTGCACGCCCGCGACGACTCGCGGCCCGTGCACTACGAGGGCATGAACGCCGTCGCCGACCTGCACAGCGAGATGTACACGAAGCCGGCCGACGTCGAGAGGTACGGCAGATCGGGCGATCCCAAGCCGTTCATGCTGTGCGAGTACACGCACGCGATGGGCAACAGCAACGGCAACCTCTCCGAGTACTGGGAGATCTTCGAGAAGTACCCGAACCTGCACGGCGGCTTCGTCTGGGACTGGGTCGACCAGAACATCCGGCGGCCCATCCCCGGCGACCGGCGCCACTCCTACCTGTCGTACGGCGGCGACTGGGTGCCCGGATACCCCACGGACTCCAACTTCAGCTGCAACGGCCTCGTCGCGTCGACGCGCGAAGTCCACCCGGGGCTGATGGAGATCAAGAAGGTCTACCAGCCGGTGTCCTGCACGCCGGACGACCTCGGATCCGGCTCGGGCTCCGTGCGCCTGCGGAACAAGCAGCTGTTCAGCGGTCTGGACGCGTACGAGCTGCGGTGGAGCGTCACCCGGGACGGCGAGGAGATCCAGCACGGGACGCTGGCGGCGCCGGACGTGGCGCCCGGCGCATCGGGCACCGTACGCATCCCGTACGAGAAGCCCGCGCGCCTCGCGCCCGGCGCCGAGTACTGGCTGAACCTGGCCTTCGTCCTCCGCGAGAAGAACGACTGGGCCGGGGCCGGGCACACCGTCGCGGCCGAACAGCTCGCACTCGACTGGCCCACCCCGGCACCGGCCGACCCCTCACCCGGCTCGCTCCCCCGCCTCGAACTGACGGAGAACCAGAAGGAAGTGCGGGTCACGGGCCGGGATGTCGAGGTCGTCCTGTCCAAGGCGACCGGGACGCTCTCCTCGTACAAGGTGAAGGGGCGGCTGCTGCTCGCCGGGGGCCCCGTGCCCAACTTCTGGCGCGGGCCCACGGACAACGACATCGGCCGCAAGTACCACGAGCAGGCCGCGACCTGGCGGGACGCGGGCGCCAAGGCGCACATCACCGGCATCGAGGCCGCTCAGCCCTCGCCGGGTGAGGTCACCATCGAGGTGAGCGCCACGCTGCCGACCGCACCGAAGTCCTCCGACTGGAACACCGTGTTCACGGTGCGCGGCGACGGCGGGATACGGGTCCGGCACACCCTGAAGGCGGCTGCCGGGCTCCCCGACATCCCGCTGGTGGGCGCGCTGCTGACCGTGCCCGCCGGTTTCGAGCGGCTCGACTGGTACGGGCGCGGGCCGCACGAGAACTACCAGGACCGCAAGTCCGCCGCGTTCGTGGGGCGCTACCGCTCCACCGTGGACGAGCAGGTCGCCCCGTACGTACGGCCGCAGCAGACCGGCAACATGACCGACGTCCGCCGCGTCACGCTGGCCGCCCGGTCCGGCGACGGCCTGTCGGTACTGGCCGACCCCGCGGACGACGAGCCGTTCCTTGAGGTCAGCGCCCTGCACCACACCCCGTTCGACCTGGACGGACCGCGCCACCCGCACGAGGTGAAGCGGCGCGAGGAGACGATCCTCGGGGTCAATCACCGCCAGATGGGCGTGGGCGGCAACGACTCGTGGGGTGCGCCGCCACTGGAGCGGTACCTGTTGCACGCGGGGCGTACGTATACGTACGCGTATCGGCTGCGGGCGGCGCAGTAGGGCGTTCGTTTGTGCGGTTACGCGGCGGTCAGCTCGCACCATACGTATGCGTCCGGTCCTGGACCCTGGGCGGGCGCCGTCGCGGCGGGCGGTTCCGGCGGTCCGGGGTCGCCGTCCCCCACCCCGATACGGGCCGCACAGCTCGCCGCCCTCATACGCAGCATGAAGTCCCGCACCTGAGGCGAGTGCGTGGGCGGCCTCGAACTGCGGGCGGACGCCGCCGTCACAGCGCTTCGTGGTGCGCGCTCCGATCGCCGAGGAGGTGTTCCCTGCCCCAGGCGCCCAGGGGGCCCAAGGCCTCATTCAGGGAGACGCCGAGCGGCGTCAGGGCGTACGTGACGCGGCGTACCGCCCCCTCGAACGCCTCCTCCCGGCGGATGATGCGATCGGCCTCCAACTCCCGCAGGTGCGAGGCGAGAACCTTCTCGGTGACGCCGGGGACGCCACGCCTGAGCTCACCGAACCGGCAGGGCCCTTCCCCCAGCGCCCACAGGATGAGCACCTTCCACTTGCCGCCGACCACGTCGATCGCCGCGTCGATGCCGCACACGTAAGCGTCCCGCCTGGTCATCCACTCACCTTAAGGTAACCACCCACAAAAGAGTGCGTACTTGATCATGGTCTGGGCGTGCACGAGCCTGATCTGCATGGACACGCACAGCACTTCCAAGACTCCCATCACACTCCTCGGCCTCGGCGACATGGGCACCGCGCTCGCCCGCGCCTGGCTGGCCGCGGGACACCCGCTGACCGTCTGGAACCGCACCCCGGAAAGGGCCGAACCACTGGCAGGAGAGGGTGCCCGGACGGTGGCCACCCCGGCCGAGGCGGTCGCTTCGGCAACCGGTCCCGTCGTCCTCTGCCTGCTGGACGACGCCTCCGTGGGCGAGGTTCTGGACGGCACCGACCTGAACGGCAAGGACGTGGTCAACTTGACCACGAACACCCCCGCCCAGGCCCAGGAGCGCGCCCGCTGGGCCGAGGAGCGCGGCGCTCGTTTCCTGGACGGCGGGATCATGGCCATCCCTCCGATGATCGGCCGGCCGGAGACCGGCGGCTACATCTTCTACAGCGGCGACCACGCGCTGTTCGAACGCCACCGCGAGGCACTGTCGGCTCCCGCCGGTGTGAAGTTCGTCGGCGAGGACCCCGGCCACGCGGCGCTGCATGACATCGCCTTGCTCAGCGCGATGACCGGCATGTTCGCAGGCATCACCCACGCCTTCGCCTTGGTGGGCCCAGAGAAGGAACTCGACCGGATCCGGTTCGCCACACTGCTCGCGCAATGGCTCGGCGCCATGTCCGGAGCCGCCCACGGCATGGCCGCCCAGCTGGAAAGCGGCGACTACACCGAGGGTGTCACTTCCAACCTCGCCATGATGGCGGCGGCCAACGACACACTCCTGGCCACGGCGCAGGACCAGTCGGTCGATCCTCGGCTTCTCACCCCCTATATGGAGCTGATGCGCCGCAGGGTTGCCCAGGGCCACGGCGACGAGGGCCTGGCGGGCACCGTCGGCCTGCTCAGCAGCGAGTGACCACCGGCACCATCCTCAACTCACCACGTCCTTCCGGGCGAACCCCCTGAACGCCAGCGCGAACAGCACCATCGCGTACGTCACCGAGACCGCCGAGCCCTGGATCATGCCGTTCCACTCCAGTTGGGGCTGGATCGCGTCGGCCCAGGCGAACTGCCAGTGCGCGGGGAGGAAGTCGCGCCAGTGACCCAGCGCCGTCACCGCGTCGAGGACGTTGCCGACGATCGTCAGGCCCACCGCGCCGCCGACCGCGCCGAGTGGCGCGTCCGTCTTCGTGGAGAGCCAGAACGCCAGGCCACCGGTGACCAGTTGGGAAACGAAGATGAACGCGACGACGATCAGCAGGCGCTGGGCCGCCGTGGCCGGCGGGAGCTCGCCGCCGGTCGGGATCTCCAGGGGACCCCAGCCGTACGCCACCGTGCCGATGACGAGGGCGACCAGCGGCAGCAGGACCATCGCCGCGGCGCTCAGGCCGAGGGCGACGGCCAGCTTGGACCAGAGCAGCCGGGCCCTCGGCACGGGCGCCGCGAGCAGGTAGCGCAGCGAGGACCAGCTCGCCTCCGAGGCGACGGTATCCCCGAAGAAGAGTGCGACGGGGATGACGAGCAGGAAGCCCGCCGAGACGAACAGGCAGGTCGCGGCGTAGTTCGCGCCGGACGCCGTGGCCGTGTCCATCAGCGTCACGTTGCCGTTGCGGGAGCCCGGCGAGCCGCCCGCGACGGCGAACGCGATGACGAGGACGACCGGCAGGAGCGCCATGATGGCGCCCATCACCAGCGTGCGGCGCCGCTTCAGCTGGCGGACCGCCTCGACGCGCAGGGGCAGGGTGCGCCCCGCGCGGTAGCCGGGCGCGGTCGGGCGCTCCAGGGTGGGGGCGCTCATGCGGTGCCTCCGATCAGGGTCAGGAACGCGTCTTCGAGGCGGCGGTGCGGCCCCATGGACTCCACCGGCACGTCGAGCCGTACCAGTTCGGGCAGCAGGCGTACGGCGCTCGCCTGCTCCGTGCCGTCCAGGCGGACCAGCAGGCCGTCGTCCGCGCGGACCGCCGACGCGACGCCGGGCAGCGCGGCGATCTTCTCCACGAGAGGGTCCGGGATGTCGGACGCCAGGCCGACGAGGAGGGTGTCTCCGGAGCCGACGATCTCGGCCACCGGGCCCGCCTGGACGAGCCTGCCGCGGTCCATGACGACCAGGTGCGTGCAGGACTGCTCGACCTCGGCGAGGAGGTGGCTGGAGACGATGACGGTGCGGCCGCCGCGCGCGTAACGGATCATCACCTCACGCATCTCGCGGATCTGCGGCGGGTCGAGGCCGTTGGTCGGCTCGTCGAGGATCAGCAGGTCCGGCAGGCCGAGCATGGCCTGGGCGATGGCGAGGCGCTGCCGCATGCCCTGCGAGTACGTCCGTACGGCGCGGGCCAGCGCGTCGCCGAGCCCGGCGATCTCAAGGGCCTCCTCCAGGTGGGCGTCCTCGGCGGGGCGGCCGGTCGCCTTCCAGTACAGCTCCAGGTTCTCGCGGCCGGAGAGGTGCGGCAGGAAGCCCGCGCCCTCGACGAACGCGCCGACCCGGGAGAGGACCGGAGCGCCGGGACGGATCGCCCGGCCGAAGACGCGGATCTCGCCCGCGTCCGGCCTGATCAGGCCCATGAGCATGCGCAGGGTGGTCGTCTTGCCCGCGCCGTTCGGCCCCAGGAGTCCGAGGACCTGGCCCTTCTCGACGGTGAAGGAGACGTCGCGGACGGCGTACCGGTCGGCGGACTTGGCGTACCGCTTGGTCAAGTCCGTGATGCGGAGCGGCACTTCGGCGAGGTCCGGGTCGGGCGCGGGCGCCGTGGTGCGGCGGCGCGCGGTGACGAGCAGGCCGAGGGCGAGCGCGGCGCCGGCGGCCGGCAGCCACCACACCCAGGAGGGCAGCGGCGCGGCGGCGGTCTCCACACCGGGCGCCGTCGGCACCTTCAGATCGCCCCTGAGGGAGACGGTGTACTTGGCGGGCGCGGCCGGTGACGCGTAGCCGAGGTCGGTGGAGGCGACGGCCAGGCGCAGGCTGTGGCCCTTCTGGACCTTGTGGTCGACGGCGGGCATCCGCAGTTCGACGTCCTTGCCCTGCTTCGCGCCCGTCACCCGTACGGGAGAGACCAGTTGCGAGGGCAGCACCTGCTGCTTGCCGCCGGGACCGACGTCGTACACCTTGGCGAACAGCACCGCTTCGCCTGTGGTGGACCTCACGTGCGCGCGGACCGTCGGGGATCCGGTGATCCGCAGGTCCTTGCCGAGCGGCGCCGAGTCGAATTTCGCGTGCTGGCCGGGGAAGTCCACGGAGACGCCGACGCCGAGCGAGGCGAACTGGGAGAGGCGCCCGCCGCCGACGCCGGGGAGCCCGGAGATGGCGGGCGGGTTGGCGCCCGCCGGGTTGTCGAAGCTCTGCTCGCGCCCGCGCAGCCGCACCGTGCGCGGATCGCTCTCCAGACCCGGGTACACGTCACCGCTCGCGCCGCGCTTGCGGGCCGCGCCGTCGGTGGAGTCGAGGCCGCCGGTACGGGTGATCCGGAACGCCGGGCCGGTGTCGGCGTTCTTGTCGTCCTTGAGGTAGCGGTCGAACCAGTCGTTGACGCGCCCTTCCACGCGGCTCTTCTCCCGGTCGCCGCCGTCGTGGCCGCCCGCGATCCAGTCGACGGAGACGGGCGCGTGGTTCGCGCGGATGCCCTTGGCGATGGCGTCGCCCTGGGTGAGTGGGAAGAGCGAGTCGGTCTGGCCCTGGGCGAGGTACGTCGGCACCTTGATGCGGTCGGCGACGGCGACGGGGCTGCGCTCGGTGAGCATCCTGCGCGCCGCCGCGTCCGGCTTCCCGGCCTCGGCGACCCGCTCGTACATTTCGCACAGTTTCTTCTCGAACCGGTCGCAGCCGCCACCGGTGTTGACGAAGAGGCCGGCCCACAACTTCTTGAAGACGCCGTCGGGGAACAGCGCGTCCGCGAGGTTCCAGTAGGTGATCTGCGGGGCGATCGCGTCCACCCGCCGGTCGTACCCGGCGGTGAGCAGCGACACCGCGCCCGCGTACGAGGCGCCGGTCATGCCCACGCGCGGGTCGCCCTTCTTGTCGAGCCGCACTTCTGGGCGGGCGGCGAGCCAGTCGATCAGCTTGCGGACGTCGGCGACCTCGCCCTTGGGGTCGTTGAGCCCGATCTTGCCGGTGGACCTGCCGAAGCTGCGGGCGGACCAGGTCAGTACGGCGTACCCGTCCTTGGCCAGGTCCTCCGCCTGCTCGCGCACGTCGTCCTTGCTGCCGCCGAAGCCGTGGCCTATGAGGACGGCGGGGCGCTTGGTGTTCCGGTCGCCCGCCGTGAAGTACGAGGTGTCGATGCGGGCGCCGCCGGTGTCGATCACACGGTCCGCGCGGTGCACGGCCGGGGCGTCGTCCGAGGCCGCCGCCGACCAGGTGCCCACGCCGGCGAGCACCACGACGGCGGCCGCGGCGGCGGTCAGCCTGCGCGGACCGCGCGGCACGGGAAACCTTGGCCTGGGCAGTCGTAGATCCATGCCGTCAAAGGTACGGGCGCGCTCCGGCAACCGGGGCAGCCGCCGGTCTGAACCCGCCCGCCTCCCCGGGGAGTAGACTCCGCGGCCCGCGTACCGCGCCGGTGGTACGCGGGCGGCCGGCCGGGCCGCGTGCGCGGGTGCGGCTCAGGCCCCGTCCGCCCCCTCGGACGGCACGGTCACCAGCCACCGCGTCGCCCGCCGCGGGCGCAGGTAGAACGCCCAGTACAGCGTCGCCGCCACCACGATGCCGCCGGTCCACACCAGGTACGTCGGCTCCTGCCGGCTCAGCACGTACGCGAGGACCGCGATCAGCACCACCGGCACCGCGGGCCACAGCGGCATCCGCCATGCCGACCCGTGCCCGTGCGAGCCGCGTCGCCCGAGCAGCGCGGCGACCGCCACGAGGAGGTACATGCTGGTCACGGAGACGCCGGTCACGCCGTACAGCGTGTCCAGGTTGACGAAGCACAGGAGCGCGCCGGGGACGCCGACGAGGAGCGTGGCCACCCAGGGCGCGCCGGACGCGCCGAGCTTCGACAGGCCCTTGTTCACCGGCGAGGGCCACGCCTTGTCGCGGGCCGAGGCGAACAGGACGCGGGAGTTCTGGATGACCATGACGATGCCCGCGTTGATGATCGCGAGGGCGACGCAGAGGCTGACGAACGTGCCGACCGCCGAGTTGGACCAGCCCGTCACCATGGCGCTGATGTCGCCCTCGCTGAGGGCGGTGAGGCTGTCGGCGCCCATGGTGATCGCGACGACGGGGACCAGGATGATCACGGTGGAGATGGCGAGCGTGGCGAGGACCGTGCGGGCGACGTTGCGGCGCGGGTTCTCCAGCTCCTCGGAGAGGTAGACGGCCGTGGAGAAGCCCTGGGTGACGAAGAGGGCGATGGCGAGGCCGGAGACGATCAGCATGGCGGTGACCGTGTCGACGCCGCCCGGTCCGCTGCCCGCCACCGAGAGGTCGGTGAGGCTGCCCGCGCCCCGCTCGGCGTGCGTGAAGCCGAGGACGGCCACCACTCCTGCCGCGATGACCTCAAGGACGAGGAAGACGCCGGTGATCCACGCGTTGGCGCGCAGGTCGAGCAGGCCCGCGAGGGTGGCGAGAATCATGACGCCCGCGCCCGCGTAGGACGGGTCGAGGTGGATGACCGGGGCCAGGTAGTCGGCTGTGCCCATGGCGATCACGGGCGGCACGATCATCACGACGAGCAGGGACAGGACGAAGACGAGCCAGCCGGCCAGGCGCCCCGCCATCGTCGAGACCATCGCGTACTCACCGCCCGCGCTCGGGATGAGGGTGCCGAGCTCCGAGTAGCAGAAGGCGACGCCGACGCAGATCAGTGAGCCGATGGCGATGGTGAGGGCGGTCGCCGTGCCGAGCGAGGAGAAGAGGTCGGGGACGACGACGAAGAGCGTGGAGGCGGGCGTCACGCACGACAGCGTGAGGAGGGTGCCGCCGACGACGCCGATGGAGCGCTTGAGCTTCTGGGGGTCCCCCGGGACGGCCACCGGCGCCGGGGGCACCTCGGTGGCGGCGGTCTTGAGCGGGCGAAGCGTATCCGTCATGGAGCGCGGTTCCGATCGACTCGTGCGGCAGGAGTACGGCGGGAGCGCTATCGCCTCCGAAGGCTGTTGAACTGGTGTTTCGGTGGCTCCCGGCGCGTCATCGAACCCCGGCGGCAACCGGAACGTCAACGGTCATTTACCTACGGAATCCGCAGCCGCGAAGATCCCCAAGTCGCCTCACTTTCCCAAGAGTTTGCTCCATGGGGCCGCAATGAACATGCCTGTGTCGAATATGACCTTGATATTGCAGGCGTATGAACGAAGGCGCATTCGTTGCCCGAATTGCACCCTGCGCACGGGAACCGCAAGAGCGGCGCCAAAAAAGAATCGAGGCCGTCCGGAATCCGGACGGCCCCGCTCCACAACCGGTGACGCGACGGCTCCGCTCAGTGCGTCGGATGGAGCCGGTAGGAGGGGTCGAGGTCGCGGACCTCCACCGAGTACGTCGCCCCCTCGATCCCCGAGAGGTGCTTGCCGAGCAGCGCGAGGACGTCGTCGGAGAGCCCGGCCCTCACGGCGCTCCCGCGCCCCGCCAGCAGCCCCACGCCGACGTGCACGAAGGGGGCGCCCGGCCTGCCGTCCACGAAGGCGGCCGAGGGGCGGCAGAACGTCTTGCCGACCCCGACCGAGTCCACCCGCTCCACGACCAGAGGGTGCAGCTCCGCCACCAGGGCGGGCAGATCCAGTACGCCGGACAGGGTGTCGGCGTAGTCGATGTCGATGTGCGGCATGCTCACGGCCTTTCATGTAGTGCACACACATCGTAGAACGGTTCGTAGAACGGTGAACCAACGGCGAAGCCCCCGGCCAGGGCGGGCCGGGGGCTTCGGGAGCCGAGCAAGGGCGGCTCAGTGGTTGCGCGGGAACCCGAGGTCCACGCCGGACGGCGCGTCCGAGGGGTCCGGCCAGCGGGTCGTGACGACCTTGCCGCGGGTGTAGAAGTGCGTGCCGTCGTTGCCGTAGATGTGGTGGTCGCCGAAGAGCGAGTCCTTCCAGCCACCGAAGGAGTGGTAGCCCACCGGCACCGGGATCGGCACGTTCACGCCGACCATGCCCGCCTCGATCTCCAGCTGGAAGCGGCGGGCCGCGCCGCCGTCCCGGGTGAAGATCGCGGTGCCGTTGCCGAACGGCGAGGCGTTCATGAGCGCCACGCCCTCGTCGTACGTGTCGACGCGCAGCACGCACAGGACCGGGCCGAAGATCTCGTCCCGGTAGGCCTTGGCGGTCGTCGGGACGCGGTCGAGCAGGGAGAGGCCGATCCAGTGGCCGTCAGCGCACTCGGGGTGTCCCTCCACCGTGTAACCGGTGCCGTCGAGGACGACCTCGCAGCCCTCGGCCGCGGCGCCCGTGACGTACGAGGCGACCTTGTCGCGGTGGGCGGCGGTGATGAGCGGGCCCATCTCGGACGCCGGGTCACTGCCGGGGCCGATCTTGATCTTCTCGGCGCGCTCCTTGATCTTCGCGACCAGCTCGTCACCGATGGCGCCGACCGCGACGACGGCGGAGATCGCCATGCAGCGCTCGCCCGCGGAGCCGTAGGCGGCGGAGACGGCGGCGTCGGCGGCGGCGTCCAGGTCCGCGTCGGGCAGGACCAGCATGTGGTTCTTGGCGCCGCCGAGCGCCTGCACGCGCTTGCCGTTGGCCGAGGCGGTGGCGTGGATGTGCCGGGCGATGGGCGTGGAGCCGACGAAGGAGACGGCCGCGACGTCCGGGTGCTCAAGGAGGCGGTCGACGGCCACCTTGTCCCCGTGCACCACATTGAAGACGCCGTCGGGCAGGCCGGCCTCGCCGAGCAGCTCGGCGATCTTCATCGACGCGGACGGGTCCTTCTCGCTCGGCTTGAGCACGAAGGTGTTGCCGCACGCGATGGCCAGCGGGAACATCCACATCGGCACCATGGCGGGGAAGTTGAACGGCGTGATGCCCGCGACGACACCCAGCGGCTGGCGGATGGACGACACGTCCACGCGCGAGGCGACCTCCGTCGACAGCTCGCCCTTCAGCTGGACCGTGATGCCGCAGGCCAGGTCGACGATCTCCAGGCCGCGGGCGACCTCGCCGAGCGCGTCGGAGTGCACCTTGCCGTGCTCGGCGACGATCAGTTCGGCGATCGCGTCGCGGTTGGCGTCGAGCAGCGCGCGGAACTTGAAGAGGATCGCGGTGCGCTTGGCGAGCGAGGACGTGCCCCAGGACGCGAAGGCCTCGCGGGCGGCGGCGACGGCGGCGTCCACCTCGTCCACCGACGCGAACGCGACCTGCGTCGTGACGGCGCCGGTCGCCGGGTCGGTGACCGGGCCGTAGGTTCCGGACGCGCCCTCGACGGCCTTCCCACCGATCCAGTGGTTCACGGTCTTCGTCATGACAAGCATCCCTACTCTCACAGGTGGCGGCGTCGGGCAGCGACGTGCCGGTCGTACTCTTCCCTGGCCTTGACCGCGGACACCCGGGTCGCCGTCTCGGCCACGGGCACATCCCACCACGCCTGTGCCGGGGGCGGGCCCGACACTGTGTCTGCCGTTTCCGTCTCCACATAGACACATGTGGGACGGTCTGCGCCGCGCGCCTCGCGCAGCGCCGCGCGCAGGTCGCGCACGGTCTTGGCGCGAAGCACCCGCATGCCGAGCGAGGCCGCGTTCGCGGCGAGATCGACGGGCAGCGGACCCTCGGTGTACGTCCCGTCCTGCGCCCGGAAGCGGTACGCGGTGCCGAACCGCTCGCCGCCCACCGACTCCGAGAGGCCACCGATGGAGGCGTATCCGTGGTTCTGCAGGATCACGACCTTGATGGGCACGTTCTCCTGGACGGCCGTGACGATCTCCGTGGGGTTCATCAGGTACGTGCCGTCGCCGACCAGCGCCCACACGGGCCGCTCGGGCGCGGCGAGGGCGACGCCGATGGCGGCGGGAATCTCGTATCCCATGCAGGAGTACCCGTACTCGACGTGGTACTGCCGGGGCGAGCGGGCCCGCCACAGCTTGTGCAGGTCGCCGGGGAGCGACCCGGCGGCGTTGATGACGATGTCCTCGTCGGTCACCAACTCGTCGAGCAGGCCGAGCACTTGGGTCTGGGTGGGGCGCACGTCCGGCTCGTCCGCCTGGAACGCGGCGTCCACGCGCTGCTCCCAGCGCTCCTTGTCGTCCGCGTACTCGACGGTGTAGGCGGGCTCGACGCGGTGGCCGCGCAGCGCCTGCGCGAGGGCCTCCAGACCGGCGCGGGCGTCGGCGATCAGGGTGGTGCCCGCCATCTTGTGGCCGTCGAAGGGCGCGATGTTGAGGTTGAGGAAGCGCACCCCGGCCGCTTCGAAGAGGGTGCCGGACGCGGTGGTGAAGTCGCTGTAGCGGGTGCCGACGCCGATCACCAGGTCGGCGGTGCGGGCCAGTTCGTCGGCGGTGGCGGTGCCGGTGTGGCCGACGCCGCCGACGTCCGCGGGGTGGTCGTGGCGCAGGGCGCCCTTGCCCGACTGGGTGGACGCGACGGGGATGCGGGTGGCCTCGGCGAACTCGCGCAGGGCCTCCTCCGCGGCGCTGTGGTGGACGCCGCCGCCCGCGACGATCAGGGGGCGCCTGGCCTCGCGCACGGCGGCCGCGGCGGCGGCGACCTCGCACGGGTCGGGGGCCGGCCTGCGTACGGCCCACACCCGCTCGGCGAAGAACGCCCGAGGCCAGTCGTACGCCTCGGCCTGCACGTCCTGCGGCAGCGCGAGGGTGACGGCGCCGGTCTCCGCGGGGTCGGTGAGCACGCGCATCGCCGCGAGCGCGGCGGGGATCAGCGCCTCGGGGCGGGTCACGCGGTCGAAGTACCGCGACACGGGACGCAGGCAGTCGTTGACCGACACGTCACCGGCGTAGGGGACTTCGAGCTGCTGGAGGACCGGGTCGGCGGGCCGGGCCGCGAAGGTGTCGCCGGGCAGCAGCAGGACGGGCAGCCGGTTGACGGTGGCGAGCGCGGCGCCGGTGACGAGGTTGGTGGCGCCGGGCCCGATGGACGTGGTGACGGCGTGGGTGGAGAGCCGCCCCGACTGCCGGGCGTACCCGACGGCGGCGTGCACCATGGCCTGCTCGTTGCGCCCCTGGTGGAAGGGCATGTCGTCGGCGTGCTCGACGAGCGCCTGGCCGATACCGGCGACGTTGCCGTGCCCGAAGATGCCCCAGGTCGCGCCGATCAGCCGCTGCCTGACGCCGTCCCGTTCGGTGAACTGCCGGGACAGGAAGCGCACGAGCGCCTGCGCGGTGGTGAGCCTGACACTGTCGTTCGGGGTCCCCGTCATCGATATCCCTCCGTATGGTCGGGGTGGAAGCAGATCCGCCACTCCCGCTCCTCGCCCGGACCCGCCATCACGTTCAGGTAGTACATCGTGTGCCCCGGCTGGGCGACGGACGGCCCGTGCCAGCCGTCGGGCACCAGCACGGCGTCCCCGGTGCGGACCTCGGCGAGCACGTCGGTGCCGCCCTCCCGGGACGGGAAGACCCGCTGGTACCCCATCCCCGCACGGCCGCCTCGCGCCTCGATCTCGAAGTAGTAGATTTCCTCGAGCTCCGCCTCGACGCCAGGACGGTGCTCGTCGTGCTTGTGCGGCGGGTACGAGGACCAGTTGCCGCCGGGCGTGATCACCTCGACGGCGATGAGCCGGTCGCACGCGAAGGCGTCCGCGGACGCGAAGTTGCGGACCTCGCGCGTGCAGCCGCCCTCGCCGCGGCTCTCGACGGGTACCTCCGGCGCGGAGCCGTAGCGGGCGGGGAGTCGACGCTCGCACTTCGCTCCTGCCAGGGCGAAGCGGCCTCCCGCGCCGGAGGCGATCTGGATCCGGGCGTCACGCGGCACGTAAGCGAAGTCGGAGACTCCGCTGAACACGCTCTCGCGGCCCAGCAGTTCGATGATCCCGTCTGCTGTCTGCACCGTACAGCCGCCGGTCAGCGGGAGCACGATCCATTCACTCCCACCGGTGGCGAAGGAGTGCAGCCCGCCCGGTTCGATCTCGACGACGCGCAGCTGGGAGTAGGTCCAGCCGGCCCGCTCCGGATCGATGGAGAGGGCGTACGGACCGTCGGCCGCGCTCCCTTTCGGTACGTACGTCATATGGGCCTCCCAGCCGCTCTGCCCCCACCGGTATCCGCTGCCCCGCCGCCCGCTACAACAGCCCCACGGCGGTGTCGACCGCCCCCGCCACGTCGCCGTCGGGCGGATACAGCAGGGCCCTGCCGACGACGAGACCCTGCACGGTGGGCAGTTGCAAGGCGCCGCGCCACTTCTCGTACGCGGCGTCCTGATCGCCCCCGACGTCGCCGCCGAGCAGCACGGCGGGCAGCGTCGAGGTCTCCATGACGCGGGCCATGTCGTCGGGGTTCTCGGTGACGGGGACCTTCAGCCAGGTGTACGCGGAGGTCCCTGCGAGGCCGGAGGCGATGGCGATGGAACGGGTGACGGCGTCGGCGCTCAGGTCGTTGCGGAGCGGCCCCGTGCCGTCCGGGCCCCGGCCGGTCAGGAACGGCTCGACGAAGACCGGAAGTCCGCGCTCCGCCATCGCGTCGACGGCGCGGGCCGCGGAGTGCAGGGTCCGCAGGGACCCCGGGTCGTCGTAGTCGACGCGCAGCAGCAGCTTGCCCGCGTCGAAGCCGAGCCGTTCGATGTCCGCGGGCCGGTACCCGGTGAACCGGTCGTCCATCTCGAAGACGGCCCCGGCCAGTCCGCCCCGGTTCATCGATCCCATGACGACCTTGCCGTCGAGGGCGCCGAGGAGCAGCAGATCCTCCAGCACGTCGGCGCCTGCGAGGACTCCGTCGACCCCGGGCCGCGACAACGCGAGACAGAGCCGTTCGAGCAGGTCCCGCCGGTTGGCCATGGCGAGGGGCGCGGCCCCTGCGCCGAGGGCGCCGCGTGCGGGGTGGTCCGCGGCGACGATCATCAGCCGCCCGGTCGTCCCGAGCAGCTCCCGCCGCCCGCGCCGGGAGGCGGCCTCGGCGATGGCTTCGGGGTGCCGGGCGCGGGTGCGGGCCAGCGCCGCGACGTCGACGGAACGTTCCAGCCCCTCCGTCGTCCGAGGAGCGGGGGCCGGGGCTGAGTCCCGTGAACGGTGACCCCGGGTCATGTGACAGCCCCTGCTTCCACCGCAAGGGCGACCTCGCCGGCGAAGGGCATGGCTGAGGAACACTCCAGCCGGGAAGCCACGATCGCCCCCGCCGCATTGGCGTACCGCATGATCCGGCTCAGCTCCCAACCGGCGAGCAGCCCGTGGCACAGCGCCCCGCCGAAGGCGTCCCCCGCGCCGAGCCCGTTGAGGACCTTCACCGGCAGGGGCGGCACCCGCGCCGCCTCGCCCGCGCGGTTCATCGCGAGCACTCCGTCGGGCCCCTGTTTGACGACGGCCAGTTCGACCCCCGCGTCGAGCAACGCACGGGCCGCCGCGCGAGGTTCACGCTCCCCCGTGGCGATCTCGACCTCGTCGAGGTTGCCGACGGCGACGGTGGCGTGCGCGAGGGCGGCGGCGTAGTGGGGCCGGGCCTGCGAGGGATCGGCCCAGAACATGGGCCGCCAGTCCAGGTCGAACACCGTGGCGCCGGCCCCCGCCCGCCGCGCGGCCAGCGCCGCCGACGTGGCCGTGCGACTCGGCTCCGCACAGAGCCCGGTCCCCGTCATCCAGAAGATCCGCGCCGTCGCGATCGCGTCGAGGTCGAGCTCGCTCTCGTACATCTCCAGGTCGGGCGCCTTCGGCTGCCGGTAGAAGTACAGCGGGAAGTCGTCCGGCGGGAAGATCTCGCAGAACGTCACCGGCGTCGGCAGGCCCGCGACCGCGGTGACCCAGCGGTCGTCGACGCCGAACTCCCGCAGCGCCGTGTGGAGGTAGTCGCCGAAGGGGTCCTCTCCGGTGCGGGTGATGACGGCGACGCGGCGTCCGAGCCGGGCCGCGGCCACCGCGACGTTCGACGCCGAGCCGCCGAGGAACTTCCCGAACGCGGTCACCTCGGCGAGGGGCACTCCCGTCTGCAGGGGGTACAGGTCCACCCCGATCCGGCCCATCGTGATGACGTCGTACGGTTCGCTCACCCCGCACGCCTCCCCATCGCGACACGTGCGTTCATGGCGGCCCGCCCCTTCGTCTCGTCCGTGTGCCCCCAGGTCTAATCCCGCCCCGGGAATCCTGTCAACAATTTGTCCTTACATTCGGACCACTTGCTTGACACTCTTCCGAAACGGCCTGGAGGCTGGCTGACATGACGACGCTGTCTCGCATCCGTATCGGTTCGGCGCCCGACTCGTGGGGCGTGTGGTTTCCCGAGGACCCGCGCCAAGTGCCCTGGAGCCGCTTCCTCGACGAGGTCGCGGAGTGCGGATACGAGTGGATCGAGCTCGGCCCGTACGGCTATCTGCCCACCGACCCGGCCGAACTGCGCGCGGAGACGGCCCGACGCGGCCTCAAGGTGTCCGCCGGCACGGTCTTCACGGGCCTGCACCACGGACCCGCCGTCTGGGAGAAGACCTGGGCCCACGTCGCGGACAACGCCGCGCTCGCGCAGGCCGTGGGGGCCGGGCACCTCGTCGTCATCCCCTCCTTCTGGCGCGACGACAAGACCGGCGAGGTCCTGGAGGACCGCGTCCTGACGCCCGCACAATGGCGCGAACTGACCACCCAGACCGAGCGGCTTGCCCACGAGGTCCGCGAGCGGTTCGGCCTGCGCGTCGTGGTGCACCCGCACGCGGACACCCACATCGACACCGAGGAGAACGTCAGCCGCTTCCTCGACGCCACCGATCCGGACCTCGTCTCGCTCTGCCTGGACACCGGCCACTACGCCTACTGCGGCGGTGACAGCGTCAAGCTGATCGAGACGTACGGCGAACGCATCGGCTATCTGCACCTCAAGCAGGTCGAGCCTGCGGTCCTCGCCGAAGTGCGGGCCCAGGAGGTGCCGTTCGGGCCCGCCGTGGCGCGCGGGGTGATGTGCGAGCCGCCCGCCGGGGTGCCCGCCCTGGAGCCCGTCCTCACCGCGGCCCAGCGGCTGGGCGTCGACCTGTTCGCCATCGTGGAGCAGGACATGTACCCGTGCGCGCCGGACGATCCCCTTCCGATCGCCCGCCGCACCCGCTCCTACCTGCGGTCGTGCGGCGCCTAGTACGCCCAGTCATCTCTTCGGCCCGGCGCCACGCGTCACTCGTGTCACAAACACGTGCGTCCTGTCACACATGTCCCGTGTACGCGGGTCTTGCGTCACAGGCGGTCCACAGCCGCTCCCCTGCGGTCACTCAGCGTCGTTCACCGGGCACAGGCTGAGTGATCGCCGCGCGCCGCGCCCAGCTCCCCCGTCGGCCTTTCGGCCGCCCTGGGCGCGCGCAGGGAGGTGCCACTGATGACCGACCGCAGGCTTTGGTCGTACAAGGAGATCGCCGCACACATCCGTGTGCAGCCGGACACCGTGCGCTCCTACCGCAAGCACGGTCTACTGCCGGACCCCGACCACATCGAGGGCGGCAAGCCCTACTGGTACGCGGACACCATCCGCGCCTGGGTCGCGGCCCGGCCGGGGAACCGGCGCAGAGGATGACGCGACGGCCCCCCTTTTCGTTGAGAAATACCCCCTAGGGGTATAGTCTCAGTGGTGTCGGGAGATCACCGGGGCTCCGGGGCCCCCTCCCGCACGCTACGCCGCATACGTACACACCCCCGAGGAGAACGACATGAGCGCCCAGACCGAGCTCCCGCAGGCCGCGTCCGAGACGACCGGCTCCTGCTGCTCCCCCAGCGGTTCCTGCCACTCCGGCGGCACCGAGGCGCCGCAGGGCGCCGTCACCACCGTGTACGAGGTGACGGGGATGACCTGCGGGCACTGCGAAGGCGCCGTCTCCGCCGAGATCTCGGAGCTCGCGGGCGTCGGCTCCGTACAGGCCGTCGCGTCCACGGGCCTGGTCACCGTGGTCTCCGAGGCCCCGCTCGACGAGGCCGCCGTGCGCGCCGCCGTCGACGAGGCGGGTTACGAGCTCGTCGGCGTCAAGGCCTGACGCCCCGGACCCGAGCCCGGCCCCGCCGCCACGTCTGAGCTGCGGACCGCCGGGTACCCCGGGCCCTGTGGTGCCGACACCGGCGCCACAGGGCCCGCAGCCGTCCCACGACCCGGAAGCAGTACGAGAGAACCATGCCGGACGTCACGGAAGTCTCCGAAGTCGAACTCGCCGTCGGCGGGATGACCTGCGCCTCCTGCTCGTCGCGCATCGAGAGGAAGCTGAACCGCGTGGAGGGCGTGACCGCCACGGTCAACCTCGCCACGGAGAAGGCGCGGATCGAGTACGCCGACGGGGTCGAGGTCGGCGGGCTCATCGCCCTGGTGGAGAAGCTCGGTTACACGGCCGAGGAGATCGTCCCGCCCGCGCCGGCCCCCGATGACCGTGCCGATGCCGCGGCGGCCCCCACCACCGCCGACATCACCGAACCCGACACCCTGCGGCAGCGCCTGACCGTCTCCGCGCTCCTCTCCCTGCCCGTCGTGCTGCTCGCGATGGTCCCCGCCCTGCAGTTCGACTCCTGGCAGTGGCTCTCGCTGACGCTCGCCGCGCCCGTCGTCGTCTGGGGCGGGCTGCCCTTCCACCGGGCGGCGTTCACCAACCTGCGGCACGCGGCAGCGACCATGGACACCCTCGTCTCCGTCGGCACGCTCGCCGCCTTCGGCTGGTCGCTGTGGGCGCTGTTCTTCGGCGACGCCGGGATGCCGGGGATGCGGCACGGCTTCGACCTCACCGCATCGCCGGGCGACGGCGCCTCGACCATCTACCTCGAAGTCGCCGCGGGCGTCATCACGTTCATCCTGCTCGGGCGCTGGCTGGAGGCCCGCTCCAAGCGGAAGGCCGGTTCGGCGCTGCGCGCCCTCCTCGAACTCGGCGCGAAGGACGTGGCGGTGGTGCGGGACGGCGCCGAGGTCAGGGTGCCGGTCGACCGGCTGGCCGTCGGGGACCGCTTCGTCGTACGCCCCGGCGAGACCGTCGCGGCCGACGGCACCGTCGTCGAGGGCGCCTCCGCGGTCGACGCCTCCATGCTGACCGGCGAGTCCGTGCCGGTCGACGTGGGCGCGGGCGCCGCCGTGACCGGGGGCACCGTGAACGTCGCGGGGCGCCTCCTGGTCGAAGCGACGCGCGTCGGCTCGGACACCTCGCTGGCGCGGATGGCGCGGCTCGTCGAGGACGCGCAGACCGGCAAGGCCCAGGTGCAGCGCCTCGCCGACCGGATCGCCGGCATCTTCGTGCCGGTGGTGCTGCTCATCGCGCTCGGCACGCTCGGCGGCTGGCTCGGTGCCACCGGCGACGCGACCGCCGCGTTCACCGCCGCCGTCGCCGTCCTGATCATCGCCTGCCCCTGCGCGCTCGGCCTCGCGACGCCGACGGCCCTCATGGTCGGCACCGGCCGCGGCGCCCAGCTCGGCATCCTCATCAAGGGCCCCGAAGTCCTGGAGTCCACGCGCCGCGTCGACACCGTCGTCCTGGACAAGACCGGCACGGTGACCACGGGACGCATGGAGCTGACGGACGTCCAGGTCGCCGGGGACACCGGGGAGGAGGAGCTGCTCCGCCTCGCGGGCGCCCTTGAGCACGCCTCCGAGCACCCTGTCGCCCGGGCCGTCGCGGCGGGCGCCGCGGACCGGCTCGGGACCGCCGTCGGGGAGCTGCCCGCGCCGGAGCGGTTCGAGAACGTCGCGGGGTCCGGGGTGCGCGGCACCGTCGAGGGCCACGACGTGCTCGTCGGCCGCGAACGGCTGCTCGCGGAGGCGGGCGTGACGGGCCTTGAGGCGGTGGCCAAGCTGCGGGACGACGCGGAGGCGGCGGGACGCACGGCCGTCCTGGTCGCCTGGGACGGCGCCGCCCGCGGTGTCCTCGCCGTGGCGGACGCCCTGAAGGAGACCAGCCCCGAGGCGGTGCGCCGGCTGCGTGCGCTCGGCCTGACGCCGGTGCTGCTCACCGGCGACAACCGGGCCGTCGCCGAAACGGTCGCCCGCGCGGTGGGCATCGCGCCGGACGCCGTGTACGCGGAGGTGCTGCCCGAGGACAAGGTCGATGTCGTACGGCGGTTGCAGGGCGAGGGCAAGGTCGTGGCGATGGTCGGGGACGGCGTGAACGACGCGGCAGCGCTCGCCACCGCCGACCTCGGCCTGGCGATGGGCACCGGCACGGACGCGGCGATCGAGGCGAGTGACCTGACATTGGTGCGCGGGGACTTGCGGGTCGCGGCCGACGCCATCAGGCTCTCCCGCAAGACCCTCTCCACCATCAAGGGCAATCTCTTCTGGGCCTTCGGCTACAACGTCGCCGCGCTGCCGCTCGCCGCCGCCGGTCTGCTCAACCCGATGATCGCGGGCGCCGCGATGGCGTTCTCCTCCGTCTTCGTGGTGACGAACAGCCTTCGGCTGAGGAGCTTCACATAACCCCTTCACAGGGTCGTTTCAGCACCCTCACACCCGTCACAGAATCCCCATACCGGTGCTCTTGCGCATGTACTGGACATATGCAAGAGACGCAGATCACAGTGATTGGAACGTAACCATTGAGGGGAGTCGCGAGTCTAATGGGGCGATGCAGGAAGATGTCTTGGGGGACGTCTTCCGCGTCGAGGGGCATCTTGGGGGATGTTCCTGGACATTGCGTTGCCGGGGCACGTGCACCGGGGAGCTTTGAGCGGCCCTCCCGTACGTACGCGTCCCGGCAGACCGCAGGGCAATCCACAGACGCCCGGCCGGATCCCGTGGGGGGAATCCGCACCGGGAAAAAGGGAAGCGCCCCGACCGTCGACCCGTGGGGGGATCGACGGCGGGGCGCTTTCCGCTTTGCCGGGGAGGGTCAGCGGCCCTCGACCGGGACGAAGTCGCGCAGGACCTCGCCCGTGTAGATCTGCCGGGGGCGGCCGATGCGCGAACCCGGCTCCTTGATCATCTCGTGCCACTGGGCGATCCAGCCCGGGAGGCGGCCGAGCGCGAAGAGCACGGTGAACATCTCGGTCGGGAAGCCCATCGCGCGGTAGATGAGGCCCGTGTAGAAGTCCACGTTGGGGTAGAGCTTGCGCTCGACGAAGTAGTCGTCGGCCAGCGCGTGCTCCTCCAGCTTCAGGGCGATGTCGAGCAGCTCGTCGGACTTGCCGAGCGCCGAGAGGACGTCGTGCGCCGCCGCCTTGATGATCTTCGCCCGGGGGTCGAAGTTCTTGTAGACGCGGTGCCCGAAGCCCATGAGCTTCACGCCGTCTTCCTTGTTCTTCACCTTGCGGATGAAGGTGTCGACGTCGCCGCCGGAGGCCTGGATGCCTTCCAGCATCTCCAGGACGGACTGGTTGGCGCCGCCGTGCAGCGGGCCCCACAGGGCCGAGATGCCGGCCGAGATCGAGGCGAACATGTTCGCCTGCGAGGAGCCGACCAGGCGCACGGTGGAGGTCGAACAGTTCTGCTCGTGGTCCGCGTGCAGGATCAGGAGCTTGTCGAGCGCCGAGACGACGACCGGGTCCAGCTCGTACTCGGCGGCGGGCACCGAGAAGGTCATGCGCAGGAAGTTCTCGACGTAGCCGAGGTCGTTGCGCGGGTAGACGACCGGGTGGCCCTGCGACTTCTTGTACGCGTAGGCCGCGATCGTCGGAAGCTTGGCGAGCAGGCGGATCGTCGAGAGGTGACGCTGCTTCTCGTCGAACGGGTTGTGGCTGTCCTGGTAGAACGTCGACAGCGCGCTGACCACGGACGACAGCATCGCCATCGGGTGCGCGTCGCGCGGGAAGCCGTCGTAGAACCGCTTGACGTCCTCGTGCAGCAGGGTGTGCTGCGTGATCTCGTTCTTGAAGGTGGCCAGCTCGTCGACCTTCGGCAGCTCGCCGTTGATCAGGAGGTACGCCACCTCGGTGAAGGTGGAGCGCTCGGCCAGCTGCTCGATCGGGTAGCCGCGGTACCGGAGGATGCCCTCTTCACCGTCGAGATAGGTGATGGCGGATTTATAGGCGGCGGTGTTGCCGTAGCCGCTGTCCAGGGTCACCAGACCGGTCTGGGCGCGGAGCTTCCCGATGTCGAAGCCCTTGTCGCCGACGGTCGACTCGATCACCGGGTAGGTGTACTCGTCGTCGCCGTACCGCAGTACTACACCGTTGTTAGCGTTCTCGCTCACGTCATCCCTCACCGACGTTGTGCCTCTTCTTCGAGGTGCCCTGACTGTCTCTACCATCCCCCATTTGGCCCTGGAGAGTGCACTCGGGGTCGACCATTGGGCCAATTGGCGGCACTCAGTGCCGCCAACCTGCTCATCCTGCCCCCTTCGCCCCGGTTCCGGAAACCCTGTGTGAGGTTTCCGACTCATTTGATCGATCAAATCAGCCGGGAATGGCTCCGCGGCGCCCGGAAAGTCGGAAATCCAGGGCCGTGCAGCGCCTCCCCGCGGAGACCGTGCGCACTGCCTGTCCCAGAGCCTTGCGCGAACCGACGAGGACGACCAGCCTCTTGGCGCGCGTCACGGCCGTGTAGAGCAGGTTCCGCTGGAGCATCATCCAGGCGCCGGTGGTGACCGGGATCACCACCGCCGGATACTCGCTGCCCTGGGAGCGGTGGATCGTCACGGCGTACGCGTGCGCAAGCTCGTCCAGCTCGTCGAAGTCGTAGGGGACTTCCTCGTCCTCGTCGGTGCGGACGGTGAGCCGCTGTTCGTCGGGGTCGAGGGCGGTGACGACGCCCACCGTGCCGTTGAAGACGCCGTTCTGCCCCTTCTCGTAGTTGTTGCGGATCTGGGTGACCTTGTCGCCGACGCGGAAGACCCGGCCGCCGAACCGCTTCTCGGGCAGGCCGGGCCGCGCGGGCGTGATGGCCTGCTGGAGGAGGCCGTTGAGGTTCCCCGCGCCCGCGGGGCCGCGGTGCATGGGCGCGAGGACCTGCACGTCGCGGCGCGGGTCGAGGCCGAACTTCTGCGGGATGCGGTGCGCGGCGACGTCCACCGTCACGCGGCCCGCGTCCTCGGTCTCGTCCTCGACGAAGAGGAAGAAGTCCTTCATGCCCTGGGTGATGGGCGGGACACCGGAGTTGATGCGGTGGGCGTTGGTGACGACGCCCGACTCCTGGGCCTGGCGGAAGATGCGGGTGAGGCGGACGGCGGGGACCGGGCTGCCGTCGCTCAGCAGGTCCCGCAGCACCTCGCCCGCGCCGACGCTCGGCAGCTGGTCCACATCGCCGACGAAGAGCAGATGGGCGCCGGGCGGCACGGCCTTCACCAGCTTGTTGGCGAGCAGCAGGTCGAGCATCGAGGCCTCGTCGACGACGACCAGATCGGCGTCGAGCGGCCGGTCCTTGTCGTACGCCGCGTCTCCGCCGGGCCGCAGTTCGAGCAGGCGGTGCACGGTGGAGGCCTCCGCGCCGGTGAGTTCGGCAAGGCGCTTGGCGGCGCGGCCCGTGGGGGCGGCGAGGACGACCTTGGCCTTCTTGGCGCGGGCCAGCTCGACGACGGAGCGGACCGTGAAGGACTTGCCGCAGCCGGGCCCGCCGGTCAGGACGGCGACCTTCTGGGTGAGCGCGAGCCGGACCGCCTCCTCCTGCTCGGGCGCGAGCTGGGCGCCGGTGCGGGCCGCGAGCCAGGCGAGCGCCTTGTCCCAGGCGACGTCCCGGAAGGCGGGCATGCGGTCGTCGTCGGCTCTCAGGAGGCGCAACAACTGGCCTGCCAGGGAGAGTTCGGCACGGTGGAAGGGGACCAGGTAGACGGCGGTGATGTCGTCGCCGCCGTCCGGTCCCGGGAGCGTCTCGCGGACGACGCCCTCCTCGTCACCGGCCAGTTCGGCGAGGCAGTCGATGACGAGGCCCGTGTCGACCTGGAGGAGCTTGACCGCGTCGGCGATGAGCCGCTCCTCGGGGAGGAAGCAGTTGCCCTGGTCGGTGGATTGTGAAAGGGCGTACTGGAGACCGGCCTTGACGCGCTCGGGGCTGTCGTGCGGAATGCCGACGGACTGGGCGATGCGGTCGGCGGTGAGGAAGCCGATGCCCCAGACGTCGGCGGCGAGGCGATAGGGCTCGTTCTTCACGACGGAGATCGACGCATCGCCGTACTTCTTGTAGATGCGCACGGCGATGGAGGTGGAGACCCCGACTCCCTGGAGGAAGACCATGACCTCCTTGATGGCCTTCTGCTCCTCCCAGGCGGCGGCGATCATCTTCGTCCGCTTGGGGCCGAGTCCGGGCACTTCCACGAGGCGCTTCGGCTCGGTCTCGATGATGTCGAGGGTGTCGACGCCGAAGTGCGTGGTGATCCGGTCGGCCATCACCGGGCCGATGCCCTTGATGAGGCCTGAGCCGAGATAGCGGCGGATGCCCTGGATGGTGGCGGGCAGCACCGTCGTGTAGTTCTCCACCGTGAACTGCTTGCCGTACTGCGGGTGGGAGCCCCAACGGCCCTGCATCCGCAGGCTCTCGCCGACCTGTGCGCCGAGCAGCGCGCCGACGACGGTGAGCAGGTCGCCCGCGCCTCGTCCGGTGTCGACGCGCGCGACCGTGTACCCCGTCTCCTCGTTGGCGTACGTGATGCGCTCGAGGACCCCCTCGAGCACCGCCGTCGCCGCAACTGGACTCGCCATGATCCGACGCTACCGCCCGGCACCGACAGCGCGGTGGGCCTGTGGACAACTTCACGGGCGCGGAATCGTTGCGCGCGGACCGGCTCCGGGCGCAGGGACCTTCGAAGGGGCCCGGTCCAATGGACCGGGCCCCTTCGGGTTCCCCTCCCCTGCCAGAACTTCTCGATCCCCCCGGATCGCCTGGATCCCCCCAGATCCCGGATTCCCCCCACTGAAGCCCTGACTCCATGTACGACACGCGTGGTGCCCGAAGGGTTGCACGGCGTTGCGGAAAATTTTCAGAGCGGCTTCCAGATGCTGACAAAGCGGGGTGCACGTAGCGTTTGACGCATGAGCGATGAACCTCGGTCCTTCGAGCAGGACGTGCTGCACGAGCTGGGCGACGACAAGCTCCAGGAGATCGCAGGGCTGCTCGGCACGGACGCGTCCGGCGCCCAGGAGGTCGTGGGCACCACGGCGTCCGCGCTCTCCGGGAACCTCCAGGACAAGGCGGCCACGGCCGACCCCTCGGAGGCCGAGGAGATGCGTCAGGCCGTCGCCGAGGTCGGCGGTGCGCCCGCACCCGGCGATGCGCCCCTCCACGGGGTGGCGTCCTTCGGCGGCCTCGGCGGTCTCGGCGGCCTCGCGGGCGGCGGGATGATGTCCGGTGTGCTCGCCAGGATGAGCAAGCCGGTCGCCAACGCGGTCGCCAAGAAGACCGGCCTGCCCGTGGCGACGGTCACGCGCGTGATCGAGATGCTGATCCCCGTGGTCCTCGCGGTGCTCTCCAAGCGGGCGGCGGGCAAGAAGGCCTCCGGCGGGGCGGGCCCTTCCGCGTCCTCCGGCGGGCTCGGCGATCTGCTGGGCCAGATCCTGGGCGGCAGGAAGTAGCCGCCTCCGGCCACCGGAACTCCGACCACCGGAACTCCGGCCACCGGAAGAAGCAGCCGCACCGCGCCCGCGCATGCGCGCACCCGCGCCTCACGCATGCGCGCAAAAGCGCTCCGCCGTCTCCCTCAGCACCTCACCCCCGTCGCGCGCCCACAGCGCCTCGTTGAAGATCTCCACCTCGATCCGGCCCCGGTACCCCGCGCCGTCGACCATCGCGCGGAACGCCCCGAAGTCCACGCTGCCGTCACCGAGCTGCCCCCGCCCGAGCAGCACGCCCGCGGGCAACGGCGTGATCCAGTCAGCCAGTTGGAAGGCGTGCAGCCGGCCGCCCGCGCCCGCCCGCGCGATCTGCGCGGGCGCCCGGTCGTCCCACCAGAGGTGGTACGTGTCCACGACGACGCCGACCTGGTGCGCGGGGAAGCGTTCCGCGAGGTCGAGGGCCTGGCCGAGAGTGGAGACCACACAGCGGTCGGCCGCGAACATCGGGTGCAGCGGCTCGATGGCGAGGCGCACGCCCCGCTCCTGGGCGTAGGGCCCGAGGACGGCGAGCGCGTCCGCGACGCGCTCGCGCGCGCCGGTCAGGTCCTTACTGCCGGGCGGCAGGCCGCCCGAGACCAGGACCAGCGTGTCGGTGCCGAGGGCCGCCGCCTCTTCGACCGCCGCGCGGTTGTCGTCGAGGGCACGCGCGCGTGCCGCCCCGTCGGGGCCGGTGAAGAAGCCGCCCCGGCACAGACTCGTCACCGTGAGCCCGGCGTCCCGCAGCAGGCGGGCGGTGCGCCCGACCCCGTACTCCTGCACGGGCGCGCGCCACAGCCCGACCGCTGTGACGCCCTCCTTGACGCAGCCCGCCGCGAGTTCGGGGAGCGACCACTGCTTGATCGTCTCCTGGTTGAGGCTCAGCCGGGACAGCGGCACCGGTGTGCTCATTGGGGGACTCCGTGGACGGTGAGCAGGGAGCGCATGCGGGCGGCCGCGAGGGCCGGGTCGGGGAAGAGGCCGAGCCCGTCGGCCAGTTCGTAGGCGCGGGCGAGGTGGGGCAGCGAGCGGGCCGACTGCAGGCCGCCGACCATGGTGAAGTGCGTCTGGTGCCCGGCGAGCCAGGCCAGCAGGACGACACCGGTCTTGTAGAAGCGGGTGGGGGTCTGGAAGAGGTGGCGTGACAGTTCCACTGTCGGGTCGAGGAGTTCGCGGAAGCCCTTCACGTCGCCGGTGTCCAGGGCCCTTACGGCCGACGCGGCGAGCGGTCCCAGCGGGTCGAAGATGCCGAGCAGGGCGTGGCTGAAGCCGTGGTCGTCCCCCGCGATCAGCCCCGGGTAGTTGAAGTCGTCCCCCGTGTAGCAGCGCACGCCGTCGGGCAGGCGGCGGCGCAGGGCGATCTCGCGGCCGGCGTCCAGGAGCGAGACCTTGATGCCGTCGACCTTGCCGGGGTGGGCGGCGATGACCTCCAGGAAGGTGTCCGTGGCCGCGTCCAGGTCGGCCGAGCCCCAGTAGCCCTCAAGGACGGGGTCGAACATCGGGCCGAGCCAGTGCAGGATCACCGGCTCGCGGGCCTGGCGCAGGAGGTGGCCGTACGTCTCCAGGTAGTCGTCCGGCGAGGTGGCCGCGGCGGCGAGTGCTCGGGACGCCATGAGGATCACGCGGGCGCCGGCCGACTCGACGAGGGCGAGCTGCTCCTCGTACGCGGCCCGTACGTCCACAAGGGAGGCCCCCGGCGCCAGTTGGTCGGTGCCGACGCCGCACGCGATCCGGCCGTCGACGGCCTTCGCCTCGGCGGCCGACCTGCGGATCAGCTCGGCGGCTGCCGGCCAGTCAAGGCCCATGCCGCGCTGGGCGGTGTCCATGGCCTCGGCGACACCGAGGCCGTGCGACCAGAGGTGGCGGCGGAAGGCGAGCGTGGCGTCCCAGTCGACGGCGGCGGGGCCGTCCGGGGAGACGTCCGCGCAGGGGTCGGCGACGACGTGGGCGGCGGAGAAGACGGTGCGGGAGGCCGGTGGGCCCGCGGGCGTGAGCCGCAGCGGGTCGGCGCGGGGGGTGTACGCGCGCGTGCCGCCGTCCGCGGCCGGGAGCAGGACGGGGGTGCTCACAGCGTGATCTCCGGTACGTCGATGCGGCGGCCCTCGGCGGCGGACTTCAGGCCCAGCTCGGCGAGTTGCACGCCGCGCGCGCCGGCGAGGAGGTCCCAGCGGTAGGGCGCGTCGGCGTACACGTGCCTGAGGAAGAGCTCCCACTGCGCCTTGAAGCCGTTGTCGAACCCTTCGGGGCCCTGGTTGTCGGGGACTTCCTGCCACTGGTCGCGGAAGGAGTGGGTGGCGGGCAGGTCCGGGTTCCAGACGGGCTTCGGCGTCGTACTCCGGTGCTGTACGCGGCAGTTGCGCAGGCCCGCGACCGCCGACCCTTCCGTGCCGTCGACCTGGAACTCCACGAGCTCGTCGCGGTTGACGCGGACGGCCCAGGAGGAATTGATCTGCGCGATGGCGCCGCCGTCCAGCTCGAAGATGCCGTACGCGGCGTCGTCGGCGGTGGCGTCGTAGGGCCTGCCGTCCTCGTTCACGCGCCGCGGGATGTGGGTGGCGGTGAGCGCCTGGACGGTGCGGACGCGGCCGAACAGTTCGTGCAGGACGTACTCCCAGTGCGGGAACATGTCGACGACGATGCCGCCGCCGTCCTCGGCGCGGTAGTTCCAGGACGGGCGCTGGGCGGGCTGCCAGTCGCCCTCGAAGACCCAGTAGCCGAACTCGCCGCGCACCGACAGGATGCGGCCGAAGAAGCCGCCGTCGATGAGCCGCTTCAGCTTGAGCAGGCCCGGCAGAAAGAGCTTGTCCTGGACGACGCCGTGCTTGATGCCGGCGTCCTCGGCGAGGCGGGCGAGCCCGAGGGCGGCGTCGAGCCCGGTGGCGCTCGGCTTCTCGGTGTAGACATGCTTGCCCGCGGCGACGGCCCGCTTGATGGCGTCCTCGCGGGCCGAGGTGATCTGCGCGTCGAAGTAGATGTCGACGGCCGGGTCGGCGAGGACCGCGTCGAGGTCGGTGGAGACGTGCTCCAGACCGTGCTGGGCGGCGAGCGCGCGCAGCGCGTGCTCCCTGCGGCCGACGAGGACGGGCTCGGGCCACAGCACGGTGCCGTCGCCGAGGTCGAGGCCGCCCTGCTCGCGGAGGGCGAGGATCGAGCGGACCAGGTGCTGGCAGTGGCCCATGCGTCCGGTGACGCCGTTCATGGCGATGCGCACCGTCTTGCGTGTCACGACAGTCCCTCCGTAGGTGCGTAGCAAGCGCTTTCTACCCAAGGGCAAGCTAGCCTGCCGGACAAGGTGGCGACAAGGGCTTCGGTCGCGGGCGTGGCGGAAGTCGACGAGACGGGTGACCGGAGGACGACGAGATGACTGTGACCCTGGCGGATGTCGCGGCCCGCGCGCAGGTGTCCCCCGCCACCGTCTCCCGCGTGCTGAACGGCAACTACCCGGTCGCCGCCGCGACCCGCGAACGCGTCCTGCGCGCCGTGGACGACCTCGACTACGTCCTGAACGGCCCCGCGAGCGCGCTCGCCGCGGCCACGTCCGACCTGGTCGGCATCCTCGTCAACGACATCGCGGACCCCTTCTTCGGGATCATGGCGGGGGCCGTGCAGTCCGAGATCGGCGGACCCGGCGGGCGCGCGGGCGGCGAGCGGATGGCCGTCGTCTGCAACACCGGCGGCTCCCCCGAGCGCGAACTCACCTACCTCACGCTCCTGCAGCGCCAACGCGCCGCGGCGGTCGTCCTCACCGGCGGGGCCGTCGAGAACCCCGACCACGCCTGCGCCATCGCGGGCAAGCTGCGGCGACTCGCGGAGGCGGGGACACGGGTCGTGCTCTGCGGCCGGCCGCCCGCGCCGGACACGGCGGCGGTGGCACTCACCTTCGACAACCGCGGCGGCGCCCAGCAGTTGACGGAACACCTCCTGAGCCTCGGCCACCGGCGCATCGGCTACATCGCGGGCCCCGAGGAGCGCACGACGACCCGGCACCGCCTGGAGGGCCACCGCGCCGCGCTCGCCGCCCGCGGCATCGAGGACGACCCGGCGCTGACGGTCCACGGCCCCTACGACCGCCGCTCCGGCTACGACGCCACGGACGAACTCCTGCGCCGCGCCCCCAACCTGACGGCGGTCGTCGCCGCCAACGACACGGTGGCACTCGGCGCGTGCGCGGCCCTGCGCGACAAGGGCCTGCGCATCCCCGACGACGTCTCGGTGGCGGGCTTCGACGACCTCCCCTTCAGCATCGACGCGGTCCCCGCACTGACGACGGTCCGCCTCCCCCTGCACGAGGCGGGCGCACGGGCGGGCCGCATCGCCATGGGCAAGGAGAACGGGCCTCCCGGTGGGGTGGCGACGGTGCACGGGGAGTTGATGGTGCGGGGCTCCACGGGGGCCCCGGCGGCGCGGTAGGGGCCGCCCGCACCCTGGCGGGCGGCTACCCGCCCCGCACCACCCTCCCCAGCACCCCCACCCCCTCCTCGATCTCCGCCGTGCCGCTCGCCGCGTAGCCGAGGACCAGGCCCAGGGGGTGCGGGAGTTGGGTGTGCCAGGACAGGGGGTGGGTCTTCACACCGTGGTGGAGGGCCTGCGTGGCGAGGGTCGTGTCGGTGCCGGCGTACGTGTGGTCGTACGTGTGCTCATCGAGGGTGAGCATCAGGTGCAGGCCCGCCGCCGCCCCGTGCACCACCGCCCCCGGCAGATGCGTCCTGATCGCCGCGATCATCGCGTCCCTGCGCCTGCGGTGGTGTTTGCGGATGAGTCGCAGGTGGCGTTCGAGGGCGCCGGAGTCCATGAGGTGGGCGAGGGTGAGCTGGGGCAGGGCGCCACTGCCGAGGTCGATGAGACGTTTGGCGTCGACGAGGGCCTCCCGGTGGGCGGGCGGCGCGAGCAGCCAGCCGAGGCGCAGGGCGGGCGCGAGGAGTTTCGAGACGCTGCCCGCGTAGCAGACGTGGTCCGGGAGCAGGGAGCGCAGCGCCGGTACGGCGGGGCGGTCGTAACGGTGTTCGGCGTCGTAGTCGTCCTCGATGACCAGGCCGCCGTCGCGGGCCCACTCCATCAGTTCGCGGCGCCGTTCGCCGCCGAGGACGACACCGGTGGGGAACTGGTGGGCGGGGGTCAGCAGCACGGCAGGGGCCCCGGTGGCGCGCAACGCGTCGACGCGGATGCCCTGGGCGTCGACCGGCACGGGCGGGGTGCCGAGCGGCCGCAGGTGCTGGCGTACGCCGAGTGATCCCGGCTCCTCGACCGCCACCTGCGAGATCCCGTCGGCGTGCAGGACGTCGACGAGCAGCCGCAGCGCCTGGGCCGTGCCGTTCACGATCATCACGTCGTCCGGCGCCGCGGGGATCCCCCGGTTGCGGGAGAGCCAGCGCGCGACGGCGGCTCGCAGGGCCGGGGTGCCGCGCGGATCCCCGTACCCGAAGTCCGACGGCGTGAGTCCGGCGAGCACGGATCGCTCGGCCCGCAGCCAGGCCGCGCGCGGAAAGGCGGAGAGGTCGGGCAGCCCCGGCGACAGGTCGATGCGGGCGGGCGCGGCGCGGATGGCGTCGAAGACGCCGAGGTCGGGAGGGGCGGTGAAGAGGCCGGCAGGGGGTGGGGGCGGCTCGTCACCCCTACCGCGGTACGGGTGAAAGCCCGCATCCTGTACGGGCGTTGCGGAACCCGGCACTCCGAGCGCCGCGTGTGGCGCGGCCACCACCACCGTGCCGCCGCGCCCCCGCCCCTCGACCTGCCCGTCCTCGGTGAGCCGCCGGTAGGCCTCCGTGACGACGCCTCGGGAGACGCGCAGGTCGGCGGCGAGGGTGCGGGTCGCGGGGAGCCTGCTGCCGACGCCGAGACGGCCGTCGGCGATGGCGCCCCTGATCTGCCGGGTCAGCCAGTCGCAGAGCCCGCCCCTGGGTGCGTCGGCGGCGTTGAGCTGCAACCAGTCGGAGGTGGCAACGGGGACGTCCGCGATTATGGACCGGTCGGAAGGAGATCCAATGGACCTGTTCATGGAGCCATTGTGACGTCAGGGTCGAGCCATGGAATTCCTCCTCACCTCTCTGGTCGTCTGCGTGACACCGGGCACCGGCGTCCTTTTCACGATCGCGGCGGGACTCTCCCGCGGCACCCGCGCCGCGGTGATCGCCGCCGTCGGCTGCACGCTGGGCGTCGTCCCGCACATGGTGGCCGCGATCACCGGCCTCGCCGCGCTCCTGAACACCAGCGCGGTCGCCTTCCAGACGCTCAAGTACCTGGGCGTGGCCTACCTGCTGTACATGGCGTGGAGCACGCTGCGCGACAAGAGCGAGCTCACCGCCGAGCGGGAGAGCGAGCCGCGCTCGGCGGGCCGCACGATCCTGACGGGCGTGCTGATCAACATCCTCAACCCGAAGCTGACGCTGTTCTTCTTCGCGTTCCTGCCGCAGTTCGTGAGCGCCGACGAGCCGTACGCCTTCCTGCGCATGACGGAACTGAGCGCGTACTTCATGCTGATCACGTTCGTGGTCTTCGTGGCGTACGGGCGGTTCGCGGCGGCGATGCGCGATCAGGTCATCTCGCGCCCCCGGGTGGTGAGTTGGATGCGGCGTACCTTCGCGGTGGCTTTCGCGGCGCTGGGCGCGCGGCTGGCGTTCCTCTGACGCGCCGACGTCGTGCGGGGTTGACCGGTCCGGGACGCCGCCTACTGTCGGGACCATGAGATTCGCCTTCTCCACCCTCGGCGTGCCCGGCCTCCCCGTACCCGACGTGCTGCGGCTCGCCACCACCCACGGCTACCACGGCGTCGAGCTCCGCGCGCACCCCGAGGAGCCGGTGCACCCGGGGCTCGGGCCGGCCGAACGGGCCGACGTGGCCGCCGGGTTCAAGGCCGCCGACGTGGAGATCCTCGGTATCGCCGGGTACGCGCGCGTGGCCGCCCCCGGTGACGACGGGCCGGTCCTCGACGAGATCCGCTCCCTCGTCACCCTCGCCCGTGACCTGGGCGCCCCCTTCATCCGCGTCTTCCCGGGCGGCGGCACCGAGCAGAGCACGGCGGAGGCCGACGCCACGGCCGCGAGGCGGCTCGGCACGGCCGCCCGGTACGCGGCCGACGCAGGCGTACGCATCCTCCTGGAGACCCACGACTCGCACCGCACGGGTGCCGACCTCACGCGCGTGCTCGGCACCGTCGGCCACCGGCAGGTCGGCGCGCTGTGGGACCTGATGCATACCTGGCTCGGCGGCGAGTCCGTCTCCGACACGTTCGCCGCGCTCTCCCCCTACCTCGGCTACGTCCAGGTGAAGGACGTCGCCTCACCGGACGACACGACGCCGCTGCCGCTCGGCGCCGGGGCGCTGCCGCTCGCCGAGTGCGTGTCCCTGCTCGGCCGGGAGAACTGGGAGGGGTGGCTGTGCTGGGAGTACGAGAAGCGCTGGTACGGGGAGGCTGCGCCGCTGGAGGGGTTGCTGGGGCCGGGCCGTGAGCTGCTCTCCCGGCTGGTGAGCGGCTCCTTCTGAGCCTTCCGCAGGCACGAGCGGGACCGCCGCTTCGCGGCGGAGTGGGCGGGTGGGTATCTCCCCCCGCCTTCCGTCTGCGGGCGCGGACAGGCCCGCCGCTCCGCGGCGGATGTATCCCACCCACCCACCCGTTTGCCCCGCAACGCACGGCAGAGGTAGGGGCGGGGGCGGGGGTCGTTTGCCCCGCAACGTACGGCAGGACGGGGCCAGCCCCCACCGGGCCGCAGTCGCACGCGCTCCCGAGGGGACGTGGGGGTATGTGCGAACGGAGCACCGAGCACGCTGTAGCCCCATTGTCCGTGCAGCGTGACGCAGGGATAGCGAGTACGCACATACCCCCGCGGCCCCGCCCCACAGACGCACCCGAGGCGCCCCAGCCCAAACGGACCCGCACACACCCCACCCCTCCCTTGACCGGCAGAAAGCTTCGGGATATCCGTTGCTCCTGAAAGTAACTTTCCCCGGCCCGCAGGAGCCCCCCGTGCCCCACCCCGAAGACCGCGACCGCCATCGCGACCGCGAGCTCCGCGACCTCATCGGCACGATGCCCCTGGAGGACAAGGTCGGCCAGCTCTTCGTGATGCACGTGTACGGGCACACCGCCACCGACCCGGACCCCGCCGACGTCGACACGAACCTCCGGGAGCTAGGCGTCCGCGACGCCGCCGAACTGATCGCCCGCTACCGTCTCGGCGGCGTCATCTACTTCGGCTGGGCCCACAACACCCGCTCCCCGCACCAGATCGCCGAACTCTCCCACGGCATCCAGCGAGCGGCGGCGGCCGCCACCGACCCCGTCCTCCCCGTGCTCATCTCCGTCGACCAGGAGCACGGCGCCGTCGCCCGCATCGGCGCCCCCGCCACGCTCCTGCCCGGCGCCATGGCCCTCGGCGCGTCCGGCTCGCACGAGCACGCCCGCGAGGCCGCCCGCATCGCCGGCGCCGAACTGCACGCCCTCGGCATCCGCCAGGACCACGCCCCGGACGCCGACGTCAACGTCGACCCCGCCAACCCGGTCATCGGCGTACGCTCCTTCGGCGCCGACCCGGAGGCGGTCGCGGGCTTCGTGACCGCGCAGATCGAGGGCTACCGGAGTTCGGGCATCGCGACCGCGGCCAAGCACTTCCCCGGGCACGGCGACACACGGGACGACAGCCACACCGAGCTGCCGCACATCCACCACACCCGCGAGGAGTGGGAGCGCTACGACGCGCCCCCGTTCCGGGCCGCGATCGCCGCCGGCGTCGACTCGGTGATGACCGCCCACATCGTGGTGCCCGCCCTCGACCCGTCGGGCGACCCCGCGACGCTCTCCCACCCGATCCTGACCGGCCTCCTGCGCGAGGAACTCGGCTACGACGGCGTGATCGCGACGGACTCGCTCGCGATGCGCGGCGTACGGACGAAGTACGGCGACGACCGCGTGGCCGTACTCGCGCTGAAGGCGGGCGCCGACCAGCTCCTGAATCCGCCGCGCCCGGATGTCGCATGGAACGCCGTGCTCAAGGCGGTGGCGGACGGCGAGCTGACGGAGGAGCGCATCGACGAGTCCGTACTGCGCGTGCTCCGCATGAAGGCGGACGTGGGCCTCCTCACCGACCGGCTGGGCGAACAGCCGACCACGCACCCCACCCCCGAGGCCGTCGACGCCACCGTCGGCACGCCCGCACACCAGGTCACCGCCGACCGCATCGCCGACGCCACCACGACCCTGCTGCTCAACCCCGACGGGCTCCTCCCGCTGTCGCCCGACACCCACCCCGACATCCTGGTGGTCGGCGCGGACCCCGGTTCGCCGTCCGGCACCACGGGCCCCCCGACCACCGTCCTCGCGGGCGCCCTCAACAGCCTGGGCTTCCGGGCCGTGGTCCTGCCCACCGGAACGGCGCCCGACGAGGCGACGATCGAGAAGGCCGTGGCGGCGGCGCAGGAGCAGGACGCCGTCCTGGTGGCGACGTACAACGTCACCACCCACACGGCCACCAAGGACAACACCCAGGCGGCCAACACGGAGCTGGACACGGACCTGGACGCGAGCCCGGACAGCCGGGGGAGGCCGCTCGGGGCTGACGAGAGCGCCGACGGCCAGGCCACCCTGGTGGCCGCCCTCAAAGCCACCGGCCTGCCCGTCGTCACCCTCGCCATCCGCAACCCGTACGACGTGGCGCACCTGCCCCCGGTCGACGCCGCCCTCGCCTCCTACTCGTGGACGGACGTCGAACTGCGCGCCGCCGCACGCGTGATCGCGGGCAGGACGGCACCCCAGGGGCGGCTGCCGGTCCCGGTGCGCCGGGCGGACGACCCGGCGCGGGTGCTGTACCCGGTCGGCCACGGCCTGACGTACTGACACACGGATCGGCGGCATACGACGGAACAAGGCGTACGACGGGACAAGGCGTACGACGCGTCAGAGGGGCCGAAGCACCGCTTCGGCCCCTCTGACGACGGGCAGAACCCGTCAGAGCGTCAGAGCCCGTCTTTGAACCGCCGACGCCTCACGGCCGCAGCGTCAGCTCCCTCTTGACGTCCCGCCGGTCGAGCTTCTTGTCGTACGGGGCGAGCGGCTTGCCCGAGGCCGACGGGGAGGAGACCCCGGCCCACGCCTGGATGCGCTCCGTCGCCTTCGCCTTCTGGTCCGCGACGAGCTGCGAGACGCTCGCCCCGTGGTTCGCGCCGGGCGCGGTGAAGACGTAGCTGTCGTGGCCGGCGCCGCGCGCGGGACGGAACGGCTCTGCGCCCCACGGGTCGTTCTCGCCGTACACGTACATCATCCGCCGCGCGTTGTGCCGCACCCACCGGTCCACGTCCTGGATCGGCTGCTGCCGGAACCTCATCGGGATGTCGCGCGGCACGAAGTTCCGCGGCGGCTGGTATCCGTAGCGGCTCAGCTTGCCGAGCCAGGGCTGCTTGATGTCGGGCGAGCCGAGCTCCGTGCCCGCCTGGTAGTAGTACGGCGTGTAGGCGCTGAGGTCCTGGTCGGTGTAGGAGGACCAGCCGCCCACCGAGTCGACGTAGTCGTAGAGCGCCTGGTCGGTCGCGGTGGCCGCGTCCGGGATCTTCCCGCAGGCGGTGGCGGCGGGCTGGTACTGCCAGAAGCCCCACACCAGGTCCAGGACGACGGCCTCGAAGGCCTTGTCGAGCGTGCCGACGGTGTTGAAGGTGTAGCCCTCCGCCGCCGCGTACGCCGCGAGCTTCGCCGACAGCGGTTCCCTGCGCACCAGCGCCTCACGCTGGACGGCCTGGATCCTTTCGCGGCACTCCTTGGTGCCGACGCGCGCGAGGAACCTGTCGTAGGCCGAGTCCTCCTTGTCGACCACGTCATTGGGCGCGACGTAGGAGACGATGCCCGCCATGTCGCGCGGGTAGAAGCGCTCGTAGTACGTCGCCGTCATGCCGCCCTTGGAGGCGCCCGTGGCCAGCCACTTCTTGCCGTAGATCGGCTTGAGGGCCTGGTGGATGCGGTGCTGGTCGGAGGCGGCCTGCCAGATGTCCAGCTTGGACCAGTCGGCGGGCTCGGGCCGCGAGGGCGTGAAGAAGCGGTACTCCATGGAGACCTGGTTGCCGTCGACGATCCGTGTCGGCTCGCTGCGGCCGGGGTTCGTGGAGACGCTGTATCCGCTGGTGCTGAAGACCGTCGGGCGGGCGGTGTCCTTGTGCAGCACGGTCAGGCGCTGCTTGAAGGTGCCCTTGGACGGGTGCCGGTGGTCCACCGGCTGGGTGTAGTTGAGGACGAAGAAGCGGTAGCCCGGATACGGCTTCTCCTCGATCAGGCTCATGCCGGGTATGGCGAGCAGCCTGTCCTTGATGTCGGTTTCAGTGCTGTTGGCACTGGTGGTCCCGTCCGGTTCCGCGGCTGTGGCCGCCCCGGTCGTCGCTCCGGCCACGCCCACCGTGCCTATCAGCACCACGAGCGACAGCAGCCATCTGAGCGCCTTGCGCATGCACCCTCCCCTGTCGACACAGCAATGCCCCGGAACCTAACGGAGCAACTGAATCCGCACCAGGGGGAATTGCCTTGCGGCAACAGCGGGCACAGCCCGCATCAACAGAGAATCCAGCCCGAACTGACCCCGCGCCCGCCGACCTTCCCCTTCACCCAGACGCAGCGGTGACCGGCGTGGACCGTCACCGGGCCCGCGTGGTGGGTGTAACGGCCCGCGTCGCGCGCGGGCCTGCCGCCGCGCGCCTTGATGCTGACGGACATCGTCCTGCGGCCGCCGGAGTGCTTGGCGAAGACCACCGCGCAGACGTAACCGCGGCTCTTGAAGACGTCGACCCGGCCGCCGCTGAAGGGCAGCGTACGCACCTTGCGGCCGGCGCAGGGGGCGACTGCGGCCTCCGCCGACGCGGTGCCGGGGCCCGCGAGGGCGAACAGGACGGCGCCTGCGAGCACGGCGGTGCCGAGCGCCAGCCGCCGTCGTATCCGACCACCGCCGCGACCACTGCTCACAGCTGCCCCTCCCGTCACACCTGACGCGTCTGCCACGTCCGCCACATCTGCCTCACGTTCTGATGTACGGACGCAGCCCGTGCCCCGTGCGGTTGCGCGATCCCCCGCCTTTTCCGTCCGCCCCGCCCAGGGTCCTTAGGGGCTGCCCTCAGACCGCTTCCACCGGCTCCCCCACGAACGTCCGCCACAGTCGCGCGTACCGACCGTCCAGCGCGAGGAGCTCCTCGTGCGTGCCGTCCTCCGCGACCCGGCCGCCGTCCATCACGACGACGCGGTCGGCGCGGGCCGCCGTGGTCAGGCGGTGGGCGACGACCAGGGTGGTGCGCTTGCCCGCGATGCGGTCGGTGGCCTGGTTGACCTGCGCCTCCGTGGCGAGGTCGAGCGCGGCCGTCGCCTCGTCGAGGAGCAGGATGTCGGGGTCGACGAGTTCGGCGCGGGCCAGCGCGATCAGCTGGCGCTGTCCTGCGGAGAGGTTGCGGCCCCGCTCGGTGACCTCGTGGAGGTAGCCGCCGTCCAGCGTGGCGATCATGTCGTGCGCGCCGACCGCGCGGGCGGCGGCCTCGACCTGGGCGTCGGTGGCGTCGGGACGCCCGTAGGCGATGGCGTCGCGGACCGTGCCCGCGAAGAGGTACGCCTCCTGCGGCACCACACCGAGGCGGTGGCGGTACGCGGTGAGGTCGAGGGAGCGCAGGTCGGTGCCGTCGACGGTGACGCGACCGCCCGTGGGGTCGTAGAAGCGGGCGACGAGCTTCACGAGCGTCGACTTGCCCGCGCCGGTCTCGCCGACGAAGGCGACGGTCTGTCCCGCGGGTATCCGCAGGGTCACACCGCTGAGCGCCTCCTCGGGCGCGCCCTCGCCGGTGGCCGCGTACGCGAAGTCCACGCCCTCGAAGGCGATGTCGCCGCGCAGCGAGGCCACCTCCTTCGGCTCGTCGGCGGTCTTGGTCGACGTCGGCTCCTGGAGCAGCTCCTGGATGCGGCCGAGCGAGACGGTGGCTTGCTGGTAGCCGTCGAAGACCTGGGAGAGCTGTTGCACGGGGGCGAAGAAGAGGTCGATGTAGAGCAGGTACGCGACGAGCGCGCCGGTGGTCAGCGTGCCCGCCTCGACCCGGCCCGCGCCCACGATCAGCACGGCGACGACGGCGACGGACGACAGGAACTGCACGAACGGGAAGTACACGGAGATCAGCCACTGGCCGCGGATGCGGGCCTGGCGGTAGCTGTCGCTGTTGCGGGCGAACCGCTCGGCGCCCGTGCGCTCGCGCCGGAAGGCCTGCACGATGCGCAGCCCCGCGACGGACTCCTGGAGGTCGCCGTTGACCACGGACACGCGCTCGCGCGCCAGCTCGTACGCCTTCACGCTGGACTTGCGGAAGAAGTACGTGCCAACGACCAGCAGCGGCAGTGTCGCGAAGACGACGAGCGCGAGCTGTACGTCGATGACGAGCAGGGCGGCCATGATGCCGAAGAAGGTGACGACGGAGACGAACGCGGTGACGAGTCCGGTCTGCAGGAAGGTGGACAGCGCGTCCACGTCGGTCGTCATCCGGGTCATGATGCGCCCGGTCAGCTCCCGCTCGTAGTAGTCGAGCCCGAGCCGCTGGAGCTGCGCGAAGATCTTGAGCCGGAGCGAGTAGAGGACCCGTTCCCCGGTACGTCCGGTCATGCGCGTCTCGCCGGTCTGCGCCGCCCACTGCACGACGACGGCGGCGAGGGCGAGCCCGGAGGCCGCCCAGACGGCGCCGAGCGCCAGCTGGCTGACGCCCTCGTCGATGCCGTGCCGGATGAGGACGGGGAGCAGCAGCCCCATGCCCGCGTCGACGGCGACGAGCAGCAGGCTGAAGAGCAGCGGAAGACCGAACCCGGCGAGCAGCCTGCGCAGCCCGTAGGACTCCTCGGGGGTGACGGCCCGCGCCTCGTCGATGCCGGGGGTGTCGTCGGCCGGGGGCAGCGCTTCGACCTGCGCGAGGAGTTCGGGCGTGGACGGCATCCCGGAGAGGGCGGTGTCCTTGGGCTCCCTGTCGCCGGTCCACAGGGCGGGCGTGATGCCGCGCTCGGCGTCGAACTCGGCGTCGAGTTCGTCGCGTACGGAGGTGTCCTCGGGCAGGTCGGCGGGGAGTGCGTGGCCCGGCGAGACGCCGCCGAGCTCATCGGGGTCGGTGAGCAGCCGCCGGTAGAGGGGCGAGCGCTCCTCCAGCTCGGCGTGGGTGCCGAGGTCGGCGAGGCGTCCGTCGTCGAGGACGGCGATGCGGTCGGCGAGACCGAGGGTGGAGCGGCGGTGGGCGATGAGGAGCGTCGTACGCCCCGCCATGACGCTCCGCAGCGCCTCGTGGATCTCGTGCTCCACGCGCGCGTCGACCGCCGATGTGGCGTCGTCGAGGACGAGGAGGCGGGGGTCGGTGAGGATGGCGCGGGCGAGCGCGATGCGCTGGCGCTGGCCGCCGGAGAGGGTGAGGCCCTGCTCGCCGACCTTGGTGTCGTACCCCTCGGGGAGGTCGGATATGAAGCCGTGGGCCTGGGCGGCGCGCGCGGCGGTCTCGATCTCCTCGCGGGTCGCGTCCGGATGGCCGTAGGCGATGTTGGCGCCCACGGTGTCGGAGAAGAGGAAGGAGTCCTCGGGGACGAGCCCGATGGCGGCGCGCAGGGAGTCGAGGGTCAGCTCGCGCACATCGCGGCCGCCGATGAGGACGGCGCCGTGCGTGACGTCGTAGAAGCGCGGCAGGAGCAGCGAGACGGTGGACTTGCCGCTGCCGGAGGAGCCGACGACGGCGAGGGTCTCGCCGGGGGCTATCCGGAAGGTGAGTCCGTCAAGGACGGGGCGGCCGTCCTCGTACCCGAAGCCCACCTCGTCGAACTCGACCGTCGCGGGGGCGTCGGCGGGCAGCTCCTTGGTGCCGTCGCTCATGCTCGGCTCGGTGTCGATGAGTTCGAGTACGCGCTCGACGCCTGCGCGGGCCTGCTGTCCGACGGTGAGGACCATGGCGAGCATCCGCACCGGACCGACGAGCTGGGCGAGGTAGGTGGAGAAGGCGACGAACGTGCCGAGCGTGATCTCGCCCTTGACCGCGAGCCAGCCGCCGAGGGCCAGCATGGCGACCTGGCCGAGCATGGGGACGGCCTGGAGGGCGGGCGTGTAGCGGGAGTTGAGGCGGATGGTGCGGAGCCGTCCGGCGAACAGCTTGCGCCCGACCTCCCTGAGCTTGCCGGTCTCCTGGTCCTCCTGGCCGAAGCCCTTCACCACGCGTACGCCGCTGACGGCGCCGTCGACCACTCCGGCGACGGCGGCGGCCTGGGCCTGCGCGTACCAGGTGGCGGGGTGCAGGCGGGAGCGGGAGCGGCGGGCGATGAACCAGAGGGCGGGGGCGACGGCGAGGGCGACGAAGGTGAGCGGCAGGGAGAGCCACGCCATGATCACCAGGGAGATCACGAAGAGCAGGATGTTGCCGATGGTCATCGGCAGCATGAAGAGCAGGCCCTGGATCAGCTGCAGGTCGCTGGTGGCGCGCCCGACGACCTGCCCGGTGGACAGCTCGTCCTGGCGCCGCCCGTCGAGCTTCGTGATCGTTCCGTACATCTCGGTCCGCAGGTCGTGCTGGACGTCGAGGGCGAGCCGGCCGCCGTAGTAGCGGCGGATGTAGGTGAAGACGTAGACGAGGACGGCGGCGCCGATCAGCGCGCCGGCCCAGGGGCCCATGGAGCGGTCCCCGCCCCGGCCGTCCTGCCCGATGACGTCGTCGATGATCACCTTGGTGATCAGCGGCACGAGGGCCATGACGGCCATGCCGGCGAGCGAGGAGCCCAGCGCGAGCACGACGTCCTTCGGATAGCGCCACGCGTATCCGGTGAGTCGCCTTGCCCAGCCGGATTTCTCCCGCTCGGCTCCACCCCGTTGCTCCGCCACGTGCTGCCTCCCGTCGACCTGACCTGCCGAGAGGCCCAACACGGCGCGATGCGATTTTCATCCCGCCGCAACAAACCCGCGCCCCATGAGGGACGCGGGAGCTGCGCGACGAGCCACGGCGGAGCCGCGGCTGCCCGAGGGGCTCAGGCCGCGGGCACGGCCACGAAGGCCTCCCGCGGCGTGTCCGTCGGCACGTACCTGTTCACCGCGGACGCGCGGGGCGTGAGGTCCTTGTGGATGGCCTTGGCCACGCCCTGGATGGTCGCGACGCCGTAGTTCATGGTGCTGTTGCCGTGCGTGAGCACGGAGATCGTGTAGTCGTGGCCGCCGCCCTTGAACGCGCCGATGCTGTGCACCCGCCAGCCGTGGGTCGACCGCTGCAGCCAGCCGTTCTTGACGTGGATGGCGACGCCGGAGGGCGCGCCCGCGGGGGTGCCCCAGCGCTGCGAGGAGGTCACCTTGCCCATCAGCTTGAGGATGTACGCGCGCGAGTTGTCGCTCAGGACGGCGTTCTTGGCGGTGACCAGGGCGAGGAGCTTCTGCTCGTCGGCCGCGTTGATCCGGGTCAGGCCCCAGTAGCCGCCGGTGCCGGGCACCGTCTTCGTCATCTTGGCGGCCTTGAGGAAGCCCTTGACCTTGCCCGTGCCGAGCTGGCGCCAGAGCGCGCTGGTCGCCGCGTTGTCGGACTTGGTGATCATGGCGTACGCGAGGTCGGACTCGCGGGTCGTCAGCCTGCGCTCGGTCTTCTTCGCGTCCCACAGGAGCGTGGCGAGGACGGTGACCTTGACGACGCTCGCCGAGTCGAACGAGGTGCCCGCGTTCAGGGTGCAGGTGGTGTCGGTGGTGCGGTCGCGCAGACCGACGGCGATCGTGCCCTTGCGGTTCTTCAGGGCGGCCGTGATGTCCTTCTTCAGCTTGGCGGCCAGGCCGGCCTGCGCTGAGGTACAGCTGACCTGCGGCGCCGCGGTGGGCGTGGCGGCGGTGGCAGGCGTGGCGGCCGCGGCGAGCGGCACGAGCACTCCGGCGGCGAGACCCGCCGAGAGTACGCGGGCACGGCTGGATATACCGGATGTCCGGTGAGTCATGGAGCTTCCCATCCCCTTGTGCGAAACGAGTGCGCCCCCAGCGCACTCGCCCCACATGACTCACCAGGGGTGGTGAAAGGTTGCACGAATGCCGAAAATATGTACGGCTGTCTCTCAGTCCAGATGCGTCGGCGCGAACATCCGGAGCACCGCCGGAAGCACCACCACGCTCGGCCCCGGCTCGGACAGCGCCTTCGCCAGGTCGTCCCGGAGCGTCTCCGGAGAGGACCGCACCCCCGGCACCCCGAAGGACTCCGCCAGCTTCACGAAGTCCGGCCGCGCCAGCTCCGTCGCCGTCGCCTCGCCGAAGGCGTCGGACATGTACTCGCGCAGGATGCCGTAGCCGCCGTCGTCGACGATCAGCCAGGTCACGGGCAGGTCGTACTGCCTGGCCGTCGCCAGCTCCGCGATCGAGTACATCGCGCCGCCGTCGCCCGAGACGGCGAGGATCGGGTGGGAGGGGTCCGCGACCGCCGCGCCGAGCGCCGCGGGGAAGCCGTAGCCGAGACCGCCCGCGCCCTGCGCCGAGTGCATGGTGTTGGGGCGCCGCGCGTCGAACGCCGACCACGCCCAGTACGCCAGGATCGTCATGTCCCAGAAGGACGGCGACGTGTCCGGCAGGGCCTCGCGGACGGCAGCGAGCACCTGCCGCTCCAGGGTGAGGTCCTGCGCGTCGATGCGCTCGCGGACCTTGTCGAGCACCTGGGCGACCCGCTCGGGCGCCGACGGGTCCTCGCGGGGCGCCTCGATGGTCTCCAGGAGTGCGGACAGGGCGATCCGCGCGTCCGCGTGGATGCCGAGCCCGGGGTGGTTGGACTCCAGCTTCCCGGCGTCGGCCTCGATCTGGATCACCCGGCCGCGCGGCTTGAACGTGTGGTAGTTCGAGGACAGTTCGCCGAGGCCCGAGCCGACCACGAGCAGGACGTCCGCGTCCTCCAGGAAGTCCGTGGTGTGCCGGTCCTCCAGCCACGACTGGAGTGAGAGCGGGTGCTCCCAGGGGAAGGCGCCCTTGCCGCCGAAGGTGGTGACGACGGGGGCGTTCACGAGTTCGGCGAGCGCGCGGAGCTTGCCGGAGGCGTCCGCCCTTACGACGCCGCCGCCCGCGATGATCGCCGGGCGCTCGGCGCGGGAGAGCAGGTCGGCGGCGACCGCGGTCAGCTCGGGGCGCGGGACGACGTCCTCGGGCGTCGCGTCCATCGCCGTCACGGCGGGCAGGGTCGTCTCCGCGAGCAGCACGTCCTGCGGGATCTCCACCCAGACCGGGCCGTGCGGCGCGGTGAGCGCCGACTCCCAGGCCGCGGCGATGGCGGAGGGGATCTGCGAGGCCGTGCGGACGGTGTGCACGGACTTGACGACGTCACGGAACGAGGCCTGCTGGTCGCGCAGTTCGTGCAGATAGCCGTGGCGGCCGCCACCGAGCCCGGCCACCGGGACCTGGCTGCCGATGGCGAGGACCGGCGACGAACCCGCCGCCGCCTCCTGGAGCGCGGCGAGCGAGGTCAGCGCGCCGGGCCCGGTGGAGAGCAGCAGCGGGGCGACCTCGCCGGTGACGCGGCCGTACGCGTCCGCCGCGAAGCCCGTGTTGTTCTCGACGCGGAACCCCACGTACGAGAGCGAGGAGCGGCGCAGCGCGTCGAACATGCCGAGCGCGTGCTGGCCGGGGAGCCCGAAGACGGTGGTCGCGCCGAGACCGGCGAGGGTCTCGACGACGAGGTCGCCGCCGTTGCGCCCGGGGGGCGGGTTCAGGGCGGCCTCGGTCTGGCGCGGCGTGGGGCGCAGCACCACGTCGTGGTCGTGGGTCATGCGTCGTCTTCTCCTTCTCGCCCGGGCTCCGGCCCGGCGGGCTCTCCGGCCGCCGGGCCGTACAGGCCCGGCGTACCTAGGCGTTCAACGGTGTTGTGGCCGCGCTCACTTCGCGTTCTGCTCCGCGTCCCGGGCGCGTCCCGCGGCGATCTGCCTGCTCATGATCGTCGTCAGTTCGTACGCAGTGTGGGAGGCGGCGACGGCCGTGATCTCGGCGTGGTCGTACGCGGGGGCGACCTCGACGACGTCGGCGGAGACGAGGTTGCAGGAGGCGAGGCCGCGCAGGATCTCAAGGAGCTCACGCGACGTCATGCCACCGGCCTCCGGCGTGCCCGTGCCCGGGGCGTGCGCCGGGTCGAGGCAGTCGATGTCGATGGAGATGTACAGCGGGCGGTCGCCGATGCGCTGGCGCAGCTGGTCGGCGACCTCGTCGGCGCCACGGCGGTAGATGTCCGCCGAGGTGACGATGCCGAAGCCCATCTTCTCGTCGTCGGTGAGGTCCTGCTTGCCGTAGAGCGGGCCGCGCGTGCCGACGTGGGAGAGCGCCTCGGTGTCGAGGATGCCCTCTTCGACGGCGCGGCGGAACGGCGTGCCGTGGGTGTACTCGGCGCCGAAGTAGGTGTCCCAGGTGTCCAGGTGGGCGTCGAAGTGGAGCAGGGCGACCGGGCCGTGCTTCTTGGCGACCGAGCGGAGCAGCGGGAGCGCGATGGTGTGGTCGCCGCCGAGGGTCATCATGCGGGCGCCGGAGCCGAGGAGGTCGTCGGCGGCGGCCTCGATGGTCTCCACGGCCTCGTTGATGTTGAACGGGTTGGCGGCGATGTCGCCCGCGTCGGCGACCTGCGCGAGCGCGAAGGGCGAGGCGTCCTGCGCCGGGTTGTAGGGGCGCAGGAGGCGCGAGGCCTCACGGATCGCGTTGCCGCCGAAGCGGGCGCCGGGGCGGTACGAGACACCGGTGTCGAAGGGCACGCCGACCACCGCGACATCCGTCCTGCCGCCGACCTCGTCGAGGCGGGGCAGCCGGGCGTACGTCGCCGGGCCCGCGTACCGCGGGATGCGGGAGGAGTCGACGGGGCCGCGGGGCGTCTCGTTGCTGCTCATGGGGTGCCTTCCTTTGTGCGTCTCTGCACGCTTCGATGCGCTTTGTGGGCGCTTTCTGAACTCTACTGAGGGAGGGGGGACTGAGGTACGGGGACCGGAGGGGCCTCGGGCTCCGCTCCCCGCCCGGCGAGCCGCTCGCGCCAGGCGGCGAGCACGGCCGCGTCGGTGGGCTTCGTGGCGAGGGAGACCACGACGTAGACGGCGAGGGAGGTCAGCAGGCCGTAGTAGACGGGCTCGTTGGCGAGGATCCCGTACCCCCACATGAGCCCGATGACGGAGAGACCGCCGGTGGCGACGGCGGCGAGCGCGCCGGCCGCGGTGCCGCGGCGCCAGAGCAGGCCGCCGAGGATCGGCACGAGCAGTCCGCCGACCAGCAGGTTGTACGCGACGGTCAGGGCCTCGACGACGTCGTTGAGCGCGATGGAGATGACGATCACGCCGACACCCATGACGAGGATGAAGACGCGGTTGCCCCTGACCTCGTCGTGCGGCTCGTCGCCGCCCTTGGTGACCGTGCCCCGCAGCCGCGACCAGATGTCGTTGTTGGCGACGGTCGCGCAGGCGATGAGCGCTCCGGAGGACGTCGACATCACCGCGGCGAGCGCGGCGGCCAGGACCAGCCCCCGGACGCCCACCGGCAGCTCGTCCTTGACGATGGTCGCGAAGGCCGCGTCGGCGCTCGGCAGGTGCGGGTACATGACCTTGGCCGAGGTGCCGATGACAGCGCCCGCGACCGCGTACAGCAGACAGTAGGTACCGGCGACGGTTCCGCCGTAACGGGCGACCTTGTCGCTGCGCGCCGTGAAGACGCGCTGCCAGATGTCCTGCCCGATGAGCATGCCGAACGTATAGATCAGCACGTACGTGAAGATCGTCTCGCCGCCGATGCCCAGCGGGTCGAAGTACGCGGTGGGCAGCTCGGCCTTCATCTCACCGAAGCCGCCGGCCTTGACGACCGCGATGGGCAGCAGCAGGAGCAGCACGCCGACCGTCTTCACCACGAACTGCACCATGTCGGTGAGCGTGATGGACCACATGCCGCCGAGCGTCGAGTACGCGACGACGATCGAACCGCCGAGGACGATCGCCAGGGTGCGGTTCATGTCGAAGATGACGTCGAAGATCGTGGCGTACGCGATGGTCGAGGTGACCGCGAGCATCAGCGTGTACGCCCACATGACGACCCCGGAGATGACGCCCGCGCGCCCGCCGTAGCGCAGGTCGAGCATCTCCGAGACGGTGTACACCCTCAGGCGCGCGATGCGGGCCGAGAAGAACACGCTGAGCGCCAGGATGCCGAGGCCGATGGTGACGACCATCCAGGCGCCGGAGAGGCCGTACTGGTAGCCGAGGCCGACGCCGCCGATGGTGGAGGCGCCGCCGAGGACGATCGCGGCCATGGTCCCCGAGTACATCCACGGCCCGAGGCGCCGCCCGGCGACCAGGAACTCGGCCTTGGACTTGGCGCGGCGCATGCCCCACCAGCCCATGGCCAGCATCCCGGCGAGATAGACGACGATCACTGTGTAGTCGACGGCCATAAGGGGGCCTCCTTCGCGCACCTCGGTGGCGTGTCGTGCAGATGGAGTGGGGGTGGCGACCGGCCGCGGGGACATCCGCCCGTACCCGCTGCCTGTGGTCGGCACGACCTTAGGTGGCCGGAATGCGACGCTGAAGTGTACGTTTCCTCTACTCTCCGCGACGGATATGGAGGAATCGTCCACCATGACCGACCCTGCCGCCGGACCCGCCACCCCACCGGCGGTCCCCCCGACCCCGCCCGTCCCGCTCGCCGCGCTGCTCGCCCGCGACGACCTGGGCCTGCGCCAGATCGCCGGACCCGACGCGCGGGCCGCCGGTACGGCCGTGCAGTGGGTGCACACCTCGGAGATGCGGGACCCGTACCCGTATCTGCTCGGCGGCGAGCTGCTGCTCACCGCGGGCGTGCACATCACGGACCCGGCGGCCCCGGACGGCCACCTGGACGACTACGTGGCCCGCATCGTCGCGGCGGGCGGCGCGGCCCTCGGCTTCGGTGTGGCACCCGTGCACGACACGGTGCCGCGCGCCCTGGCCGAGGCCTGCGACCGGTACGGCCTGCCGCTCGTCGAGGTCCCGCCCCGCACCACCTTCAGCGGCGTCGCCCGCGCCGTGTGGCGGTTGATGGCCGAGGCCAGGCACGCGGAGCTGCGCCGGGTCACACAGGCGCAGCAGGGCCTCGCCACGGCGGCGGCGCGCCCCGACCCCGTCCCCGCCGTCCTGCGCCAGCTTGCGGCCCGGCTGGGCGGCGCCGCAGTGCTGTACGGGCCGGACGGGGCGGAGTTGCAGGCAGCGGGGCAGCCCCTGGCCGACGGCGTACGGGACGCGCTGCGGGAGCTGACCGGGATCGTCCGCCGCACCACCCCCGCCTCCCCCGCGTCCGCCGCCGACACCGCGGGGGCCACGCACCTCGCCGCCTACGCCCTGGGCGGCGGCCGCGGCTTCGCGCTCGGGCTCGCCACGGACCGCCGCGAACCGGGCGACCACACCATCGCCGGAGCCGCGGTCGTCCTGCTCTCGCTCCTCACCGGCGAACACCAGGGCGCCTCCGAGGCGGCCCGCTCGGCGGCCCTCGTACGGCTGCTCCTAGGGACGCCGGTCGACGAAATCGGTCCTCTCCTGGGGAGCGGCCTCTGGACCGTGGTGCACGCGCGCGGGGAGCACGGTCCGCTGGCCGCGCCGGCGCTCGCCACGGCGCTGGGCAGCGCCCTGGTGGACCCGCGCGAGCCCGGGGACGCGGTACGCCTCCTCGTCCCCGCCGACCGCGAGATCACGCCCGCCGACGGCTGGACCCTGGGCGTCTCCGCCGCCGCACCGCCCGGGGAGCTGCCTGCCGCCGACGCGCAGGCGGCCCGCGCCCTGCGCCGCGCGGAGGCCACCCGCGTCCCCCTCGTACGCCACCACGAGACCGGCATCGCCGCCCTGGTCGCCCCCGAGGAGGCCGACGCCCATGCGCGCGTGCTGCTCGCCCCGCTCACTGGCAACGAGGCCCTGACGACAACCCTGCGCACCTGGCTCTCCCTGCACGGCAGTTGGGACCGCACGGCCCTGGCCCTCTCCGTCCACCGCAACACGGTCCGCCAGCGCATCGCCCGCTGCGAGTCCCTCCTGACCACGGACCTGAACGACCCGGACGTCCGCATGGAACTGTGGTTCGCGTTGAGCAGGCCCGGTTAGAGCCTGTGTCATATCCCCGGTCGGATCAGTGGGCGTCGTCTGGTGCGTGCGATCGCAAGGCGCCGGAAAGTCCTCGTAGCAGAGCTACGAGGGCTTTCCGGCAACGCGGCGAGCGTGCGTGCCAGGCGGCGACCACCCGGCCGGGGATATGACACAGGCTCTGAGAGCGCCCCGGTGGACATCGGGTCCCCGGTGCCGGGGCATTCAGGCGCCGGGGGGAGCTTTCAGGGGCGCGGGGAACCGCGCGACAAGCCCCCACGATCCCGCACCCGAAAAAGACAAACCGCCCCACCCCGTCGCCGCTCGACACAACAGCCAACGCCGACCAGGAAATCCCCGAGGCCCCGCGGCCCGAGCACCGGCACAATGGGGGCCATGCCCATACCCACCCGTGCCGACCTGGTCGCCCATCTCATCCGCACCCGCATCGCGGGCGACGTCGCCACCCCCCGCGAGAACAACCTCAGCCACTACAGGAAGCTCGCGAACGGAGACCGCCACTACTGGCTCGGTCTGGAGCTCGGCGACCGCTGGACCGACGAGCAGGACGTCCTCGCGGTGATGGCCGAGCGCTGCGGCGTCATCGACGACCCGCAGTTCCGGCACGGCCAGGACACCATCGACCCGGAGCTGACGGTCGACGCCCTGGAGCGGATGGCGGCCCGCCTGCGCAAGGCGGCCGCCGCCAAGGAGAGCGTGCTGTTCGCGACCGGCCACCCCGGCGGCCTGCTCGACGTGCACCGCGCGACCGCCGCGGCCCTGCGCGCGGCCGGCTGCGAGATCGTGGTGATCCCCGAGGGCCTGACGGCCGACGAGGGAATGGTCTTCCAGTTCGCCGACGTCGCGGTGCTCGAGCGAGGCGCGACGCTGTGGCACACGCACTCGCCCGAGCCGATGAACGCGATCCTGGACGGCCTGGAGCGCGAGGGCCGCCCGCTGCCCGGCCTCGTCGTCGCCGACCACGGCTGGGCGGGGCGCGCGGGCCAGCGCGGCCTGGACTCCGTGGGGTACGCGGACTGCAACGACCCGGCGCTGTTCATCGGCGAGGCCGAGGGCACCGTGCAGGTGACCGTGCCGCTCGACGACCACGTCACGAGCCCGCGCCACTACGACCCGCTGACGGCCTACCTGCTCGACGCCGCGGGCCTTGTGCCCGGCTCCTGAGCCGGACCCGGCGTGGGGTCCAGGTAGACCCGCCTGATCGCGGGGAAGCGCTCCTGGATGCGGCGGGCCATCCGGTCGCAGGCCCGCTCGATGTCCCCGGCCGACGACACGTCCCGGAAGTCGACCTTCGCGGCGACCAGCGCCTCCTTGGGGCCCTGGAGGAGCGTGGTCAGCTCCAGTACGTCCACGACGTGCGGGTCGGCGAGGAGCTCGGCGCGGATCGCGGCGCGCATCTCCGGCGGCAGCGGACGCCCGATGAGCAGCTCGGAGTTGGCGTGGCCGAGGACCCAGGCCACGTACACGAGGAGCACGCCGATGCAGAGCGAGGCGATGCCGTCCCACGCGCCGGATCCGGTGAGCTGCCCGCCGAGCAGCCCGGCCGCGGCGAGCACGAGACCCACGAGGGCTGCCGAGTCCTCCATCACGACGGCCTTGACCGCGGTGTCGGGGGTCTGGCGGAGGTAGCGCTTGATGTGCACGCCGAAGCGGTCGGCCTCGCCGCGCGCCTGCTTGAGGCCGGTGCGCAGCGAGTAGCCCTCCAGAAGGAAGGCGACGGCGAGGACGATGTACGAGACGAGCGGGTCGCCGGGGTCCTCGCCGTGGGTGAGGGTGTGGATGCCGTCGTAGACGGCGAAGACGCCGCCGCCGACGAAGGTGGCGACGGAGGCGAGCAGCGCCCAGATGTAGCGGGCGCCGCCGTAGCCGAGCGGGTGCTCCTCGTCGGCCGGCTTGTCGCTCGCCTTCAAGGAGACGAGCAGCATCAGCTCGGTGACGGTGTCGGCCACGGAGTGCGCCGCTTCGGAGAGCATGGCGCTGGATCCGCTGATGACGCCCGCGACGGCCTTGGCCAGTGCGATCCCGAGGTTGGCGACGGCGGCGACGACGACGGTGAAGGTGCTCTCGGCGTTCTCCTGGTGTCCCGTGTTCTCCGACATGTATCGGACGGTATGTCTGATCAGCGGGGAACGCGAACGACGCCCTCCTGGATGACGGTGACCGCGAGTCGCCCGTCCTGCGTCCAGATCCGCGCCTGGCCGAGACCGCGCCCGCCGGACGACGTGGGCGACTCCTGGTCGTACAGCAGCCATTCGTCCGCGCGGAAGGGCCGGTGGAACCACATGGCGTGGTCGAGCGAGGCGCCGACGACGTCACCGACCGCCCAGCCGCCGCGGCCGTGCGCGAGCAGCACGGAGTCGAGCAGCGTCATGTCGGAGACGTAGGTGGCGAGGCAGACGTGCAGCAGGGGGTCGGCCTCGTAGTCGGCGAGTTTGCCGTTGGCGCGGAACCAGACCTGGGAGCGCGGTTCGCGGGGCTGCCCTACGGTGCCCCAGGGCGGCGCGTCGGCGTAGCGCAGGTCGACCGCGGCGCGGGTCTCCAGGAGCCGGTCGGCGACCTCGCGCGGCAGGTGCCTGGGCAGCATCTCGGCGGCGGTGGGCAGCGTCTCGGGGTCGAGCGCGGGCGGCATCGCGGCCTGGTGCTCCAGCCCTTCCTCGTACGTCTGGAAGGACGCGGAGAGGTGGAAGATCGGCTGCCCGTGCTGGACGGCGACGACCCGGCGCGTGGTGAAGGAGCGGCCGTCACGGATGCGGTCGACCGTATACACGATGGGCGCGCCGGGGTCCCCCGGCCTCAGGAAGTAGGCGTGCAGGGAGTGGGCAGGCCTGTCGTCGGGGACGGTGCGGCCCGCGGCGACGAGGGCCTGCGCGGCGACCTGGCCGCCGAAGACGCGGGGCACGAGCGCCGAGCGGCTCACGCCCCGGAAGATGTCCTCCTCGATCTGCTCCAGGTCGAGCAGATCGAGGAGGGCTTCAAGTGCCTGGTTCATGAAGGTATTTCTACAGGCGTTCTACAGGCCCATGTTCTTGGCGATGATCATCTTCATGACCTCGCTGGTGCCGCCGTAGATGCGGTTGACGCGGTTGTCCGCGTACAGGCGGGCGATGGGGTACTCGTTCATGAAGCCGTAGCCGCCGTGCAGCTGGAGGCACTTGTCGATGACGCGGTGCGCGACCTCGGTGGTGAACAGCTTCGCGGACGCGGCCTCGGCGGCGGTCAGCTCGCCGGCGTCCAGCGCCTCAAGTGCGCGGTCGGCGACGGCCTCTGCGGCGTCCACCTCGGCCTGGCAGGCGGCCAGCTCGAACTTGGTGTTCTGGAAGGAGGCGACCGTCTTGCCGAAGACCGTGCGGTCCTTGACGTACTCCTTGGCGAACCGGACGGCGGCCTTGGCCTGCGCGTACGCGCCGTAGGCGATGCCCCAGCGCTCGGAGGGGAGGTTGCTGCCGAGGTAGTAGAAGCCCTTGTTCTCCTCGCCGAGGAGGTCCTCGACGGGGACCTTGACGTCGACGAAGGCGAGCTCGGCGGTGTCGGAGGTCCTCAGGCCCAGCTTGTCGAGCTTGCGGCCGATGGAGTAGCCCTCGGACTTGGTGTCGACGGCGAAGAGCGAGATGCCGAAGCGACGGTCCTCCGCGGTGGGCGCGGAGGTGCGGGCGCAGACGATCACGCGGTCGGCGTGCACACCGCCGGTGATGAAGGTCTTGGAGCCGTTGAGGACGTAGTGGGTGCCGTCCTCGGAGAGCTTGGCGGTGGTCTTCATGCCCGCGAGGTCGGAGCCGGTGCCCGGCTCGGTCATCGCGAGGGCCCACATCTCCTCGGCGGAGACGAACTTCTCCAGGTAGCGCTTCTTCTGCTCGTCGGTGGCGAGCGCCTTGATGTACGGCAGGGCGAGCAGCACGTGCACGCCGGAGCCGCCGAAGCTGACGCCCGCGCGGGCCGTCTCCTCGTACTGGATGGCCTCGAACTTGTGCGTGTCCATGCCCGCGCCGCCGAACTCCTCGGGGACGTTGATGCCGAAGAGGCCGAGCTCGGCGAGCTTGTAGTAGAACTCGCGCGGCACCTGACCGGCGGCGAACCACTCGTCGTGGACCGGGACGACCTCGGCCTCGATGAAGGCGCGCAGGGTCTCCCGGAACGCCTCGTGGTCCTCATTGAAAACGGTACGGCGCACGGAGAACTCCTTCTGCCTGCATCTCGCCTGCATCGACTAAGCGCTTGCTCAGAGGCAGGTTACCCGGCGGTCACCAGAGCGTCCAGAGACGCGTGTCACTCGGCGGCGGCCGCGAAGGCCCCCCGTGCCAGGCGGTGCAGAAGGTCCGCCATGGCCGACCGGCTCGGCAGCGCGTCGCGGCGGCTCAGGTGCGGCGTGGAGTTCAGCAGCCCGAAGACCGCGTGCACGGCCACGCGCGCCGCGTTCTCGGCGAGGTCCGGATAGACCTTGCGCACGACGTCGACCCAGATCTCCACGTACTGCCGCTGGAGCTGGCGGACCAGCTTGCGGTCGCTGTCCCGCAGGCGGTCGAGCTCACGGTCGTGCAGGGTGATCAGGGAGCGGTCGTCGAGCGCGAAGTCGATGTGCCCCTGGATCAGCGCGTCGAGGACCCGCTCGGGCGTGCCCCCCACCTCGGCCGCGCAGCGCTTGCCGCCCGTCAGGAGCTGGCCGCTGATGCCGACGAGCAGCTCGGCGAGCATCGCGTCCTTGCCCGCGAAGTGCCGGTAGAGACCGGGCCCGCTGATGCCGACGGCGGCCCCTATCTCGTCGACTCCCACGCCGTGGAAGCCCCGCTCGGCGAAGAGCCGGGCGGCCTCCTTGAGGATCTGCTCGCGCCGGGTGGGCGCGTCGGTTCTGGTGGCCATGGAATTGATTCTAGACAGGCCGGTTAGCGGTCGTTAACCTGAAGGAAACGCGTTAACGGTCATTAACCGCTCCGGGCGACGATCCGCCGGGCCCGGGGAGACCGAACGGACCGAGCAAGGGGGCTCGACTGATGCGGCAGGCACCAGTGCTGGCGAGCGCGGCTGACCCCGCGTCCGAGGCATGGCGGGCGAACGAGGCGGCGCACACCGCCCTCGTCGAGGAGTTGCGGGCCAAGCTCGCGGCGGCCGCCCTCGGCGGCGGCGAGCGGGCGCGGGCCCGCCATGTGGCGCGCGGCAAGCTGCTGCCGCGCGAGCGCGTGGACACACTCCTCGACCCCGGCTCCCCCTTCCTCGAGCTGGCCCCGCTCGCGGCGGACGGGCTGTACGGCGGGGGCGCCCCGGCGGCCGGTGTCATCGCGGGGATCGGCCGCGTCTCCGGGCGCGAGTGCGTGATCGTCGCCAATGACGCGACCGTCAAGGGCGGCACGTACTACCCCATGACGGTGAAGAAGCACCTGCGCGCGCAGGAGGTGGCCCTGGAGAACCGGCTGCCGTGTCTCTACCTGGTCGACTCGGGCGGCGCCTTCCTGCCGATGCAGGACGACGTCTTCCCCGACCGCGAGCACTTCGGGCGGATCTTCTACAACCAGGCCCGGATGTCCGGCGCCGGCATCCCGCAGATCGCCGCCGTCCTCGGCTCCTGCACGGCCGGCGGGGCGTATGTGCCCGCGATGAGCGACGAGGCGGTGATCGTCCGCAATCAGGGGACGATCTTCCTGGGCGGCCCGCCGCTGGTGAAGGCCGCGACCGGCGAGGTCGTCACCGCCGAGGAACTGGGCGGCGGCGAGGTCCACTCGCGGACCTCCGGAGTCACCGACCATCTCGCCGAGGACGACGCGCACGCACTGCGCATCGTGCGCACCATCGTCTCCACCCTGCCCCCGCGCGCGGAGCTGCCGTGGCCGGTGCGGCCGGTGGAGGAGCCCAAGGTGGACCCCCTGGGGCTGTACGGCGCGGTGCCGACGGACTCCCGCACCCCCTACGACGTCCGCGAGGTCATCGCGCGCGTGGTGGACGGCTCCCGCTTCGCCGAGTTCAAGGCGGAGTACGGCCAGACCCTGGTGACCGGCTTCGCCCACATCCACGGCCACCCGGTCGGCATCGTCGCGAACAACGGCATCCTCTTCTCCGAATCCGCCCAGAAGGGCGCCCACTTCATCGAGCTGTGCGACCAGCGCGGCATCCCCCTCGTCTTCCTGCAGAACATCTCCGGCTTCATGGTCGGCCGGGACTACGAGGCGGGTGGCATCGCCAAGCACGGCGCCAAGATGGTGACGGCCGTGGCCTGCACCCGCGTGCCGAAGCTGACGGTCGTCGTCGGCGGTTCGTACGGCGCGGGCAACTACTCGATGTGCGGCCGGGCCTACAGCCCCCGCTTCCTGTGGATGTGGCCGAACGCCAAGATCTCCGTGATGGGCGGCGAACAGGCCGCCTCCGTCCTCGCCACGGTCAAGCGCGACCAGATCGAGGCCCGCGGCGAGGAGTGGTCCGCCGAGGACGAGGACGCCTTCAAGGACCCGATCCGCGCGCAGTACGACGAGCAGGGCAACGCCTACTACGCGACGGCCCGCCTCTGGGACGACGGCGTCATCGACCCCATGGAGACCCGGCAGGTGCTGGGTCTGGCCCTGACCGCGTGCGCGGGCGCTCCCCTGGGCGAGCCCGGCTTCGGCGTCTTCCGGATGTGAGGAACGAATGACGATGTTTGAAACAGTTCTGGTCGCCAACCGCGGCGAGATCGCGGTCCGCGTCATCCGTACGCTGCGGCAGCTCGGCGTCCGCTCGGTCGCCGTGTTCAGCGACGCGGACGCCGACGCCCGCCATGTGCGCGAGGCCGACACGGCGGTGCGGATCGGCCCGCCGCCGGCCACCGAGAGCTATCTGTCCGTGGAGCGCCTCCTGGAGGCGGCCGCGAAGTCCGGCGCCCAGGCCGTCCACCCGGGCTACGGCTTCCTCGCGGAGAACGCCGGCTTCGCCCAGGCGTGCGCGGACGCCGGTCTCGTCTTCATCGGGCCGCCCGCGAGCGCCATCTCCCTCATGGGCGACAAGATCCGCGCCAAGGAGACCGTGAAGGCGGCCGGTGTGCCGGTCGTCCCCGGCTCCTCGGGCAGCGGCCTGACCGATGCCCAACTGGCCGACGCGGCCCGGCAGATCGGCACCCCGGTGCTGCTCAAGCCGAGCGCGGGCGGCGGCGGCAAGGGCATGCGCCTGGTCAGGGACGAGGCGCTCATCACCGAGGAGATCGCGGCCGCCCGCCGCGAGGCCCGCGCCTCCTTCGGCGACGACACGCTGCTCGTGGAGCGGTGGGTCGACCGCCCCCGCCACATCGAGATCCAGGTCCTGGCCGACGGCCACGGGAACGTGATCCACCTCGGCGAGCGCGAATGCTCCCTCCAGCGCCGCCACCAGAAGATCATCGAAGAGGCGCCCTCCGTCCTCCTCGACGAGGCCACCCGCGCGGCGATGGGCGAGGCGGCCGTCCAGGCGGCCCGCTCCTGCGGGTACGCGGGCGCGGGCACGGTGGAGTTCATCGTCCCCGGCTCCGACCCCTCCTCGTACTACTTCATGGAGATGAACACCCGTCTCCAGGTGGAGCACCCGGTCACCGAGCTCATCACCGGGCTCGACCTGGTGGAGTGGCAGCTGCGGGTGGCGGCGGGCGAGCGCCTGCCCTTCTCCCAGGACGACATCACGCTCACCGGGCACGCGGTGGAGGCCCGCGTCTGCGCGGAAGACCCCGCGCGCGGCTTCCTGCCCTCCGGCGGCACCATCCTGTCCCTGCACGAGCCGCAGGGCGCGGGCGTGCGCACCGACTCCGGCCTCAGCGAGGGCACCGAGGTCGGCAGCCTCTACGACCCGATGCTGTCCAAGGTCATCGCGTACGGCCCCGACCGCGCCACGGCCCTGCGCAAGCTGCGCGCCGCCCTCGCCGACACGGTCACCCTGGGCGTGCCGACCAACGCGGGCTTCCTGCGCAGGCTCCTCGCCCACCCGGCCGTGGTCGCGGGCGATCTGGACACCGGCCTCGTGGAGCGCGAAGCCGACGGCCTCGTCCCCGACGGCGTCCCCGACGAGGTGTACGAGGCGGCGGCCGCCGTCCGCGAGGCCGCCCTCGCCCCGGCCGGCGAGGGATGGACCGACCCCTTCTCCGTCCCCAGCGGCTGGCGGCTCGGCGGCGCTCCGGCACCCGTGACGCACTGGCTGCGCGCACCGGGACTCGAACCCGTCGCGCACCGGCTCCGCGACCCCGGCCACACCGTCACGCCCGACCGCGTCTCGGTCACCCTGGACGGCACCCTGCACACCTTCCGCCGCGCCGGCGACTGGCTCGGCCGGGACGGTGACGCCTGGCACATCCAGGACCACGACCCGGTGGCCGCCTCCCTCACCGGCGCCGCACACGCGGGTGCCGACGCCCTCACCGCCCCCATGCCCGGCACCGTCACCGTCGTCAAGGTCTCCCCCGGTGACCAGGTCGCCGCGGGCCAGAGCCTCCTGGTCGTCGAGGCGATGAAGATGGAGCACGTCATCTCCGCCCCGCACGCGGGCACCGTCACCGAACTCGACGTCACCCCGGGCACGACCGTCGCCATGGACCAGATCCTCGCCGTCGTCACCCCCGAGGAGGAGCAGGAATGACCACCGATCCGACGGCCGCGCAGGACCCCGGGGACACCCCCCTGGAGCTGGCCGAGGCCCCGCTCCCCATGGTCGTGCCGACCCGGGGCCTGCCGTCCCGGGTCCGCATCCACGAGGTGGGCGCCCGCGACGGCCTGCAGAACGAGAAGACGGTCGTTCCGACCGGGATCAAGGCGGAGTTCATCCACCGCCTCGCCGACGCGGGCCTGACGACCGTCGAGGCGACCAGCTTCGTGCACCCCAAGTGGGTGCCCCAACTGGCCGACGCCGAGCAGCTGTTCCCGCTCCTCGGCGACCTCCCGGAGGTGCGCCTGCCGGTCCTGGTGCCGAACGAACGCGGCCTGGACCGCGCCCTCGCGCTCGGCGCCGGGTGCGTCGCCGTCTTCGCCAGCGCCACCGACTCGTTCGCCAGGGCCAACCTCAACCGCACGGTGGACGAGGCGCTCGCCATGTTCGCGCCGGTGGTCGCTCGCGCGCGCGAGCAGGGGGCCCATGTCCGCGGCTATCTCTCGATGTGCTTCGGCGACCCCTGGGAGGGCGCCGTGCCCATCTCCAAGGTCGTCCGCGTCTGCCGCGCCCTGATCGACATGGGCTGCGACGAGCTGAGCCTCGGCGACACCATCGGCGTGGCCACGCCGGGCCACGTCTCCGCGATGCTCGCCGCGCTCAACGCGGTACAGGTGCCGACCGAGCGCATCGGCGTCCACTTCCACGACACGTACGGCCAGGCGCTCACCAACACCCTCGCCGCGCTCCAGCACGGCGTGAGCACGGTGGACGCGTCGGCGGGCGGCCTCGGCGGCTGCCCGTACGCGAAGAGCGCCACCGGCAATCTCGCCACCGAGGACCTCGTCTGGATGCTGCACGGCCTCGGCATCGAGACCGGGGTCGATCTCGTCCGTCTCAGCGCCACGAGCGCCTGGATGGCCGAGCAGTTGGGCCGACCCAGCCCGTCCCGCACCGTCCGTGCCCTCACGGCCCGCTCCCACGAAGAGCAGACCGCGCCGGGCGACGCCTGAACCCAGGAGCAGTGAACAACGATGGACCACCGTCTGAGCCCCGAGCACGAGGAACTGCGCCGTACGGTCGAGGCGTTCGCCCACGACGTCGTCGCCCCCAAGATCGGCGACTTCTACGAGCGCCACGAGTTCCCGTACGAGATCGTGCGCGAGATGGGCCGCATGGGCCTGTTCGGCCTGCCCTTCCCCGAGGAGTACGGCGGGATGGGCGGTGACTACTTCGCGCTCGGCATCGCCCTCGAAGAGCTCGCCCGCGTCGACTCCTCCGTGGCGATCACCCTGGAGGCGGGCGTCTCCCTCGGCGCCATGCCGATCCATCTGTTCGGTACGGAGGAGCAGAAGCGCGAGTGGCTGCCGAGGCTGTGCGCGGGCGAGATCCTCGGCGCGTTCGGTCTGACCGAGCCGGAGTGCGGCTCGGACGCGGGCGGCACACGCACGACGGCGGTGCGCGACGGCGACGACTGGGTGATCAACGGCTCCAAGTGCTTCATCACCAACTCCGGCACGGACATCACGGGCCTGGTCACGGTCACCGCCGTCACCGGCCGCAAGGAGGACGGCCGCCCGCTGATCTCCTCGATCATCGTGCCGTCCGGGACGCCCGGCTTCACGGTGGCGGCGCCGTACTCGAAGGTGGGGTGGAACGCCTCGGACACCCGCGAGCTGTCCTTCTCCGACGTCCGGGTCCCCGCCGCGAACCTGCTGGGCCAGGAGGGCCGCGGGTACGCCCAGTTCCTGCACATCCTCGACGAGGGCCGCGTCGCGATCTCCGCGCTCGCCACCGGGCTCGCCCAGGGCTGCGTGGACGAGTCCGTGAAGTACGCCAAGGAGCGGCACGCCTTCGGCAGGCCGATCGGCGCCAACCAGGCCATCCAGTTCAAGATCGCTGACATGGAGACCCGGGCGCACATGGCCCGCGTCGGCTGGCACGACGCGGCCTCGCGCCTGGTCGCGGGCGAGCCGTTCAAGAAGGAGGCGGCCATCGCCAAGCTCTACTCGTCGACGGTCGCGGTGGACAACGCCCGCGAGGCCACCCAGATCCACGGCGGGTACGGCTTCATGAACGAGTATCCGGTGGCGCGCATGTGGCGGGATTCCAAGATCCTGGAGATCGGCGAGGGCACCAGTGAGGTGCAGCGCATGCTGATCGCCCGGGAGCTGGGGTTCGCGGGCTGAGGCCTCAGGACGGGGCCGGAGTCCTCAGGGCGGGGCCGGAGTCCTCGGCCGGGCGTGACACGAGGGGTCGCCGAGCCGGAAGTTAGCTTAGGTTAGCCTAAGCTCTAGTTCCGGCCAGCGGCCCCGCTGCCGTACGTCACGAAAGCAGAGACCCTCATGCCCCAGGCCCGCTTCCCCCAGCTCTCCCGTCGCGGCGTCCTCGCCGCCGGTGGCGCCCTCGGCCTCACCGCCGCCCTGGCGGCCTGCAGCACCGAGAAGAAGGACGGGTCCGGCAAGACCGGGGGCGGCGGCAAGACCGGGCCCTGGAGCTTCAAGGACGACCGTGGCACGACCGTGAAGCGCGACGCGACGCCGAAGAACATCGTGGCGTTCACCGGCGTCGCCGCCGCCCTGTTCGACTACGGCATCGAGGTCAAGGGCGTCTTCGGCCCGACGAAGACCAAGGACGGCAAGGCCGACGTCCAGGCCGGTGACATGGACGTCAGCAAGCTGACGGTCATCGGCAACCAGTGGGGCCAGTTCAACATCGAGAAGTACGCGGGCCTCGCCCCGGACCTGCTGATCTCCACGATGTTCGACGACCAGGGCACCCTCTGGTACGTGCCCGAGGAGAGCAAGGACAAGATCCTTAAGCTTGCTCCGAGCGTCGGCATCAGCGTCTACGACCGCCAGCTCACGCACCCGTTGCAGCGCATCCAGGCGCTCGCCGAGTCGCTCGGCGCGGACGTGAAGTCCGACAAGGTCGTCAAGGCGAAGAAGCGCTTCGAGGACGCCTCGGAGCGGCTGCGCAAGGTCGCCAAGGCGCACAAGGACATCAAGGTCCTCGTCGGCTCCGCGAGCCAGGACCTGTTCTACGTCTCCGGCTCGAACCTCTCCGTCGACCTGGAGTACTTCAAGGCGCTCGGCGTGAACCTCGTCGAGCCGCCGGAAAAGGCCAAGAACGAGTCCGGCGGCTGGTTCGAGAACCTCAGCTGGGAGAACGTCGACAAGTACGACGCGGACGTCATCATGATGGACAACCGCACCTCCGCGCTGCAGCCCGCCGACCTGGACAAGTCCAAGCCGACCTGGCGGAAGCTGCCCGCGGTCAAGGCCGGGCAGGTCATCCCGCGCGTCGCCGAGCCCATCTTCTCGTACGACAAGTGCGCGCCGATCCTGGAGGACCTGGCCACCGCGATCGAGCGGGCGAAGAAGCTCAAGTAGGACCGGCTAGTCGGCGGGCCAGGGCACCTGCGGCGACCTGTAGTAGCCGATGCCCAGCGCGTTCCAGCGCGGGGCCTGCGCGGCGAGCCGCACCTTGTACGTGTCCCAGTCGTGCGTGGCCGCGGGCGACCAGCCCAGCTCGGCGATGCCGGGCAGCCGCGGGAACGCCATGTAGTCGAGGTGCGCGGTGGTGGAGAGGGTCTCCGACCAGAGCGGCGCCTCGACGCCGATGACGGAGTCCGCCGGGGCGCCCGCCAGATACGTGCCCGGGTCCCAGTCGTAGGACCGCCGCACCTCGACGTAGCCCGCCCAGGAGAGTCCGAGCGGGGTGTCCTTGGTGTACTTGTGGTCGAGGTAGGAGCGGTCGGCCGGCGAGAGGACCAGCTTGGTGCCGTTCCTCGCGGCGTTCGCGACCTGCTCGCGCTCGGCGGCGCCCGTCCTGTCGTAGCCCCAGTACTGCGCGACGGCGCCCTCTACGGGCTTCGCGCCGGTCAGCTGGTGCCAGCCCACCACCGTCTTGCCGTACTTGGCGACCACCGGCTGCACCTTGTCCATGAAGGCGACGAAGTCCTCGTGGCTGGTGGAGTGCGCCTCGTCGCCGCCGATGTGGAGGTACTCGCCGGGCGTCATCGCGGCGAGCTCGCGGATGACGTCGTCCACGAAGTCGTAGGTGACGTCCTTCTTCACGCACAGCGAGCTGAAGCCGACCTCGGTGCCGGTGTAGAGCGGCGGCGCGACGCCGTCGCAGTTCAGCTCGGCGTACGAGGCGAGTGCGGCGTTGGTGTGCCCCGGCATGTCTATCTCGGGGACGACCTCCAGGTACCGGGACGCGGCGTAGTCGACGATCTCCTTGTACTGCGCCTTCGTGTAGTAGCCGCCCTTGCCGCCGCCGACCTGCGTCGAACCGCCGTACGTCGCGAGGCGCGGCCAGGAGTCGACGGCGATGCGCCAGCCCTGGTCGTCACTGAGGTGCAGGTGCAGCTTGTTCATCTTGTAGAGCGCCGCCTGATCGATGTAGCGCTTGACCTGGTCGATGGTGAAGAAGTGCCGGGAGACGTCGAGCATGGTAGAGCGGTAGCCGTAGCGCGGCGCGTCCTTGATGGTGCCGCCCGCGATCCGCCACGGTCCGCGCTGCCGCGTCGTCCTGTCGACGGCCGCGGGCAGTTGCTGGCGCACCGTCTGCACGCCGTGGAAGAGCCCCGCGCCGGTCCGGGAGGTGACGGTGAGGGAGCCGCGCGCGGAGACGAGGCGGTACCCCTCGTCGCCGAGCGCCCTGGTCGCCGGGTCGGCGCTGATGCGCAGCCGGATGCCGTCGCCGCCCTTGCCGGTGGTGACCGGGAGCCGGTAGCCGGTGGAGGGCCGCAGCACATCGGCCAGGTACTCGCCCACACGCCGTTCCTCGGAGTCGCCCTTGCCCACGATGATCCGGGTCCTGGCGGTGATCTCGTACCCGGCCCCGCCCGCCTCGGCCTTCAGGGGTGCGGGCACCACCTGGCCTAGCGGTGTGACGGGCGGCTCCGCCGGGTGCGGGGCGGGCGCGGCGGCGAACGAGGAGATTCCGGCGGCCGCCACGAGCAGCAGCGCACCGAGTAGTCGTGTCGATCTTGTCTGCGATCTCACAAGCGGGTCCCTCCGACGGGCCGGCGCCGCGGTGGGGCACGGGTGCGGCGCGTCTGTGGTGGCGCGTGGCGCAACTGTGGTGCATCGCAATCGAATCGAACGGTCCCCATTGGTAACCCGGGCCCCGCGAGGGGTCAAGGGCCAGGAGGCATGCGGCCGGGGAGGCATGAGGGCAAGGAGGCGCGGGGCAGAGGGACATGGGGGCAAAGGGGGGTGGACCGTACGTCCACGTGGTCGGTGCGACAATCCCCGCATGGCGGAAATCATCCAGCGTGACGGGACCTGGACCTTCGACGGAGAGACGCTGCGCCTGGTGCCGGGTCACGACAAGAACGTCTCACTGCTGCGCAGGACGCTGGGCGAAGTGACCGTGCCCCTGGCGGCGTTGACGGGCATAGCCTTCGAACAGGGCAAGAAGTCGGGGCGGTTGCGGCTGCGCCTGCGCGACGGCGCCGATCCGCTGCTCCAGGCGACGGGCGGGAACCTGCCGGACTCGGCGGACCCGTACCAGCTGCACGTCGAGCCCGACCGGTACGGGGTCGCGGAGTATCTGGTCGACGAGGTCCGGGGCGCCCACCTGCTCGAACAGGTGCCGAGCACCCCCTGCGACAGCTACCTCCTCACCGGCCCTTCCGTGCCGCTGTCCGTCTCCGCCGGGGACGGCACGGCGAGCTTCGACGGGGAGAGCGTCCGGCTTGAGTGGAACTGGAAGACGGAGGAGGCGAAGTCGGCGGCGGGCCCGCGGTCGCTGGCGCTCGCCGACATCGCGGCCGTGGAGTGGCTGCCCGCGGCCGGTCTGGAAAACGGCCACCTCCGGTTCACCGTGCGGAACGCCCCGACCAAGGCCCCGGCGAAGTACGACCCGAACGCGGTCGAGCTGTGGGGCTTCAAGAAGGACGCCCTGATGGCGCTGGTGGCCGCCGCCGTGCAGGTGCGCCTGCCGCACCCCGCGGCCCCCGCCGCGGCGAAGTCGCTCACGGCCGCCCCCGCCGACGCGACGGCCACCCCGGCCCCGCCCCCGCAGGCCCCGGCCGACGACCACGACGCCCTGCTGCGCCGCCTGCGGGAGCTCGGCGAGCTCCGCCAGGCCGGAATTCTCACGGACGACGAGTTCGCGACGGCCAAGCAGGCGGTTCTACGACGCATGTGAGCGCCCATTCCGACACGACCCTGCCCGATTTCGGGCAGGATTCTTGCGAATGGGCATGCGATACCCCAGGATCAACGAATGCACGACGACCTGGTGGATCACCTCACCCGCAGCACCCCGCTCCAGCGGGGCGAAGCGCTGCGGGTCGTCCAGGACGTGCTCGCCTACTTCGACGAGACGACCGAAGCGTTCGTCCGTCGCCGCCACCGCGAGCTGCAGGGTCAGGGCCTGCTGAACGCGGCGATCTTCCAGCAGATCTCGGCGGATCTCGAATACCGCGCGGTCGCGCCGCCCGAGCTCACGCTCAGGCAGCTGCGCCGCATCGTCTACGGCTAGGAATCCCTCCATGTGCGGAATCGTCGGATATATCGGCAAGCGTGACGTCGCCCCGCTCCTCCTCGAAGGCCTGCAGCGCCTGGAGTACCGCGGCTACGACTCCGCGGGCATCGCCGTCACCAGCCCCAAGGCCGCGGGTCTGAAGATGGTCAAGGCCAAGGGCCGCGTCCGTGACCTGGAGGCCAAGGTGCCCGCCCGCTTCAAGGGCACGACCGGCATCGCGCACACCCGCTGGGCCACCCACGGCGCCCCCTCCGACGAGAACGCCCACCCGCACCTGTCCCAGGACGAGAAGGTCGCCGTCGTCCACAACGGCATCATCGACAACGCCTCCGACCTGCGCGCCAAGCTCACCGCCGACGGCGTCGAGTTCCTCTCCGAGACGGACACCGAGGTCCTCACCCACCTCGTCGCCCGCTCCCAGGCCGACACCCTGGAGGAGAAGGTCCGCGAGGCCCTGCGCCACATCGAGGGCACGTACGGCATCGCGGTCCTGCACGCCGACTTCAACGACCGCATCGTCGTCGCCCGCAACGGCTCCCCCGTCGTCCTCGGCATCGGCGAGAAGGAGATGTTCGTCGCCTCGGACGTCGCCGCGCTCGTCTCCCACACCCGCCAGGTCGTCACCCTCGACGACGGCGAGATGGCCACCATCAAGGCCGACGACTACCGCACCTACACGACCGAGGGTTCGCGCACGACCGCCTCGCCGACCACCGTGGAGTGGGAGGCCGAGTCGTACGACATGGGCGGCCACGACACGTACATGCACAAGGAGATCTTCGAGCAGGCCGAGGCCGTGGACCGCGTGCTGCGCGGCCGCATCGACGACCGCTTCTCCACCGTGCACCTCGGCGGCCTCAACCTCGACGCGCACGACGCCCGCAAGGTGCGCCGCGTCAAGATCCTCGGCTGCGGCACCTCGTACCACGCGGGCATGATCGGCGCCCAGATGATCGAGGAGCTGGCCCGCATCCCCGCCGACGCGGAGCCGGCCTCCGAGTTCCGCTACCGCAACCCGGTCGTGGACCCCGACACCCTCTACATCGCGGTCTCGCAGTCCGGCGAGACGTACGACGTGCTCGCCGCCGTCCAGGAGCTGAAGCGCAAGGGCGCCCGCGTCCTCGGCGTCGTGAACGTCGTCGGCTCGGCGATCGCCCGCGAGGCCGACGCGGGCGTGTACGTCCACGCGGGTCCGGAGGTCTGCGTCGTCTCCACCAAGTGCTTCACCAACACCACGGTCGCCTTCGGCCTGCTCGCCCTGCACCTGGGCCGCATCCGCGACCTGTCGGTCTCCGACGGCAAGCGGATCATCGAGGGCCTGCGCAAGCTGCCCGGCCAGATCTCGGAGATCCTCAAGCAGGAGGACGAGATCAAGAAGATCGCCAAGAGCTACGCGGACGCCCGCTCGATGCTCTTCATCGGTCGTGTACGCGGCTACCCCGTCGCCCGCGAGGCCTCCCTCAAGCTCAAGGAGGTCTCGTACATCCACGCCGAGGCCTACCCCGCCTCCGAGCTGAAGCACGGCCCGCTCGCCCTCATCGAGCCCGCCCTCCCCACGGTCGCGATCGTCCCGGACGACGACCTCCTGGAGAAGAACCGCGCCGCCCTCGAGGAGATCAAGGCCCGCAGCGGCAAGATCCTCGCGGTCGCGCACCAGGAGCAGGAGAAGGCCGACCAGACGATCATCGTCCCGAAGAACGAGGACGAGCTGGACCCGATCCTGATGGGCATCCCGCTGCAACTCCTCGCCTACCACACGGCGTTGGCGCTCGGCCGGGACATCGACAAGCCGCGCAACCTCGCGAAGTCCGTGACCGTCGAATAGTGACAGTCGAGTAGCGGCAGTCCAGTAGTGGCAGTCCAATAGCGCCCGTCGACCGGTGGAAACCTCCACACGAACGGCCCCCTGTGCGTGCCACCAGCACACAGGGGGCCGTTCCTCGAGGGGCCGGGGTCGCCCATTACCCCGGCCCAGAAGATTTGTGGACGGACCAGGAGGAAGCACCCGAACTCCCCGGCCAGGTTGGCCGAGAGTGGCGGTGCCGCTTCCCGTGGAGGCGTCCTTGCGTGTACCCGCCTACGTACCCTTCACAAGGGCACAAAGCACCTCTACGCGTGAGTAGATTTATCTGCGCGCAAAGCCGCCGCACGACGGGTGTTGATGGTGCGTCCGCTCAGTCGCCCGCTCAGCGCCCGCTCAACTCGCCATGGGGGCGGGGGTGTTACGGAATGACGACGACGGGCCGCTGCGCACGGCGGGCGAGCCGTCCCGCGACCGAGCCGAAGATGCGGCCGACGATGCCGTGCGTGGAGCCGACGACGATCGCGTCCGCGCTGTACTCGCGGCCGACCTCCTCCAGCTCGTGGCAGATGTCGCCGCCGCGCTCGACGAGGATCCACGGCACCTCGGACAGATAGTCCGCGCAGGCCAGCTCCAGGCCGAGCACCTCGGTGCGGTGGTCCGGCACGTCGACGAAGACCGGGGGCTCGCACCCCGCCCACACCGTGGTGGGCAGCCGGTTGGCGACGTGGACGATGATCAGACCGGAGCCCGAGCGGTGGGCCATTCCGATCGCGTACGCGAGGGCACGCTCGCTGGAGGTCGAGCCGTCGAAGCCGACGACGACGCCGTGCTGGAAGGCGGGGTCGCAGGGGTGGCGTGGTTCTTCCGCCGCTCGGGGGGTCGCTGTCGGATCAGCGACCTGCCTCTTGCGGTCCGCGGGTTCGGAGAATTCGTGACCGGCCATCGGTGTCTCGGCGAAGGAGTCCTCTGTGGGAGGGTCGGCTTTTTCAGGTGACGCGGAAGTTCAGGACCTGGAAGGTCGTCCGGGAATCATCTTCCCAACGCCATACCCCCAAGGGTACGGCGGCACTCCCCTCCTGCCCAGAGCCCGTGTAAACCCCCGCACGAGCCCCGGAGTGGCCTGCACAGGCCTCCCGGCGTTCACCGGAGCATGCACGAGCCTCGCCCGTATGGCAATGGTTGCTGCCTCCTACAGGCGGTTTGCCCACCCGTCCGGCGCCACCCCGCACCCTCCCCAGTGACCGGTCGCGGGACCGGGCGTTGAACCTCCGTACCTCACTGCCACAGGGAGCACGCCGTGCCTCGATTCCCGACCGCGCCCCCACCCTCCACCCGCTTCCCTGCTTCACCCGAGCAAGCCGCGGAGGGTCAGCAGGCCCAGTGGGCGCAAGCGAACCAGCAAGCCGATCACGGTGGGCGCGCCCCGGCGCACGGCCGCCGGCGCCCGCCCGAAGGAGCACGGGAGCGCCGCTCCGCCGCCGGGGCGTCGGCACCGCGTGGCCCCGCGCCGCACGGCGCGCCCGCCCAGGATTCCGTGAGCGACGTGGTCCGCTGGGCGGCGTTCAGCTGCGTCCTGGTCCCCGTCGTCCTCGTGGGATACGGGACCTCACTGGCCGGCGCCACCGGCTCGGCGCTCGGTCTCGTGGCCGTCACCGGGGTCTGCCGGCTACTCCTGCGGCAGTCCGAGAGGGGCGCCGCGCGACTGCTTGCAGAACAGAACAACGCGCACCGCGGACGGCACAGCAGAACGGGTTCGGGGGCGCACAGGGGCACTCGTCACAGTGCCGACAGCGCGCCGGTGGACTGACTGATTCACACACACGCTCCCATAGCTTTTCAGCCAACTTCCGGGGCTCGTCGATCCCCTGGCCGAACGCCCCCTCAACCCCCGTCCGACCAGGGCTGAAAGGTGCTCTCGGGCCGCGCGCACCCTACGGGGACCGGCCATGGAGCCGAGGCGCACTTCCCAGCGGGCCGCGCGAGTGCAACGCTTCGTGATCGAATGCTTCACGCCAAGTTGCCATGTCGACAATCTGCCGAGTGATGAACTGGTCACCCCGGCAGCACGGGACGCAGTAGATTCGATCTTGACTGTATTACGGCGGGGGACTGGTGGAGGACCGAGGGGAAACGTGCAGGAGCGACAGGCCCAGCAAGCACGTCAAGAACAGGGAGCGACGACCGAGGGGGGTTTAGCACCATGAGCCACGACTCCACTGCCGCGCCGGAGACCACGGCTCGGAAACTCTCGGGGCGGCGCCGCCGGGAGATCGTAGCGGTGCTGCTCTTCAGCGGCGGTCCCATCTTCGAGAGTTCCATACCGCTCTCCGTGTTCGGCATCGACCGGCAGGACGCCGGCGTCCCCCGCTACCGGCTGCTCGTGTGCGCCGGCGAGGAGGGACCGCTGCGGACCACCGGCGGGCTCGAACTCACCGCGCCACAGGGGCTGGAAGCGATCGGCCGGGCGGGCACGGTCGTCGTACCGGCCTGGCGGTCGATCACATCTCCGCCGCCACCGGAGGCGCTCGACGCGCTGCGGCGCGCACACGAGGAGGGCGCCCGCATCGTCGGGCTCTGCACCGGCGCGTTCGTGCTCGCCGCGGCGGGACTGCTCGACGGGCGCCCCGCGACCACCCACTGGATGTACGCGCCGACGCTCGCGAAGCGTTACCCGTCCGTCCACGTGGACCCGCGCGAGCTGTTCGTCGACGACGGGGACGTCCTGACGAGCGCGGGCACCGCGGCCGGAATTGATCTCTGTCTGCACATCGTGCGCACGGACCACGGCAACGAAGCGGCGGGCGCGCTCGCCCGCAGGCTCGTGGTGCCACCGCGCCGGGCCGGCGGCCAGGAGCGCTACCTCGACAGGTCTTTACCCGAGGAGATCGGCGCCGACCCGCTCGCCGAGGTCGTCGCCTGGGCCCTGGAACACCTCCACGAGCAGTTCGACGTGGAGACCCTGGCCGCGCGCGCGTACATGAGCAGGCGCACCTTCGACCGCAGGTTCCGTTCGCTGACCGGCAGCGCGCCGCTGCAGTGGCTGATCACCCAGCGGGTGCTCCAGGCACAGCGGCTCCTGGAGACCTCCGACTACTCCGTCGACGAGGTCGCGGGCCGCTGCGGCTTCCGCTCGCCGGTGGCGCTGCGGGGCCACTTCCGGCGCCAGCTCGGCTCGTCCCCCGCCGCCTACCGGGCCGCCTACCGCGCCCGCAGGCCACAGGGCGAGCGGGCGCTGGAGTCCGTGGCGGCGACGGCGCAGTCGGTGCCCACCCTCGTGGAGGCGGGCCCGGTGCCGACCCAGACCCGGCGCACGGCTGCCGCCAGCGCGCTCGGTCCGTCGGCCTCGGTGCCCACCGATCCCGGCAAGCCGCACTCGGACGCGTACGCACCGGGACGCGCTCCCCTGCCCGGCCAGAGGAGCGCGCCGTAGGGTAAGACGCATGAACGACCGCATGGTGTGGATCGACTGCGAGATGACCGGGCTCTCGTTGACGGACGACGCACTTATCGAGGTGGCCGCACTGGTCACCGACTCGGAACTGAACGTGCTCGGCGAGGGTGTGGACATCGTGATCCGCCCGCCGGACGCGGCGCTGGAGACCATGCCCGAGGTGGTGCGCACCATGCACACCGCCTCGGGGCTCCTCGACGAGCTGGCCGGCGGCACCACGCTGGCCGACGCCGAGGAGCAGGTCCTGGCGTACGTACGTGAGCACGTCAAGGAGCCCCGCAAGGCTCCGCTGTGCGGAAACTCGGTCGGCACCGACCGCGGCTTCCTCGCGCGGGACATGCGGACCCTGGAGGAGTACCTCCACTACCGGATCGTCGACGTCTCCTCGGTCAAGGAGCTGGCCCGGCGCTGGTATCCGAGGGCGTACTTCAACAGTCCGGACAAGAACGGCAACCACCGCGCGCTCGCCGACATCCGCGAGTCCATCGCCGAGCTCCGCTACTACCGCGAGGCGATCTTCGTCCCGCAGCCCGGACCGGACTCGGACACCGCGAGGACGATCGCGGCCAAGCACGTCCTGCCTGCGGATTAGCCTCCGCACACGCCCCGTGTACGGGGTCCGGAAAAGGTGTGCGCGAGCACCCCTTCGGACCCTGTACACTTTTTCTCGGCCGGTCGGAAGAACGACAGAAGACCGGACATGGTGGGTGTAGCTCAGTTGGTAGAGCACCTGGTTGTGGTCCAGGTGGCCGCGGGTTCAAGTCCCGTCACTCACCCTGATGAAGAAGGGCCGGTCCGCGAAAGCGGGCCGGCCCTTCTTCTTGTGCGCGCTTCGTCGTGCGCGCTCGCTCGTGTTCTGCTGCACCAGCACTCGTGTCCTGCTGCACCAGCACTCGTGTCCCGCTACACCGCCGGGGCCCTGTCCGCCGCGGCCCTGAGGCCGGCGACCGTGAGTGCCACTACCAGGAGGGCGGCCAGCGTCGCTGCCACCGCCGACAGGGCGGGGAGTGCCGCGGGCATTCCGTCGGGGCGCAGTACGTAGGCGAGCGTTCTGGAGGCGAGGCGGTCGTCCAGGAGATGGCCGACGGCCAGCGCGCCGGCGATCAAGGTGCTCACCACGGCCACGACCGGCGACCGGCTCAGGCAGAGCGCCACGCCCGCCGCTGCACAGAGGAAGGAGACACCGGCCGCGGCGGCCAGGCCGAGGGTGGGCGTGCCCGCCCAGCGCAGCGGTAGATGGGCCGCGGCGCAGAGCAGGAGGAGTACGCCCGCCGTGCGGCGCGGCCAGGCCAACGGCGTGCCGCCCTTGGTGCGTGTGGCCGCGGCGGCCGGGGCGCCGTGCACGGTCCCCGCGGGCGGCTTGGCCGGCACCGGCGGGGCGGCCGGGGTCCTGGCCTCGACGCTGTCGGTGACCCGGTGGTCGCGCAGGCTGCCGATCAGCTGCATCAGGTCCTCGACGGATCTGGTCGTACCCGCGGCGTGCACCGCCTCGGCGCCGCTGTGCGGGTCGCAGGGCGGACGGGAGAGCAGGTGGACGAGGCGGCTCACCTCAGGAATGGGTCGTTCCTCGATGGCGTGCCGGATGGCCTCGTCCATGTGGTTGGCCGGGCGCTCCGGCGGACCGAGGCGTTCCACCAGCTGGGTGACGTCGTCGACGGAGCGGGCGACAGCGGCCAGCCGGAGGACCGACTTGGCAGTTGGCATGTCCTCGGGCGACTGCTCCAGGAGGGTGACGAGGTCGACCACGTCATCCAGGGGCCTGGACACCACGGCGACTCGTATGAGCTCTTCCACCGCTTCGTCCTCGGTGTCCCGCACCGGCTCTTCCGAGGACCGGTCGATGGCGGCGGGCGCGGGCCGTTCCGACGGCACGTCACCGGTGGCGGGGCCGGGGGCCGGGCCGGCGCGGTGATCGGTGCCGGGGTCGGCTGCCTGGGGCCATGGCGCGGACTCGGGGCGTGGCGGGGCGCCGAGCTGCGCGGTGCCCCAGTGGAGCGACGTCGAAACCAGAGGTTCGCCGGTCCCTGACGTATCCCCAGCGGCAGAGAATGACTCAGCGGCCATTTCACTTCTCCATTTCAGCGGGACGTCCTCGCCCCGCAGTGAGCGTGTATCCCGTTCTATGCACGCTTCTTGCGGCCCGCCACTGGAGAAGCCGTTCGGCGGTCCGCACGCGGTCGCGGCGAGCGCGCGGGAACAGCGCGGGAGCCGACCCGTGAAACCGGGTCGGCTCCCGCTCGTGCCGCGCTCTGTCCGTGCCGTTCCGCTCCGGTCAGCCCTGGGCCCTGTGGATCTTCCAGTCGCCGACGTCCGAGCTGCGGTTGACGTACGCGTTGGTGCACAGGTCGTACTTGCCGCCGGTGGCCGTGGAGACGTTGTTGGTCTCCAGGAAGCCGCCGTTGTCGCCATAGAGGTTCCACAGGTGGACCACGTCGCCCGCCCTGACGTTCTGGTCGGCCGGGCTCGAACTCCGGGCGAAGATGCGCCAGCGGCCGGTGCCCGCCGCGCGGTCCCGTGCCTCGGAGGTCGACACGTCGTACTTGGCGCCCGCGGTCTTCTGCACGTCACTCGCGTGACCGTTGGTGTCGAGGTAGCCGCCGTCGCCGCCGTACAGGTTGCGCAGGTACACCACGTCACCGCTGACGACGGGCTGGCCCGCCGACTTGCCGGACGCGGAGAGGATCTCCCAGGTGCCGGTGCCCTTGCCCCGGGAGGGCGAATCGGCGGTCGACACCTGGTACTTGCCGCCGCTGGCGGCGCTGTGACCGTTGGTGTCGAGGTAGCCGCCCTGCCAGCCGTTGTAGCCGTTCTGCAGATGGATCTGGTCGCCGTACTTGAGCTCGTTCGCCATCGAACTTCCCTTCGTGGACGACGCCGCATGCCGCTGCCGGCCCGACAGCTCGGCCGGTCGGCGGGGACAGCAGCCATCTTGGCAATTCAGCTCATTACCGCGACCCGATTGACAAACCTGGCGAAAACTCGTGTGACTCGCTTCCAGCCACGAAGCGGACAAGATCCTCAAGGCCCTGCCGTCGCCCGCGCTGTCGTTCGTATGGCGGTCAGCGGTCGCGAACGGGCGAGTACTGCGATGAGTTGGACTCGCACGCGTTCCCGAACCCTTGGAGGTCTTCCATGCGTCGTGCCCGTGTACTCACCGCAGCCGTGCTGCTGTCGGGGCTGACCGTTCTGGGAGGTGCCGGTACGGCCCTCGCCGACGACGGCCCCACCGGTACGACCGGCAACAGCCCCGGCATCCTCTCCGGCGACAACGTGCAGGTGCCCATCCACGTCCCCGTGAACGTCTGCAACGTCGGCGTGGACGTCCTGGCGCTCCTGAACCCGGTCTCCAACAACAGCTGCGCCAACAGCTGACCGCTCTCGTAGCGAAGAGCCCCCGTCTCGGACACGCGAGACGGGGGCTCGGTCACGGGGCGCTGCAGCCGCCACCGTGTTTCACGCCGGGGCCCTGGACATCAGCACATCGGCCAGGGCCGGACAGTCAGGACTGGAAGCGGTCCCGCGCGTCGTCGGCGACGTCCCGGGCCTGCTCCTGGCCCTTGCGGGCGCGGTCCTTCGCCTGGCTGCTGCGCTCGGACGCCTCGTCCTGAGCGCCGGACCGACCCTTCTTCGCCTGCTCCTTGAGCTGCTCGGCCTTGTCCTGGAACTGGTCCTTCATACCCATGATGGGTTCCCTTCGTGCTTTCACAGTGGGACTCGTTCCCCCCGTCACAGCTTCGGGCGTGGCGACCACAGGCGCATGTCGAAGGGTTACGCAGCGTGGCGAGGGCCTCCTCGGCCCGGTCACCGCACGGCCGGGGCCGGGACATGACACAGGCCCTCAGGACGAGGCCCGCTCCACCAGCTCCGTGGGCAGCACGATCTGCGGGCGGCGCCCGCGGCCCGCTCCCCCGGGCCGTCCGCTTCCGGCCTGTCCGGCGGCGGCGATCTCCCCGAGCAGGACGTCCGTCATCGTGCGGCCCATCTCCGTGATCGGCTGACGCACGCTCGTCAGGGGCGGGTCCATGTGGCGGGCGATCGCCGAGTCGTCGAAGCCGACCAGGGCCACGTCCTCCGGTATCCGGCGGCCCGCCGTGCGCAGTACCTGCCGGGCGCCCGCCGCCATCACGTCCGAGCCCGCGAAGACCGCGTCCAAGTGCGGTGCGCGTTCCAGGAGTTCGGCCATCGCGCGGCGGCCACCCTCCTCGGTGAAGTCGCCCTGCACGATCAGCGTCTCGTCGACCGGGCGGCCCGCGCGCTCCAGGGCGTCGCGGTATCCGTCCAGGCGGCGCTCGGCGCCGTACACGTCGAGGCGGCCGGTGATCGTCGCTATCGTGCGGCGGCCCCGGTCCATCAGATGGCCGACGGCGGCCCGTGCTCCCGCGAAGTTGTCCGAGTCGACCGAGGCCAGCGTCTCGTCCGCCGATCTGCGGCCGCTGATGACCGCGGGGATCTCCAACTGCTCCAGGAGGTCGGGCAGCGGGTCGTCGGCGTGCACCGAGACGAGCAGCACGCCGTCCACGCGGTGCGCGGCCAGGTACTGGGCCAGCCTGCGGCGTTCCCGGTCGTCGCCCGCGAAGGTCAGCAGGAGCTGCATGTCCGAGTCGGCGAGGGCCTGGCCCACGCCGTGGATGATGTCCGAGAAGTACGGCTCGGCGAAGAAGCGCGACTCCGGCTCGGGGACGACGACCGCGATCGAGTCCGTACGATTCGCGGCGAGCGCCCGCGCCGCCGTGTTCGGAACATAACCGAGCTCGGCCACCGCCTCCTCGACCGCCGCACGGGTGCGCTCGCTCACCCGGGGCGAGCCGTTGATCACCCGGGACACGGTGCCGCGCCCGACCCCGGCGCGGGCCGCAACCTCTTCGAGCGTGGGCCGTCTCCCGCCGCGCCCCCTGGGCTGACCAGTCCCCATCTGTGCCTCCCAACGACGCGAATCTAACAGCCGGGCCACCGCCGGCCGCCCGGCCGGCCCCGTCCCGGGCGCGGCTCGGCCGCCGCCCGCCGGATGCCTTCAACTCTTGGCGTCCGCCGCCTTGACACCCCCGCGGAGAGCCGCGACTCTTCAAGACATCACACATGGGAGCGCTCCCACCGTACCTGGCTCTTACACGACCCGCACGCCCCCCGCCCACGTCCGGCAGCCCAACTCGCGGCCTGTCACCTCTGGTTGACCGAGGGCGGTCGGCACGTCCGGGCATGAGGAGGACGTAATGCGCCACAGGACTTCTACGTATCGCAAGGTGACCGTCCTCGCGGCCGTCACCGCTCTCGCCGCCGGCCTGCTGGCCGGCTGTGCCGACGACGGCGACGAGCCGGGAGGCTCCTCGGGCGGCGGTGGAGGAGGCGGCAAGGGCAAGACGACGCTCACGATCGGCGTCTTCGGAGCCTTCGGCTTGCAGGAGGCCGGTCTTTACAAGGAGTACGAGAAGCTCCACCCGGACATCGCCATCAAGCAGAACTCCGTGCAGCGCAACGAGAACTACTGGCCCGCCCTGCTCACCCACCTCAGCAGCGGCAGCGGCCTCTCCGACATCCAGGCCGTCGAGGTCGGCAACATCGCCGAGCTGACCACCACCCACTCCGGCAAGCTGATGGACCTCGGCAAGACCGGCGGCGTCGACAGAGACGATTTCCTCGACTGGAAGTGGCAGCAGGGCACCACCAAGGACGGCAAGACGATCGCACTCGGTACCGACATCGGTCCGACCGGCATCTGCTACCGCAAGGACCTCTTCGAGAAGGCCGGCCTGCCCACCGACCGCGAGGAGGTCGGCAAGCTCTGGGCCGGTGACTGGGACAAGTACCTCGCGGCGGGCAAGCGCTACCAGGCCAAGGCCCCCAAGGGCACCTCCTTCGTGGACGGCGCGACCGGCGTGATGGCCGCCGTGCACGCTTCGGGCAAGGAGAAGTTCTACGACAAGAGCGGCGAGCTGGTCTACAAGGACAGCGCCGAGGTCAAGCACGGCTGGGACCTCGCGGCCCAGTTCGCCGAGGCGGGCCTGACCGCCAAGCTCCAGCAGTTCCAGCCCAGTTGGGACCAGGCCATCTCCAACGGCTCCTTCGCCACCCTCACCTGCCCGCCCTGGATGCTCGGCTACATCAAGGACAAGGCGGGCGACAAGGGCGAGGACAAGTGGGACGTCGCCCCCTCGCCCAGGCCCGGCAACTGGGGCGGCTCCTTCCTGACCGTGCCCGAGGCGGGCAAGAACAAGGAGGAGGCCGCCAAGCTCGCCGCCTGGCTGACCGAGCCCAAGCAGCTCGCCACCCTCTTCGACGAGCGGGCCAGCTTCCCGAGCGCCGACGCCGCGTACGCCCTGCCCGAGGTCAAGGACGCCAAGAACCCCTACTTCGGCAACGCCCCCGTGGGCCGGATCTTCTCCCGCGCCGCCAAGGGCGTGCCGGTCCAGCCCATCGGCCCCAAGGACGGGATCATCTCCCAGTACCTGGCCGACACGGGGATGCTCGGCGTCGACCAGACGGGAACCTCTCCCGACGAGGCCTGGAACAAGGCCGTGAAGACGATCGACAACGCTTTGGACCAGTGACCGGGATGACGAGTGACGCCGGCACCGCCGCGCCCTCCCACGGGGAGGAGGGCGCGGCCCCCCGCACCGAAACCACGGTCGAGCGCACCCGGTCCGCGGACCCCGCCGACGAGCGCCGCCGGGCACGGCGCAGCCGCCGCTACCGCTGGGACGTCAAGTGGAGTCCCTATGCGTACATCGCCCCCTTCTTCCTCTTCTTCATCGCCTTCGGCCTCTTCCCGCTCCTCTACACGGGGTGGGCCTCGCTGCACCGCGTGGAGCTCGGCACGCCCACCGACATGGAGTGGGTGGGGCTGCGCAACTTCACCCGGCTCTGGGACGACGAGTTCTTCTGGAACGCGCTGGGCAACACCTTCACCATCGGGCTCCTCTCGACCGTGCCGCAGCTGATGATGGCGCTGGGCCTGGCCCACCTCCTCAACTACCGGCTGCGCGGCTCGATGTTCTTCCGGGTCGCGATCCTCACCCCGTACGCCACGTCGGTGGCCGCGGCGACGCTGGTCTTCGTGCTGATGTTCAGCAGGACCGATCACGGGCTCATCAACTGGGGGCTCGGCCTGATCGGCGTCGACGCCGTCGACTGGCAGAACGGCGACTGGTCCGCGCAGTTCGCCGTCTCCTCCATCGTGATCTGGCGGTGGACGGGCTACAACGCGCTCATCTACCTGGCGGCGATGCAGGCCATCCCGCACGACCTGTACGAGTCGGCGGCGCTCGACGGCGCGAGCCGCTGGCAGCAGTTCCGGCACGTCACGATCCCTTCGTTGCGGCCGACGATCCTGTTCACCTGTGTCGTCTCGACGATCGGGGCGACCCAGCTCTTCGGTGAGCCGCTGCTGTTCAGCCAGGGCGCGAGCCCCACCGGCGGCTCCGACCACCAGTTCCAGACCCTTGGCCTCTACCTCTACGAGCAGGGCTGGTTCAACCAGCACCTGGGCCGGTCCTCGGCGATCGCCTGGACGATGTTCCTGATTCTCGTGCTGATCGGTCTCCTCAACTGGGCCATCAGCCGCCGGATCCGCAAGAGCGCGTGAGGGGATGACGTGACCACCACTTCGCTCACGAGGCCCGGCACCCGGGCCGTGAAGGACACGAAACGCACCGGCAGGCGGGGCGCCGGGCGCCAGCTGCACGGCGGCAGGGTGACCTACGCCGTACTGATCCTCTTCACCATCGGCTCGCTCTTCCCGCTGGTGTGGACCGCGATCGCGGCCTCGCGCAACAACACCCGGCTCGCCGAGACCCCTCCTCCCTTCTGGTTCGGCGGCAATCTGTTCAAGAACCTGGAGATCGCCTGGACCGACGCCAACATGGGCACGGCCCTCCTCAACACCCTGGTCGTGGCCGGCTCCATCACCGTCGGCACCGTGCTCTTCTCGACTCTGGCGGGCTTCGCCTTCGCCAAACTCCGCTTCCGCTTCCGTGGCCTCCTGATGCTGCTCGTGATCGGCACGATGATGGTGCCGCCCCAGCTCAGCGTCGTCCCGCTCTTCATGGTGGTGGCGGACCTCGGCTGGACCGACCAGCTGCAGTCCGTCATCCTGCCGACCCTGGTCAGCGCCTTCGGGGTGTTCTTCATGCGGCAGTACCTCTCGGAGGCGCTGCCCACCGAGGTGATCGAGGCGGCCAGGGTGGACGGGGCGAGCAGCTGGCGCGTGATCTGGCACGTGGTCTTCCCTGCCGCGCGCCCCGCGATGGCGGTCCTCGCCATGCTCACCTTCGTCATGGCGTGGAACGACTTCTTCTGGCCGATCATCGCCCTGACCCAGGAGGGCGAGCCGACCGTCCAGGTGGCGCTCGCCGGGCTCGGCCGCGGGGCCATCCCCGACCAGTCCGTGATCATGGCGGGCGCGCTGCTCGGCACGCTGCCGCTGCTGCTCGCGTTCGTGCTGTTCGGCAAGCAGATCGTGGGCGGGATCATGCAGGGCGCGGTCAAGGGCTGAGCCCCCGCCCGTACGACTGATTCGTCAACTCCCCCTCTCCGTACGACAACTCCCCCTTCCCGTACGACAACTCCCCCTTCCGTGCGTCACCCCCCTTTCCGTAACACCCATGGGAGCGCTCCTATGTCTCTGACCTCCGTCAATCCGGCCTCCGCCAACCCGACCTTTCCGCCCGGCTTCCTGTGGGGCGCCGCGACCGCCGCGTACCAGATCGAGGGGGCGGTGCGGGAGGACGGGCGCACGCCCTCCATCTGGGACACGTTCAGCCATACGCCGGGCAAAGTGCTCGGCGGTGACACGGGTGACGTCGCCGTCGACCACTACCACCGGTGGCGCGACGACGTGCGTCTCATGGCGGACCTGGGGCTGTCCGCGTACCGCTTCTCGGTCTCCTGGTCGCGGGTGCAGCCCACCGGGCGCGGGCCCGCCGTGCAGCGCGGCCTCGACTTCTACCGCGCGCTCGTCGACGAGCTGCTCGCGCACGGCATCCAGCCGATGGTGACCCTCTACCACTGGGACCTCCCGCAGGAGTTGGAGGATGCCTTCCCCAGCGGTTCGACGGCGGGAGGCGGCTGGCCCGAGCGGGACACCGCCTACCGCTTCGCGGAGTACGCCGGGATCGTCGCCGGTGCGCTCGGGGACCGCGTGGAGATGTGGTCGACGCTCAACGAGCCGTGGTGCAGCGCCTTCCTCGGCTACGGCTCGGGGGTGCACGCCCCGGGCCGCACCGACCCCGCCGCCGCCCTGCGCGCGGCTCACCACCTCAACCTCGCGCACGGTCTGGGCGCCCAGGCGCTGCGCGACGGGCTGCCGGGCCGCGCCCGGATCGGCGTCAGCCTCAACCCGAGCGCGGTGCGCCCGCTCACCGGGTCGGCCGCCGACGAGGATGCCCGGCGCCGGATCGACGCGCTGGCCAACCGCGTCTTCACCGGGCCCATGCTGCGCGGTACGTACGACGACGATCTGCTGGCGGACACCTCGAGCGTCACGGACTGGTCCTTCGTCGGGGACGACGACCTGCGCACCGCCCACCACCCGCTCGATTTCCTCGGCATCAACTACTACACCCCCGCTGTCGTGTCGGCAGCCCCCGCCGACGGCACCGCCGGGCCGCGCCCCGACGGGCACGGCGCCAGCAACCACTCCCCCTGGCCGGGCGCCGACGAGCACGTCTCCTTCCACCGGGCGCCCGGTGACCTCACCGCCATGGACTGGCCGGTGGATCCGACCGGTCTGAAGGACCTTCTCCTTGGGTACACCGCTCAGGCCCCCGGGGTTCCGCTCTACGTGACGGAGAACGGCGCGGCCTACGACGACGAGCCTGGCGCGGGCGGCCAGGTCCACGATCCCGACCGCATCCGCTACCTGCACGGCCACCTCGCCGCGGTGCACGACGCCATCGCGGAGGGCGCGGACGTGCGCGGCTACTACCTCTGGTCGCTGCTCGACAACTTCGAGTGGGCGTACGGCTACAGCAAGCGGTTCGGCGCGGTCTACGTCGACTACGGGACGCAGGCCCGCACCCCGAAGTCCAGTGCCCACTGGTACGCGAAGGTGGTCGCGGCCGGGGAGCTGCCGCAGGGCCCCGACCTGGACTGACAAGGATTGATCTGGACTGACATGGACTGGCATGGCGGTGCCCCGGCCGGGTGGGGGGGGAGTCCGGCCGGGGCGCCTCTGGGTGGTGGCTTCCCTACTTGTACGCCGCGAACGCCTTCGTGTAGGCCAGCGGCGACTGCTGGACCGACGAGCACGTCGGCTGCGCGGATCCGGACGCGCCGCCCGCGCAGGCCTTGTCGCGGGTCGAGGACCACATCGACAGCCACCCGAGCCCCTTGGCCTTGGCGAACTTCACCAGCTGGGCGGCGTCGTCGACCTTGAACACCTCGGTCGCGACGTCGTTGACGCCGATCATCGGGGTGACGGCGACGGTCTTCCAGGCGGCCGCGTCGGAGAGCCCGAGCGCGGTCTTGGCCTGCTTCTGCGTGGCGGTGGCGGCCCGCACGGCGTACGTGCCCATGTCGCCGCTGTAGGAGGCGCCGTAATCCATGGCCATGACGTTCACCGCGCCGATCCGTACGCCGTTCTTCCTGGCGTCGGCCAGCAGGTCGACGCCGGGCCCGGTCAGGCCCTCGGGCATCACCGGCAGCGTGAAGGAGACGTTCAGGCCGGGGTGCCGCTTCTGCAGCTTGGCGATCGCCTTGGCCCTCCGGGTGTTCGCGGCGGTGTCCGGCAGGGCGGCGCCCTCGATGTCGAAGTCGACCTTGGTCAGCTTGTAGGCGTCGATGACCTTGCCGTACGCCGTGGCCAGCGCGTCCGCGCCGTCGCACTTCAGACCCAGCTCGGAGCCGGCCTGGCCGCCGAAGGAGACGCGGACGTCGCCGCCCTTGGCACGCAGGGCGCCGATCTGCGCGGCCACCTTGTCGTCACCGAGAGCGGTGGTGCCGCCCCACAGCGGCGCGCAGCCGCCGCCGGAGGTGATGAACGCCAGGTTGAACTCCTTGACGCCGGTCTTCGCCGCCGTGCCGAGCAGGTCGTAGGCCGGGGTGAGGGAGGTGTCGACGAAGGGCGCGAACCGGGCGGCGGCCTTCGGGGCCCGCGCGGCCCCGGCCGCGGCGTGGGCCTTCTCTGCCGGGGCCTTGGTCGCGAGGGCCGTCCCGGAGAAGAGGAAGGCGCCGCCGCCGACGAGTGCCGCGGCGACAAGCCCTCCCACGACCTTGGAACGGGTGCTGACCGTGCGCCGGTGCGTGCTGCTCATCGCGTGCCTGCCTTAGCTGTACGGGGGTGGGGGTGCGGCAGCACGCTAGCCCGGCGCGGAGCGACAAAACGGCCATGCGGGGCGGGCGTTGGGGATCTTAGGGTGCGCTTAAGGGAGGGATGGGGGTCGATTAAAGATCGGGGCCGCCGGCGCCTGCCTCACGTGCGGTCCGCGTGCCCGTCTCCGTGCCTGTCTCCGCCCCCCGCCGGCCCGGCGCCGGCGCGGCGGACTGTGCAGGGCCTTCAGCCCGTACTGGGCGCGCGCCTGCGGCGGCGTACCGCGGCGCCCCGGTGGCCCCGGCGGGCCTCCCCCGGACGGCGCGCGTCCAGCTGGATCCAGATGCGGACCTCCGTGCCGCCCAGTACCGAGCTGCCGATCCGCACGTCGCCGCCCGTCGACTCGGCGAGGCGGCGCACGATGTCGAGGCCGAGGCCGGTGGACCCGGCCTCACCGGATCCCGCGCCCCGGGCCAGCGCGGCCTCGGGGTCGGCGATGCCGCCGCCCGCGTCGGAGACGAGGACGATCACCGCGTCCTCGCCGCTGTGGAGGTCCACCGAGAAGGCGGTGCCTTCGCCCGTGTGCCGGAAGACGTTGCCGAGCAACGCGTCGAGCGCGGCCACCAGTTCGGGGCGGGCCACCGGTATCCGGACCGGCCGGTCGACGCCCGCGACCCGGACCTCGCGCCCCTCGTCCTCGGCGAGCGCCGACCAGAACGCCATCCGCTCCCGGATCACCTCGGCCGCGTCGCAGCCCGTTCCGGCTCCGGCCATGGCCGTCTGCGGCTTGGCGTCCCGCGCGGTGCGGATGATCGTGTCGACCTCGCGCTCCAGCGTCTCGACCGCCGTGCGGGTCTGTTCGGCCGCGGGCCCGTCACCGAGCGAGGCCGTGTTGAGGCGCAGCACGGTCAGCGGCGTACGCAGCCGGTGGGAGAGGTCGGCCGCCAGTTCCCGCTCGTTGGCGAGGAGCTGGACGACCTGGTCGGCCATCGAGTTGAACGCGACGGCGGCGAGGCGCAGTTCGGTCGGCCCCTCCTCCGGCACCCGCGCCCCCAGCTTGCCCTCGCCGAGGTCGTGCGCGGCGCCCACCAGACGCCTGGCGGGCTGGACCATGCGTACGCCGAGCCGGTCCGCGACCGCCACGGAGCCGATGACGAGTGCGATGCCCACCCCCGCGAGCACCAGCCACGCCGTGGTCACGCCGTTGCTGACCTCGGCCTCGGGCACGTAGATCTCCACGACGGCCGTGCCCGAACTGAGCGCGGTCGGCTGGAGGACCACGAACCCGCCGGGCACCCCGGTGGTCCTCGCCCTGCCCTCCTTGCGGGTGGCCTCCACGGCGCGCGCCTCGGCCCGCGGGTCGCCGACCTCGAAGGCGGGGGCGCCGCCGATGGCCGGTACGTACACGGCCATCCGCCCTTCGCCGCCCGCCTCGGAGGAGGCGACGGCCCGGTTGAGCTCGCCGCGGTCGGTGGTGATGGAGAGCGTGGGGCCCATTCCCGCGGCGTGCCGCTCCGCGTTCGAGATGGCCCGGTCCCTGGCCATCTCCTTGACGACGAGGCCGAGCGGCACCGCGAAGGCCACCACGACCATCGTCGTGACGGCCAGGCAGACCTTGACGAGGGCCCATCTCACAGTGGTGGCTCCGGCAGCGGCGGCTCCAGCTTCACGCCGACACCGCGCAGGGTGTGGAGGTAGCGCGGGCGGGCGGCCGTCTCGCCCAGCTTCCGCCGCAGCCACGACAGGTGTACGTCGATGGTCTGGTCGTCGCCGTAGCTCTGCTGCCAGACCTCGGCGAGCAGTTCCTTGCGCGGCACGACGACGCCGGGCCGCCCGGCGAGGAAGGCGAGCAGGTCGAACTCGCGCCGGGTCAGGTCGAGCCGGGCCCCGTCAAGATCGGCCTGGCGCCGCAGCGGGTCGATGGTGAGGCCGCCGACCTGGAGGACGTCGTTCGGCGGCCCCTCGCCGGCCGGGACGCGCACGCGGCGCAGCACGGCCGCCATCCGCGCGGAGAGGTGCTCCACGGAGAACGGCTTGGTGAGGTAGTCGTCGGCGCCGTCGTTCAGGAGCCGGACGATCTCCGTCTCGTCGTCCCGCGCGGTCGCGATGATCACGGGGACGTCCGTGATGCCGCGCAGCATCTTCAGCGCCTCCGACCCGTCGAGGTCGGGCAGTCCGAGGTCCAGGATCACCACGTCGAAGCGGTAATGCGCGACCTCCCGCAGCGCCTCCAGGGCGGTGCCGACGCTGCGCACGGTGTGCGACGCCTCGGTCAGATGCCGGATGAGGGCGGAGCGTACGAACTGGTCATCCTCGACGACGAGCACACTTGCCATGGGCGGCACCGTACGCCATACGGAGGAACGCGGTCCTCTCCGGGACGCTCCCCCACCGGGAAGCGCGGGGCCCGGCCGTCCCGCGGGACAGCTGCGCGAGGCGTGGTGCAGTATGGCCCGCGATGCGCAGAGGACTCGTACACACAATCGCCTGGTCGCTCGCCACGGGCGCGGCGGTCACGCTGTCCTGGTGGGGCGTCCACACGGTGATGGCGGGCACCGCGTACGACCCGCCGCGCGCCCTGCCCCTGGCGGGCGACGACGGCGGTCGCGCGGATCCGCTGGCCTCCTCGACGCACCGCCCCGTGTCCACGCCGACCGAGAAGCCCTCGAAGCCCCCAAAGTCCCCGAAGCCCCACAAGGCGTCGAAGGCGCCGCTTTCGCCCGACCCGTCCGGAACGCACGTCGACAAGCCGTCGCCGCCGCCCACGACCTCCAGTACGGGCACGGTGAAGAGCTACAACACCGACGGCGGCCGGGTCGTCCTCGACCTCGGCAGGGACTCCGCGACGCTGGTCTCGGCGACCCCGGCGACGGGCTGGTCGGTGCAGACGTGGAAGCAGGACAAGTGGGTCCGGGTGGAGTTCACCGGGGGCGCGGCCCGGGTCTCGGTCTTCTGCACCTGGCACGACACGGCGCCGCGTGTGGAGATCAACAAGTACTGAGCGGGCGGGAGTCGGGCAGTGCGGTCCCCAAGGGACCGGACCGCGCCGCCGTCAGCGGAAGACCGAGGGGGGCGGCGCCGGTGAGGCGACCGCGCCGGCGTCCGAAACGGCCGTCGCTCCGCCGCTGAAGTCCTTGAGCCCGCGGCCGTGTTCGACCCTGCCGGGGTGCGGGTCGCCCGCGCAGCGCCGGGTCAGCTCGGCGACGGGCAGCGGGTGGTCGGAGCAGAGCAGTACGGCGTTGCCGAAGCGCTTGCCGCGCAGCACGGCCGGGTCGGCGGCGAGCGCGAGTTCGGGGAAGAGCGCGGCCGCGGTGGCTATCTGGCCGCGCAGGTGGGCCAGGGGCGGGCCGTCGGCGAGGTTGGCGGCGTAGTACCCGCCGGGCTTGAGGACCCTGCGTACGTCGGTGAGGAATTCGGTGCTCGTGAGGTGCGCGGGGGTGCGTGCCCCGCTGAAGACGTCGGCTATGACGAGGTCGGCCCAGCCGTCGGCGATCTTGGCGAGGCCGTCGCGGGCGTCGGTGCCGCGCACGCGTATGCGGCTCTGGGGGTCCAGGGGCAGTTCGCGGCGGACGAGCTGGATGAGGGCGGTGTCGCGCTCGACGATCTGCTGGGTGGAGCGGGGGCGGGTCGCGGCTATGTAGCGGGCGAGGGTGAAGGCGCCGCCGCCGAGGTGCAGGGCGTGGACCGGTTTGCCGGGCGGGGCGGCGAGGTCGGCGATGTGGCCGATCCTGCGCTGGTACTCGAAGTCGAGGTACGCGGGGTCGTCGAGGTCGACGTGGGACTGTGGGGCGCCGTCCACGAGCAGCGTCCAGGCGCGGGGCCTGTCCCGGTCCGGCATGAGTTCGGCGAGCCCGCCGTCCACATCCTCGACGACGGCCTCCCGTGCTTCCCGGGACCGCTTGTTCCTTGCCATCCGGCCATTATCGGCGTACGGGGGCGGGGCGGCCCGCGGGGTGGTGCGGGGGCGCAGGTCGGCGGCGGTTTCCCGGTCAGCGGCAGTTGTCGGCGGCCTCGATGGTGCGGGCGGCCTGGCCGAGCGCGGCCCGCAGGACGGCCGGGTCGGTCACGGGGTCGCTCTCACCGTCCGGGGGCAGCAGCCAGCCGGTGCCCGCGACCGGCGGCTCGGGGACGACGGGGCCGTCGGGGCCCGGCTCCGGCTCGGCATGGACACTCAGGCCGCGCCCGAAGGTCTGGGTGCAGGCGCTGCCCGGCAGGTCCCAGCCGTCGGCGGTGCCGGGCGGCACCAGGAAGCCGAGGGTGTCGCAGCCCCCGTCGTGCAGCACGGGGCCGACGGTGTCGCCCGCGCCGCGGCGCAGGATGTCGACCGCTTCGAGCCCCTGCCTGGCCGGGACCGTGACGAGGTCGCAGCCCTCCTCTTCGCGGGGCACCGGGCCCGGCGGGGCGCTGCGGTCCTGGGATGGCCGGTGCCGGGCTGTCGTCAGGGAGGCCGGTGGCACGCCGTTCTTCGTACGGGAGTCGCTGTTCTCCATGCCGATCTCCAACAAGGGGATCCTCCTCGCGAGTGCGGGACCGCCTGACTCCCGCTCTTCGTGGTTCAACGCGATTCGGCGTCAACAGGCACTGCGGCGCGCCGCCGCAAAGGATGGCAGTTCATGGCGGATGAGGTGTGAGATATCCGGTTTGTAGCCAAACACTGTGTGTCGGGCCCGTCACAGCCGGTACCTTCGTGCTCTGCCGGAACAGGGGCAGCGCCGCGAGGTCCAGTGCGCGGGCGCGGAACCCGGTGCGCGAGCGTGGGCACACTCCGGCACGGTCCGCACGAGAGGGTCCGGCCATGGCGTCCTCACCGATGGCATCGTCAACTCAGTCCCCACGACCGAACCTCGTCTTCCGCCAGCTCCGCGGGCGGCGCTCGCCGGGCGAGTTCGCCGCGGCGGTGCGGCGCTCCGCCCGCGAGATCGGCGAGCGGGTCAGCTGCGACGCGCGCTACGTCGGACGCGTGGAGGCGGGCGAGATCCGTTGCCCCAACTACGCCTACGAACGCGTGTTCCTGCACATGTTCCCGGGCAGGACGCTGACGGACCTCGGATTCGCCCCCCGCGCCCTGGTGCGCGGAAGGCATGTGCACGCCGAACCCGACGCGCCTGCGCTCAACGGCACCATCGGGACCGGCACAACGAACCGACCACCGACCACGATTCATCCGTACGAGTCCCATCCGTCCGGGTCCGACCCTCACGCCTGTGATCCGTACGCGGTCCAGACCCACGAGGAGAGCGACGTGCAGCGTCGCGCATTCATGACCGGCTCGACGGCCACCGTGGTCGCGGCCCTCGGGCCCATCGGGCTCACGCTGGGCGGCCCGGCGGAGGCGGCCGCGCTGCGCGGGCGCAAGGTCGGCGACGCCGAGGCCGGCGCGGTCGAGGCGGCCGTCCGCAAGATCAGGCTGCTCGACGACCGGCACGGCGCCGACGGCCTCTACCGGCGCGCGGCGGCGCCCCTGCGCACCGCCTACACCCTGCTCGACGCCGGGACCACCACCCGCCAGTCCACCTCGGACCGGCTGCACGCGGGCGCCGGTGAACTGGCCATCTCCGTCGGCTGGCTGGCGCACGACTCGGGCCGCTTCGACGACGCCCGCTCGCACTACGCCGAGGCCCTCGCTACGGCCCGGGTCTGCGGGGACGACGCCCTGGAGGCGCACGCCTTCTGCAACACGGCCTTCCTCGCGCGGGACGCGGGCCGCCCCCGGGAGGCGGTGCGGGCCGCGCAGGCGGCGACCCGCGCCGCCCGCCGGCTCGGCTCGCACCGGCTGCTCTCGCTCCTCGCGCTGCGGGAGGCCGGGGGGTGGGCCGGGCTCGGCGACCGCTCGGGCTGCGAGCAGGCACTCATCCGCGCCCACGGCCTCTTCGACCGGGGGGCCTGCGACGACGACCCGGAGTGGATGACCTTCTACGGCCCGGCCGAGCTCGCGGGCCTCGAGGCGCAGTGCTGGTCGGCGCTCGGCGAGTGGGCGCGGGCCGCGGGGCACGCCCGGCTCGCGGCGGCCACCGCCTCCTCGCAGACCCCTCAGTTCACCCGGAACATCGCCCTCTACACCGCCGAGCTCGCCGACGACCTGGCCCGCGCGGGCCGTCCCGACGAGGCCGCGACGGCGGGGCTCGAGGTCCTCGCGCTCCTCGGCGAGGTGCAGTCCTCGCGCATCCAGTCGATGCTGGCCACGACGGCGCGGGTGCTCCTGCCGCACCGCGACAACGCCGAGGTGAGCGACTTCCTGGAGAAGCACGCGCGCCTGCGCACCGCGCGGACGTAGCGGTATCAGCGGTATCAGCGGTATCAGCGGTGCGTGCAGGGGGGTCGGGTCAAGCCAGGTGGCCCGTCTCGTTCCACGACTCGATGGCGGGCTCTCCGTAGGCCCAGCCGAGAGTCGAGAGGGATGTCGGGTTGAGGCGGACGCGGGCCGCGAACTCGATGCCGAGGCCCAGCCAGCGGGCGCCGATGACCCGCAGGATGTGGCCGTGCGCGAAGACCAGCACATCGCGGTCGGCGCTCCTGGCCCAGTCGACGACCTCATCCGCGCGCGCGGCGACCTGCTCCAGCGTCTCGCCGTCGGGAACGCCGTCGCGCCAGATGAACCAGCCGGGGCGGACCGCCTGGATGTCCGCGGGGGTCATGCCGTCGTACGCGCCGTAGTCGAACTCCATGAGCGCGTCCCAGGCGGTGGCGCGGTCACCGAAGCCGGCGATCTCGCACGTCTCCCGCGCGCGGGAGAGCGGGCTCGTGCGCACCTCGACGTCCGGGAGGCCGTCGTAGGGCGCGCGGTGCAGCCGCTCGCCCAGGAGTTCGGCACCGCGGCGCCCCTCCTTCAGGAGGGGGATGTCGGTCCTGCCGGTGTGCTTCCCGGACAGTGACCATTCCGTCTGTCCGTGCCGGGCCAGCAGGATGCGGGGTGCCATGGGGATCTCTCCAAGTCGTACGCGCGCCCGTCCGCCGCACAGGCCGACGGGACTTTTGATGCTTTTTACAGACAGTCGGCGCCTGTTCCCTCCATCATCACCCACCCGGAACGCGGCAGGATTCGACCGACCGCCCTCCTTGGCAACCCCTGTGCCGATCTCTGCGTCTTAGTCGGCCGGGGGACGCCTCGACGGCCTGTGCGTACGCCGTAAAGTGAGGCCGCGGCATACGCCGCATGAACAGAGATGATGGGGGACCGACCGGATGCCGAAGACCGACGTGCCGGCCACGACGGGCACAACCGGGCACCGGCTTCGCTGGTGGACCGAGCTGCCACTGCTCGTGCTGGTGTACGCCGCGTACTCGGCCGGACGGCTGGTCGTCCGTGGCGACGTCGCCAGCGCGGTCGACCACGGGGTGGGAATCCTCCGGGTCGAGCAGTTCCTGCGGCTCAACGCGGAGAGCCCGCTGAACCGTCTCTTCACGGCCAACGCCTGGATCGGCGTCCCCGCGGACTTCTGGTACGCGTCGCTGCACTACCTGGTCACGCCGGCCGTCCTGATCTGGCTGTTCCGCAGCCACGCGGTCCGCTACCGCGCGGCACGCGCGTGGCTGATGATCTCCACCATGATCGGCCTGATCGGCTTCACGCTCCTGCCGACCTGCCCGCCCCGGCTGCTGAGCGGGGGCCACGGATTCGTCGACACCATGGCGCAGTACAGCGACTTCGGCTGGTGGGGCGGCGAGGCGAGCGCGCCCCGCGGCCTCGGCGGGATGACGAACCAGTACGCGGCCATGCCGAGCCTGCACGTCGGGTGGGCGCTGTGGTGCGGTGTGATGCTGTGGCGCTGCGGGCGCTCGCCGCTGACCAAGGTGGCCGCGGTCGCCTACCCGCTCATCACGACGATCGTGGTGATGGGCACCGCCAACCACTACTTCTTCGACGCGCTCGCGGGCGTCGCCGTGATGGGTGTCGGACTCCTGCTCGTACGCCCCGTGCGGCAGCTCACGGACCCGGTGACGAACCGGCTCAGGGCGCGTTTCCTGTCCTCCTCCGCGACCTCGTCCACCACAGAGCCCTCAATTGTCAGTGCCGGGTGCCAGACTTCGGCAGGTGAGCGAATTCCCCGACAGCGCAAGCAGAGTGCCGCCGCCGGCGCCGAGCCGAGTGCCCGCCCGGCCGAGGCAGGCCGACCGGCCGAAGCGGCGGACGGCGCTCCGGCACCGGCTCACTGAGCTGCGCGGCGCGGATCTCCCCGCGCGACCGCTGGACGCCCGGGCCCTGGCCGCGCTCGCGGCCAACCCGGGGTGCAGACGGCGCGCGCTGCTCGACGGCGCGGGCGTGGACAAGACGGCGCTCGCGCAGTCGCTCGGCTCGCCCTCCGGCTTCGGCCAGTCGCAGTTCGCGTTCATCCGGGGCAATGCCTTCGAGGCGCGGGTCAAGGCCGACGGCGGCGCGGAGCTGCTGCGGCTGACCCACGGCCGGCTGGGCGGCGGACCCGAGCCCGTGCCCGGCGAATCCTCCGTGCCCGATCTGTCCGCCGCGGGCCCCGAGGGCCGCGCCGCGCGCACCGCGCTCGCGCTGCGGGAGGCCACCGGGTCCGGCGGCTGGACGCTTCTCGACCACCCCATGCTGGCCCTGGACGTCGCCGGGACGCCCGCCTTCCTCGAACCGGACGCGGTGGTCGTCCACCCGGACGGCACCTGGACGGTCGTCGAGATCAAGTCCTTCCCGATGATCGACGGCTCGGCGGACGCCGCGAAGGTCGGCGCGGCCGCGCGCCAGGCCGCGGTGTACGCACTGGCGCTGGAGCGGGTGGCCGGGCGCATGGACCCGGCGCCCCACGTCCGGCACCACGTCCTCCTCGTCTGCCCCAAGGACTTCTCCAACCTGCTGGCCGCGTCCGCGATCGACGTACGCAAGCAGCTGTCGGTCACCCGTCGCCAGCTGGAGCGGCTGACCCGGGTCGAGGACATCGCGGCGGAGCTCCCCGAAGGCACCACGTTCGACGTGCGGCGCCCGGCCGACGAGCTGGCCGCGGCGGTCGAGTCGGTCCCCGCGACGTACGCGCCCGAGTGCCTGGCCGCCTGCGAGCTGGCCTTCCACTGCCGGGACCGGGCCCGCGCGCGGGGCGACGTGACAGCCCTGGGGCGCTCGATCCGCGGTGAGCTCGGCGGCCTGAGCACCATCGGCGAGGTTCTCGCGGCGGCCGCGGGGACGGCGGGGGATCCGGCGGACCCGGCGGTCGCGGCGTTGCGCCGGGCGGCGGGGCTGCGCAGGGCCGCGGTGTCCGGCGGGGGCGCCTTGGGGGGTGGCTCTTGCTGAGGCCGGCTCTTGTGGGCGTCTTTCCGGGTGGGGCTTCCGTTGTGGGGCGGCCGGCTGCCCTGCCACTTCGCGGCGGGTTCTCCTCACCCACCCACCCGTTCTCCGCAAGGGGCTGCCCATGTCGCTGATCGACACCCTCGCCCGCCTTGAGGCGGTCAGTACCGGGCGGGCCCAGCCGCGGGCCACCGTCCGGCACCGGCACATCTCGCAGCGGCCCCTCGTCCTCGTGCCGCTCACCACCGCGGGCGAGACGGGTGCGCCGCTCGGCGCGCTCGTCGGGACCGAGCGGACCTCGCCCCGCCTCCTGACCGTCCCGCAGCCCCGCGACCGCGACCTGCGCTTCGCGTTCCTCGCGCAGCTCGCCGAGGTCGTCCTGCCGTACGTCGACAGTTTCGCGCAGGACGTCGAGGCCGCCGAGCGGAACGAGACCGACCCGGAGACCGGCAAACGCGTCAAGGTCGAGGTCGAGCTCTGCGCGGACGCCCCGCAGCTGATCGTCCCGAGCCGGGCCGGCATCGAGTTCGTACGGCTCCTCGGCCGCTCCATGCGCTTTCGCCGCACCGCCGAGCAGGACCCCGAGGCGCCCTACCCTGCGCCGCCCCGCGTCCCCCTCCTCGGCCGCTGGCTGACGCATTTCGGGGAGCGCGCCCGCGTCCCCGGTTCGTCGCTGCTCGTCGCCATGACCGAGCTGCTCTCCCGGCACTGGGCGACCGGCCAGTCCAGCCTTGAGGACCAGCATCTGGGCGCCCTGCTCGCCTGGATCGAGGCCCCGGAGGGCACCTCGGGCGCCGAGGCCGCGCTCCGCGCCGAACTGGCCCGCGACCGGGACGGCCAGCTGCTGTGCCCACCCGCGGGACCGGCCACCGACCCGGCGTTCGACAACGACCTGCTCGCCCCGGCCATGGAGCGCTACGACCGCGCGCGCACCGCCCTTGCCGCCGCGGAGGACGGCGTCGAGGCCGACCGGCGGCTGGCCGCGCTGACCGCCGCCGAGCGGGAGATCCACGCCCTCATCGAGAGCAGGACGCGTCCCACCTGGGACGCGGTATGGCGCGGTCTCGACGCCCTGTGCACGCTCCCCGAGGCCCCGCGCGCCGCCGAGCGGTGGACCCGCGACCGCTGGTCGTTCACCGGGCACCGCGACCGCGTGACGGCGGGCGAGCCGCCGCAGCCGCGCGTCGACGACGCGGTCACCGCGGCCAACAAGCTGGCGACCCGCGAGCGCGAACAGGCGCGCCTGGACGCCCAGGAAGCCCTCGACGATCCCCTGGTGATGGCGGGCCGCCGCCTCGCGGGCGAGGCCTTCGCCGGTGAGGTGACGGAGGTCGTCATGGCGTACAGCGAGGCCAAGAGCCCGCGCCCGCGTCCCCTCGTCACCGTCCGCACGGACGACCGGCCGCACCTCGGCGAGCGCACGAAGGTGTACCGCTCGCTCCAGGGCAAGCCGCAGACCGCGGAGTTCGTGGCGTACGAAGGGGAGGGTGCCGTCGTGCTGCGCCTCACCGACAAGATGGGTCGCGGCAAGGAGCCCGATCAGGGGTCCGTGCCCGAGAAGGGCGACCGGATCTGCTGGACCCTCTTCGAGCACGAGCAGCGCGGCGGCCCCAAACTGCCTGATCCGGAGGCCACCCCGTGGACGCACGGCGGACCGCCCGCCGACACCACGGACCCGGCCCGCGCGCAGAGCCCCGACCCCGTCACCGCGGAGGACATCCTGTGATGCAGCTCGCCCCGCCCGCGGGCGGCGCCTGTGACCCCGGCGCCGACGCCGCGCGCGCCACGGAGGCGATCCTCCACGACACGCTGCACGGCACGCACCGCGGCGTCGTGGTGGACTCCCCGCCCGGCGCGGGAAAGTCGACACTCGTGGTCCGCGCGGCCCGTGAACTGGCTGCGGCCGGGCGCCCATTGATGATCATCGCGCAGACGAACGCGCAGGTCGACGACCTGGTCCTACGCCTCGCCGAGAAGGACCCCGAGCTTCCGGTCGGCCGTCTGCACAGCAGCGACGCCGACCCGTACGACAAGGCGCTCGACGACCTGGCGAACGTACGCAAGTCGACGAAGGCGGGGGATCTCGCGGGTCTGGACGTCGTCATCTCGACGGCCGCGAAGTGGGCGCACGTCAAGGCCGACCAGCTGGACGCGCCGTGGGGCCACGCCATCGTCGACGAGGCGTACCAGATGCGTTCGGACGCGCTGCTCGCCGTGGCGGGCCTCTTCGAGCGGGCGCTGTTCGTGGGCGATCCGGGGCAGCTGGATCCGTTCTCGATCGTCGGCGCGGAGCAGTGGGCGGGTCTGTCGTACGATCCCTCGGCCTCGGCCGTGACCACCCTCCTCGCCCACAATCCCGAACTGCCGCAGCACCGCCTCCCGGTCTCCTGGCGGCTTCCCGCCTCGGCCGCGCCCCTCGTCTCCGACGCGTTCTACCCGTACACGCCCTTCCGCAGCGGCACGGGCCACGGGGACCGTTCGCTGGTCTTCGCGGTGCCGTCGGACGGTTCGGGTCCGGACCGGGTGATCGACGAGGCGGCGGAGTCGGGCTGGGGGCTCCTCGAACTGCCCGCGCGCAACACGCCGCGCACGGATCCCGAGGCGGTCCACGCGCTGGCCCAGGTCGTCCGCCGCCTCCTCGACCGCGGGGGCGCCGCCACGTCGGAGCGCGGCCCCGACCCCGCGCCTCTCACCGCCGACCGCATCGCGGTCGGCACCGCCCACCGCGACCAGGCGGCGGCGGTCCGCGCGGCCCTCGCCGATCTTGGCGTCCTGGACGTCACGGTGGACACGGCCAACCGCCTCCAGGGCCGCGAGTACGACGTGACGGTCGTCCTGCACCCGCTCTCGGGCCGCCCCGACGCGACCGCCTTCCACCTGGAGACGGGCCGCCTCTGCGTACTGGCGTCGCGCCACCGGCACGCCTGCATCGTGGTCTGCCGCGCGGGCGTCAGCGCCCTGCTTGACGACCACCCGTCGACGGAACCGGTCCAGCTGGGCGTCACGGTGAAGTTCCCGGACGGCTGGGATGCAATGTTTACCACGTGGGATCACTTGTCCGAACATCGCGTGGTGTGGCGTCCCTGAACCAGCGTGCGGCCTGCGCCGTACACGGTCCGGCGTTCGGACCGCTGTTGGTCATGCGTGGGTCATGAGACCGCCCACGGACGAGGCAGCTTCCTTCCCTTCCTCGTGACGACCGTATGTGGGCTACCGTCCCGAGTTTCCTGTTCTCTCAACTGGGCCACCTTGACCCGGCTGTCACAGCGTCGCGAGGATCGAACAGGACACTGACCTACGCAGGGGGTTAGCCAGTGAAGCTCAACCAGCTTGCAAGCGAATGTGACGAGGGGCCGTGCCCGACCGTGTGGGCGGTAGAGGGCACCGAGAACGTCTTAGTGCAGGGCTTCAAGGTGGACGACGAGGAAGCGCTCACCACCATGCAGCTACCGAACAACGAAACCGCCGTGCGTATCCCCGTGTCTCTGCTTTTGAGGGTGGCCCGTGAACATCTCGCCTGAAGACTTCGGGAACCTCTTCAAGGAATTTCAGCGGGAAGCGTTCCGGCTTGAGACCCTGGACGACTACAGCAAGTCGGGCGGGGTCAACGCTTACCACGCATTCTTGGCCGGTAAGCCGCAGCCGGAAGAGTACAAGTCAGCCGGTTGGGTCACGACCGTACGGGACGCCACACAAGCCGGTAAGCGCATGTACCGCGTGCACATCCTGGCTCGCCCCTTGAGCGATTACCTGCGGTTCGAACTCGGATGGGGTTACGTCCGAAACCAGGAAGCCGGGGAAGAGTTCTTCATCCTCGACACCACCGAACAGCCGAGCCCTCTAGAAGGTGTGCCGGACTTCTGGGCCTTCGATGAACGCTCGGTCGTGACTATGCAGTACGGCGACGGCGGAGAATTTCTAGGCGCAGAACTGGCCCCCGAGGAGCAGGCGCAGGAATGGCTAGAGTACCGAGACGCAGCCCTGAGTAACGCTATCCCGTTCCGCGACTGGTGGGAGCAGCACAAGCCAGCGTGAACAACATCAATATCGGTCGGGCGCTACGGGAACTGCGAGAAGCCAGCGGAAAGCAGGCTAAGGCGGTCGCCCGTAGCGCTGTCATGTCTCCAAGCAAGCTCAGCAAGATTGAGAACGAAGCGCTTGCGCCGAGTCTGATAGACGTGGAGCGCATCCTCACGGCCTTGGAGGTCTCGGAGGAGGTCAAGGCCCGACTTACCGAAGCTGCCCGTAAGGCGGCGACGGAGGCGACGGCGTGGCGCATCCTGCGGCGTACCGGGCTCCACAAGCACCAGGACGAGATCCGGGCGATAGAGGCTCAGACGACCCTCATGCGGCTCTTTCAGCCGTCATGCATTCCTGGCCTACTCCAGACCCCCGAATACGCCCGCGCCATCCTTAGCAGGCACGGCTACACGCAAGGCGCCCTAGAGAAGATGATGGGTGCACGTCTGCTCCGGCAAGAGGTCCTGCACGGCACCGGCCGAACCTTTCGGTTCGTGATCACTGAGTCCGTACTCAGGTGGAGAATCGTTCGCCCCTCGATGCTGGCAGCGCAGCTAGACAAGCTCATTACTATGTCGAGAATGCCGAATGTGGGTATCGGGGTACTTCCCCTGTCGGCACCTATGACTGACTTACCTGGCTCCTCGTTCGTTCTTTTCGATACAAACCTAGCCATTGTCGAAATCCCTCACGCCGAGATCACCACTACCGAAGCCAGAGACGTCGAGCTGTACGTGAGTAAGTTCGTTGGTTTCGAGAGCACGGCTCTCGTGGGTGAGGAAATGCGGGCCTTCGTTGCAGGGCTCCGAGATGACTTCTTGAGACAACGGGAAAGAGGCTAGAGGTCCCTCGCTGGCAGTCCGAGGATGTACTCATGCCGTCCGAACCGAAGCACCAGAGACAGAGGGCCCCGCAGGGTTGGCGGATGGACCCGATCCCGAGCCGTCCGGCATACCGGGATGCTGATGGGAAAATTCGCGTTCCTGTGTGGCTGACGAAGAACGGTCGGCATATGGCAGACACGGAAATGATTCTGCTCCCGTCCGAGGCGGCCTTACTGGCCGACAACTTGACCAATGCGATGCGCGACAACTCCAGGTCGGTGCTGCGCGAGCTCTTTCGGGAGTCGGCGACGGCCCTTGCCCCTGGCGTTGTGTACGTGTCGAAGTCGGATCAGTACCAGCTCTGAGTCTGTCTCGTCTTTGACCTCACAGGAAGGCATACCCATGCCCGGAACCGACCTGTACAGCCTGCCTATCGAAGGCGCCACCTTCCACAAGGCGTGCGGAGGCAACACACACCCCGACGGCGAGGCCTGCGCCACGCTCGCGAAGATCGGCCCCCACGCGTGGGCGTTGGGCGACAGCAAACGGCCCGGTGCGGAGCCGTTGCGCTTCACCACCGAGGAACTGAACGCGGCCGGTATCGACCCGGCCCGCTTCGGCCTGTCCGCCTGACGGCCATCCCTGGCGCCCCCTGGCCCTGACTCACCCCCGAGAGACAGGGCCGGTCGGGCGCCCCTCTTCTTCCTGCACTGAACGGGACGACAGTTGCACCACCACGGCTACCTGTGGACCGGCTCCAAGCAACGGTTCGACGACGAGGCCCTGCGACGGCCTCCGCACCCTGACCCACCACCGGCCGACAAGCCGGAGCTGATCCAGCGGTACAAAGAAGTGAAGGCGGAGTTTCCCATCGTGGACCTTCCGCCGCTCGAAACGGCGTACTGGCTCATCAAGCCCAGGAAGCTGGTACGCGGCACGTGGGAGGAACCGAAGGAAGCCGCGCAATGGCTCGGGGAACAGCTCACCGAGTACGCGCCCCGGTTCGATTCTGAAGCCGACCGCGACAGTACGCGGCTGGCGATACTGGTCCACTCCGCCGCTGAACGGCTCGGTTGGGGTGGTGACGTGTCGCACGGCTGCTACCTCGAACGACCCTCGTTCCTGTCCCTGGCCCTGGTGTGCTGCTCGCCGAATCGGGCCGTGCCGGAACTTCCCTGCCCGACGCGATAGCCCCGCCCCGGACGGAGTCCGGCACGCCGCCGGTGGCGGCCATGGAGTCGGGCTGCGGGCTGTTCGTGGTTGCTCGCGGGGTTCCCCGCGCCCCTGGAACGCCCTCCGGGGCGCCCCTGAGAGCCTGTGTCATATCCCCGGCCGGATCAGTGGGCGTCGTCTGGTGCGTGCGATCGCAAGGCGCCGGGAAGTCCTTGTAGCGGAGCTACTAGGGCTTTTCGGCAACGCGGCGAGCGTGCGTGCCAGACGGCGACCACCCGGCCGGGGATATGACACAGGCTCTGAGAGCGCGACCGCGTACTTGCGCGGCAGGGGACAATGGGAGACGGCCGGACGCCGCAGGAACGGCGCGCCCCCGTACGAGGAGGATCAACCATGGCGGAGCCCGAGCGGCCCCGGACCGAACAGCGCATGCGACCCGCGCCCCTGCTCTTCGAACCGGCGGAAGCCACCGGTGATCCCGAGCACTTCTTCGACCTGGAGTCGATGGACGACCCGCGCGAACTCCTCGATCGTGCGACCGAGCTGGCCCACGCGTTCCGCGCCGCGGCGGACCGGTCCGTCGAGTTCCAGGCGATCGCGGCCGCGCAGCTCGCCGACCCCCGCCGTTTCGACCGGCTGACGCTCGCGCTGATCGCGGAGCGCGCCGAGTGGACCGAGGACTACGCGAAGAAGATGGTCGAGTTCGGGCGGGACCTGCTGCGGGGCGGCGCCGAGAAGCGGTAGCCGAGGGGGCGCGGGCGGGGCGCCGGTGGCCCGGAGGGCCGAGGCGACCGGGGGCCGGGCGGCCGGATCGCGAGGGATCTGGTGGCATATGCCAGAGGGGCAAGGTACTCCTCTCCACACCTCGCTGTCCCGATTTCCCGCAACTCTCGGAGATGAACCCCTCACTACCGGTACATGTACCTGGCATGAGCAGTACTTCCCTCCACACCCATGACGCCTGTGCCGTCACCGCCCAAGGGGCCGCCTGGCTCGCGTCCGCGGAGGCGTACCCGCGCAGCGCCCTCGCCCTCTGGCGGAGCGAGCCCACCGCCCCCGCCGTACTCCCCTGCGGCTCGGCCTTCGACGTGGTGAGCGTCCCCGCGGTCTTCGGGCGGCGGATGCTCGACCGGTTATGGGGCGAGGGGCCGGGTTCGGGGCCGGTCGCCGCCCATCGCGGGCGCGTCCTGCTCTTCACCGCCCCCGGCACCGCCCAGCGCCTGCCCGCCCTCCTGGAGTGGGAGGAGTGGGGCGCCGCCGTCCCGTCCGTGCTCTGTCACGGCACCGGGGACGCGGTCACCGTGCCACCCCTCACGGCCGTCACCGACGCCCCGGGCGCCACACCCGGCGGCCGGCTCGGTTCGCGGTGGCTTGTGGCCCCCGACACCCGCCACCCGTGGCTCCCGGGGCCGGAGGTGATCCTCTGGGCCTGTGTACGGGCGGCCAGGTCGGCGGCCGGGTCGGCGGCCTCCTCCGCGGTCCGCATATCGATTTTTCCTCGCGGCGATCAGAGTGCTAAGGTCTACGACGTCAGCAGGCGCCGCTAGCTCAGTTGGTTAGAGCAGCTGACTCTTAATCAGCGGGTCCGGGGTTCGAGTCCCTGGCGGCGCACAGACGGTGAGAAGCCCCTCGCGGAAGCGGGGGGCTTCTCGCGTATGCCCGGCCGATGCCGACGGGACCGGCTCATAGCCCGACGCTCGGACCGGCTATCAGCCCGACACCTGGACCCGCTCTCAGCCCGTCGTCACCTTCACCGTCCAGGCCCCGGAAGCCGTCCGCCCCGCCACCTCGACGCGTACGTCGTCGCCGGGCACCGTGAAGCTCTCCCCCGCCCGCACCGGGGCGTCCGCCAGCTGCGGATAGACCGAGTCGCCCCAGCAGGACTCCGAGTCCGGGTGGGCGTCGACCACCTCGACGGGGCCACCGCCCGACGCCGCCCCGCTCCGCACCCGGTAGAGGAGGATCCCCTCCGTGCACGTCGCCCGGTCGTTGGCCACGGCGCCGCGCGCCTCCAGGGCGAGTGCCGTGCCCCGGCCCGTACGGACGACGGCGAGCCGGGTGCCGCCGAGGGCGCCGGGCACCGGCGGCGCCGCCAACGGGTCCAGGGTCAGCCGCTGGGTCCCCGCGCCCAGGCACCGCACCTGCCGCCGCTCCAGCCAGCCGAGCTTCCACTTGTGCCAGCCGAAGAGGTCGGGGGCGAGGCCGAACTGGCTGCCCATGACGTCCCAGTCGCCGACGTAGGTGTCCCAGTCACCCTTGCCGTCGGTCGGCCGGTGGTACAGGTCGGGCAGGTCGAAGACGTGGCCCGTCTCGTGGGCCAGGACGTTGCGGTCCGGCGGGTGGCGCTCGAAGACGGTCACGATGCGCCGGATGTCCGTGCCGTCGGCCCGCATCGGCCGGTCGAGGTTCACCACCTTCGTGGCGTCCGAGTCGACGCCGGGCGCGTCGGGGTCGGCCACGAAGTAGATGACGTCGTACCGGGAGAAATCGACCTGCGGGTCGGCGGCCGTCACCGCGTCGCGCAGATAGGCGGCGCGGCGCTTGGCGTTCCAGTCGCGCTGTATGGCGTACGACAGGGAGCCCTGCGGCATCTCGACCCACTCGCGCTGCGGATGCGGGGCCAGTCTGAACTTGCCGTACGAGGCGCGTTCGAAGAACTGGCCGGTGGCCGGGAAGTAGTCGGCGGCGAGCTCCCCGGGGGTGGTCAGCGGCGGGGAGTCCGGGAAGGAGAGGAACACCATGACGGCGTTCAGGGTCCTGACCGGGCGCGGGTAGGCGGTGTTCCAGGTGTCGAGGCCCTCCGAGTGGTGCGCGGAGGTGCGGCTCAGGGCGCACGGTCCCGCGGTGGCGTCGGCGTTCGCGGGACCGGCGACCAGGGAGGTGGCGGCCAGCGCGGTCAGGGAGGTGAGCAGGGCGGCGGCGCTGCGAAGACGGGAATTCTCCCCTCCACGGGTGAGTCCCCTAGGGGGGAGCTGACGCGGCACGTCGACCTCCGGGTGCGGAATGCGGGACACCCCACCCACCTTGTGATGATTTATTACTGTTCGCCCTGTTGGTCTGGCCCTTCCGAGTGAGGGAGAGGCAGGATGGCGACACCCCGAACGCTCACGGAACGTCACAAGCGATCGGGTCGCAACGGAATCAGTTCAGGGCTGAGCAGAAACGATCTGCCGAGGGTGCCGGGCGCCGTCCGCCCCGGCGGTACGGCTGGAACGGGCCTCCGGCCAGCCTCTATGATCGGCACACTTTCCTGCGCGGGCCCGGCCTCCCCCCACCGCCCGCCTCAGCCGGCCGCCCGACGAGACCTGTTCGAGAACCAACTGCACTGCGGGAGCGAGCGGTGAACGGAACGTCCGAAGGGCCCACCCCCACCACGGTCACAGCACCCGGCCGGAGCTCCACCGACGTCACGGAGCGTCGCCGCGCGGAGCGCCGGCGCACGGAGCGGTCCGACTACCGCGCCGCGTTCGCGGCCGCGCCACTGCCCCTGGCCGTCGTCGACCACGAGGGTCTGGTCCTCAGCGCCAACGACGCCCTGGCCGACCTCTTCGGCACGGCCCCCGAGGCGCTCACCGGAAGCGTCGCCGCCGACCTGATCGACCTCACCTCCGACGCCCGCACCTGGCACGCGTACCGCGAGGTGCTCCACGGGCGGCAGGCAAGGCTGCGCTGCACCCGGCGCCTGAAGCACCCCGACGGGCACTCGCTGTGGGTGCAGATCACGGTCTCGCCGATGCCGGAGCGGATGCCGGAGCGGATGCCGGAGCATGTGCCTGTGTCTGTCTCGGCGCCTGTGCCTGCCTCGGCGTCGGCATCGGCATCGGCATGGATGTCGGATCCGGAGCTGGAGCTGGACCCCGTGCCGGGGCTTGGCTCGGAGTCCATGCCGGACTCGGGGTCGATGCCGGACCCAGGGCCCGTCGGCCGGGGCGGGGCCGGGAGCGGGAAGGGCGGGGCCGTACTCCTCGCCGCCGCCGACATCAGCGCGCGCCGCGAGCTGCAGGCCCGGCTGCGCCATGTGCAGATGCACGACCCGGTGACCCGGCTGCCCAACCGCAACCTGTTCTTCGAACGGCTCGCCGCCGCGCTCGAAGCGGGCATGTACGACGACACGAGCACCGGCCGGGTCGGGCTCTGCTACCTCGACCTCGACGGGTTCAAGGCGGTCAACGACACCCTCGGCCACCGGGTCGGCGACCGGCTGCTCGCCGCCGTCGCCGAGCGGCTCACGCGCTGCGCCGACCGGGCCGGGTACGGCAGGGCGGCGGCGCCGCTGGTCGCGCGTCTGGGCGGTGACGAGTTCGCGCTGCTCGTCGAGGACTCGACCGGCACGGACCAGCTGGTGGACCTCGCCGAGACGACGCTGGCGGCCCTGCAGGAGCCGTTCGACCTCTGCGGGCAGCGGCTCTCCGTCTCCGCGTCCATCGGCGTCGTCGAGCGGCGCGCCGCGGGCACCACCACGACGGGGCTCATGCAGGCCGCCGACACCACGCTGTACTGGGCGAAGACGGACGGCAAGGCCCGCTGGACGCTCTTCGACCCCGAGCGCAACGCCCACCGCATGACGCGCCAGGCGCTCGCCAGCTCGTTGCGGCCCGGCGTCGAGCGGGACGAATTCGTCCTGGAGTACCAGCCGTTGGTGGGGCTCGACGACGAGGGTGTGCGCGGGGTGGAGGCGCTCGTACGGTGGCGGCATCCGCAGTTCGGCCTGCTGACGCCGAATCGGTTCATCGGACTCGCCGAGGAGGACGGGTCGATCGTGCAGCTCGGCCGCTGGGTGCTGCGGAGTGCCTGCCGGCAGGCCCGGCGCTGGCAGCTGGCGCATCCCGAGCGCGACCCGGTCTTCGTCAGCGTCAATGTGGCGGTACGGCAGGTGTGGGACTCGGACCTGGTCGCGGACGTCGCGGAGATCCTGGCGGAGACCGGGCTTCCGGCGCACCTGCTGCAGTTGGAGCTCACCGAGTCGGCCGTCATGGGCTCGGCGGGGCGCCCGCTGCAGGCCCTTCAGGCGCTCAGCGACATGGGTGTGCGGATCGCCATCGACGACTTCGGGACGGGGTACTCGAACCTGGCGTACCTGAGCCGGCTGCCGGTGTCCGTGCTGAAGCTGGACGGGTCCTTCGTACGGGGCTTCCAGTACGAGGAGGGCGAGGAGCGCACCAACCCCGCCGACGAGGTCATCGTCGAGGCGATGGTCCAGCTCGCGCACCGGCTCGGGCTTACGGTGACGGCGGAGTGCGTGGAGACTGCGGCTCAGGCTGCGCGGCTTCGGAAGATCGGTTGCGATACGGGGCAGGGGTGGCTGTACTCCCGCCCCGTGCCGGCGGACCGCATCTCTACGTTGTTGCGGGGCGCCCCGTAAGGGGCGCGAGGAACGGCGCGCCCAGCCCGCATATCGGCCGCACCGGCCGATCCCAACCGGACCCACGCAGACGCGTCTGCCTGCGGCGGCCTGCCCGCGGGTGCGGGGCGTCGGTGGTTGCTCGCGCAGTTCCCCGCGCCCCCAAAACACCCCCGCTTCCCCCCGCGGCAACGGCGGCAACACACCGGCTCCCCCAAGGGGCGCGGGGAACGGCGCGCCCAGCCCCCTGCGGGCCGCGCCGGCTGCTGCACCGCACCACGCAGACGCGTCTGCCTGCGGCGGCCTGCCTGCGGGTGCGAGTCGTCGGTGGTTGCTCGCGCAGTTCCCCGCGCCCCCAAAACACCCCCGCTTCCCCCCGCGGCAACGGCGGCAGCACACCGGCTCCCCCAGGGGCGCGAGGAACGGCGCGCCCAGCCCCCACCCACCCGCACCCGTCAAACCACCCCTCCCCGCTACGCCAACGGCAACCCGTACTCATCGGCGATGAGTTCGTACGAGCGCAGGCGGATCTCGCCGCTGTGTGCGTTGCCTGTGATCATCAGCTCGTCCGCGCCCGTGCGCTTCGCCAGGTCGTCCAGGCCCGTGCGGACCTGGTCGGGAGTGCCGTGGATGACGTTGGCGTTCCAGGAGTTGACGAACTCACGCTCCATCTCGGTGAACTCGTGCGCCGCCGCCTCCTCGGGGGTGGGGACGAGGCCGGGGCGGCCGGTGCGCAGGCGGACCATGTTGAGGGCGGCGGCCAGGACCTGGCGGCGGGCCTCGCTCTCGTCGTCGGTCGCGAGCGCCGAGACGCCGATGAGGGCGTAGGGGGCATCCAGGACCGCGGAGGGCCGGAACGACTCGCGGTACAGGTCGAGCGCCGGGATCGTGTTCTGCGCGGAGAAGTGGTGCGCGAAGGCGAACGGCAGTCCGAGGGCACCGGCGAGGCGCGCGCTGAAGCCGGAGGAGCCGAGCAGCCACAGCGGCGGGCGGTGCGTGGACTGGACGCCGCCGGGCGAGGTCGCCTGGATGGGCCCGGGGACGGCGTGGATGCGCCGGTAGGGGTGACCGTCCGGGAAGTCGTCGTCCAGGAAGCGGGTGAGTTCGGCGAGTTGCTGGGGGAACTCGTCGGCGCCTTCGCCCAGCCGGTCCGTGCGGCGCAGGGCCGCCGCGGTCGCGCCGTCCGTGCCGGGCGCGCGGCCGAGACCCAGGTCGACGCGGCCCGGCGCCATCGCCTCCAGCGTGCCGAACTGTTCGGCGATGACGAGCGGCGCGTGGTTGGGCAGCATGACGCCGCCGGAGCCGAGCCGGATGCGGTCGGTGTGGGCGGCCAGGTGGGCGAGGATCACGGCCGGGGAGGACGAGGCGACGCCCGGCATGGAGTGGTGCTCGGCCACCCAGTAGCGGTGGTAGCCCCGCGCCTCCGCCTGCTTCGCGATCCGCACACTGGTGCGCAGCGCGTCCGTGGCGGTGCGCCCCGCGCCGACGGTCACGAGGTCGAGTACGGACAGCGGTACGGGCGCGCTCCCGTGCCGTTCGCCGCGGATGCCGTCGCCGGTCGGGTCCACTGTCACTGGGGTGCCTCCTGCACTGCATGCGTATGTACGTACGCGTACACGTACGTACGTCGCGTCGGTCCTGACGGAAGATCGGGTACGGCCGGAACAACAGGAGGGTCACTCCGTTTATTCCCGGCCCACCCGATTTCCCGCACCCCGTCGCCCCGCACGACTACCGTGCCGACCATGGCCGATCCCCTGAAGACCCTCGTCGACGGAGTCGAGGTCGAGGTGCCCAACACCATCCCGGACATCCGCGCCGCCCTGCCCGAGCGGCGGCGCGCCGAATTCGACCGGGCCATCAACGCGGCGGGGATCGACGAGATCCACGCCGTGATGCGCCACTGGATGCTGGAGGCCGTGCCCGATCCGGAAGCCGAGGCCCGGCTCGCCCGGCTCGCCTCCGACGAGGCCGAGAGGCGGGGCACGTCGTGAGCCCTCGCCACCGCCGGAGCCACCGCGTCACCTACGCGCCGCCCGCCGACGACACCCTCGCCAAGATGGGCGACCCCGACGCCTTCCGCGCCGCGCTCGTGCGGACCATCGGCCGGGACCCGTACGGGCACGGCTCCACGCCCGTACGGGACGACCCCGACCGCCGGGAGGCGACGATCGACGGCGCCATCGTCCTGTACTACGTCTCCGGGTCGGTCCAGACGTTAACGGTGGTCAGACTGATCCTCAGCCCCTGAGCCCCGTCCTCACCCCTCCGCCTGCACCACCGGCTCCCTTGTGAACAGGTGGCCGAGCCCCGGCGCGTTGACCCGGCGCTGGGCCAGCCGCAGCGCCTCCCAGACCGTGACCTGGTTCGCCGTCAGGACCGGTTTGCCGAGCTCGGCCTCCAGATCGGTGACGTACGCGGCCGTGTGCAGCGCCGTGTCCGGCAGGAGCACCGCCTGCGCGTCCGGGTGGTCGCCGTCCCGGGCGAGGGCGAACACCTCGTCGCGGCCCCACGTGCCGACCTCGGCCGCCGTGACGATGCCGCTGCCGCGCGCCGAGACGACCTCCGCCCCGGCAGCCTTCAGGAAGGCGGAGAAGTGGGCCGCCACATCCTCCGGATACGTCGCCGCGACCGCGACGCGGACCGCGCCGACCTCCCGTACGGCATGGGCGAAGGCGAACGACGTCGACGAGGCGGGCAGGCCCGCCGCCATCGCCAGCTTGCGCACCTGGTCGTGGGCGCCCTCCCAGCCGTACACGAAGCTGCCGCTGGTGCACGCCCACACCACCGCCTCGGCGCCGGAGAGCCGCAACTCCTCGACGCCCGCGGCGAGCCGTGCGTCCGAGCCCATTTCGAGCAGCGCGTCGACCCGGTGCGCGTCCTCACCGATGTCCGTGTGGACGACCTGCAGCCGGACATCGCTGCCGAGCATCTGCTCCATGCGGGGGTATTCGTCCTCGGCCGAGTTCCCCGGGTAGAGAAATCCGAGTGCCGTCACGTCCAGCCTCCTCCTTCTGCGGGTGGTACTTCGGGCAGGCCCTGCGGCGGTGCCGGCGGGGCGAGCGGAATCGCGCCCGGCCGCGCCGACGGATCGATCAGTGCCTGGTAGGGCCCTACCGCACGCGTACCCAGCCGACGCAGGGCGGACCACATCGTCACCTGGTTCGCGGAGATCACCGGCATCCGCAGTTCCGCTTCCAGTTGTGGGATGACGTCGTACGTCGGGAGGTTCGTGCAGCTGATGAAGAGGGCGTCGGCCCCTCCGTCGCTGCCCTGGATCGCGCGGCGCGCCATGTCCGCCACATCGCGGTAGGGGACCTTCCAGATGTGCCGGGTGAGGCCGAGGTAGGCGCGGGCCGTCACGGAGACGCGGGCCTCGCCCAAGTACTCCTCCAGAGACTGGGTCACCGACCAGGTGTAGGGCGTGACGAGCGCGATGCGCCGCGCGCCCAGTTCGTCGAGGGCCTCCAGGAGCGCCCCCGACGTGGTCACCGAGGCGACCGCGCCCTCCCGTGTCATGGCCTCGCACATCGCGCGCTCACCGGCGGTGCCGCCGACGAAACTGCCCGACGTGCAGGCGTACGCGAGGACTTCGGGCTCGGCGGCGGTCAGCGCGCGGACCGCCTCGCCGAGTGTCTCGTGCTCACTGACCAGGCGAGCGAGGTCGAGGCTGACCTCGACGGGCACGTACGGCGTACGGGTCAGATGGAGGGAGATCTCGTCCGGGATCCACCGCCACAGTTCGCGGTCGAGGACGAAATCGAAAGGGGCAACGACACCTACACCTCGCTGTGGGTGCGGTCCGCCGAGGAAAGAGACGTCCATGAACAGTCCCCAAGTTCGTGCGTGTGTTCAGGGACCGGCCGGAGGCCGGGGACGAGCGATGCCGGCGACGCGCCGGGACGGCGGGACGGGGATGCTGCGCGGACGTACCGCACAGAGTGTGCTAGCGGCTGCACGGAGAGTACTGGCTACAGGGTCCGCCGGTACAGCAGTGCCTCTGTTGACGAAGGTAGGTTCGGGTGCGAGCGTGGTCAATCCGCACATCTCAGACGGCCGAACCGGGTTTCCGGCACGTGTTTCCGACGCGTTTGCGACCCGGCGCGGCCGTACCTCTGCCAGGGAAGCGGAACCTCATTGCGAAACGGTTTCCCCTCGATGTCCGAAACGACCGTCCTCGTCCTTGACGCGGGCCCCCCGACACCACCACCGCGCCTCGGCAGCCTGACCGGCCGGGCCCGGATCCTGCACGCCGACGAGACCGCCCTCGCCGAGCGGCTGCCGCTCGCCGACGTGCTCCTCGTGTGGGACTTCACCTCCGACGCGGTGCGCCGCGCCTGGCCCGGCGAGGGGCGAAGGCCCCGCTGGGTGCATACCGCGAGCGCGGGCGTGGACCATCTGATGTGCCCCGAACTCGCCGCCTGCGACACGCTGGTGACCAATGCGCGCGGCGTCTTCGACCAGCCCATCGCGGAGTACGTCGCCGCGCTCGTGCTCGCCATGGGCAAGGACCTGCCGCGCACCCTGGAGCTGCAGCGCGAGCGGAGCTGGCGGCATCGCGAGTCCCGGCGGATCGCGGGCACGCGCGCGTGCGTGGTGGGCTCGGGACCCATCGGGCGGGCGATCGCGCGCACGCTGGAGGCGCTCGGCATCACCACCGCGCTGGTGGGCCGCACCGCGCGCCCCGGCGTGCACGGGCCCGGGGAGCTCGACCGGCTGCTCGCGCGCGCGGACTGGGTGGTGTGCGCGGCGCCGCTCACGGACGACACGCGCGGCATGTTCGACGCGCGACGCTTCGGCGTCATGCAGCCGTCGGCGCGGTTCATCAACATCGGCCGCGGCCCCCTCGTCGTCGAGGGCGACCTGGTGGCGGCGCTGACCGACCGGTGGATCGCGGGCGCGGCGCTCGACGTCTTCGACCGGGAGCCGCTGCCCGCGGACAGCCCGCTGTGGACGGTTCCCGGCCTCCTCGTCTCACCGCACATGAGCGGCGACACGATCGGCTGGCGCGACGAACTGGGCGCCCAGTTCGTCGAGTTGTACGAGGCGTGGGAGGCCGGACGGCCACTGGCGAACGTGGTCGACAAAGAACGTGGGTATGTCCCAGGGCACTGATGGCACGGCACCCCACCCGTCTGGCTTCTGAGGAGCGTGCATGACCGAGCTCACGGATCTCACCGCCGTACAACTCGTCGACGGCTACCGCAAGGGCGAATTCAGCCCGGTCGACGCCACCCGTGCCGTGCTGCGCCGGGCCGAGGAGACCCAGTCGGCGGTGAACGCGTTCGTCCGGATCGAGCCGGAGACGGCTCTGGCGCAGGCCGGGGCCAGTGCGGAGCGATGGCGGCGGGGCGAGCCGCAGGGCCTGGTCGACGGCGTTCCCGTGTCGGTGAAGGACCTGCTCCTGATGCGCGACGGGCCGACCCTGCGCGGCTCGCTGACCGTGCGCCCGGAGGGGAAGTGGAACGAGGACGCGCCGTCGGTGGCCCGCCTGCGCGAGCACGGCGCGGTGTTCATCGGACGCACCACGACCCCGGAGTTCGGCTGGAAGGGCGTCACGGACGGCCCGCAGAGCGGCGTCACCCGCAATCCGTACGACACGTCGCGCACCTCGGGCGGTTCGAGCGGGGGCAGCGCGGTCGCCGTCTCGGTGGGCGCGGGCCCGCTCTCGCTCGGCACGGACGGCGGCGGCTCGGTGCGCATCCCCGCGGCGTTCTGCGGGATCTTCGCGCTGAAGCCGACGTACGGGCGCGTGCCGCTGTATCCCGCGAGCCCCTTCGGCACGCTCGCCCATGTGGGTCCGATGACGCGGGACGCGGCGGACGCGGCGCTGATGATGGAGGTCATCACCGGCCCCGACGCGCGTGACTGGTCCCAACTCGGCGCGGTGGCGGGGAGTTTCCGTGCGGGCCTCGGCGGCGGCGTACGGGGTCTGCGGGTCGCCTACTCGCCCTCGCTGGGCGGCCAGGTCGCGGTGCGGCCCGCCGTCGCGGCGGCGGTGCGGCGGGCGGTGGAGTCCCTCGCGGCGCAGGGCGCGTACGTCGAGGAGGCCGACCCCGACTTCTCCGAGCCGGTGGAGGCCTTCCACACCCTGTGGTTCAGCGGGGCGGCGCGCGTCGTGCAGCAGCTGGCGCCCGACCGGCGGGAGTTGCTCGACCCGGGCCTGCGGGAGATCTGCGGGCAGGGCGCGCGGTACAGCGCGCTGGACTACCTCGCGGCCGTCGACGTCCGCATGGACCTGGGACGGCGCATGGGCCGCTTCCACTCGACGTACGACCTGCTGCTCACGCCGACGCTGCCGATCACCGCGTTCGAGGCGGGGACCGAGGTGCCGAAGGGGTCGGGGCACCGGCGCTGGACGGGCTGGACCCCGTTCACGTACCCCTTCAACCTCACCCAGCAGCCCGCCGCGACGGTGCCCTGCGGCGTCGATGACGACGGGTTGCCCATCGGGGTGCAGATCGTCGGGGCGCGGCACGCCGACACGGTGGTGCTTCGGGCGGCGCACGCGTTGTACGAGGCCGGAGCGGGAGGCATCACACCGCCAGCCGTGGCTTGAGGACCCGGGGGCTCTGCCCCCGGACCCCCGGTCCTCAATCGCCGGACGGCTCTACTTTCTGCGGAAGTTGAGCGTCTCGTCCTGGGCGCCCGCTCGCCACAGGTCGTTGCAGGCCTCGGCCATCCGGTCGAGGCCTTCGACGATCTGGCCCCAGACGATGCCGGGGACCCAGCCGACGTCACCGTTCAGGAGCAGGTTGTTGCGCTCGTAGAACAGGGCGAGGTCGACGACGGTGGTGCCCGCCCGCACGTCGGCCTCCGCCTCGTAGCCGTAGGCCTGTGTGCCCAGTTCCGTGCCGGAGAAGGAGAAGTAGCAGAGGTCTCCCGGGATGGGGGTGACGGTCGGGTTCTCCAGGGGCGGCTCCCGGTCCGCGAACGCCGGGAAGAGGGCGTAGATCTCGTTGCGCGCGTACTTCGCGTGATAGACGTCCGAGCCGAGTGGCAGCGCCTCCCACACCGCCGCACACGTCAACGGGGCCCGGTCGTCGAGCAGTTTCGCCGTGCACTGGACTCCCCGCTTGGCGAGGGAGACTTCGATGAATCGCTCTGGCATGTGTCCCATGCTCCTCACTGGGTCAAGAGGACAACGATCGCATCAGGGGCCGGAATTCGTCGGCATAACTCGCTTCGAGTCGGGTAGCCGCGCGCCCATGGCTCCACCACTTGGGAACAACGAGGGATTCATCGGCAGAGCGGTCCGCCGCCGCGCCCTGCTCACCGGAGCGGGCGGGGCGGCACTGGGCGCTCTCGGGGTCTCGGCATGCAGCCGGGTTCCCGACGAGGGGAAGGTTGAGGGGGGCGATCTGCTGGACCGCCTGCGCGACAGCGGCACGGTCAGGATCGGTGTCGCGGGCGAGGTCCCGTTCGGATACATCGACGAGAACGGCGAGGTCACGGGCGAGGCGCCGGCGATCGCCAAGGTCATCTTCCCTCGCCTCGGCATCCCCAAGGTCAAGGCGGTGCCCACCAAGTTCGGCGCCCTGATCCCCGGCCTCACGCAGGCCCGGCAGTTCGACGTGGTGTCGGCGGGCATGTACATCAACCCGGTCCGCTGCGAGCAGGTGCTCTTCTCCGACCCCGACTACCTCATGCTCGACTCCTTCATCGTGAAGAAGGGCAACCCGCACGGCATCAAGGGGTACGAGGACATCGCCAAGAAGGGGCTGAAGCTGGCGAGCGGCACCGCCTACGCGGAGATCGACTACGCCAAGGCGGCGGGCGTGAAGTCCGTGCTCGTCCTGCCCGACCAGGTGGCGGGGATGGACGCCGTGTCCCAGGGCCGGGTGGACGCCTTCGCCGGCACCAACGTCACCGTCCGCACGGTGATCAAGAAGAACTCGCGGGTCGAGGCGACGAAACCCTTCCAGCCCGTCGTCGACGGCAAGCCCGCCTACGGCGCCGGTGGTTTCGCCTTCAGGCTCTCCGAGAAGAACCTGCGGGACGCCTTCAACAAGGAGCTGCACAAACTCAAGGAGAGCGGCGAGCTGCTGCGGATCGTCAAGCCGTTCGGCTTCACCGAGGCCGAGATGACGGACCTGACCGTGGCCAGGCTCTGCCCCCCGGCGAAGGGCGGCTTGTCATGATGTCGTCGGAGTTCTTCGGGAACTGGTTCCTGCCGGGCATCTGGATCACCGTCCAGGTCACGCTCCTCAGCGCGGCCCTCGCCTTCGTGATCGCCTTCCCGATCGGGGTGCTGCGCACGTCCCGGTTCTGGATCGTGCGGTTCCTGGCCGGGGCCTACTTCGAGATCTTCCGCAGCACGTCGTCGCTGGTCTTCATGTTCTGGATCGCGTTCACGGTGCCGCCGGTGTTCAACATCAGCTTCCAGCCGATGTTCGCGGGCATCCTCGCGCTGGGCATCACGTACGGCGCGTACGGCTCGGAGATCGTGCGCGGCGCGCTCGCCGCGGTGCCGCCCGCACAGCGCGAGGCCGGCATCGCCCTGAACTTCACCCCGCTGCAGCGGCTGCGCCGCATCGAACTGCCGCAGGCCTGGCCGGAGATGATCCCGCCGTTCAACAACCTGCTCATCGAGCTGCTCAAGGGCACGTCGCTGGTGTCCCTGATCGCGGTGGCCGACATGACCTTCGCCGGTGACCTGGTGCGGCTCGTGAAGAACGAGAGCGCGCCGATCTACACGCTGCTGCTCGCCCTGTACTTCGTCTTCGCCTTCGTCCTCACGCGCGGCATGCGGCTCCTGGAGCGGCACGCCAAGAAACGGGTGGGCCAGACGCCGGAGAAGACCAGCCTGTTCGGCGGACTGCGCTCGAAGTCGTCGATCGACGTCGTCGCCGGCACGGGGGGTGCCAAGTGAACTGGAACTGGTCGCATGTGGACGACTTCATGCCGGTCTTCTGGGACGGTGTGGGGCTCACCCTCAAGGCGCTGCTGTTCGGCTCCCTGATCGCCTTCTCCCTCGGCCTGGTCTGGGCGATCGCCCAGCGCTCGCCGAAGAAGTGGATCCGCTGGCCGGTCACGGTGGTCACCGAGTTCATCAGGAACACCCCGCTCCTGGTGCAGCTGTTCTTCCTGTTCTACGTGGTGCCGGAGTGGGGCCCCTCGATGTCGCCCCTCACCACGGGCATCGTCGGCCTCGGGCTGCACTACTCGACGTACACCTCGGAGGTCTACCGCGCCGGCATCGACGGCGTCCCCGAGGGCCAGTGGGAGGCGGCGACCGCGCTCAGCCTCTCCAAGCGCCGCACCTGGACGTCCGTCGTCCTGCCGCAGGCGGTGCGCAGGGTGATCCCGGCGCTCGGCAACTACGTGATCGTCATGCTGAAGGAGTCGCCGCAGATGGCCGCCATCGGCGCGCTCGACATGCTGGGCCAGGCCCAGAACTACAGCCAGACGACCTTCACCTACGAGGCGATCAGCGTGGTCGGTGTCGCCTTCATCGTCATCGCCTACCCGGCCTCTGTTCTTCTGCGAGTTTTGGAGCGTCGCCTTGTCCGCTGACAGCAGCACTTCCCAGGAAATCGCCAACCCGGCCGTCGACGGCAGCGAGCTGATCCGCTTCGACAAGGTCGTCAAGCGCTACGGCTCGAACGTCGTCCTCGACGAGCTGGACTTCTCCGTCGCCTCCGGCAAGCACGTGACGCTGATCGGACCTTCCGGTTCCGGCAAGACCACGATCCTGCGGCTGCTCATGACGCTGGTGAGGCCGGAGCAGGGCACGATCAAGGTGGGGGGCAACTACCTCACCCACGAGGAGAGGAACGGCAAGCTCGTCCCGGCCGGCGAGAAGCACGTTCGGGAGGTCCGCAAGAACATCGGGATGGTGTTCCAGCAGTTCAACCTCTTCCCGAACATGAAGGTGCTCAGAAACATCACCGAGGCCCCGGTCACCGTCCTCGGCCTGTCCAAGGACGAGGCCGAGGAGCGGGCCCGCGAGCTGCTCGACCTGGTCGGGCTCGGCGACCGCATCGACGCGTACCCGACCCAGCTCTCGGGCGGCCAGCAGCAGCGCGTCGCCATCGCGCGCGCCCTGGCGATGCGCCCGCAGGTGCTGCTGCTCGACGAGGTGACGTCCGCGCTCGACCCCGAGCTGGTGGCGGGCGTCCTCGACGTGCTGCGCGACATCGCGCACACCACGGACATCACCATGCTGTGCGTGACCCACGAGATGAACTTCGCCAGGGACATCTCGGACCAGGTGCTCATGTTCGACTCGGGCCGGGTCATCGAGTCCGGTACGCCGGAGAAGATCTTCACCGAGCCGGAGCACGAGCGGACCCGGGAGTTCCTGAGCGCGGTGCTGTGAGCGGGGGCCGGGGCGCGGTGCTGTGAGCGGGGGCCGGTGTGCCGGGGCCGGTCGGGTGCCCGGGAGGTGTCCGCGTACCGGATCTTGACACTGGCATATGCCAGAGTGGCGCGTTCCTGCTGACACGGCCGGAGCGCGCCACCAATCTCCGCAACAGACGCTCCGAATGGGCCAGTTGACGGCTATCCTGGGACGGAGCCCGACTGTCCGGAACCGTTCCACGCAGGGGGATGCCGTGGCGTTGAAGCACGAGGCGACCACGCCGCACCGCTCCGTCCAGAGCGCCCTGCGAGTCCTTGAGACCGTCTCCCGGCACGACACCGGCGTGACCGCGGCCCGGATCGCCCGCGACACCGGCCTCCCCCTCGCCCAGCTCACCCCCTTGCTCCGCATGCTGCGCAGCGAGGGGTACGTCGAGCAGCTCACCGACGAGGCCTCCGGCGCGTACGTCACCGGTGAGACCCTCAGCCGCCTCGGCTCGGCCCGCGACCACGCCGACGCGCTGCGCGAGAAGCTCCAGCGCACCCTGGACGGCCTGCGCGACTCCATCGGCGCCGCGGTCTACATCAGCCGCTACGTGGACGGCGAGGTCCGCGTCACCGACTTCGCGGCAGGACCCCGCACCCCCGCGGTCAACGAATGGGTGGACTTCCGCTCCTCCGCGCACGCCAGCGCGGTCGGCAAGAGCCTGCTCACCCAGCTCGACGTGAACGGCCGCAGGGACCACCTCTCACGCCACAAGATGGCCCGCCTCACCTCCCGGACGATCACGAACGAGCGGGTCCTGCTCAACCGCCTCGCCTCCCAGCCCGCCACGGTCCCGGTCCTCGACCTCCAGGAGTACGCGGTCGGCACGGTGTGCGCGGCCGTACCCATCACCGCGGGGTCCGCGGTGGGGTGCCTCGCGCTCTCCCTGCCGGTCGAGCACGCGCACCGCCTGCGCGAGGCGGCGGACACGCTGAACCGCGGGGCGGCGCCGGTGCTGCTGTCCCTGGCCATCTAGGTTCCCCGCCGTGGTCGGAGGCACCCTCTCGGACCAGGTACTATTTACATGTCAGCAGGCGCCGCTAGCTCAGTTGGTTAGAGCAGCTGACTCTTAATCAGCGGGTCCGGGGTTCGAGTCCCTGGCGGCGCACTTGCGAATGCCGAAAGGGCGTTCCCGGTCTTCCGGGGACGCCCTTTCGCGTTGGTCCCCTCGGGGGTGGGCCAAGGGTGCGGTTTTCCGCACCCCCACTCGACGGCAACCCTCATACCGCCGCTGACCTGCACTTTCTAGCGTTGCCCCCTATGGACCTCACGACTCTCGCTCTCCCCCAGGAACCCGCGGGCGGCATCGCAGGATGGGCTGCCGACCTCGTCGACGTGCTGGGCGGTCCTGGCGCCGGGCTCGCCATCGCGCTGGAGAACCTCTTCCCGCCGCTGCCCAGCGAGGTGATCCTGCCGCTCACCGGTTTCGCCGCGGGCCAGGGCGTGATCAGCCTGTTCTCCGCGCTGTTCTGGACCACGCTCGGCTCGGTCGTCGGCGCGGCCGCCCTCTACTGGATCGGCGTCCTGTTCGGGCGCGAGCGCATGCACGCCCTGTGGGCGAAGCTGCCGCTGGTCAAACCCGCCGACCTGGAACGCACCGAGGCGTGGTTCGACCGGCACGGCACCAAGGCCGTCCTCCTCGGCCGGATGGTGCCGATCTTCCGCAGCCTGATCTCCGTACCGGCCGGCGTGGAACGCATGCGGCTGCCCCTCTTCCTCGCCCTCACCACCGTGGGTAGCCTCGTCTGGAACACCGTCCTCGTCATGGCGGGCTACTGGCTTGGCGACCAGTGGGACGCGGTCGAGACGTACGTGGGCCTGCTCTCCAAGGCCGTCCTTGTCCTCGTCCTCCTGGCGGTCGCGGTGTACGTGGTGGTGCGCGTGCGGTCCCGCAACCGGCCCGGTGACCCGGCCCGGGACGCCGCCGGGGCCCGACACCGCCGCTGCCGATAGGGCTCGGCTAATGTCGGACGGCGTGAAGGAGCCCGTGGCCGCCCCGTTCGTCCTCAGGGTCCTCGGCGTGCTCGTCGGCTGCTTCACCGCCCTGCTCGGACTGCTGTACTTCGTCGTCGCGGGCACGGCCCTCGGCGCCTTCCTGCTCTGGCCCCGCACCCGCCGCCGCGCCCACGCCCTGCTCGCCGCGGGCGCCCGCAGGCTCACCGCCCTGGAGCGCCGGCGCCGCTCCCTCTTCTTCCACGACGTCTTCCCCGAGCACCGCGCCTGCGACCAGCAGATCCTGCGCTACCTCGCGGCCCGTACGTACTCCGGGCTGCTGTGCGCGGTGGTGGTCGGCCTCGTCGACTTCGGCGCCGTCCTCGCCGGAATCTTCGCCGTGTCGCTCACCCACTCCTCGATGACCTGGATCGACCTGCTCAGCCAGGTCGTGCTCGGCGGCACCCTGCTCTTCCTCGCCGTGCAGGGCCTGCGCGCCCTGACCGACCAGGACGCCCGTCTCGCCCGCGAGTGCTTCGGCCCCTGCGAGCGGGAACTCATGCAGCGCCGCATCGACGAACTGGCCACCAGCCGCGCCGCGGTCGTCCGCGCGGTCGACGTCGAGCGGCGCCGCGTCGAACGCGATCTGCACGACGGCGTCCAGCAGCGGCTCGTCGCCCTCGCCATGCTGCTCGGCCGGGCCCGGCGCGGCCGCACCCCCGAACGGGCCGACGCCCTGCTCGAACAGGCCCACAAGGAAGCGCGGGAAGTCCTCACCGAACTGCGCGAGGTGGCCTGGCGGGTCTACCCCACCGCCCTCGACAGCCTGGGCCTGCACGAGGCGCTCGGCGGGGTGTCGGAGCGGTGCGCGCTGCCCGTACGCATGGAGTACGACGTACCGGACCCGCTGCCCTCCTCCGTCGAGACGGCCGCCTACTTCGTCGTGTCGGAGGCCGTGAACAACGCCGCCAAGCACGCGGCGGCCGACGAGGTCTTCGTACGGGTGCGGAAGACCGGATCCACGCTCGCCGTCCTCGTCCGCGACAGCGGCGTCGGCGGCGCGGACCCGGCGGGCAGCGGGCTCACCGGGCTGCGCAGCCGTGTCGCCGCGCTCGACGGCACGCTGCGGGTCGACAGCCCCCTCGGGGGACCCACCACGATCACCGCGGAGCTGCCGTGCGCGTAATCCTCGCCGAGGACTCGACCCTGCTGCGGGAGGGCCTGGTCCGGCTGCTCGCCGAGGAGGGCCACGAGGTCCTCGCCGCCGTGGGCGACGCCGACGCGCTGCTGTGCGAGGTCGAGGCGCGCGCCCCCGACGTCGTCGTCACCGACATCCGGATGCCGCCGGACCACACCGACGAAGGCCTGCGCGCCGCGGTGCGGATCCGCGAGCTGCACCCCGAGATCGGCGTGGTCGTGCTCTCCCAGTACGTGGAGCGCAACTACGCGGCGTAGCTGCTCACTTCGAGCGCCGAACGGGTCGGCTACCTCCTCAAGGACCGGGTCGCCCAGGTCGAGGAGTTCCTTGACGCACTGGAACGGGTGCACGCGGGTGGCGCCGCCATCGACCCCGAAGTCGTACGGCAGTTGCTCATCCGCACCACGCACGCCGACCCGCTGACCCGGCTCACGCCACGGGAGCGCACCGTCCTCGAGGCGCTGGCGGAGGGGCACACCAACGCGGCCATCGGGCAGAAGCTGTTCATCTCGCTGAGCGCGGTCGAGAAGAACCTGAACGCGATCTTCGACAAGCTGGGCCTGTCCCGTGCCGACGGGTACAGCCGGCGGGTGCTCGCGGTGCTGCGGTATCTGGAGTCGTGAGGGCGGCGGTATCTGGAGTCGTGAGGGCGGCGGTATCTGAGTCGTGAGGGCGGCGGTCGTGGTGGTTACGACAGTACGAAGCCGTCCATGAACAGCGCCGCGGCCAGCCCTGCCGCCAGGAGGTACGTGCCTAGCCTGGTCCGGCCCCGGCGACTCAGTTCGATCACTCCGCCGCAGAGGATGAGCAGCAGGCCGTAGACGCCGACGACGAGCACGGAGGACCTGCTCGCCAGGCGCAGCGCGAGCACCACCGCCGCGGCGGCCATCAGGACCGAGGCCGCGGCGATGCGGGCGCGGCGGGCGCGGGCGGCGGGGGTGGGGGCGGGGGCGGGGCTCTGCTGGTTCTGGGCGGCCTCGTCCGGTGTGTCGCCCTGTGCCGTGGTCTTGGGCTGTGCCGTTGCCCCGGGCTGTTCTGACGCGCTCATGGACGTGGATCGTAATCGGTCAAGCGAGCGGTTTTACCGACTTGTGTCCCTTCCCCACTGATCCCTCACGCCCGCAGGTGGGCCGCCGCCTCGGAGACGCCCGGTTCACCGGCGACCGCCGCGTTCGACCTGCCCTCGGCGACGCCCCCGGGCCATGGGGGCACGGTAGCGGGGGCGTGTGCGGGTACGTTTGGGCTGGTGCGCCTGTTGTTCGGTTGTGGGGCGGGGCCGCGGGGGTATGTGCGTACTCGCTATCCCTGCGTCGCGCTGCACGGACAATGGGGCTACAGGATGCTCGGTGCTCCGTTCGCACATACCCCCACGTCCCCTCCGGTGCGCGTGCGACTGCGGCCCGGTGGGGGCTGGCCCCGTCCTGCCGTACGTTGCGGGGCAAACGGGTGGGTGGGTGGGATACATCCGCCGTGGAGCGGCGGGCCTGTCCGCGCCCGCAGGCGGAAGGCGGGGGAGAAACCCCCGCGAAGCGGCAGGCTAGCGGTCCAGCAAGTCCTCCCGGCCCCGCGCCCTGAACTGCCGCAGCAGTTCCTGGACGGCGGGCGGGGTCAGCCGGTGGTAGGCCGACGTGCCCGGGGGGCGCCACCACACCGGGTCCCCGCACCGGAATCCCTCCCGGCGCAGCACGCTCCGCGCGACCTTGTTCGTCGCCGTCACCGGCATGCTCGGTACCACCCGTACGAAGCGGGGCGCCATCTTCGTCCCCAGGTCCGGCTGCGCGGACAGGAAGGCGGCGAAGGCGGTCGGGGAGAAGGAGGTGGCGGGCGGCGGCGCGAGTGCCGCCATGACCTGGTCGCCCGCCACCGGATCCGGCACCGCGTACACCGCCACCGCCGCCGCCCCGGCGAACCTCGCGAGGATGTTCTCGATCACCGCCGCCGCCAGGTTCTCGCTGTCCACACGCAGCCGGTCGTCCGTGCGGCCCGCGAAGTAGAGGTAGCCGTCCGCGTCGCGGTAGAAGAGGTCGCCCGTCCAGTACCAGCCGTCCCGCTGCCGCTCCGCCTGGGCCTCCTCGTTGCGCCAGTAGCCCTCGAAGGGGTTCGGGCCGCGGTTGACCAACTCCCCTATCGCCGTACCCCCGTTCAGCAGGCGGCCATCCGGGGAGAACCGTGCCGCCTCGCACTCCCGCAGCGTCCCGGGGTCGACCACCGCGAGGTCGTCCCCGGGCGCGGCGCGGCCGATCGCCCCGGCCGGTGTGCCCGGGGTGCGCTGGATCGCCGCCCCGCCCTCGGAGGACCCGTACCCCTCGACGAGCCGTACCCCGAACCGTTCCTCGAAGCGCGCCGCGTCCACCGCCCCCGCCTCGGTGCCGAAGCCGACCCGCAGCGGGTTCTCCCGGTCGTCGGGGCGTTCGGGCGTGGCCAGGATGTACTGCACCGCCCGGCCCACGTACGTGAAGTACGTCGCCCCGAAGTCACGTACGTCGCCAAGGAAGCGGGACGCGGAGAAGCGGGCGCGCAGCGCGACGCACGCGCCCGCGGCCAGCGCCGGCGCCCAGTCGGCGATCACCGCGTTGCCGTGGAACATGGGCATGCAGATGTAGTGGGTGTCCGAGGGCCGGACGCCGAAGTGCCCGACCAGCGAGCCGCCCGCCGCCGCCAGCCGTGCCTGGCTGCAGATCGCCGCCTTGGGGGCGCCCGTCGAACCGGAGGTGAAGTAGAGCAGGAGAGGTGAGTCCGGGCGTACCGTGCGCGCGGGTTCCGGCTTCGCGTCCGCGTAGGGCGCCAGCAGTGCCTCGTACTCCTCGGTGCCGGTCACCAGGGTGCGTACGCCCGGGAGTTCGAGGCCGTCGAGCAGCGGCAGGTGCGCTTGTTCCGTCACCAGGATCTGGCAGTCGGTGTGCAGGATGTCGCGGGCCAGCTCCGGGCCGCGGCGGGTGGGATTGATGCCCGCCACGGCCGCGCCCGCGAGCGCCGCCGCGCTCAACCACTGCGGGAATTCGGGGGTGTTGTCGAGCAGTACGCCGATGTGCGGTGCGCCGCGCCGTCGCAGGAGGTCGGCGAGGAGTGCGGCCCTGGCCGCCGCCCCCGCCGTCACCTGGTGGTGGCTCAGCTCACCGCCCGTGTGGCGCAGTCCTGCGCGGTGATCGCCCCACCGCGCCTTTACGAGTTCCGCGACCGTGGCTCCGGTGCTCTCCATGACCGCGCACCATAATTGACGGCGCGTCAGGTGTGGAGCCCGTCGGCTCAGCCATCGCGTTGAAGACTGCTTCCGCGCACGCCGTGTGGTCGGCACGGCGTGCGCGGAACCTGCCCGAGGAGTGCGGGGAAGTCCTCGGGCAGGGCTCAGAAGGCGACGTCCGAGCAGGCGTAGAACGCGTTGGACGTGTCCGCGACCGTCCAGACCGCGACGATCACATGGTGCCCGCTGCGACCGCCGGGGATGGTGCCGCTGTGCGACAGGGTGGCGGGCGGCTGCTGGCTGTTGTACGGAACGCTGAGGAACGGCGTAGTGTCCAGGGCGGACCTGGTCACCGCCTTGCTGTCGTCCCAGCCCTGCTTGGTGATGTAGTACTTGAAATCGGTGGTGCGGTGACGAGCGGTGAACTGCCAGCGGAAGGTGTAGTTCTGACCGCCACTCACCTTGGTCGTCGGCCAGGCCCCGCCCCCGGGCGTCTTGGGCGAGTTGAGCTGGTCGAATCCGGCTACGCCCGCCGAGCAGATCTTGCCGTCGGCCGGGCCGCCGGCGGGAAAGCCCTTGGGGCCCTCGGCGCTCTGCGGTTCGTACTGGATGGAACCGCAGTTGGACACCACGCCCTTGGCGCAGTTGATCTGCCGGCTGGCCGGCAGGTCCGTGTAGCCATGACTGCTGGCACCACCGGCGGAGAGCGCGAACGCGCCGACCGTACCGAGGCCGACCAGGGCCGCGTAAACCTTCTTGTTTCGCATGTGCCGCTCCTGCCGAACGTGGGGAGTTCCGTGGGACGTGCGCGCACTGCGGTCTAGACCAAGCTCAGATTATTGCCGTTAGTTGAACATGTCCATACCAATAGCGGCGAGGATCCGTCCGCATCGTTCACCGGCCGGGGGCCCGCGGTCAGTGACGGTCTCCGTGGCCCGTGCAGAACGCCACCGTCAGGTCCTTCACCAGGGCCTTGCGCTCGTAGTCGTCGAGTTCCACGAGGCCCCGGGTGGTCAGCCGCGTCACCGTGTCCTCGACCGAGTCGACCACCGAGGTCAGCACGGTGTCGCGGTGGCGCGCCTCCAGCGCGGCGACCCGGCGGCGCTGCATCGCGGCGGCGACCTCGGGGGCGTACTCGATACGGGTGGGCCGGGCCGAGAAGATCTCGACGCCGACCGCCTCCGTGTCCGCCGCGAGCGCCCGGGTCAGCGCGGCGCCGACGGCCTCGGCGTCGCGCAGGGTGGGCGCCTCGTCGTGGAAGGCGTCGGCGGGCAGCCGCGAGACGACCCTGGCCGTGGCCGCCTCCACGCACTCCCGCAGATACTCCTGGTGGTCCTCGATCGCCAGCGTCGCCCGCGCGGGGTCCTTCACCCGCCACACGAGGAGCACCACCACGCGCAGGGCCACGCCGCTGCGGTCCACGGCCGGCATCGGCTCGCTCCGCCAGTGCCGCAGCCGTACGTCGACCCGGCGGCGGAGCAGCAGCGGGTTCACCCACATCAGGCCGGTGCGCCGGACCGTGCCCCGGTAGCGGCCGAAGAGGCTGAGCACCCACGCCCTGCCCACCCGGCCGCGCGCGAGACCGCCGAACCCGAAGAGGCCGAGCGTCCCGGAACCGGCGAGCGACGCCCACTGCGCGGGTCCGAGCCCCGCGCCCTCGTAACCCGGCAGCCCGGTCAGCCGCAGCGGCGGTTCCGGCAGCACCCCCGCCCACCACAGCGAGAGCGCGCCGCCGGCGACGCCCGCGCAGCCGCCGAGCACTCCGGCGAGGCCGGGCAGTACCCAGGCCCGCCGCTCCACCGTCGCGGGGTCGATGTCGGTGACGGGCCGAGCCTGCGGTTCGGCGACGGCGGGCGGTGCGGGCCGCCGTGCCGTGCGGGGCTGCTCCCCGGTCCCTTGCCTGCGCCGCACCACGGCGGGCGGGAGCGGTACGCCCGTCGCGTCGTCCGGATCGTCGCGGAAGAGGAGGTGCACGGGGATCTCGGTGGTGGCCTCGCTCTGGATCACCCGGGGCGGTCGCGCGCCGGCCGGCTCGGGCGCCCCGTCGGGCTGCGGGGTCTGTGGCTGGGAAGCCGCCGTCGCACTCATCCGTCTCTCCGGCTCATCCGTGCCTCCGCCTCATCCGTCTCTCCGGCTCATCCGTGTCTGCGGCACATCCGTGCCTCGGCTCGTCCATGCCTCGGCTCATCTGTGCCTCGGCTCATCTGTGCCTCGGCTCATCGGTGTCTCGTCCTGCTCCACGCCCTGACGCGAATCGTGTCCGTCCGGTCCCGTCCGGTCCGGCGCGGGGCACGTTCTTCGGGCGTACGCACGACAGTGCGGGCCCGCCCCCCGTCTCCCCGTTCCGCCCACCGCGCCGCCCTCACCGGAACAGCCGCCGCCACGTCTCTGGCCCCGGGTAACCGTCGGCCGCCGCGCCCCGCCAGCCCTGGGCCCGCTGGAACGCCTCCACATTGCGCCGGTCGCTCTCGCTCCAGCGCGGCCCGGGGCCCCGCGCGTAGTGCTTGCCGAAGCCCTTCTTCACCAGTTGCCTGCCGAGCCGCTCGATCGCCGCGTGCGTGCTGCCCGGGCGGAAGACGCCGCGGCCGGGGTAGGCGGGCGCCTGCGCGCCGCCCGCGCCGGTCGCGGGGCCGTCCGCGCCCGCGCCCGGTGCGGGGATGTTCCGGCCCTTTCCCTTCATCAGGTACGACCACGTCGTCGGCCCCGGCAGCCCGTCCGCGTTCCCGCCCCGCCATCCCTGCGCCAGCTGGAACGCCTGGGTCGCCCTGCGGTCCGCGTCGCTCCAGCGCGGCCCGGGACCCGACCGGTAGAAGCGCTTGCCGCCGCGGGCGACCAGCGCCTTGCCGAGCCGCGTCACGTACTTGTTGTCCGCCCCGGGCCCGAAGGAGCGCGCGCCCGGGTACGGCGCGGCGGCGGAGTCCGCGCCGCCCGGGGTGCCGTCGCTCACACCCTTGTAGCGATAGGCCAGATAGCGGTCCCCGTCGGTCCAGTAGGGATAGGGGGTGACCTGTTTCCTGGCGTGCGGGCGGGTCTGTTCGTAGGCGACGTAATGCGTGCGCTCCGCGTCGGTCCACCCCGCGAAAAGCGTGACGTGCGATCCCTTGTTGGGGTCCGCCGGATTGTGGAAGAGGAGAATGTCGCCGGGCTGCAGTTCATCCTTGGCGATGCGCACCGCGTACTTTCCGAGGCTGCCCGTCCATTCGTTTCCCGGGAGGTTCCAGGCCATCGAGACGAAGCCCGAGCAGTCCTGCCGATAGCCGTCGCTCCAGAACTTGTCCATGGTGTACGGCACCTTCGCCGCGATCCACTTCTCGGCCCTGGCGATGATCTCCGCCCGGGTGATGGGCTGCGCCGCCGACGCGGCGGGCGCCCCCGGCGTCGGGGTGCCCGAGCCGCCGTGCAGCGGGGCCACCGCGCCCTGCGGGGTGTCGGGGGCGTCGTCGGCCGGGGCCGCGTCCGGCGCCGCCGCATGGCCTCCCACCTCGACCGATGCCACGGCGGGCAGCGACTGACCGCCGAGCGCCGCGGCCGCCGCCGCGGCGAGGACGAGGGCGCGGCGCGCGCCGTGCGCCGCCGGGTGGCCGCCGAGCCGCGGCGGCAGAGTGTGCTCCGTCCGGCGCCAGTGAATACAGCCCGGACAGCCGCAGTCGCTCTCGGGAACGAATTCCTCGAACTGCGGAGCGGCCTCCATGCGATTCCCCTCACACCCCGAATAAGAATCTCCGCGCATCTGCACGTCCGTCAGTTTTGCAACTGTCCCGGGATATCGCATGTTGACGGTCCGAATGATGGAGCGGCCGCCGTTCGGCCTCACCGGGCGCCCCGGGCCCCTGCGGACCGCCGCCGGGTGGTCGGAAGCACCGCCCGACATCCGGTAGAGTTCTCCGGGTCAGCAGGCGCCGCTAGCTCAGTTGGTTAGAGCAGCTGACTCTTAATCAGCGGGTCCGGGGTTCGAGTCCCTGGCGGCGCACAGACAGCGAAGGCCCTCCGTTCACGCGGGGGGCCTTCGTCGTGCCCCGGGGGCGCCTTCCGGTCATGCCCGTCCGGGGCCTGCCCCCGTATGCGTACCGCTACCGTTGCGCCATGGCGCGCGACATCCAGGAGCGGATCAAGAAGCTCATCATCGACTCCAGGCTGCCCTCGGGGGCCTCACTGCCGACCGAGCCCGAGCTGATGGAGCGCCTGGGTGTCAGCAGGAACTCCGTCAGGGAAGCCCTCAAGGCGCTCCAGGCGATGGGGATCGTGGAGATCCGGCACGGTTTCGGCACCTATGTCGGCCCGATGTCCGTCGCGCCGATGATCGAGGGCCTCGCCTTCCGCACGGTCGCGGGCCACTACCGCGGCGAGGACAGCCTGCTCCAGCTCCTCGAGCTGCGCGAGGCCGTGGAGACCGGCCTGATCACCCGCCTCGCGGGCCGGGTCCCCGACGCCGACCTGGCCGAACTCGACGCCCTGGTCGAACGGATGGAGGCCGAGGCGGCGTCCCCGGAGGCAGCCGTGCGCGCCGAGACCGACCGGGCCTTCCACGCCACCCTCTACCGCGGCCTCGGCAACCTCCTCCTCGGCGAGGTCCTTGAGGCGTTCTGGGACGCCTTCCACCGGGTCCGCACCGATCTGGTGGACGTGCCGCAGGACCCCAGGGTCACCTGCCGCCAGCACCGCGAGATCCTGGCGGCCGTGCGCTCGGGCGACACCCTCAGGGCCGAGCAGGCGGTGCGTGAGCACTTCGGCAACATCCGCACGCGCCTGAGTTCACCCGTCTCACCGGATGCCCCAAATCGCACATATGACCGGTAAAGAGGTCTTCGCCCTTGCGATCATGCCGTAGGGCATAGAACCCTGTTCTGGAGCCATCGGCTCTCATGAGGCCGACGACGCGGGGCAGTTGGGAACCCGGTTCGGCCGTGGCGGGACAAGGGGCGGGGTCCCGTTCATGAAGCGATGCCGAGGGGGGCATCATGCAACCGGAAGGTCGCCTTTCGCTGTCTAAGCCGACGGTGGCCTGCCTCTGATGCGTTCGCGAAGGTCGAGGGGGACCGAGCGGACCGGAACGACCAACGAACACGCGGGTGATCGCGTGCGGGGGGATGACTCATGACGTCGACGCCGACGGGCGCGGGCGCACAGCAGAACGACCCGTCAGAGACGACCCAGCTCAGGGCGGTTTCGCACCGGACGGGCGGTTTCCGCAAAATCAAGAACTCCCTGCCGCGGTACGACTACGAGCACTACAGCCGGCTCGCCGGGCCGCTGACCCAGCCCGACCCGGGCAAGCCGTACACGGTGCGGTACCGCTCGCTGCTCTCCCAGGAGCCGCACAAGGTACGGGCCGCGCTGATGCTCGGCGCGGCGCCGCTGCTCTCGCTCGTGCTGCTCGGCTGGCTGCTGCAGCCCGAGCACTGGACGGAGCGCGACTACGTCGCCAACGACTGGCTGCCCGCGCTCGACATCGTCATGCTCATATCGATCGGTCTGATCGAGTTCTTCCGCTGCATGAACGTGCTCTCCAACGCGCACGCGACGCTCGTCGCCCGCGACCCGGTCCCCGTGGTGCCCGAGACCGGCACCCGCGTCGCCTTCCTCACCTCGTTCGTGCCCGGCAAGGAGCCGATCGAGATGGTGACGAAGACGCTGGAGGCCGCGGTCAGGATCCGGCACCGCGGGCTCATGCACGTCTGGCTCCTCGACGAGGGTGACGACCCGGAGGTCAAGGAGGTCTGCCGGCGGCTCGGCGTCCACCACTTCTCCCGCAAGGGCGTGGCGAAGTGGAACACGGCCAAGGGCCCGCACCGCGCCAAGACCAAGCACGGCAACTACAACGCCTGGCTCGACGCGCACGGCGACGAGTACGACTACTTCGCCTCGGTCGACACCGACCACGTCCCGATGCCGAACTACCTGGAGCGGATGCTCGGCTTCTTCCGCGACGAGAACGTCGGCTTCGTCATCGGCCCGCAGGTCTACGGCAACTACGACAATTTCGTCACCAAGGCCGCCGAGTCCCAGCAGTTCCTCTTCCACGCGCTGATCCAGCGGGCGGGCAACGCCTACGGCGCCCCGATGTTCGTCGGCACCTCCAACGCCGTACGCATCAAGGCGCTGAAGCAGATCGGCGGCCTGTACGACTCGATCACCGAGGACATGGCGACCGGCTTCGAGATCCACCGCGCCACCAACCCGGCGACCGGAAAGAAGTGGAAGTCGGTCTACACCCCCGATGTGCTCGCGGTCGGCGAGGGCCCCAACGCCTGGACGGACTTCTTCACCCAGCAGCTGCGCTGGTCGCGCGGAACGTACGAGACGATCCTCAAGCAGTTCTGGAAGGCGCCGTTCTCACTGCCCCCGGGCCGCCTCTTCAACTACACGATGATGGTCATCTTCTACCCGATGTCCGCCATGAACTGGATCCTCGCGGCGCTGAGCTGCGCCCTGTTCCTGGGTCTCGGCGCGTCCGGCGTGAACATCGACCCGACCATCTGGCTGATGCTGTACGGCAACGCCTCGGCGCTCCAGATCGGCCTCTACATCTGGAACCGCAGGCACAACGTCTCCCCGCACGAGCCCGAGGGCTCCGGCGGTGTGGCGGGCATGGTGATGTCGGCCCTCTCCGCGCCGATCTACGCCCGCTCGCTCCTGGACGCCGCCCTGCGCCGCAAGAGCAAGTTCGTGGTGACCCCCAAGGGCGACTCGGCGAGCCCCGACACCCTCTTCGGGACCTTCCGCATCCACCTGTTCTTCATCCTGGTCTTCGCGGGCTCGATGGCAGCGTCCTTCGTGTACGGGCACTCCCACCCGGCGATGATCACCTGGGCCTCGTTCGCCCTCCTTGTCACGGCGGCGCCGATCTTCGCGTGGCGCTGGGGCATGCGGCAGGAGAGGAAGAAGGCCGGGCACTCCGGTGGAGCCGGGCCCTCCGGGCCGCCGCAGGGACCCGGGACGACGGTCCCGCAGCAGCGCGACGCCACGGCTCCCCTGCCGCAGGCCCACCCCGCTCCGTCCGGCCAGTTCGGGCCGCCCGGCCAGTTCGGTCCGCCCCCCGGGCCCCACGCTCCGCGGCAGAAGCCCAGCTGGGCCTCCGCACCCGATCAGACCATGCAGATTTCCCTTGGGGGACGTAAGAAATGAAAGACCGTTCCAGCCGCCGTCGCGCCCGCCGCATCGCGATAGGCGCGGCGGTCGTCCTCGCGCTGGCGGGGATGAACGGACCGTGGCTGTGGCGCGTGGGCTCGGAGAAGTACCACGACTACAAGATCAACAAGCCGGAGTACAAGGCCGAGAACGGCCACTGGCAGGTCATCGACTTCCCCGAGGAGTACCGCCAGAACACGATCCACGCGGCCCTGCTGCACACCGGCAAGGTGCTCCTTGTCGCCGGGTCGGGCAACAACCAGAAGAACTTCGACAAGAAGAAGTTCGACACCCGGCTGTGGGACCCGGTCAAGAACACCATCAAGAAGATCCCGACGCCGACCGACCTGTTCTGCACGGGCCACACCCAGCTGGGCAACGGCAATCTGCTGATCGCGGGCGGCACGCAGCGCTACGAGAAGCTGAAGGGCGACATCACCAAGGCCGGCGGCCTGATGATCGTCCACAACGAGGACCCCGACGAGCCGAAGACGATCCCGGCCGGGACCAAGTTCACCGGCAAGAAGAACGGCAAGACCTTCGTCTCCAAGGACAACATCCTCGTCGAGAAGGCGAAGAAGGTCTTCGACAAGCAGACCGGCGCGTTCCTGCGCACCGAGCCGGGTCTGGGCCGGGTCTACGTGGAGGCGGCCCGCAGCGGCTCCAAGTACGAGACCGGCACCCAGGACAACTACCGCATCCAGGGCCTCAAGGGCGCCGACACCCGCAACGTCTACGGCATGGCGCAGAAGCTCGCCCTGGACAAGAAGGACTTCCAGGGGATCAGGGACGCCTTCGAGTTCGACCCGGTCGCCGAGCGGTACATCAAGGTCGACCCGATGAACGAGGCGCGCTGGTACCCCACGCTGACCACGCTCACCGACGGCAGGATCCTCTCCACCTCAGGACTCGACGAGATCGGCCAGCTGGTCCCGGGCAAGAACGAGGTGTACGACCCTAAGACGAAGAAGTGGACGTACACCAAGGGCATCCGGCAGTTCCCGACCTATCCGGCGATCTTCCAGCTGGCCGACGGCAAGCTCTTCTACTCCGGTTCCAACGCGGGTTACGGCCCGGACGACGTCGGCCGCAAGCCCGGCATCTGGGACCTGCGGACCAACAAGTGGCGGGGCATCCCCGGCCTGAGCGACGACAAGCTCCTGGAGACCTCCGGCACGGTCGAACTGCCGCCCGCCCAGGACCAGAAGTACATGGTGGTCGGCGGCGGCGGTGTCGGCGAGTCCGAGGAGTCGAGCAGGAAGACCCGCATCGTCGACCTGCTGGCCGAGAAGCCGAGGTTCGCCGACGGACCCGAGCTGGAGAAGGGCACGCGCTACCCGCAGATCTCCACGCTGCCCGACGACACCGTGCTGATCTCCGGCGGCTCCGAGGACTACCGCGGACGCGGCGACTCCAACATCCACCAGGCGCGGATCTACGACGCGAAGACGGGCGGGATGAAGCGGGTGGCCGACCCCGAGGTGGGCCGCAACTACCACTCCGGTTCGATCCTGCTGCCCGACGGCCGCGTGATGTTCTTCGGCTCCGACTCGCTCTACGCCGACAAGGCCAACACCAAGCCGGGCGTCTTCGAGCAGCGCATCGAGATCTACACGCCGCCGTACCTGTACCACGGCGCGCAGCCGGCGCTGGGCGCGGGCCCGAAGACGATCGGGCGGGGCGAGTCGGGCACGTTTCCGACCCGGCAGGCCGCGTCGGTCAAGACGGCCCGCCTCATCAAGCCGAGCGCGTCCACGCACGTGACGGACATCGATCAGACGTCGATCGCGCTCGACCTGAAGAAGTCGAAGGACTCGGTCACGGTGACGGTCCCGAAGAACCGGTCCCTGGTCGAGTCGGGCTGGTACATGCTGTTCGTGACGGACGGCAAGGGCACACCGAGCAAGGCGCGGTGGGTGCGGGTGCCGTGATCTGTCAGGGGCGCGGGGAACTGCGCGCTCAGCCCGCGAAAAGCCGCAGTCGCGTCTGCCGAGACACCGAGCAGACGCGGCTGCGGCTGCTTTCCGGCTCGCGCCCACGCGGCGGAGCCGCACATGTCGCAGCCCCGCGCCCCTAGGGGGCGTTCCTCGCCAGGCCCAACGCGTAGTCGGGCCACCATTCGCCGGCCTTGGGGCCGCCCCGACAGGTCCCGTCGGACTCACCGGGACGCTTGACCCAGAGATACGCGTCGACCAGCGGGTCGGACGTCTTCGTCGTCGGGGTCTCGCCGAGCGCCCGGCCCGGCGGGTTGCACCAGGGGTCCTTGCCCTTGGTGTACGCCCCATTGCCGTTGCGGCCCGTGTCGATGACGAACGGCTTTCCGCCGATCTTCGCCGACAGCTTCTTGCCGAACTCGGTGCTGGCCTCGGTGGTCTGGAAGTTGGAGACGTTCACCGAGAAGCCGTCGGCCTGCTCGACGCCGGACCGCTTCAGGGGCTCCCAGAGCGAGTCGGGGTTTCCCCAGCCCGCGTTGCCCGCGTCCAGGTACACCTTGGTGCCCTTCAGGGACTTGAGCTTTCCGATGGCGCCGTTCAGGAGGTCGTAGCGCTCCTCGTGGAACTGCTGCGGCGTGCACTTGTCGACCATGTGGAGAACCGCGTCGGGTTCCAGGATCACCGTGGCGTGGCGGTCGCCGATGCCCTTGGCGACCTGGTCGATGAAGGCGCGGTACGCGTTGCCGTCGGCCGCGCCGCCGCCCGAGTACTGGCCGCAGTCGCGGTGCGGGATGTTGTAGACGACGAGCAGGGCGTCCCTGCCGGCCTTCTCGGCGGCCTCGGTGAAGCCGCGCGCCTGGTCCTCCGCGTTCTCCGGGACGAGCCACTCGGCGACGGGCTGCTCGGCGATCTTCCGGATCAGCGCGGCGTCGTCCTTCTTGCCGTCCTTGGCGTACGAGGCGACCTGCTTGGCCGCGTTGCCGTCCGGGTTGACCCAGTACGGGTCCTTGGCCTTGGGCTGCTGCCCGACCGGTGGACTCGACGTTCCCCCGGAGTCACCGTCGGAGGAGGAGCAGCCGGCCAGGAGCATCGCCGCCCCCGCGAGCGCCACCCCTGCCCGCACTCCCCTGGCCGCGAAACCGTGCCCGCGACCGGTGTCTTTGCGGTACATCCACTCCCCCTCGGGTGCACTGTCCGGTCTCAATCCTGACATACGGCCTCCTTGCCCCACGAGGTCCGGCCAACCCCCGCGAGGAGCTGTAGAAGAGCTGTTACAGCGTCGCGCCGCCGGGTAGGCGGAGTCTGCGGGGAGTTGGGGAGGAGGGGCCGTGCGGGACCGTGACAGTGAACTGCGGCTTGCCGAAGTTCTCGTGGAGACGGCGGACACCCTGGCCGACGACTTCGACACCGAGAGGTATCTGCGGTGGCTCTCGGACCGCTCGGTGGAGCTGCTCGGCGCGCAGGGCGTCGGCGTCATGTACACGGGCGGGGCGGGCACGGTACGTCTCGTTCCCAGCAGCCGCCAACAGGAGCGGGTGCGGGACCTGTTGGCCGTGCAGCACCTCGGCGGCCCGTGCCTGGAGAGCTTCGGTTCCCGAAGGCCCGTGCCACCGGTCCGGATCGGCTCCGGCCGGGTGCGGGCGCGCTGGCCCGCGTTCACCGGGCAGGCCGTGAAGTACGGCGTCGCGGAGACGTACGCGGCGCCGATGCACCGGCGCGGCGCCATGCTGGGCGTCCTCAACGTCTTCGTCCCGGGGACGCGTCGACCGGCCACGTCCGAGCGGGAGTTCCGGGCCGCCCTCGCCCTGGCCCGAGCCGCGGCGGTGGGCCTCGCCAATCGCCACGCGTTCTGCGAGTGCCGGACCCTCTCGGAACAGCTCCAGACCGCGCTCGACAGCCGAATTCGCATCGAACAGGCCAAGGGAATCCTGGCGGAGCGGTGGAAGAGCGGCGTGGACGAGGCATTCGAGGCGCTGCGGAGTTATGCGCGCCGCGAGCAACAGTGTCTCGATCTCGTCGCCGCCGCGGTGATCAAGGGCTCGGTCGGCAGTGAAACGCTGCTGGAAGGCATTCCGCGGCCCGCCCGCTGAATTCGGCCCTACCCGTGCCACCTGCGGTGATCACGGAGGGAGAGGGAAGAGCGACGTGGTGTCATTCCGGCTCGGACGCCCTCTAGGATCGCGCGCCTGTTCGTTCTACAGTCGGTTGCACGGCCCGAGCCCCCGGCCTTTGCCCACCATTCCGTGATCCGTCATTCGGAATGGTCCCGGACCTCCCGCGCCGACGCCGGGCTACTCCCGCAACCCGTGCGCGCGCGGTCGAGGACCTGTCCGGTCGGCGGCTCCGGGGGGAGCGGGCCGCCGACCGGGCCAGGTGGAGGGCCGGACGCGAGGCCGGTGGCGCGTGCGGTGGTCACCTGTCGACTCCCGTGAGGTACGCCGAGACGACGACGTTCGCCGTGTAGGTGCGGGCGTTCTTGTCGAAGGCGCCGCCGCAGGTGATCAGGCGCAGCTCGGCGCGGCCCTTCTCGTGGACGCCGTAGGCCTTCTTCGCGTCGAAGCGGGCGCGGGTGATGACCCGGACGTCGTCCACCGTGAACTCCGCGACCGTGCCGTCGTCGCGGGTCACCTCGATCTTCTCGCCGGGGCGCAGCGTGCTGAGGTCGTAGAAGACGGCGGGTTCCGTCTCCGTGTCGACGTGGCCGACGACGAGGGCGGCGCCGGGGGCGCCGGGGCGGGTGCCGCCCGCGTACCAGCCGACGGTGTCGGCCTGCGTGAAGGGCGGCGGGTCGATCGCCCCGTCGGCGTCCAGGCCGCGGGCATGGACGGGGGCCCGCACCTTCAGCGACGGCACATCGACGCGCAGCGGACGCGCGGGCGCCAACGGCTCGTGCGGGGCGGGCAGTTCGACGCTGAGGGGGCGGCCGACCGCGGCCACGTCACCGGTGGCGGGCCCGGAGAGGCCGCCGCGCAGACCGGCGACGTCGCTGCCCCAGAGGCACAGGCCGGCCATGAGGACGGCCCAGGCGACGCCGGTCGACAACCGCCTTGATCCATGGGGGTGTTCACCGCTGGACACGACTGTCTCCCGTCCGTCACTGGGAACGTCGGCGGCGGACGCTGCGGAACGCGACGGCGACGGCCGCGACCGCGGCGAGGACCAGGCCGATCACGGCGTGCCGGGTGCCGGGTCCCGCCTCGTTGGCATCGTGCGCACGGGACGCGGCCGTGGTCACGTGGTGTGCGGCGCCGCCACCGCCGGCCCGTACCGGCGAGACCGGGTCCTGGTGGTGTTCGATCACCTGGAGCGTGCCTGCGCCCTGGTGCGGGTGGCCGTCGCAGGTGATGGTCACGTCGTGTGCGCCGTAGACGCCCTGCCGGATCCTGGCGCTGCCCGCCAGCGCGTACTGGCCGCCGTCACGGCCGGTGAGCTCGGCGTCCCCCTCGAAGACCCCCGAACCCGCCGTTCCTGTCGTGCCCCCGCAGCCCGTGACGCTCACCTCGACGGTGGCGCCGGGCGCGGCGGTGGACGGGGTGATGGTGGCTCGCACGGAGCCGCTGTCGTGGGCCTGGGCCGCGGTGGCGGGCAGGGCGGCCGCGAGGGCGACGGCCACCCCTGCTCCACGGACGGCAAGGGAACGTATACGCATCGTGAACCTCCTGTATACGAGGTTCACGCGCCGGGCGGCCCTTCGCATCTCGGGGCGCGCCGCCCGAGGACCCGTGGGGCGCTGCGCCGCAGGTCAGAGGCGTTCTGCGGCGAACACGGGCTGCGTCAGACGCGGTCGACGAGGTCCGCGATGGAGTCCACGACGGTGGAGGGCCTGAAGGGGTGCTTGTCGATGTCGGCGCGGGTCGTCAGGCCCGTCAGCACCAGGAACGTCTCCATGCCCGCCTCCAGACCGGCCAGGACGTCCGTGTCCATGCGGTCGCCGATCATCGCGCTGGTCTCCGAGTGCGCCCCGATCGCGTTCAGCCCGGTCCGCATCATCAGCGGGTTCGGCTTGCCCGCGAAGTACGGGTTCTTGCCGGTGGCCTTGGTGATCAGCGCGGCGACGGCCCCGGTGGCGGGAAGTGGGCCCTCGGTGGAGGGGCCGGTCTCGTCGGGGTTGGTGCAGATGAAGCGGGCGCCCGCGTTGATGAGGCGGACGGCCTTGGTCATGGCCTCGAAGGAGTACGTGCGGGTCTCGCCGAGCACCACGTAGTCCGGGTCGTGGTCGGTGAGGACGTACCCGATGTCGTGCAGGGCCGTGGTCAGGCCCGCCTCGCCGATGACGTACGCGGTGCCGCCGGGGCGCTGGTCGTCGAGGAACTTGGCGGTGGCGAGCGCGGAGGTCCAGATGTTGTCGACGGGGACGTCGAGGCCCATGCGGGCCAGCCGGGCCTGGAGGTCGCGCGCGGTGTAGATGGAGTTGTTCGTCAGGACGAGGAACGGCTTGCCGGACTCGCGCAGCTTCTTGATGAAGGTGTCGGCGCCGGGGATCGGCACCCCTTCGTGGATGAGCACGCCGTCCATGTCGGTGAGCCACGATTCGATGGGCTTGCGCTCTGCCATGAGGTGCACTCCTGCGGTCTGCGGTCAGCCTGGTGGTGAGGGGACGCCGGGACAGCGCTGTGCCGACGCCCCACAGCCTAATCAGGATCCAGTGATCTTGACCCCGTCGATCACCGGAGCCCAGAGGTACGACGGTGAACTCTCAGCTGCCGGTCGCCGACTTCCAGTCCTCCACGTACGACGGAAGGTTCTCCGAGACGTCCCGCCAGTCCGGCCGGAAGATCTCCACGCCGTCCATGATCTTGCCGAGGGCGGTCGCGTTGGCGTCGGTGGGCCTGACGTCCTTGCGGGCCGGGAAGCCGCCGCCGATCTCGCTGACCTGGCGCTGCGCGTCGCGGCTGAGCAGGAAGTCCAGGAGTTTCCGCGCGTTGGCGTCGTGCGGGGCCTTGGTGACCAGGCCGGCCGCGTAGGGCAGCGCGAAGGTGGTCGGCCTGTCCGGGGCCTTCGCGGTCGCCGGGAACCAGATGTTGAGGTTCGGCAGGTCCTTGGACTGGGCGTAGTTCATCTGGACGTCGCCGTTGGCCGCCAGGAGCTCGCCCTTGTCGACCTTGGGCGCGAGCTTGCCGGTGGAGGCGGACGGGCCGACGTTGTTGGTCTGGAGCTTCTTCAGGTACTCCATCGCCGGCCCCTTGCCGCCGAAGTCGTGCATCGCCTTGATGAGCACGGCGGTACCGTCGCCCGCGACCCCGGGCGTCGAGTACTGCACCTTGTTCTTGTACGTGCCGTCGGTGAGGTCCTCCCACGTCCTGGGCGCCTTGCCGCCGGGCAGCTCCTTCTTGTTGTAGACGAAGCCGAAGTAGTTCTTCACCACGGAGGTCCACTTGCCGTCGGCGTCCTTGTCCGCGGCGCCGACCTCCTTCGACCCCTCGGGCTCGTACGCCTTCAACAGCCCCTTCTCGTCGGCCTGTTGGATGAAGGGCGGCAGCGTGATCAGCACATCGGCCTGGGTGTTGGACTTCTCGCGGACGGCGCGCTGCACCATCTCCCCCGAGCCGCCCTCGACGTAGTTCACCTTGATGCCGGTCTTCTTCTCGAACTCCTCGAAGACCCGGTCGTACCAGCCGTCGCCGTTCTCGCCCTTGAGGCCGTCGGCACTGTAGACGGTGACGGCCTTGTCGTCGGACGCGGCGGAGCTGCCGCCGCACGCGGTGAGGGATCCGGCAAGGACGAGGCCGCCGGTGACGGCGACGGCCGTGCGCAGGTGCTGGGCTCGGGTAAGGCGGGACATGACGTTTCGTACTCCTTGGCTTCAGCGGTAGGAGGCGCGGGTGCGGATACGGGAGACGGCGAACAGCACGAGGAGCGTGGCCGCCATCAGAACCACCGCGACGGCGGCGCCGGTGAACGTGGACCCGCGGTCGGTGGCCGCGTAGATCCGCACCGGGAGCGGCATCCAGTCCGGCGGGTAGAGCATCATCGTGGCGCTCAGCTCGCCCATGGAGAGCGCGAAGCAGAGCCCGGTCGCCGCCGTCAGGGACGGCAGCAGCAGCGGCAGCTTCACCTTCCACAGGACGTACGAGGGCCGGGCGCCGAGCGAGGCCGCGGCCTGCTCGTACGCCGGGTCGAGGCGGACGAGGGCCGCCGCGACCGACTGGTGGGCGAACGCCGTGACGAGCAGGGCGTGCGCGAGGATCACGATCCACCGCGTGCCGTTGAGGATCATCGGCGGCTTGGAGAACGCGACGAGCACCGCGAGGCCGACGACGACCGACGGCACGGCGAGGGGCAGCACGAACAGCGCGTCGACGAGCGCCTTGCCGCGCTTCTTCAGGGCGGCGGCGGCGAGCGCGGCCCACGAGCCGACGGCCAGCGCGAGCAGGCTGGCGCTCACCGCGGTCACCAGGCTCGTGGTGAGGGCCTCCAGGGACTCCCCGCGGGTGGCCGACGCGTAGTGCTCCCCGGTGAATCCGGTGGGGAAGGCCCCCGACCAGTGCTCGGCGAACGACGCCGTCAGGATCACGAGCAGCGGCAGCGCGAAGAGCGGCAGGAAGAGGACGAGGAAGAGCGCCCAGAGGGCCCATCTGCCCTTGTGGCTATGCACCAGCACGACGGCTCACCACCCGGTAGAGGCCGTAGAGGCCCACGGAGATCGCGATGTTGACGACGGCGACGACACACGCCGCCGGGTAGTCGGACTCGAGGATGGCCTTGCTGTAGACGAGCATCGGCAGGGTGGTGACCCCCTTGGCGCCCGTGAAGAGCACGATCCCGAACTCGTTCAGGCACATGACGAGGACGAGGCTGCCGCCCGCGGCGAGCGCGGGCAGCGCCTCGGGCAGGATGACGCGCCGGACGATACGGGCGGGCTTCGCCCCCAGACCGGCCGCGACCTCCAGCTGCGCCGTGTCGAGCTGCGAGAACGCGGCGAGCAGCGGCCGCATCACGAACGGCGTGAAGTACGTGATCTCGGCGAGCAGCACGCCCCACGGGGTGGTCAGGAACTGGAACGGGCCCTCCGCGGCGCCGGTCGCCTCCGTCCACACCCCGTTGGCCATGCCCTTAGTCCCGTAGACGAACAGCAGGGCGAGGGTGATGAGGAAGGACGGGAAGGAGAGGAAGACGTCGATGAACCGGGCGACGGCCTTCCCGCCGGGAAACGGCACGAACGCGATGATCAACGCGAGCGCGAACCCCAGTACGAGACACCCCGCGGTCGCCCCGACCGCCAGCCACACGGTGGCCCCGAGCGCCTCCCGGAACACCTCGGACGCGAACACGTCGGAGTACGCGGCGAACGAGGTCCCACCCGTATCGGGCCGCACCGACTGCTGAACGACGAGCACGAGCGGATAGAGGAAGAAGAGACCGAGGAGGAGGACGGGCGGCAGGGCCCACACGAGTGCGGGAACGCGCCGCTCCCGCCAAGGCGAGCCGTCCCGCTCCCGCTGTGGGCAGGCGTTCGGCTCCCGCTGTGGGCAGGTGTTCCGTGCGGCGGAACGGGTGGGCGCAGCCCCCGGTGCCGGGACACTGTCGGCGAGGCGCTCAGCGGGACTACCCACCGGTCACCCCTCCGGCCAGGAGCACCGCGTCGTCGGGCGCGAAGTGCAGCGTCACCGTTTCCCCGATCGCCGGGGGCGTCCGCAGCTCTCGTACGTCCGCCTTGATCCGCTCCCCGCCGACCACCACGTACAACCGGTGCGTGGCCCCCCGCCACTGGACCTCGACGACCTCCCCCACGACGGAGTTGGGCCCCTCGCCCAGCCCCACCAGATGCGGCCGCACGCACAACGTGGCGGTCACCCCCGCCGCCACCGCCCCCGTGTCGACGTCGAGTTCCGTGCCGCCGAGGGAGACGCCCTTCGTGCCCACCGTCACCGTGAGGAGGTTCGCGTTGCCCACGAACGACGCCGTGAACTCCGTCCGAGGAGCCCGGTACAGCTCCTGGGGCGTCCCGCAGTCCTGGAGCCTCGCCCGGTCCATGACGGCGATCCGGTCGGCCAGGGTGAGCGCCTCGACCTGGTCATGGGTGACGTACAGGATCGAGACGTCGGGCAACTCCCGGTGCAGACGGGCGAGTTCGGCCAGCATTCCGGAGCGCAGCTGTGCGTCGAGCGCGGACAGCGGCTCGTCGAGGAGCAGCACGCCCGGCCGGACGGCGAGCGCCCGCGCGATGGCGACCCGCTGCTGCTGCCCGCCGGACAGCTCGCGCGGAAGCCGTTTCGCGTACGCCGCCATGCCGGTCATCTCCAGCGCCTCGGCGACCCGCCCGGGTATCTCGGACTTCGCCACCTTCCGCGCCTTCATGCCGAAGGCGACGTTGTCCGCGACGCGCATGTGCGGGAAGAGCGCGTACTGCTGGACGACCATGCCGATGCCGCGCCGGTGCGGCGGCAGAGCGGTGACGTCGCGGCCACCGATGAACACCCGCCCCGCCGCGGGCCGCACGAACCCGGCGACGGCCCGCAGCGCGGTGGTCTTGCCGGACCCGGAGGGCCCGAGCAGGGCCATGACCTCGCCGGGCTCGACGGTCAGGTCGAGGGAGTCGAGGACGGTGGTGCCGCCGTACGCGACGGAGACCCGGTCGAAGCGGATGCCGCTGCCCATCAGCCGACTTCCCGGAGCAGGGCGGGCAGTTCGGCGACGGAACCGAGCACGTGGGTGGCCCCGGCCTCGCGCAGCGCGGCACCGTCGTGGGCGCCGGTGAGCACGCCCGCGACGACGGAGGCGCCGGAGCGTACGCCGCTGAGCATGTCGTAGGCCGTGTCGCCCGCGACGGCGATGTCCCGCACGCCGTCCACGGCGCCGGTCCGCAGGAAGGCGGCGAGCACCATGTCCGGGTAGGGGCGTCCGCGGCCGCCCGCGTCGGCGGGGCAGAGGGTCAGGCCGACCAGGTTCCGCCAGCCGAGCGCGTCGAGGATGGCGTCCTGGGTGACCCGGGCGAATCCGGTGGTGAGGACGACGGTGCGGCCGTCGTCCGCGAGCTCCTCGATGGCCTCGCGCGCCCCGGGGACGGGTGCGATGCGGCCGCCGTCGACGAGGGTCCCGTACGCCTTCTCGAAGGCGACGTTCGCCTGCCGCGCGAGCTTCTCCTCGCCGAACAGGTGCCGGAAGACGGAGATCTTGGACTCGCCCATGGTGGCGCGGACGTACTCCAGTTTCGCGGCGTGGTCGGCCGATTCGGGTTCGACGCCGAGTTCGCGCGCGGCGGCGGCGAAGGCCTGCTCGACGAGGCCGCCGTCGGCGACGGTGGTGCCGGCCATGTCGAGCACGACGAGCCCGATCCGGCTGCCGTCCGTGGTGTGCGTCATGGTGTTCGTCAAATCCCTCACCATCCCAGTTCGTCGGCGGTCTGCTCGGCGATCGCGGGCGAGCAGGTCATGCCGCGCCCGCCGGGCCCGGTGACCAGCCACACGCCGTCGCGCACCTGCTGCCGGTGCACGACACGGCTCGTGTCGACGCACTGCGCGTACACCCCGGCCCAGCGCCGCCGGATCTTCGGCAGCGGGCGGCCGAGGAAGCCCTCGACGACCTCGGTGAGGTGGTCGTAGGGGGCCTCGACGGTGTCGAAGGCGAAGGGGTGCTCGTACTCGTGGGTGTCGCCGATGGTCAGGCCGCCGTCCTCGCGCTGCACCATGAGCAGCTGCATCTTGTGCGCGGCGGCGGTCGGCGCCTGTGGCTGCCCGGCGTTGAGCGCGTCGAGCGCTTCCGACCGGTACGCCGGGTAGTAGCGGAAGCTGTCGGCGTCGGCGACGGAGGTGGTGAGCCGCTCGCCGAGGGGTTCGGTCTGCATCATCTGCAGCCTTACGCGGCGCACCGGCAGGTCGGGTCCGGCCAGCTCCCGGACGAGCCCGCCGAGCCAGCTGCCGGTGGCGAGCACGACGACGTCGCCGGTGTGCACGTCGCCGTGGTCGTCGCGGACGCTGCCCGCGCCGACGACCTCGCGGACCTCGCGGCCCGGCAGGAAGGTGTAGCGCGGGGACTTCGACAGGGCCTCGCGCAGCCGCAGTTGCGCGGTGCGCGGCTCCACGGCCGCGTCCCGCTCGCACCACAGGGCGGCGCTGAACTCGCCGCGCAGGGCCGGGTTGAGGGCGCGCGCCTCGTCGGCGGTGAGCAGCTTGTAACCGCGGGCGGCGGCGTCGGGGCGGGCCAGCGCGGCCTCGGCGACGGCGCGTTCCCTGTCGTCGCGCACGAGGGTGAGGGAGCCGTTGGCCCGGAAGCCGAGGCCCGGGACGCGCTCCCCGATGCCCTCCCACAGCTCACGGGCGCGCAGGGCGGTGTCGAGCTCCTCGCCGCCCGCCCGGCCGCTCACCCATATCTGCCCGAAGTTGCGCAGCGACGCTCCCCGGGCCTCGCTCTCGCGCTCGATCTGTACGACCTCGTGGCCGCGCTCCACTGCGTGCCAGGCGTGCATGGTTCCCACCACGCCGGCTCCTACGACGATGACTCTCACGGCGGCAACGCTGCTGGGGAGCGGTGACCCGCGCGGGGCCGACTGGCAACGGGACGGTGAACGCCCACCCAAGCTTGGACTAGACCCGTTACGCATCCGTGACTTTCGAGGGGCGGTGCATTCGAGGGGCGGATCAGCCGAGGTGGGTGGTGAAGGAGAACCGGTCCCCGCGGTAGAGGGTGCGTACGCGTTCGAGCGGCCGACCGTCCGTGTCCCGGGAGAGCCGGTGGATCAGCAGCATGGGGAGCGCGGGCGGAGTCCCGATGAGAAGGGCCTCGCGGGGGGTGGCGAGGACCGTTTCGATCCTCTCGTCGGCGTCGCCGAAGGAGATGCCGAGGCGGTCGCGCAAGTACGCGTAGAAGGAGGAGTCCGGTGCGAAGTCGACGTCGAGGCGGGGTACGCGGGCGACGGAGACGTACGTGCTCTCCAGGCCGACCCGCTCGTCGTCGGCGAGCAGCACCCGCTCCATGTGCCAGACGGGCTCGCCCGCACCGGCGCCGATCTCGGCGGCGAGCACGGCCGGGCACGGGAAGCGGTCCAGCGAGATGAGATTGCGGCCGGGCGTACGGCCCTGGCGCCGCACGCCCTCCGTGTAGCTCGCGAGCGACAGCGGCTGCTCCAGCTTCGGCCCCGCGACGACGGTGCCGCGCCCCTGCCTGCGCAGCCGCCCCTCCAGGAGCAGTTCGCGCAGCGCCTGGCGCACGGTCTCGCGCGCCACCTCGTACCGCTCGGCGAGATCCCGCTCGGTGGGCAGCGGCTGCCCGTCCCCCAACTCCACGATGAGCGCGGCTATCCGGGCCTTGACGGCGTAGTACTTCGGGATGCGGCCGTGCTCGGGGATGCCGGAGCGGATGGGGGCGCCGGGCACCTGGTCCAGCAGGTGGGCGGGGTGGTGCGCGGGGTTCGGGTTGTCCACTCGGGGATGTTCGCAGACGTACGTGAACACGCGGGTGAACGGGAGGTGGCGGAGGCCGGGGGCGGTCCTGGGCCGAGGTCAGCGCGCTCCGGACCGCAGGCGCCTGCGCCGGGCCGCCATGACGACGGCGCCCGCGCCGAGGAGGACGGCTCCGGCGGCGATCCCGGACACCGTCGGGGCGCCCGGACCCGTCTGGGCGAGCTGTTCGGCGGACGGCGTCGCGGGGCCTTCGGTCACGATGTCGAACGGGTAGTCGTTGGAGTCGCCGACCCAGTCGCCGTCGTCGTCCCTGCGCTGCACGAGCGCGGCGGACGCCACGACGCGGTCGGCCTCGGTGTCCGAGGTGAAGGTGAGCCGGACCTCGACCGTGACGGTACGGCCTGGCGCGACCGTGAACCCGGCGAAGCCCGCGTCGTCGAAGACGCCGACGTGCTCTCCCTGACCGGTCCTCTCGAACGGCACGGGCCGCCGCCGCTTCCCGTCGTCGAACTCCAGCTGGATCTGCTCGGGCCGCAGTGTCCGCGCCCGGTCGACGAGGACGACGATCGGGTGGATCCTGGCGCAGGTCTCGTCAGTGGTGTTGGTGAGGTCGATCGACCAGTGCTGGTAGCCGTCCCCGGGGTGGTAGGTGCCGGGCCCGCGGTGGATACGGGTGTCGATGGGGAAGTCGGCGCTGTCGTCCGTGGCGCAGGTGGGCCGTTTCACGGCGTGGGTCCAGGCCGCCCGGGAGGCGCGGCTCCCCCGGCTCCCGTCTCCGTCGGCCACCGCGGACGTCCCGGCCGTCGCGGGCGCCGCCACCACCACGGGCACGAGGACGGCGGCAGCGACGGCGGCACCGAGGACGAGGGAACGGCACAAGCGCATGAAGGGCCTTTGCTGAGCTGAACACCGACGAGGGGAGGCGGGGCGGGACCGGGAGCGGGAGGGAGGCGGACGGCGGTCGGCGTCCACCGGTCAGGGCATGCTTCGAGACCTTCCCCGCACGCGCGACCTCAGCGCCGCCCCACCGCGCGATGGGCCCGTTCGGCCGCCCGATCCCCCTCGTTCAGGCGAGTTTCCGCCGGAGCGGGTCGGCGGGCCCATCGGTCGACCGCCCACCGCCCGGACACCGGCCCGGAGCCCTACCAGGGGACGGTCTCGCCGTGCCGGTCGAGGAATTGCAGCCCAGGGGCGCCCGCCTGCGCTTCGAGGACGTCGACGACGGCCGGGATGCTCTCCCGGGGCTCGAGTGGCGCGTCGAAGCCGCCGAGCCGGGTCCGGTTGTGGCCGGGATCGATGAGCAGCTTGGTCTGCCCGTCGTCCGCGTGGCGGGTGGCGTAACTGCGCATCAGCTGGTTGAGAGCGGCCTTGCCGGCCTTGTAGAGCTCGTAGCCGCCGTCGGTATTGAGCGAGACGCTGCCCTGGTCGGAGGACATGACGGCGACGGTTCCGCCGGGCGCGACGAGTGCGCGCAGGGCCTCCAGGGCGCGCAGCGGGCTGAGCGCGTTGGTGATCATCACCTCGGTGAACATGTCGGTCGGGACCTCGTCGATCGGCAGGTCGCCCCGGTCGATCGCCGCGTTGACGAAGAGCAGGTCGAGCCGGCGGCCCGCCAGGCGCTCCCCCAGCGCGGCCACCTGGCCGGGGCTCGTCATCTCCAGCGTCTCCACCTCAAGGCGCCCGCCCCTGGCCTCGGCGGTCGCCCGCAGCTCGCCATCGTCCTGCCGCGCCGTGGCGACGACGCGCCAGCCGCGCCGGGCGAGCTCGTCGGCGAGGACCAGTCCTAACCCCCTGGAGGCTCCGATGACGAGGGCCTGAGGGGGTTGCGTACGGGAGGTGTCGGGCGGCGTGGCAGTCATCTGCGCTCCTTCGTCGTGGAGCGGTCAGCCTAGACGCACCGTCGCGTCCAAACAATGCCTGGACGCGCCGTCTCGCCCAATCCATGCCTGGACGCACCGTCGCGTCCGCGCAACACACTCCGCCCCCAACACCCGCCCCCGGGTACCGGTATCGTGTCCGCATGCCCGCCACGACCTCTCGCCCCCGCAGACCGCACTCCGGCAGCCGGCGCGACGAGGCCGCGCGCCTCGCCGTGCTCCACGCCGCGGACGACCTGCTCGTCGAGAACGGCTTCGGCGCCCTGACCGTCGAGGCGATCGCGCGCCGTGCCGGTGTCGCGAAGCAGACGATCTACCGCTGGTGGCCCTCGAAGGTGGAGATCCTCCTCGACACCCTCATCGAGGACAGCGACAAGCGCCTCCCCGTCCCTGCGGAGCGGCCCACGGCGGAGAGCATCCGCGGCTACCTGCGCGCCTTCGCGCGGTTCCTGACCCGTGACCCCGCGGGCAAGGTCCTGCTCGCGCTCATCGCCGAGGCGCAGCACGACCCGGACACGGCCAAGAGCTTCCACAAGCGCTATCTCGGCCCGCGCCGCGCCCTGGAGCGCGACATGCTGGCGCGCGCGGTCGACGCGGGCGAGATCGCGCCCGCGCTCGGCCCCGAGGCCACGGCCGACGCCGTCGTCGGCCCGATCGTCTATCGCGCGCTGACGGGTTCGAGCATTCCGCGCGGCCTGGTGGACACACTCGTGGAGGACCTGCTCAGGCCGCGCACGAAGTAGCGAGCGCCAACGGCGGGAGAGCCGTCGTCGAGCGCGTCACCGGCTGGACATCGAGCGCGTCACCGGCGCGAAGGGCCCGTGCTCCCCCAGGCCGCCTCGATCATCTCGAAGACCTCGTCCACCGCTCCCTGCGGATCGTCCGCCTCGCGGGCCAGCGAGTAGGCGTCGACGACGAACCGGGCGACCGCCCGGCAGGCCGTCGTGGTCCCCGGCAGGCCGAGATCGGCCGCGATGGCCGTGGCCAGCGACTTCGCATGGCGCAGCCGCATCGACTCGTCGTACTGCCGCAGGGCGGGCGATTCGTTGATCATGCGCCAGATCGGGCCCGCGCCGTCCGCCGTGCAGTGCCGCACCATGGCGTGGATCTCGCGGCGCAGCGCGGGGAGGAGCGGCTCGTGCGGCTCCCGGTCCACGACCGCCCTCGTGAGGCGCTGCTCGAAGTCCTCGTCCTGCTCGAAGACCAGGGCCTCTTTCGAGGCGAAGTGGGAGAAGAGCGTGGTGACGGCGACGTCGGCCTCGGCGGCCACGTCACGGATACCCACCGCGTCGTACCCGCGCTCCTGGAAGAGCCGCAGTGCCGCGTCGGCGATCTTCTGGCGGGTGGCGGCCTTCTTGCGCTCACGGCGCCCGGTCGGCACGGTCATGGCCAGATGCTATCAGGTACGAAACCACAACGGTCACGCAAAAACAACAGCTACAAAACACTAACCGTTAGTGTTACGTTCGGCGGCATGAAGAAAGTGAGCTTCGCCGAGTTCGGCGGTCCGGACGTCCTGCGCCTCATCGATGCCGAGGAGCCCCACGCGGGACCCGGCCACATACGCATCGCCGTGCGGGCGGCGGGGGTGAATCCCGTCGACTGGCGCGTCCGTGAAGGCCAGATCCTGGCCGCCCACCCCCTGGAACTGCCCGCGGGCGTCGGCCTGGACGCCGCGGGAGTGGTGGACGAGGTCGGCGAGGGCGTCGAAGGGATCGAGGTCGGCGATTCCGTCTTCGGCGAGGGGTCGAGCACCTACGCCGAGTTCGCCGTGCTTTCGGCCTGGGCGCGTATGCCTGAGGGGCTGACCTTCGAAGAGGCGGCCGGATACCCCTCCGTGGTGGAGACCGCGCTGCGCGTCATCCGCGAGGTGGGGGTGGAGGCCGGGCAGAGGTTGCTGGTCAGCGGGGCGTCGGGAGGTGTCGGCTCGGCGGTCCTGCAGATCGCCCGCGACCGCGGCATCGTGGTGATCGGCACGGCCGGTGCCGCGAACCAGGACTACCTGCGCGACCTGGGCGCCCTCGCCACGACGTACGGCGAGGGCTGGATCGACCGGGTGCGGCGGCTCGGCCGGGTCGACGCGGCCCTCGATCTCGCCGGGTCGGGCGTGATCCGCGAACTGGTCGAGCTGACGGGTGACGCGCGCAAGGTGCTCTCCATCGCCGACCTCGACGCACCGCAGTTCGGTGTCCGCTTCTCCGGCGCGGCGGGGAGCGTGCCGGACGCGCTGGCCGAGGCGGCCGAACTCATCGCGCGGGGCAAGCTCCACATCCCGGTCGAGAAGTCGTACTCGCTCACCGAGGCCGCGGCAGCCCACATCGACAGCCGGGCCGGCCATACACGCGGACGCCGGGTCATCGTCATCTGAGCGGCTTCCTGGGGGGCGGGGTCAGCCGTCATCCCGGGCCGTCGTGCGGAACAACTCCCTCCGCCCGCCCGAAGAGGGGAGCGAGGACCAGCTGGGCCGCCCCCTCGGCGACTCCGCGCTCCCCTCCCGCGGCGAGGCTCACCGGCACCGGCGTCCTCCCACCCCCGCGCCGGACGCGTTCGGCGACGACCGTGCCCACCCCTCGTACGAAAAGGTTCTCGGCGGCGTAGACCGTCCGGCCGCCCAGCAGCACGCGGTCGATGTCGAGCAGGCCGACGACGTTGCCCGCGGCCGTGCCGAGCACCCGCGCCGCCTCGTCGAGGTCGCCCCGGGCGACGGCCGCGAGGCAGAGCGCCTCGACACACCCCCGGTCCCCGCACTCGCAGCGCGGCCCGTCCAACTGCAGCACTTGGTGGCCGAATTCACCCGCGCCCGTGCGCGCGCCGCGGTAGAGGGCGCCGTCGAGCACGAGCCCGGCGCCGAGTCCGGTGCCGAGGTGGAGGTACGCGAAGGAGTCGGCGGCACCGGCGAGGGCCAGGCCCAGGGCGGCGGCGTTGGTGTCCTTGTCCACGACGACGGGCAGCCCGAGCCGCGCACCGAGCGCGTCGCGCAGCGCGAACCCGTCCCACTCCGGGAAGCCGGTGACACGGTGCAGTACGCCTGCGGCGTGGTCGAGCGGCCCGGGGAGCGCGACCCCGACTCCGGAGATCCGACGCCCGGCCCCTCCCTCTCCCTCTCCCTGCCCTTCGCCCTGCCCCCGCCCCTCTCCCTCTCCCTCTCCCTCTCCCTCTCCCTCTCCCGACCGCAACAGCTCCCGCACCTCGCCCGCCGCCGCCTCGACCACCGCCCGCGCGCCCGCGCCGAAGGCGAGCGGGGCGCGGCGTTCGGCGACCACCGTGCCGGTGAGGTCGACAAGGACCGCCGTCAGCGCGTCGCGGTCCAGGTGGAGGCCGACCGCGTGGCCCGCGGCGGGGACGAGCCGCAGCACCGTGCGGGGCTTGCCGCCGGTGGACGCGCGGCGGCCCGCCTCGGCGGCCAGGCCCTCGTCCCGCAGCCGCGCGGTGATCTTGCTGACCGCCTGCGGGGTGAGCCCGGTGCGCTCGGCGAGTTCGAGGCGGCTGATGCCCGCCTCGCCCGCGGCGCGCAGCAGATCGAGCACGAGCGCGGCGTTGTGCCCGCGCAGCGCCGGCAGGTTCACTCCGGGGTTCACCCTGTTCACGTACGGCTTCACGGACCCATTGTCCCGCCCGCTTGCACTTTGGCAACACCGTTGCTTAAGTGGAAGGCATGACTGGCACAGGCTCTTCACGCTCTCCCCTCCGCGTCGGCCTCGTCGGGTACGGCCTCGCGGGCTCCGTCTTCCACGCCCCACTGATCGCCGCCACCGAGGGCCTCGTCCTCGACACGGTCGTGACGTCGAACCCCGAACGGCAGGCGCAGGCCCGCGCCGAGTTCGGCGACGACCTGCGGTGCGCCGCGTCGGCCGACGAGCTGTGGGAGCGCGCGGACGAGCTCGACCTGATCGTCATCGCCGCTCCGAACAAGACGCACGTGTCGCTCGCCACCGCCGCCCTCAAGGCGGGCCTGCCGACCGTCGTGGACAAGCCGGTCGCGGGCACCGCCGCCGAGGCACGCGAGCTCGCGGCCCTCGCCGACGAGCGCGGGCTGCTCCTCTCCGTCTTCCAGAACCGCCGCTGGGACAACGACTTCCGCACGCTGCGGCAGCTGCTCGCCGACGGCGGGCTCGGTGACGTATGGCGCTTCGAGTCCCGCTTCGAACGGTGGCGGCCGCGCCCGAAGGGCGGCTGGCGCGAGTCCGGGAACCCCGAGGACATCGGCGGTCTCCTCTACGACCTCGGCAGCCACGTCGTCGACCAGGCCCTGGTGCTCTTCGGCCCGGTGGCGAGCGTGTACGCGGAGTCGGACGTCCGGCGCCCGGGAGCGGAGGCCGACGACGACACGTTCCTCGCCCTCACGCACACCAACGGCGTCCGCTCGCACCTCTACGTCAGCGCCACCACCGCCCAGCTCGGCCCGCGCTTCCGGGTCCTCGGCTCGCGGGCGGGCTACGTGAAGTACGGCCTCGACCCGCAGGAGGCGGCGCTGCGCGAGGGCAGGCGCCCGGCCGCGCGGGACGACGCGTGGGGCGTGGAGGACGAGTCGATGTGGGGCCGGGTCGGCGCCGGGGAGTCCCCGCTGACCGGCGGCGGCAGCCCGCTGCGGACCCTGCCGGGCGACTACCCCGCGTACTACGCGGCGGTGGCCGCGGCGCTGCGCGGCACCGGCGAGAACCCCGTCACCGCGCACGAGGCCGCCGCGGCCCTGGACGTCCTGGAAGCGGCCCGCCGCTCGGCCCGCGACGGTGTGACGGTGACGCTGTGAGCACTCCTCCCGCCCCCGCGAACGCCCCCTCCATCGACGAGCTGGAGGCCCAGGAACGCCGCCTGGTCCTGCCCCACTTCACGTACGACGACGCGTGGGCCCTCGGCACGCTCCTCGTGGAGCTGGCCCGCGAACGCGACGCCCCCGTCGCGATCGACATCCACCGCGGCGGCCAGCAGCTCTTCCACGCGGCGCTCCCCGGCTCGACGCCCGACAACGACGCGTGGATCGCCCGCAAGCGCCGCGTCGTCGAGCGCTACCACTGCTCCTCGTACCTCGTCGGCTCCCGCTTCCGCGCCAAGGGCACGACCTTCGAGGACTCCTCCCGCCTTGACCCCGACGTGTACGCGGCCCACGGCGGCGCGTTCCCGATCGCGGTCGATGGCGCGGGGGTGATCGGCACGGTGGTGGTGTCGGGGCTGCCGCAGATCGAGGACCATGCGCTGGTGGTGGCGGCGCTGGAGCGGTTCGCCGGGACGATCTGAGCCGAGGGGGCCGCACGGCCGAGGGGCCCCGGCGGCGGGGCCCCGGGGCGCGCGCTACGCCCCCTTCAGCTCCTGCCGCTGCCGCCCGAGCCCCTCGATCTCCAGCTCCACCACATCGCCCGCCCGCAGGTACGGCTTCGGCTCGGGCCGGCCCATCGCCACGCCGGCGGGCGTGCCCGTGTTGATCACGTCGCCCGGGTAGAGCGTCATGAACTGGCTCACGTACCGCACGACTTCGGCGACCGGGAAGATCTGGTCGGCGGTCGTGCCGTCCTGCTTCAGCTCGCCGTTGACCCAGAGCTTCAAGGAGAGCGCCTGCGGGTCCGCCACCTCGTCCGCGGTGACCAGCCAGGGGCCCAGCGGGTTGAACGTCTCGCAGTTCTTGCCCTTGTCCCAGGTGCCGCCCCGCTCGATCTGGAACTCCCGCTCGGAGACGTCGTGCGCCACCGCGTACCCCGCGACGTGCGCGAGCGCCTCCTCGTGCGACTCCAGGTAGCGCGCCGTACGTCCGATGACCACGGCGAGCTCGACCTCCCAGTCCGTCTTCACCGAGCCGCGCGGCACAAGCACCGTGTCGTCCGGGCCGACCACCGTGTCGGCCGCCTTGAAGAAGATGACCGGCTCGGCGGGCGGCTCGGCGCCCGTCTCTCGGGCGTGGTCGTGGTAGTTGAGCCCGATGCAGACGACCTTGCCGATCCGCCCGACCGGCGGCCCCACGCGCAACCCCCGGGCGTCGACAACGGGCAGGTCACCGGCGTCAGCAGCGGCCCTGATCCGGCCGAGCGCGCCCGCGTCGCCGAGCACGTCGCCGTCGATGTCGGCGACGATGCCCGACAGGTCATGGAGGGTGCCGTCGGCATCGATGAGTGCCGGGCGCTCCGCCCCCGCCGTACCGACTCGCAGCAGCTTCATGGTCAGACTCCATTCCTTCGGTAGCCCGGCCGATGGGATGCGGCCATCGGAGGTTTGGTCGATCGTCCAAGCTCGCCGTCCGGTCCGCAATACCCCGTTCACGTACTGGACCTTTACCGGGCGGTAGCCCCCGCCCTCATACGGCGGCGGCCAGCGCGCCCGCACTGCCCGGCATGTCCCGGTACAGCACCGCCCGCTCCACCGCGCTCCACGTCGTACTGGTCACCACGTACAGCGCGGCGGCCAGCGGCACCACGGCCACGGTGAACAGAGTCATGAACGACATCAGCGGCATCACCTTCGCGATCGCGCCCATGCCCGGCACCTGCTGGTCCCCGGCCCCGGCCTGCGGCACCGGGTTGGCCACCATCTGGCGCTTGGTGCGCCGGAAGTTGAAGGTGGCGACGGACGCGACGATCACGAAGAGTCCGACGTAGACCAGGCCCTGCGCACCGAACACCCCGCCGCCCGCCAGCGCGTCCGTCCACCGGCCGCCGAGCGGCGCCGCGAACAGGGTGTGGTCGAGCAGCGCGTTCGCGTCGCCGCCGATGCTGGAGCTGGAGAAGAGGTGGTAGAGGAGGAAGAAGGCCGGCAGCTGGAAGAGGCTGGGCAGGCAGCCGGAGAGCGGCGACACCTTCTCCTCGCGGTGCAGTTCCAGGACGGCCTTCTGCAGCTTCTCCGGGTTCTTGGCGTGTTTCTTGCGCAACTCGGCGATCCGCGGCGACAGCTCGGCGCGCGCCCGCTGGCCCCGGGCCGACGCCCGCGACAACGGATGTACGAGGAGTCGTACGCAGGCGGTGAACAGCACGATCGCGGCGGCGGTCGCCGAGCCGTGGAAGAGCGGGTCGAGCAGATCGGCGAGGTGCTCGACCAGACTGGCGAACACGGACATGAAAGCGGACATGGAGAAGCCCTCCGAGGGTCTCGTCGTGCCGGGAGAGAGGGCGACGGTCAGCGAGGGCTGCCGTCGCGTCGGCATGACGAACCGCAAGGGACGCCAGGAAAGCTGGGTGTGTTCCCCTACGCGGCCGTCAGGAGGAGACGGCCGGGTGCTCGGGGGCGCCTGCGGCCCCGGGCGTCGGGGTCGCGTTGCGGCAGGAAGGCCGTACGCATCTCGCGGTCGCGGATCGCCGTGCGCACCCTGGTGCGGGGCACGGCGGGCGCGCAGCGCGCGGCGATCACGGAGCAGACGGCGAGCGCGGAGCCCGCGGCGGCGGTCGCGGCGAGCGCGACGGCGGCGGTGAGGCTGCCGGTGTCGACGAGGACGACCTCGACGAGGAGGAACAGGAGGAGAAGGGCGGGGCGGGCGGCGGCTCTGCCGTCGCGGATCACGTTGCGCAGCACTCCGCGCATGACCACCCTCCTCTCCTCGTCCGTGTACTCATACGTGTACACCTACACGTACGACAATGCTAAGTACTACAGCCGTTATACAGGATCAACTTCGGCGCCCTGAAGAAGCCCCGAGGCTGAGGTCGTCGTCCTCCCCGTCGAGGGGATCGCCCGCGAGGACCTCGGCGTCCGGCCGGCTGTCGGCGCGGTCGCCGGGCCCCGCGTACGACACGGCGAGCGCCACGGCCAGGTTGAGGGCGAGCGCGAGGATTCCCGCGTTGACGCCGAGGACGGGGTCGTGGTCGCCGAAGACGAGCGCGCACACGACCCCGACCCCCACGACGAGCCCGCTCAGCGACCCGGCGAGGGTCAGCCTCCGCCACACGAGGCCGAGCAGCAGCATCGGTACGAGCTGCGCCATCCCCTCGTACGAGATGAGGGAGAGCCGTACGAGGGTGTTGGGCGCCCCGTAGGTCAGAGCGAGGGCGACGCCTCCCGCGACGACGACCACGCCCTGCGAGGCGAGCTTCTGCCGCTGCGGAGTGCGCCAACGGGGCAGGAGCGACAGCACGCTGCTGCCCCACATGGTCCCGATGACCAGCATGAACACGGCCATGGGCACGATGGAGGAGAGCGCGGCCGCGACCCCGATGACACCGACGGCCCACGCGGGCAGCGAGTCGACCACCAGCTTGAAGAGCGCCAGATTGGACTCGGCGCCGACGAGTCCCGGGACGACGAAGAGGGCGGCCATGCCGAGCAGCATGGGGACGAAGAGCAGGACGTTGTAGCCGGGCAGCCAGATGGCGTTGCGGCGCAGGGCGTCCGCGTTGCGGGCGCCGAGGTAACCGGCGACGGTGGTCGGGAAGATGACGACGGTCACGGCGTTGAGCAGCGACGTCGTGGCGAACCACGCCTCTCCGTACGGGCTCCCGCCGCTGCCCGGCAGCGTGAGCCAGTCGCTCTTCTCGCGCACGATCCGGTCGAGGAAGTCCCCGTACCCGTCGAAGTAGTGGAGGGGTACGTAGACGGCGAGGAAGGCGAGCGTGCCGATGACGAGCACGTCCTTCAGGACCGAGACCCAGGCGCTGCCGCGGAGCCCGCTCACCACCACGAAGCCGGTCGTGACGGCGAAGCCGATGAAATAGGCCCAGTTGAGGCTGATGGCGCCGTAGGAAATGGTGGAGACGACGACGCCCATGCCGGTGATCTGCAACTGGATGTAGGGCAGCAGGAACACGGTGACGAGGAGGGCGACGCCCGCGCCGAGCCACGGCCGCCCGTACCGGTGGGCGACCATGTCGGAGATGCTGACGAGCCCGTGGCGCCGGGCGTAGGCCCAGAGCATGGGGCCGACGACGTACCCCACGGCGTATCCGCAGGACATGTACGCGACGACGTACAGCACGGGCGCGCCGTAGTTGTACCCCCAGCCCGCGGCCCCCAGATAGCTGAAACTGGTGTAGCCCTCGCCCGCCATCAGCACCCAGATGAACACGCCCCCGAGGCTGCGCCCGCCCACGGACCACTCGGCGATCCCGCCCTGCTTCCCGCGCCCGCGGACGGCGGCGAGGCCGAGCGCGACGGTCCCCACCATGAAGACGCCGAAGACGGCGGTGGCGACGGCTCCGTCACTCATGACCGCCGCTCCTTCAGTTTCCGGTCGCCCCGGTGGGTGAGCCACACGCACACGGGCGTGAGCAGCGTCGCGCAGAGCAGCCAGAAGAACAGGAAGGGCAGCCCGAGGACGACGGGCCGCACGCGGTTGGCGAGCGGCAGGGCCCCGAGGTAGAGCACGAAGGGGACCAGGAGCCAGAGGAGATGGGGACGTCGAGCGATCACGAGGCCTGACCCTATCCGGGGCGCGGGGCGCGAACCTCGGCCTAACGCGGCCGCATGGCGCGCAGCTTGCCCCACACGACGAGCCGGTACTTGGAGGTGTACTCGGGGGTGCAGGTGGTGAGCGTGACGTAGTACCCGGGCTCGCGATACCCGTACCCCGCGCGCACGTCGCTGCGCGGCACCGCGCGGATCACTCCGCCGTCGCGTGCGGAGGTCCGCGCCAGCGTCTTGTCGACGACGTACGTATAGGTGGCCTGCGCGGTCTCGACGGTGACCTCGTCCCCGCGCCGCAGCCGGTCGATGTGGCGGAACGGCTCCCCGTGCGTGTTGCGGTGCCCGGCGAGCGCGAAGTTCCCGGCCCGGCCGGGCTGGGCGGTACGGGGATAGTGACCGGCGTACCCCTGATTGAGCACGGCCCCTTTGCTGACGCCCTCGGCGACGGGGACGCGGATGCCGATGCGGGGGATGCGGAGGACGGCGTAGGCCTGGTCCCAGCGGGGGGTGGGGGGACGGCCTTCGGTTCCGCTGCTGTCCGTACGGGGGCGATCGTTGTCCGGGGACGAGCTGGTGGAGCGGCCCCCTGCCCCAGAACGAGAACCGGCCCCGGAATCGGAACCGGAACCGGCCCCGTCGCCCGAACCGCCCCCGGGACCGGACGCCCCGCCCTCACCCCTACCCCACTCCTCCTCCAGGGCCTGGACCTTCCGCTCGGCGGCGGCGCGGGCTTGGCGGTTGGTCCACCACAGCTGATGGGCGACGAGCAGAAGGAGGACGAGTCCGAGGGTGACGGCGATCTCGGCCCCGCCCCACAGGGCGCGCACGACGGGGGTGCGGCGCGGGGCGCGTCGAGGGGCGCGTCGCCGGGTGCGTCGCCAGGTGCGTCCGTGCTGGACCACCGGAATCCGCTCGCGCACGAGGCCTCCTCCTTGAGCTGCCCGGGCCCCCGGGCTTCCCGGGCTCCTCGAACCGCTACCGCTCCATCCGCTCGGGCCCGCCCGGCCGCCGGGAGGATAGGCGTTGCTCCGCCAACAATCCATGGCCGGACGAGGCAGCTGCCGAACCGCCCCTCCTGCTGGAGGCCCCCTCGGCAGTACCGTGTCCCGTATGCGCCCCGACAAGCCTGCTGCCGCCGACCACGTCGACGTCGACCACATCGCCGAAGCCGCGCGCCTGGAACGCACGGCCGGCCTGTACCCGGAGGACGCCGAACAGCTCCTCCTCCAGGCCGCGGCCCACCTCGAACTGGCCGGCGCCCGCGACCGCGCGACGACGCTCTACGACCGCTTGCTCTCCGCACAGACGCCCGCGGGCTCGCCTCTCCTCATCCGCGCCCTGAAGGCGTCGAACCTCTGGGAGTACGGCCACGAGGCGGAGGCGAGGGCGATCATCGACGGCGTCCGCGCGGCGGCGCCGCGGGACCCGGCGCCGTGGGTGATCGTGGCGGAGTCACTCGAATCGCACGACGAGCTGGAGCAGGCGCACGAGACGTTCACGGAGGCGGCGACGCGGCTGCTGCCCGCGCAGGCGGCGGAGCCCCCGTACGCGACGCACCCGATCCTCTTCGGCCGCCACCGCGTACGCCGCCTCCTGGGCGCGGACCACGACGCGTGGGACACCCTGGCGGACCGGGTCTCCACGGCGCCGGTCCCCCTGGACGAGCTCCACGACCCGAAGCGGGTCTGGTCCCTCGGTTCGGAGAACCCGGCGGAGCTGCGCGCGGAAATCTCCCGAATCCAGGCGGAGTTGGGCTCGTACAGGGAGGCCCTCTCCCGCCCCTTCCCGGTGGCGATCCTCCACTGGCCGGCGCCGGAACTGACGGAACTCCTGTCGGCGTACCCGTCCCTGTCCTCGGAGTACCCCTCCCACGAGGCGCACCTGTCGACCATAGAGTCGTCACTGAGGGAACTCTCCGCCTCGGGAACCCCGAACCTGGGCATCGTCACGGGAACGGTCCCGTCCTACGAGGCCTTCGCCGCGTCCGAGGCATCCTCCCCGGAGGACCCCTCACTCCTCCCCCAGTACGCGACGACGCTGGCGGCGCGGGGGCGGGCGACGTCTTGGCCTCCTGAGGGGGGCGGGGAGTGTTGGTGCGGGTCGGGCGTGGCTTATGGGACGTGCCACGGCAGCGATTGACAGCGGGACCCTCGACTCGTCCCCCTCCCTGAGCCACCGAAGTCCGGCCTAGTCCTCGCCCACTTCCGAACCACCGTCCGATCACCGGCATCGAGCGAAACTTCAGGACCACATGCCAGAGACGAACGAGCCACGCCCTCTCCCTGCGCCGAATAGCAAGGAGTTGCAGGACCTGGTCCCTGACTCCGAGACACGGGCCGTGTACCAAGTGCTCTACCAGTCGCAGGAAGAACCACTGGCCATGCCTGCCATCAGGGAGCGCGTCAGCCTCGTCACCGGCAAGGCCAACTTGCAGATGGACCGGCGGCTTCGCTCGCTGCGCACCCACTTCGACGTGCCCGCACAGCGCATACCGGGGGAGAAGAACCTCTTCGTCTATCCGCTGCTCGGCTGGAATCCTCATTTCGGCAAGCGAACGGCGCGGAAGAACATCCGCGGATCAGTACGCGCCATGGTCCACCACACATATGGCAACCGCTGTGCCGCTTGTGGCCGCACGCCCAAAGACGACCAGGTGAAGCTGGTCATCGATCACATGGTCCCGCTTGACCTAGGCGGAACCAACGAACAGGAAAACCTCCAGCTGCTCTGCGAGGAGGACAACCATGACAAGCAGTCTCTCTTCGCCGACCATCAAGAGAACGCCGCTGCCCTGCGAAAGTCGCTGGCACTCCCCGAGGTCCATCTGCGGATCGGCGAACTACTGAAGGCTATGGCAGGCGAGAACGTCCCAAAGGAGCTTATTGTTCTCGTTGCCCGGGAAGAGAACCACGGCGATCCGACCAAGCGAATGCGTGAGCTCAGATCCCTCGGCTGGATCATCGAGAACACTCAGCGCAGGAAGGGGCGGCGCGTCCTCTCGTTCTATCGCCTGGAACACTGGGAGCCTTGGCCCCCGGGGGGCCCGCAAGCCGCGATTGCCAAGCTTGAGCGGACGCGCCAGAGAGCGAAACGTTCGGCGACAGACGCAGCCGGGAACAGCTCGCAGGAGTAGAGCAGTGAGTGATCCGCAGCCCTGGTCTCCGCCAGAAGGCTCATGGGCATCGTCTGCCGCGAGGCGACGCAACATGCAGGCGATCCGGAGCCGGGACACCAAACCTGAACGGCTGATCAGGCGGCTCGTCCATGCCAACGGCCTACGTTATCGTGTCTCGACACGCCCGCTGCCCGGCCTTCGCCGAACCGCAGACATGGTCTTTCGGCCAGCAAAGGTCGCCGTATTCATCGACGGTTGCTATTGGCACGGATGCCCCGAACACTATGTGTCGCCAAAGACCAATCCAGGCTACTGGTCGGACAAGGTCAAACGGAATATGGAACGGGACCGGGACACCGACCAGCAGCTAACAGAAGCTGGCTGGCTTGTTCTGCGCTTCTGGGAACACACGTCCGCCGAAGAGTCGGCAGCTGAGATTACACGGCTGGTCTCGGAGCGGCGGAACCGCACATCAGATGAGGGTGTCCCGGACTGAAGCGCTAGTAGTGCCGTCCAGCTCACGGTCTCCCACAGGAGGTTCCATCAGATCCCCCGTGCGCTCCAGCGCGTCCTTGATGGCCAACCCGACAGCCTTGGCGACGGGCGGAGGGAACGCATTGCCCACCTGCCGGTATTGGGCGGTCTTACGCCCAGCGAAAATCCAGTCCGTAGGGAATCCCTGAATAATCGCCGCCTGTTCGACAGTGAGCATGGGGCCGACGCGCTTCTCCTCCGGCACATCGATCGCCAAGTCCTTGTTGCCCAAGTCCCTTTCGAGGTTGGGTTCCTTCTCGTCGTTAGCGACACCCATCCCGTTCACCCCGAGGGCCCGCCAGGCCTTCTTCGCTCGGGTCGGCCCGAGGTCAGCGCCACCATGCTTCTTGGAGCCGCCCACAAGGGTGGGGGCCACCGTTCCGGCTTCAGTAGCCTTCTTGAGCCACTTCTCAAAACCGTCAGGCCTGCCGGCATCGGTGAAACGGCGCTCCATCGTGTCCCTCAACGCCTGCGCCACTGTCTTAAGCTCATCTGTCGGCTTCGGCCAGTCAAATCCGCGGTAACAGTCCTTTCGGATCGCCACCAGAATCGCACGAGGCCGAAGCTGAGGAACGCCGTAGTCGGCGGCCTCCAGGAGACGCCACCCACACACAACATATTCCATGTCGCGAAGCTCGCGCTTGATATCTTCTCGATAACGGAAGAACTTATCGAAAGGTTTAACGAGACCGGCAACGTTTTCGATCATTACCGCGCGAGGAGTCAGTTCTCCTACCAGTCTCAGCATCTCCGGGAAGAGATCACGCTCGTCATCCTGACCGAGTTGCTTCCCGGCGACAGAGAAAGGGGGGCAAGGGACCCCGCCGGCGAGTAGATCGAGATCTTTTACTGTCGGCTTGAAGTCCTTGACGTCCATGGGAAGGATTTCGCACTCAGCAGCCTCTTCCTCTCCCCAGACCTTGCGCTCCACCACGTTGAGCTTGAGCGTCTCGGCCGCAAACTTGTCGATCTCGACGAGTGCACGGTGACGGAACCCCGCCCCATGGAGGCCAACTGCCTGGCCTCCAGCTCCCGCGCAGATCTCAATCGAGGTCAGCGGCTGGTCGCTGGAACTCATCGAACCCTCCCGGTGGTGTAGCTACGACACGCTAGTGTCGCATCCACAGCACCGGAACTCGCCCGCGTCGCAGCTCTCCCGGTATGCGTCAGCTTTTGAGCAGAGCTTCGAGGTCCCGCCTGACCTCATCCCGCAACTCCGCTGGCAGCTGCCGGTACATCCCCCACGCGCGTTCAGCGCCGCTCAGTGGCCGCGCGTCGGCAGCCATCCATACCAACAAGTCCTTCTTGAACCGCACCGGCAGTTCCTTGATCCTGTCCCACACCTGCTCACGTGTCATCTGCGCACCAGTCAGGTGCTTCACCGTCTCGTTGCAGCGAGCGCACTCGGTGATCAAGTCTTCGGAGTTCGCCCCACTACCGGACTTGTGCGGGTTCACGTGCCCCAGCGTCAAGCGAGCGTGGGAGCCACGCTCACCCGCGTACTCCTCACCCGCGGCCACACCACAGCGACGGCACATATGGCCATCGCGCTCGAAGACGAACCGCCGAGTCTTCGCGCTGATCTGCCTCAACCCCGCAGCGCGGTGCTCCCTCTCCCAGACCGGGTGGCCGATCTTCTCCAGGTACAGCTCATCGGCCTGCAAGCTGGGCTTGTCGCGGTAGGTCTTGATATCCCAGCCCGCCGGCCGCAGGTCTCTCATGCGGCGGTCCACCTGCTCAGAGCCTGGGATGGCGGCCCGCAGGGCCTGCTTCTTGAAGGTCCGCCCTTCGCCGACTTCATCCCTCAGCCACAGAGCCACCCTCACGCGGGTGCCGAGCGCCTCATCTCGCCAGTCGGGCCTGCTTCCCATGACAACCCCTCCACACGCCAGAACACCGGTTCGCATAGTCCTTCGTTCGCGTCGAAACCTTAGCTTGCCGCCACTTGCCGCGGCAAGTGGCGGCAAGCTGCTCGGGACACTCGTCGGAACGACAGCCCCGAAGGGCGCCCCTCGTGACACAGCTATCGACCAAGGTCACCCCCCGTCGCTCATGCCTCGAACTCTGCGCAGGTGCGGGAGGGCAAGCGCTCGGCCTGGAGAGGGCCGGGTTCCAGCACGAAACACTGGTGGAATTGGACACTGACGCATGCCGCACTCTCCGCGGCAACCGGCCAGACTGGAATGTTCTTCAGGCAGATCTCCGGACACTGAATGCGGATTCCTTCACCGACGTGCGACGCCATGACCTCCTCGCAGCGGGAGTACCGTGTCCGCCCTTCTCACTCGCCGGCCAGCAGCTGGGCGCCGATGACGAGCGCGACCTCTTCCCGTACGTCTTATCGCTGGCCTCGGCGGTCAGGCCGCGAGCCGTCCTCATCGAAAATGTGAAAGGACTTCTTCAGAGCAAGTTCTCCGCCTATCGGTTCAAAATTGTCCAAGCTCTCTCGGCCCTTGGGTACACCGCGGAGTGGAGACTTCTGTACGCGCGGGACTTCGGGGTCCCCCAGCTCCGGCCGCGCGCCGTCCTCGTAGCCCTTGAGCACCACGTCTTCGAGCACTTCCGATGGCCGGATGAGACCACCTCCGCCCCCGTCGAGGCCGCACTCGTAGGGAATGTTCTTCGCGAGTCAATGGCGTCCCGCGGATGGGAACTGGCCGATCCCTGGGCTCAACAGGCCCAGAAGGTCGCACCCACGCTATGCGGCGGCTCGCGGAAACACGGCGGCCCAGATCTTGGACCCACACGAGCACGGCAGGCCTGGGCAGAAATCGGAGTCAACGGCTCAAGTGTGGCTGACATGCCACCCGGCCCAGGCGACGTGCTTCCGGTGAGGCTGACCGTTGCGCAGATGGCTCTATTGCAGGGCTTTCCCCCAGAGTGGAAGTTCGAGGGCTGCAAGACGTCCACTTACCGGCAAGTGGGTAATGCGTTTCCACCACCGGTGGCGCAAGCAGTCGGCCGTACGGTGATAGAGGCCTTCGATCATGCGGACAGTGCAGCCGGAGGCAACACCAGGCAGCCCCTTACCGGTCACCATGAGAATCAAGGTGACGAAGCAGCGCACGGACATCGGCCATGTCCATCCCCGCGGCAAGTGACGGTTCTTCCTGCAAGTCCGCGAGCTGCTGCACCGACGGATCATCGAGAATCTGCCCCATGAACTGAAGCTTGTCCTCCAACCGGAGAGCTACCACTTCGTCGATCGTCTCTTCTGCGGCGAGAACCGTGACCCGCGTCTCGGTATCAGGTTCGAGCCCCAGCCGATGAATGCGGTCAAGGCTCTGGAGGAACCTGCCTGCCATGAAGTCACGGTCCACATAGACGGCGTCGTGACAGACCTGGTGGAGGCTGATGCCCTCTCCCAGGGTCGCGGGATTGGAGAGAAGCACGTGGCAGTCAGGGTCTTCTCTGAACCGCCTGAGCTGCTCCTGGCGATCAGGTGTGCCTCCATGCACCACGGCTGGTTGGTAGGCGGAGAAGAGTCGCTCCATGGTGGTCAGACTGCGCACGAAGGTCGTCCACACCAGGGTCTTCCGCCCCATGGCCGCGTTCTCGGCGACGATGCTCAGCGCTTCCTTGTATTTCGGAGAGAGTTCGTATTGAGGCAGCTGTTTGAGCAGCGAGTACAGGGAATCCGTCCGTGGCACCTCCAAGGGCGGGACCCGGTAGTCGAGCGGTGCGTACCGGCTCTCTCCCTCCATCAGCAGGGCCGGGCTCGTACCCGCCATGAGCAGGCGCAGCATCGCCTTGCCCAGGGCGTCGAAGTCCTCCCGCCCGGCCTCAGCGCGAGCGGTGTAGCGGCCGACGAGCGCGTCGTACACCTCGCGGTGCAGCGGCGGGAGCTCGACGTAACGGATGCGTGTCTCGAAGGGGGGGAGGCCCAGTTCGTTCTTGGTGGTCCGGGTGAAGAGCGGGCGCAGCACCGTACTGGCATGGGCGAGATCACCGCCGGCCACGGCATTGGTCACAACCCGGCGGCCGTGACCGGGCCAGACGAAGGACAGGAGATTCTCCAGGTCGCGAGCGCCGTTGGGAGCCGGCGTTCCGGTCAGGATGAGGCGCCGACGGGCCAACGGCCCTAGTGCCATGCAGGCACTTCCGTAGATGCCGCGCGCCCCGAGCTTCATGCGGTGGGCCTCATCGAGGATGAGCATCGAGGGTGCGCCACGCAGCCAGGTCGCGAGTGCGGCGAGTGACCGATCGAGGCGCTCGTAGTTGACGATCAGGACATCCGTACCCGGGCTGGGTGTGCGCTCCATAACCCGCGCGGTGAGCGGCTCTCTGAAGCACACCTCGCTCTCGTAATCCCACGACTCGTACGCGGACTTAGGGCTCACGACGAGCAGCCTGCGCACGCTCCCCTGTTCCCGCATCGCGGCGAATACCGCCAGACCGACACGCGTCTTGCCGGCCCCCGGTACGGAGAAGTTCGCCCCGTGCTGCAAAGACAGAAGACGAGCGATGTCTCGTCGCTGGAAGTCAGTCAGGTCCGCGCGCCACTCTGGACCGAGCCGCTCCAGGACTGTGTCCGGTGATACGGCGGCGGCCGATCCGGAGTCCTCCAGCCATTGCTCGGCACGCTCGGCGTCGTCGAGTACGCCACCGACGAGGGTTGCCAGCTCCCCTTCCCACTCCACGTCCGCAGATGGCCAAATAGCCAGCGCATCAAGCCCAGTGAGAAAGTCATCCAGGTCGACCTCCACGGACAGCAGCGTGCGCTGTCCGCCTGCGGGGAAACGTGCCGCCAGCTTCGCGAAGTCTCCTTCACGCCCCGGAGCCGCTCGCAGGACAGCGCGCGTCCGCGTGACGTCAGAGGAAATCCGCAGAGACGGTTCGGCGACGGCGGTCACATGCCCTCCTGCCTGACCGATTCGCGAAGCCAGGAGACGCCGTCACCTGGCGCCTTGATACTGCGCTGGGTCGCCACAGCCAGCTTCGTCAGGGTCTCGCGGAGCGTCAGCACCGCCTCATCAAATGCCTCCTCGTCGAGACTTCCGGAAGCCTTGGCTAGCGTGAGGTCGGTAATGCACTGCTCGATGTCCTGGCAGGCATCGGTGATGCGGTCCTGTGCTGCCTGCTTGCGCTTGCGCACCCGAGCGTCCTTGCCTGCCGGCTCCAAAGCGTCCCCAACCGCCTTGTGCGCGGCGGCGAACGTCGCTGTCGCGGACTTACTGCGTTCGGTGAGGAGGCCGTCCTCTGCGGTCACCACTGCCTTCGCTTTCAGAATGGTGTCCGTCAGAGCCTTGGCCTGAGCGACCTTCGGCGCGGACGGCTTCATGGTCCGGTTGAGCCCTGGAATGGCCACCGCCGCCGGAGCCTCGGGCTCCGTCTTCAGCGCGTCCGGCAACTGCTTGTCCAGGTACCGGTCCCTGAAGTCGGGCTCGATCAGCCGTACGTCCGTCTTGGAGAACCCAAGGACAATGGCCGTGAGTCGCGTCTCTTTCAGGACCTCCGCGTTGTCCTTGCTCGCCGTCGACTCCTTGGCGTACCGACGGTACAACTCACGGAGCTTCTCCTGGTGCTGCTCGAAGTCCAGCAGCCGAAGCTGAGCACCTCCGTCGCCTGACCGCTCGATCAGGTCACGAAGGCAGGAGAGAATCCACAGATCCTGCTCGCAGGTGTTGGCACGGATACGGAACTCCCGCGCCACATCGGCCAGTGGCCGGCCCAGAAGCTGTTGCTCCTCCATGGCCAGCAGCCGGTTGATGTACGAGTACTCACGACGCTGGTCCGGCCGGAGCTGGAGCGACAGCTCTACAGCGTTGATGTCATCCCAAGTACATGACTCCGGCAGCACACCCACCCGGATGTTCGTGATGCCCAGTTCCTTGAGGGCCGCACGACGGGTGTTGCCGTTGACCAGAATGCCGTCCCGCGTGATGAGACCGGGCTCGTTCTGACGGTAAGAGCGGAGACTCTCCATCAGGTCGTCGAAGTCAGGGTCCTTCTTCGAGGGGTCGGCCGGCAGCATCTGCAGCAGGTAGTGCAGGTAGTCCTGGCTGTCCGGCGCCCAGGGCTCCTGCTTAAGCAGTTCGTCGCGCTCAGGCTCGTGATCCCGCTGGGCGCGGATACGGTGTGTTCCCGGGTTGTAGTAGAGCGTCTCCACCGGCATGTCAATGACCTCGACGGAGAGCGGTTGTGTACGCCACTCGATGGTGAGCGTCTCCCGGACGACGTTCCCGCCGGCGATTTCCTTCAGTCGTTCTTCAACTCGCGCCTTGTTCTCTTCCGCCAGCGGCGGTCGGCCGAATTCCCTGTCCACTAGCAATCTCCTCAAGAGCATCAGATTTAGTACTGCTACGTGGGGGCCGCCTCCCACCCGAGGGAGGGAGGCGTAGCCTCCGGACTATCAAGGGTTGGTGGCGCCTACTCACCCGCCGGCTTCAGGGCTTCGCGGATCTTCACCCTCGACTCCTCGGGAAGCGTCCGGTAGTCGGCCCAGAACGCCTCCGCCGCGCTGAACTCGCGCCGGTCCTGGTCCATCCAGCCCGAGAGCACCCTGCGTTCCAAGCCGCTCAGGCCCTCGGCGCGCTTCAGCATCTCGCCCAGATCCACCACGGCGCCACGCCCTCCCACCCTGCAGCGGTTGCACTCGGCTACGAGCTCCGTCTTCTCAGTGCCATTCGGCTGTCGCACAACTCGGCGAGCGATGTCGATCTGGGCGGATTCATGAGTGCCGGCATAGACCTCCCCCGGCGTGATACCGCACGACCGACAGAAGTGCCCGTCCCGCCTGAGCACTTCGCGCCGTCGGGTCTGAGTGATCGAAGTGCCGGGGCGCGTGCCCTTGCCCGGCTGCCACACCGGCTCACCCTGCTTCACGAAGCGCTGCTCGTGCTGGCCGAGGGAGGCGTCCTCACGGTTGGTGTTGATCTGCCAGCCGTGGTCCCTCAGGTCACGTACTCGGCGATCAGCCTGGCTGACCCCCGGGAAGGCTTCCTTCACTGCTTCCTTGGTGAAGATGTTCCCTTCGCCCACCACGTCCACCAACCACAGGGCAGCGCGCTTCATGGTGCCGAGCTTCGGGTCAGTCCATGACGGCATGTCCACCTCGTACCCCTCATCCTTGTGCTGGGTCTACTTGGGCCGCGAACGGCGGGGAGACCCGCCGGTCCGCGACACCAGGAGCCTTGCTCAGGCAAGGGTGCGAAATCCAGTGCCAACCGGGAATTGCACTGGCGCCATAAATTGCACGTCCGCAATGGCCGTAGCGCCTACTCATGAAGCCAGTTGCTCCAGCAGTATGGAAGGTCCACTCAGGCGACCGCGCCATACGGAGAGGCTGGCCCATATATGGCGACGAGATCCGCGGGGGTCCTTCCCCAGCAGGATGACAACGCTCTTCTGCCCTTACCCAGAGAGGCGTTCCTGGAGGCCCTGCGAGCTGTACTGACCGCAGTGGGCCTCACCCAGGGGACGATCGCCAGGCGGGCAGGCGTCAGCCAGTCCAGCCTGTCCTGTTACAACACGGGCAGGCGAGTGCCGGACGCAGGGAAGCTGGAGAGGATCTACAAGGTCCTGGAAGACGAGGCCCAGCGGACTTCGGCGAAGGCCTTGCCGCACACGCTGCCCTATCTGCTCCAGCTCCGTGACGCCGCTCGCGCTCAGCGCATCGCGCCCTCAGCGGCGAACGCCGCTATGGCGGCCACCACAACTCGCCCCGCTCAGCAGCCGGCCTACGCAACGTTCCACAACCAGCGCCGCATGAAGCGGATTCGGCTCGCTCGCCGCAGACTTGCGGGCCCGTCGGCACGGGCAGAGGTGCCGGTCCCCCTTCAAGAGGGGGACCGGCACCTTGCCGACAACGCGCATGCCGCCGACATCGCGGATTACCTGGGCCACGTAGCGGCGGGCCGATATCGGGATGCGCAATTCAACGTCTGGGCGAAGGGACACAACCTCGCCTCACGAGAGTTCCCTCGCGCCGTAGCCGCCTACCGAGACGCCGGAGCGGAGGACGGGGCGGAAGCCATGCTCAACGCCGCCGCGAACCGTGACGACATCCAGGCTTCCGTCAACATCACCGCCGCACTGATTGATGAGGGTCAAGTAGACGACGCGCGCGTCATATTGGCGGCCATCCGCACGGATGAGTAGCCCGCCCCCGCCCTCGCCGGCGGGCCACCTACGCCGCTGCGTCGGCCTCCGCCTCGAAGTGCATCTGTGCCCGTTCTAGCGCCTCGCCCGGGTCTCCTCCTTGCGCGACCAGCCAGTGGAGCAGATCGGCGATTACGTCGGTGACCGACTCTTCGAGGACCGCGAAGGACGGCGCCAGAGCGGAATTCACACCGGCCACCCGTCGGTACTCGTCAAGTACCTGCGCGGCTCGCCGAACCCGCATACAGTGGCGGGCCGGTTCGAGGGAGAGTTCGCACCAGACGGCCTTTCCAGTTGCAGTGAGCAGTGTGCCCCACTCCTCACTCAGGGACGCCAGCAAGTGAAGGCCACGCCCGCACTCCGCTTCCCCGCACACAGCGCTTAGAGCCGGCGCGAGGCGGCTCTTGTCGTGGACCTCCACGCGCAGACGATCGCCGCGTGGTTCAAGGACCAGCGTCGCTGCCGTCCCTTCGCCGACATGCTTGATGACATTGGTCGCCAACTCGGTCGTGACCAGCTCCACTTCGTCATTGACGTCCAGCGCACCCCACAGCTTCAGGTGGCGTCTCACCGACTTGCGCAGCAGCTGAAGTTCCGCCGGCGCCGCCTCGAATGGCAGGACACAGCGCAGCCGCCGTTCCCCCTCGTCGTGAATGGACATGGAGGCTCCCTCCTCCCAGACCACGCAGAGCTGCGCCCGCCGTATCTGTACGGCTACACCGCGTAGTGAACCATTGGCGAGGATGGCACAGAGAACTCTCGCTATGTAACTTCTCACGCGAATCCTTCGAGTGAACCTGCTGGAGGGCCAACCAGTTGGACACATAGCCTGAGCGCGACCTCAGGCCGGGCACCCGGCCGCTGGGGAGGAGCCGCACGTCAGTACGGAACACCACTCGCCGACGCCAGCTAGGCGCCATGATGCGGAAGCTGCGCGCCCGCAAGGGCATGACTCTTGAGGAAGCCGGCACCCTCGTCGGGGTGTCCAAGGCGACGGTGAGCAGGTACGAAACGCAAGCCGGTCCGGTCAAGTGGCTCGTGGTTGATGCTCTCTGCCGTGAGTACGCGGCAACCGAGGCCGAGCGCCGCGCCGTTGTGGCCCTCGCCAAAGACGCCAAGCAGCAAGGATGGTGGAGTTCGTTCACCGACTCGATTCCCGAGAGCATGAACCTCTTGCTCACGCTGGAAGACGAGGCCGTACGTGAAGACCACTTCTCCTGCGTCTACGTCCCTGGACTGCTGCAGACGCGGGCTTACAGCACCGCGGTCCAGCAAGCCAACGAAGTGCGCCTCGCCCCGGCCGAGATCGAACGCCTCGTGGACATCCGCATGAAGCGGCAGGAGGTTCTCACCCGGCCGACTCCCCCTCGGCTGTGGGCCATTCTCGACGAGTCCGTCATCCGTCGCGTCGTGGGATCCCCGGCTGACATGAAGGAACAACTCGGCCGGCTCCTCGAAGCGAACGAGTCACCCGGCATCACGCTGCAAATTCTGCCGTTCTCCAAGGGAGCCCACTCCGCTGCCCTCGGCAGCTTCGTGATTATCGGTGGCACGGAACCAGCGCTGGACGTCGTGTACGTCGACCTCCACACCGGTTCGCTCTTCCTTGAGAAGGACGAGGAACTGAACCGATACCGGCTTGCGTTCGACTACCTCCGCGCACAAGCGTTGGACATGGAAGCCTCCTCCTCCATGATTCAACGCGTCCGCAAGGAGCTGTAATGCCTGTTGTGCCTCCATCCCCCTCAGCCATCTCGTGGTTCAAGTCGTCCTACAGCGGGGGCAACACCACCGAGTGTGTGGAGGCTGCTTTCCTGCCTCGCGGTGTCCTCATACGCGACTCCAAGCGAGCCGACGGGCCTCTCCTTCTGGTCTCTTCCACAGCGTGGGCCCGGTTCGTCGCGGACGCCGCCGACCGGCTCTGAAGGTCGGTACGTGGCGGTGACGCGGTTCTCCGCCTCTGTGAAGCACGGTCATGTGTGAGACCGGCTCAGCCGTAAACCCTGTACCCATGGGCGGCACGCCGCGACGTACGAGGAGGAGAACCCGTTGCCTTACGCCCCCGAACACGACCAGGACCGCACATTCCTCGACCAAGCCATCGCCCTCTCCCGCCACGCCCTCGACCCCGGCACCAAGAAGCCCTTCGGTGCCGTCGTCGTCATGGATGGGGAAGTCGTGGGGTCGGGGAGCAACTCCGTCGTCGAGTCGTGTGATCCGACCGCGCATGCCGAGGTCATGGCCCTGCGGGACGCGGGGCGGCGGCTCGGGAACTTCCTCATTGAGGGCGGCACCCTTTACTCCAGCTGTGAGCCCTGTCCGATGTGTCTCACCGCCTGCTACTGGGCGGGGATCAGCCGTCTCGTCTACGCCGCCGACCGGCACGACGCCGCCCGCAACGGGCACCCGGACCTGCAGTTCTACCGGGAGCTCGCGCTGCCCAACGGGGAGCGGCAGCTGTTGGACGAGGTGGCCGTCGAGGGGGAGGTCCGGGCCGCCGCGGTCGGGGTTCTCGCCGAGTGGGCCGCCGAGCAGCCCGGCCCCGTCGAGCCGAAGCTCTGAGGGTGCCGGCCGACGCCTCATTGCTCCGCGTTAGCCTCACCCCATAGCAACATGGGCAACATAGACAACCTGGATGTATCACCGAGAGGCGGATCGATCATGGCGAGGATTCCCACGGCAGTCGTGGCCGCGAGCGGGCTGGTCGGGGGCTACGCCACCGCGCGGGCCACCAAGAAGCGTCCCCTCGGCGGAGCCGTGCTCGCCGCGGCCGGGACCGTGGCCGCTCGGCAGTGGCGGGAGGCCGCCGGTGCCAAGACGGCCGCCGCGCTCACCGCCGCGTACGTCGCCGGGTTCGCCGGGTCGCATCCGCTCGCCAAGAAGGTCGGGGCCTGGCCCGCGGTGTTCGCCGTGGCTGGGGGCGTGGCCGCGGCCTCTTGGGCGTTGGCCGATCGTCGCGCCTGATGTGAGTGAATCCCGCTCGTGGGGCTCTCTTGAGGGTCTCGGGAGGGGGTAGGGCGCGCGGCGGAGAGTGCGGGGGTTCTCTAGCTGGTCGGTGTGCCTCTGAACGTTGTTCGGTACGTTGCCGGAGGCACCCCCACCCCCGCCACGAAGTGCTGCCTCAGCGACGCTCCCGTGCCGAAGCCCGCCTCCGTCGCTATGCGGTCGACCGTGTGGTCCGTCGACTCCAGCAATTCCCGCGCCCGGTCCACCCGGCGCCGGGCCAGCCACTGCATCGGCGTCAGGCCCGTCTCCTCGCGGAAGCGGCGGCTGAACGTGCGTACGCTCATCGAGGCTCGGGCCGCCAGCTCACTCAGCGTCAGGGGGGCGGCCAGGTTGTCCTCCGCCCACGCGCGCGCCGCGCTCGTCGACGTCGACTCCCGTACCGGGACCGGCCGTTGGATGTACTGCGCCTGGCCGCCCTCCCGGTGCGGCGGCACCACCGTGCGGCGTGCCACGTCCGCCGCCACCGCCGCGCCGTGGTCCTCGCGGATCATGTGCAGGCACAGGTCCACCCCGGCCGCCTCCCCCGCCGACGTCAGGATGCGGCCCTCGTCGACGTACAGGACGTCGGGGTCGACGGTCACGGAGGGGAACGTGCGGGCGAACAGGTCCGTCGACAGCCAGTGCGTCGTCGCCCTGCGGCCGTCCAGGAGGCCCGCCGCCGCGAGGACGAACGCGCCCGTGCAGATCGAGGCGATTCGAGTGCCCGTCGGCACCGAGGCGAGTGGCCCGGCCAACCGGTCCGGCAGGGCGCCGGGGGCCAGCGACTCGTCCTCCTCGTGCGATGCCGGGACGATCACCGTTTCCGCCCACGTCAGCGCCTCGGCTCCGTGCGGGGCCTCGATCGGGAAGTCCGCGTCCGTACGGAGCCTGCCTGGGCCGGTCGCCGCGCAGGTCCGTACCTCGTACAGGCGCTCCCCCGACGGGCCGCGCGCGGCGCCGAACAGCTGGTGCACCAGGCCCAGTTCCATCGGAAGCACGCCGTGCCGGACCAGGACGGCCACCCGGCGCCGCCTCGCACGGGGCGGCTGTCCGGCCGCTTCTGCTGGTCTCACTTGGCCTCCGCCGACGACAGCGGCGTCGCGATGTCCTCCAGCGAGCGGCCCTCCGCCTTCACCGCCAGCGCCGCCGCCACCAGACCCGCCGCGCACATCAGGCCCGCGCCGATCTGGAAGGCGAGGACCGTGTCGCCGACCACGCCCGACTCGGTCAGCTTGGAGAAGATCAGGGGGCCGCTGATGCCGCCCGCCGCCGTGCCGACCGCGTAGAAGAAGGCGATCGCCATGGCGCGGGTCTCCATCGGGAAGATCTCCGAGACCGTGAGGTACGCGCTGCTCGCGCCCGCCGACGCGAAGAACAGGACCACGCACCAGCAGGCCGTCAGCGTCGTCGCGCTCAGCGAGCCGCGGTCGAACAGCCAGGCCGTGGCGAAGAGCAGGATGCCGGAGAGGAGATACGTCGAGGAGATCATCGGGCGCCGGCCCACCGTGTCGAAGAGCTTGCCGAGGAGGAGTGGGCCCAGGAAGTTGCCCGCCGCGATGACGGCGAAGTAGTAGCCCGTGCTGCCCGACGGGACGTCGAAGAACTTGGTGAGGATCGCGCCGAAGCCGAAGGTGATCGCGTTGTAGAGGAACGCCTGGCCGATGAAGAGGGAGAGGCCGAGCACCGCGCGTTTGGGGTAGTCGCGGAAGACGGTCTTCGCGATCAGCCCGAAGCCGATGCTCTTGCGCTGGTGGATGGTGATCTCGCCGCCCGGGGGCGGCAGGCGCTCGCCCTTCTCCTCCTCGATCTCCCGCTCCACGGAGGTGACGAGGGCGTCCGCCTCCTCGCCGCGGCCGTGGATGAACTGCCAGCGCGGGCTCTCCGGTACGTGGCGGCGTACGAGGAGGATCACCAGGCCGAGGACGACGCCGAGGGCGAAGGTGAGCCGCCAGCCCAGGTTCTTGGGGAGGATCCCGGTGTTGAGCATGAGGACCGAGAGCAGCGAGCCGCCGATCGCGCCCAGCCAGTAGCTGCCGTTGATGATCAGGTCTACGCGGCCGCGGTACTTGGACGGGATCAGTTCGTCGATCGCCGAGTTGATGGCCGCGTACTCCCCGCCGATGCCGAAGCCGGTGAGGAAGCGGAAGAGGAAGAACCACCAGGCGTCGAAGGAGAGCGCCGTCAGGGCGGTGGCGGAGAGGTACACCACGAGGGTGACCATGAACAGCTTTTTTCGGCCGAACTTGTCGGTGAGCCAGCCGAAGAAGAGCGCCCCGGCGCAGGCCCCCGCCACGTAGAGGGCGGCCGCGACGCCGGTGACCTGGGCCGAGGAGATGGCCAGGCCGCTGCCCTCCTCGGAGAGGCGGCTCGCGATGTTGCCGACGGTGGTGACTTCCAGGCCGTCCAGGATCCAGACGGTGCCGAGGCCGATGACGATCATCCAGTGCCAGCGGGACCAGGGCAGCCGGTCGAGGCGGGCGGGTACGGCCGTGGTGACGGTCGACGTGTCGTCGGCTGTGGTCATGACACCTCCCGGGAGCCCCGTGGCTCTTCCCGGGGGCTCCTCCAGAGTGCCCGGCAAACGCGGTCTCACGCGCGGCGAGAAGGCCGTACAGCCGTCGTACGCGCGGCTGAACGCGCTCTCACGCGCGGCGGCAGGGCCGTACGGCCGTCGTACGCGCGGCGCGCCGCGCCAGCCGATACGTCGCTGCCCCGCGCCCCGCCCTACGCCCCGAGCAGCCGCGACACCGCATAGATCGCAAGCCCCGCCAGCGAGCCCACCACCGTGCCGTTGATCCGGATGAACTGCAGGTCACGGCCGATGTGCGCCTCGATCTTCTTCGAGGTGTGCTCCGCGTCCCAGCCCGCGACCGTGTCCGTGATGAGCGAGGTGATCTCGGCGCGGTAGGTCGTGACCACGTAGACCGCCGCGCCCTCCACCCAGCCGTCGACCTTCTGCTGGAGGCGGGCGTCCGTCGCCATGCGGGCGCCCAGCGAGAGGAGCGAGGCGCGGACGCGCAGGCGGAGTTCGCTGCGTTCGTCCTCGGCGGCGGCCACGATCATGGCGCGTACGGCCGACCAGGCGGAGGCGATGAGGTCCTGGACCTCGTCGCGCCCGAGGACCTCCCGCTTCAGCCGCTCCACGCGTTCGCGCGTGTCCGTGTCGGACTGGAGGTCCGCGGCGAAGTCGGCGAGGAAGCGGTCGACGGCGCCGCGCGCGGGGTGCTCGGGCATGTCCCGCATCTCGGTGACGAAACGGAGCAGCTCCTTGTAGACGCGCTCGCCGACCCGTTTGTCGACGAACCGCGGGGTCCAGCCGGGGGCGCCGCCCTGGACCGCGTCCATCACGGAGTCTGCGTGCTCGACGAGCCAGTCGTGGGCGCGGACGCAGACCAGGTCGACGACCCGCTTGTGGCCGCCGTCCGCCACGACCTTCTCCAGCATCTTGCCCATGCCGGGGGCGATCTCCTGGGCGTCGGCGCGGCGCGTGATCGCCTCGCCGACGACCGCCTGCACATCGGAGTCGCGCAGGACCGTGAGGGCGCCGCGCAGGGCCGTGGCGAGCTCGGCGGTCACCCGGTCGGCGTGCGCGGGCTCGGCCAGCCAGGTGCCGAGGCGTCCGCCGATGCCGACCGCGTGCAGGCGGCCCCGTACGACATCCGCGGACAGGAAGTTCTCCCCCACGAAGTCGCCGAGCGAGGCGCCCAGCTGGTCCTTCTTGTTCGGGATGATCGCCGTGTGCGGGATGGGCAGGCCGAGCGGGTGACGGAAGAGCGCCGTGACCGCGAACCAGTCGGCGAGCGCGCCGACCATGCCCGCCTCGGCCGCCGCGGCCACGTAACCCGCCCAGGGGCCCGCGCCGGAGTGCTGCGCCCATTTGGCGAGTACGTAGATGAGGGCGACCAGGACGAGCAGGCCCGTCGCCGTGGTCTTCATACGGCGGACGCCGCGCCGCTTCTCCTCGTCGGCGGGGCTGTAGGTGAGGCCGCCGGACCCGCCGGGCCCGCTTGCGCCGCCGCGGGCCGCGCCTACGCCGACCGGGCTACCGGCCGCGCCCGTCCTGGCCGGTTCGGTTCCCGTCTTGGCCGGTTCGGTCGGTTCCTCCGTGTTTGTGCGTTCCACTCACTCCACCTGGCCCGTTCGCCTCGTCCTCGTCCTCGTCCGCATCCGCATCCGCATCCGCATGGTTTCCTCGCCGTGCCACGTCTCGTGTCCCGATTGTCCCCACACCGTGTGGCGTACGCCCCTTCCTGACCGACTCCTGGAACGGACGACAAGTTCCCGGCGTCCCAGAGGACGGAGGGGGGCAGTGTCGGCCGCCTCACGGCCCATGCCGCATCATGGGGTGATCACACCGGAGCCTCGGGGCTCCCCCTTCCCGAGGAGAAAGAGCCCGCATGACCAAGCGACACGGTTATGCCCTTCTCGCCGCGGTCATCGCGGTCATAGTGGTGATCTCGGCCGCCATATACGTCGGGGTCTCCACCGACGACGGCTCGCAGGACCCCTTCAGCGCGGGTTCGCGCAACCCCCGTAACTCCGCCGCACCCGCCTCCTCCGGCAGCTGGGTCGGCTCCTGGTCCGCCTCGCCCGCGGGGTCCGAACCGGGCACCGAGCGGCGGGGGTTCGCCGGCCGCTCCCTGCGCAACGTCGTGCACACCAGCGTCGGCGGCACGAGTGCCCGCATCACGCTGTCCAACCTGTACGGGCGTACGCCGCTCAGCATCACGCACGCCTCGATCGCGCTGGCCTCCGCGTCGAACAACCCGGCCGCCGCGGCCGGCACGCTGCGCAGGCTCACCTTCGGCGGCAACACGTCGGTGGTGATCGCGCCGGGGCAGCAGGTGCTGAGCGACGCCGCCAGGCTGCGCGTCCCGCACGACGCGGACCTGCTGGTCACGACGTACTCGCCGACCCCGTCCGGGCCCGTCACCTACCACCCGCACGCGCGCCAGATCAGCTACGTCGCCGAGGGTGACCGCACCGAGGACCAGTTGGGTGACGCGTACACCGAGCAGAGCCCGTACTGGCGCTACCTCACCGCGGTGGACGTCCTCAGCAACGAGACCGAGGGCACCGTCGTCGTCTTCGGTGACTCGATCACCGACGGCATCTCCTCCACGATGGGCGCCAACCGCCGCTGGACCGACGTCCTCGCCGACCGGCTGCGCGACGAGCCCGGCGCGCCTCGTTACGGCGTCGTGAACCAGGGCATCAGCGGCAACCGCGTCCTCTCCGACGGGCGCGGCAATCCCGCCGTCAATCCCAGCGGGCTCTCCCGGTTCGGCCGTGACGTCCTCGACCGCACCGGCGTCAAGGCCGTCGTCATCGCGCTCGGCGTCAACGACATCCTGCGCAACCCGCACCAGAACGATCCCGACCGGATCGTCGAGGGGCTGCGTGAGCTGACCCGGCAGGCGCATGGGCGTGGCCTGCGGGTCGTCGGGGCGACGCTGATGCCGTTCGGGGGGCACCGGGGGTACGAGCCCGCTCTGGAGTCCGTGCGGGAGGGTGTGAACGCGCGGATTCGCTCCGGCGAGGTCTTCGATGAGTTCGTGGACTTCGACCGGGCGTTGCGGGATCCGTATGACCCGCGGAGGCTTCGGGCGCGGTTCGACTCGGGGGATCATCTGCATCCGTCCGATGCGGGGTTCCGGCGGATGGCTGAGGTGTTTGATCTTGCGGGGCTCAAAGGGTCGGCTGCGCTTTGACCCTCCCGGGGTGGGGGGCGGGTTTTAGGGAGGCTTCGGTCTGGCTGGTCGGGTAGTGCGGCCCACCCGTTGCTCTGGTGCGCAGTTCCCCGCGCCCCTTCTAGGGAGGCTTCGGCGGGCCGGGCCTGTATGCGCAGCCCACCCGTTGCTCTGTTGCGCAGTTCCCCGCGCCCCTGGAGGAGGCTTCGGTCTGCCTCGTCGGTCAGTGCGGCCCACCCGTGGCTCTGTTGCGCAGTTCCCCGCGCCCCTTGGGGGGTCAGTGTCGGTCGTTTCCTCGTTCCAGGGCTTCTCTGCGGCGTTGTTCCTTTAGGCGTAGGCGTTCCATTCTGCGGATTTTTCGGTCTACGCCTATGCCACCCATCAGGGCGTAGCCCCTGACCGTCACTCGGGGGGAGCCGGGGGTGCCCTCGCCCGTGGCCTTGTCGTCGATGCCGCCCATGATTCCGAAGCCCTTGACCGTGACGGTCATGTCCGGGGGGACGATCACCTGTATTCCGCCCATGATCGTGAAGCAGCGGATCTCGACCTCGCGTTCCGTGAACCTCGCCTCGCGCAGGTCGATCTCGCCGCCGCCCCACAGCGCGAAGCCGACGAACTGGCGGCCGACCACCCAGCCGCCCTTGCGGCCGAACCCGCTCCAGACGGCGAAGCCGAACGTGGAGGACGGTTCGCCGCCGCGCACCATCCGCTCGTCCCAGTCGATGGCGGCGGGATCGTCGCTCACCGGCCGCTTCACCATGGACACCTTGGCGCCGTGCGAGGGCAGATCGCGGGTGAGAGGGGCCAACTCCCCGTACGTACGCGCCCGGTACGCCGCGTCCAGGCGCTCCTCGAACTCCGACATGTCGAGGCGGCCCTCGGTCAGCGCGTCCCTGAGCTGTTCGGCGACCTTCTCGCGGTCGGCGTCGGAGGCGCGCAGGTCGGGGCGTTCGGGGTGTTGGGGGTGAACGGGGTGTTCGTCATTCATATGGGCAGCCTACGAGCTCCCCTTCTCCGCGTACATCTTGGCGATGACCGCTTCGATGTCCGGCTCCCTGACCGAGAGATCGGCCAGGGGATAGCGCGCCGCGATCCGCGCGACAAGCGGAGCAGCTGACTCCGCCATGGGGAAGGCCAACCACTGCCGAGGACCCTCCACCCTCACCACCCGCGCCGACTCGTCCTCGATGGGCGGCAGTTCACGTTCGAGGTCGACGACGAGGGTGCGCTCGCTCTCGCCCACCTCGTGCAGGCCTGCCAGCGGCCCGTCGTACATCAGGCGCCCGTGGTCGATGACCATCACGCGCTCGCAGAGCTGCTCGATGTCGGTGAGGTCGTGCGTGGTGAGGAGGACCGTCGTGCCGGACGCCGCGTTCAGGTCGCGCAGGAAACCCCGCACCTTCGACTTGCTGATCACGTCGAGGCCGATCGTCGGCTCGTCCAGATACAGCACCTCCGGGTCGTGCAGCAGCGCCGCCGCGATGTCGCCGCGCATCCGCTGGCCGAGGGAGAGCTGGCGTACGGGCACGTCCAACAGGGCGCCGAGTTCGAGGAGTTCGACGCAGCGGTCGAGGTTCTCCGCGTAACGGCCGTCCGGGATGCGGTACATCCGGTGCATCAGGCGGTACGAGTCGATCAGCGGCAGGTCCCACCAGAGCGTGGTGCGCTGGCCGAAGACGACGCCGATGCGGTGGGCCAGGCGGGTGCGCTCGCGGGAGGGGTCGATGCCCGCGACGCGCAGCCGGCCGCCGCTGGGCGTCAGGATGCCCGTCAGCATCTTGATCGTCGTCGACTTGCCCGCGCCGTTGGGTCCGATGTAGCCGACCATCTCACCGCGCGGCACGGTGAAGGAGATCCCGTCGACCGCCCGCACCTCGTGCCGTTCATGTCGCAGGAAGCCGGTCCGCTTGCGTACGTCGAAGACCTTCTCCACGCCGTCGAGCTCGATGAAGGCGGTACTCATGGTGGTTCAGCTCCCGGTGCTGCGGTACGAACGGAGGCCTGCGCGCCAGGCGAGACCAGCCAGGGCGAGAGCGCCGACGGCCACCGGCGGCGGCGCGAACGCCACCCAGGCCGGCAGGTCGAGCGGGTAGGGCCGGCCGAGCACGTACAGCGCGGGCAGCCAGTTGACGAAGGCGAGCGGCAGGACGAAGGTGACGCCGCGCAGCAGGTCCTTGGCGAAGACGGTCGGCGGGTACTGCAAAAGCGTGGTGCCGCCGTACGTGAAGGCGTTCTGCACCTGGGACGCGTCCAGCGCCAGGAACTGGAAGGCCCCGCCCATCACGAACACGGCCCCGAAGATGCCCGCGCCGCACAGCAGCATCAGCGGCACCATCAGGACCTTCACCGGACTCCAGTCGACGTCCAGGACGACGAGCGCGTACCCGAGGACGCACGCGCCCTGCGTGACGCGGCCGATCCTGTGCAGGCCGAAGCGGTCGGCGGCGACCTGGGCGATGACCGGGGCGGGCCGCACCAGGAGCGTGTCGAGTGTGCCGTCGCGCACCCGCCTGCCGAGCCGGTCCATGGAGCCGAGCGCGAGGTCGGCGAGGCCGAACGCGGTGCACGAGACGCCGTACAGGAAGGCGATCTCGGCGAGCGAGTAGCCGCCGAGCCGGTCCACCTGGGAGAACATCAGCAGGATCGCCACGAAGTCGAACGCGGTCACCGCGAAGTTGCCGAACGCGGTCAGCAGGAAGGAGACGCGGTAGGCCATCAGGGAACGGATCCACATGGCGGAGATCAGCCGGTAGGCACGGAACCCGTCGCGCACCTGCGCCACGCCGCCCCGCACCCGCGCGAGCCCGCCCCTCCCCGGCGTCGGCTCAGCCACCCTGGACCACCACCCGTCGCGTCGCCGCCGCCTGCAACAACCGCCCGGCCGTCACGAGCGCCACCGCCCAGCCGATCTGGAAGGCGTACGTCCGCAGCACATCGGCGCCGGTCGCCTCGCCGAGGAACACGTCGGCGGGCATCTGGAGCAGCGCCGACCAGGGCAGCGCGCGGGCGATCTCGCCGAGCGCGCCAGGGAAGACGTTCAGCGGGAGCAGCATCCCGGAGAAGAAGGTGCTCGCGAGCATCGCCACCTGCGTGGTGCCCGCGCCGTCCAGCAGCCAGAACGCGGAGAGCGCCACCAGGAAGCGGATGGCGTAGCCGACCACCGCGCCGAGCACGACGGCGACGAGGAACGCCAGCCAGCGCAGCGGACCCGTCGGCAGCGTCAGATCGAAGACGAGCCCGCCGAAGAGCATCGGCACGACACCGCGTCCGAGCAGCTGGAAGGTGCCACGGCCGAGATCGGTCGCCAGCCACCAGAGTTGCAGGTCGGCGGGCCGGTACAGGTCGACGGCGATGTCCCCGGTGCGGATCCGCTCGATCAGCTCGCTCTCGAAGCCGCCGCCCATCAGGGCCATCGTCGCCAGCAGGCCCTGGCCCAGCCACACATAGGTGAGTGCCTGAGACTGGTCGTAGCCGCCGAGCCCCGGCCGCTCGTCCCACAGCGCGAGGTACGTGTACGCCAGAATGAGCCCGAAGACGGAGTTGGTGAACACCCCGGCCGCGGTCGCCACCCGGTACGTGGCGTATCTGCGGAAGCTGCCCCCGGCGACGGCCGCGTACAAACGGAACCGTCCTGTACGCACGTGCATCCCTTTCACCGTGGGCTTCGTCTTCACCTTGGGCTCGGTCTTCACCCCGGGCTGCGTTCCCGGCCGGGCCACCGGCCCAAAGCGCTGGAGCCTAGTGCTACCGGGGTCGTCCGTGCCAGGCAATTTCGGTGCGGGGGCGCGTGCCTGGTCACGAACGTGTGTGGCCACGGTGTGCAATGAGGTTGCAATGGGTTGCAATGGGGTTTACGAGGCGTACTGGACGTACGACGCTAACCGGGAGTTCCGCGAGACATGAGCGACGAGCCGCAGCAGCAGGGCCCTGCCGGGCGCAAGGGCTGGGCGCCCAGGGACCCGCAGGACACGCCCTCCGGCGAACCGGCGAGCGCGCCCGGGGGCGAGGACGTGGCCGGGGGCGGGGATGCGGCCGGGGACGGGGGCGCGGCGGCGGCAGCGGCAGCCGAGGGCACGGGGCCGGAGAACCCCGAGGCGTCCGAGACACCCGAGACATCCGAGAAGTCTGCAAAGCCCGAGAAGCCCAAGCGGCCCAAGCGCAAGGGCTGGCGGCGGATCTTCCCGACCTGGCGCATGGTCCTCGGCGGCTTCATCCTGCTGGCCCTGCTGCTCGTCGGTGGCTTCATGGCGGGCTACATGCTCGTCGACATCCCGCCGGCGAACAGCGCGGCCACCAAGCAGAGCAACGTCTACCTGTACTCCGACGGCACCCAGATCGCCCGCGACGGCGAGGTCAACCGCGAGAAGGTGCCGCTCAAGCAGATGCCGCTGACCATCCAGCACGCCGTGCTCGCCGCCGAGGACCGCGACTTCTACGGCGAGTCCGCGGTCGACCCGAAGGCGATGCTCCGCGCGGCCTGGAACACCGTCACCGGCAAGGGCAAGCAGTCCGGTTCCACGATCACCCAGCAGTACGTGAAGAACTACTACCTGGGCCAGGAGCAGACGGTCACCCGGAAGGTGAAGGAGTTCTTCATCTCGATCAAGCTGGACCGCGAGGTGAGCAAGGACGACATCCTCGAGGGCTACCTGAACACCAGCTACTTCGGCCGCAACGCGTACGGCATCCAGGCCGCCGCGCAGGCCTACTTCGGCGAGAACGTCCAGGACCTCTCCACCGCCCAGGGCGCCTACCTCGCCACCCTCCTGAACTCCCCCAACGCCTACGACGTCGCCACGCACCCCGAGAACAAGCCGCGCGCGGCGGGCCGCTGGAACTACGTCCTGGACGGCATGGTCAAGGAGGGCTGGCTCGCCAGGTCCGACCGGGTGAAGATGAAGTTTCCGAAGCCCGACGAGGCCAAGGGCGCGGCGGGCCTCTCCGGGCAGCGCGGTTACGTCGTCAAGGCCGTCGAGGACTACCTCACGGCCAACGAGATCATCGACGAGGACACCCTCGCCAAGGGCGGCTACCGCATCACGACGACCCTGCAGAAGGAACGCCAGGACGCCTTCAAGAAGGCCGTCGACGACCAGGTGATGTCCAAGGTCGACAAGGGCGCCCGCAAGGCCGACCGCAACGTGCGCGCGGGCGGCGCCTCCATCGATCCGGCGACCGGCAAGGTCGTCGCCATGTACGGCGGCATCGACTACACCAAGCAGTACGTCAACAACGCGACGCGGCGTGACTACCAGGTCGGCTCGACCTTCAAGCCGTTCGTCTTCACCTCCGCGGTGGAGAACGGTTCGGTCACCCAGGACGGCCGCCCGATCAACCCGAACACCGTCTACGACGGCACCAACAAGCGCCCCGTGCAGGGCTGGAGCGGCGGCGCGTACGCCCCGGAGAACGAGGACAACGTCGACTACGGCGACATCTCCGTGCGCACCGCCACCGACAAGTCCGTGAACTCGGTGTACGCGCAGATGGCCGTCGACGTCGGCTCGGACAAGGTCAAGGACACCGCGGTCGCCCTCGGGGTCCCGGAGGACACCCCCGACCTGAACGCCTCCCCCTCGATCGCGCTCGGCCCGTCCACCGCCAGCGTCCTCGACATGACCGAGGCGTACGCGACGCTGGCGAACCACGGCAAGCACGGCACGTACACGATCGTCGAGAAGATCACCAAGGACGGCAGCGAGGTCGAACTGCCGGAGCGGAAGACCGCGCAGGCCGTGACCCGCGAGGCCGCCGACACCACCACGTCCATCCTGCAGAGCGTCGTCCAGGGCGGCACCGGCACGGCGGCGCAGGGCGCGGGGCGTCCGGCGGCGGGCAAGACCGGCACCGCGGAGAACGACACGGCGGCCTGGTTCGCCGGCTACACCCCCGAGCTGGCGACGGTGGTCTCGGTGATGGGCCAGAACCCGGACACCGGGGCCCACACTCCGCTGTACGGGGCGCTCGGCGAGCAGCGCATCAACGGTGGCGCGTACCCGGCGCGGGTCTGGGCGCAGTTCACCAAGGCCGCCCTTGAGGGCAAGCCGGTCAAGGACTTCGACCTGGAGGTGGGGCAGGGCGCCGACCAGCCCCTGCCGCCGACCGACCCGGCGACCGGCGGCACCGGGGACCCCGAGACCGGCGGCACCACGGACGGCGGTCCCGACACCGGCGGGGGCCAGGCCACGGGCGGCACCACCACCACGGACGGCGGCCAGAACCCCGGCGGCACCACCACGGGCGGCGGCGGCCGTACCGGCGGCACCACCACCGATGGCGGCCAGACGGGTGGGCCCACGGACGGCGGGACGGCCGACGGCGGGCCCACGGACGGCGGCACCGCCGACGGCGGGCCGACCGACGGGGGCGTCCCGGGCGGTCCGACGGACGGCGGCACCGATCCCGGCGGAGCGGCCGACGGCGGCACGGAGGACGACGGCGGGGCGCTCGGCGGGTTCACGGACGGGTAACGGCGGTCGCGGACGGGTAACGGCGGTCGCACGGGTAGCGGCGGTGAGGCCCGACAGCCCCCTCCCTCAGTGCCCGGACGTCGCCTTCAGGCCGACCACGGCGACCAGCAGCAGGCAGACGAAGAAGATCCGGGCGGCGGTGACCGGCTCACCCAGAATCACCATGCCGAGCACCGCCGCACCCGCGGCGCCGATGCCGACCCACACTCCGTACGCCGTACCGATGGGCAGTGTCTTGGCGGCCTGCGACAGCAGCATCATGCTGGCGACGATGCCCACGCCCGTGAAGACGCTCGGCCACAGCCGCGTGAAACCGTCCGTGTACTTCATCCCGATCGACCAGCCCACTTCGAGCAGACCGGCGACGATCAGCAGAACCCAGGCCATGACGGCACCTCCGACGAGCAGAACGCGAGAACGCGTTACCTGATTGGGGTGCGTCGTCTTTGCGGAACCCGGTACGGCGCGTCTCGTCGGGGTCATTCCAAGGTAGCAAAGGCCGCGCGAAAGGGGCCGGTGACGATGGTCACCGGCCCTTTCGGACATCTTCGGAGGGTAGGCCGGACGGACGGGCCACCCGGGCCGAACGGGCTACAGATACAGCCCCGTCGAGTCCTCCGAACCCTCGAACCGGTCGGCGGCCACGGCGTGCAGGTCGCGCTCCCGCATCAGGACGTAGGCCACGCCCCGCACCTCCACCTCGGCGCGGTCCTCCGGGTCGTACAGGACCCGGTCGCCCGGCTCGACCGTCCGTACGTTCTGCCCGACGGCGACCACCTCGGCCCAGGCGAGCCGTCGGCCCACGGCCGCGGTCGCGGGGATCAGGATGCCGCCGCCGGAGCGGCGCTCGCCCTCGCTGGTGTCCTGCCGCACGAGCACACGGTCGTGCAGCATCCGGATGGGCAGCTTGTCGTCGTGGTGGGTCTTCTCGCTCACGCCCCAGAACCTACCCGCACCGGCCGCCGTCATGGTCTCCCGGGTCGGAACCCGGGGGCGGAACCCGGGGCCGGAACTCCTCAGTCGTCGCGCCGCCGCGAGCTCACCACGAGCAGCCCGACGAGGCCCACGGCCACCAGGGCGACGGGCACGATCCGTTCGATGCGCGGGGCGCCGTCCTCGGTGACCAGCTGTCCCCGCACATCCGAGACGAAGCGGTTCGCCCCGACGTACGCCCGGCCGAGCGTGTTGTCCACGCTGGAGACGACCTTCGCCTTCGCGTCGCCGACGATCGTCTTCGGGTGGACGCGCACCCCGATCTCGTCGAGCGTCTCGGCCAACTGGTCGCGCCGGCGCTTGATGTCCGCCTCGATCTGCGCAGGGGTCCTGGCATCCGACACCGCGCTGCCTCCGTCGTCGTAGCTGAAAATCGGAACCGGTCTATCAGTGGATCTGTATCCCACAGTCTGTCAGCTTCACGCGCACCGCACCCCACGGCACCCCTATTACGCTCGACTCCGTCACCACACCCTGCGCGCGGCACCCCATACCGCAGCACCCTTACAGCAGCACCTCTTGCCGCAGCACCCCTTACCAGGATCACGAGGAGACCGAACCATGAGCGAGCGACTGCAGCCCGGCGACACCGCCCCCGCCTTCACCCTGCCCGACGCCGACGGCAAGGACGTCTCGCTGGCCGACCACAAGGGCCGCAAGGTCATCGTCTACTTCTACCCGGCCGCCCTCACGCCCGGCTGCACCAAGCAGGCCTGCGACTTCACCGACAACCTCGACGCGCTCGCCGCCGCCGGGTACGACGTCATCGGCGTCTCGCCGGACAAGCCGGAGAAGCTGGCGAAGTTCCGCGAGCAGGAGAACCTCAAGGTCACGCTGGTCGGCGACCCCTCCAAGGAGACCCTTGCGGCGTACGGCGCGTTCGGCGAGAAGAAGCTGTACGGCAAAACGGTGACGGGCGTGATCCGCTCGACCGTGGTGGTCGACGAGCAGGGCAAGGTCGAGCACGCGTTCTACAACGTGAAGGCGACGGGGCACGTGGCGAAGATCATCCGCGACCTGGGCGTCTGAGGCCGCCACTCCTCCCGTATCCGCCTTCCGAAGTGTGACGAAGCCCCCCTCGCGGGGGGCTTTCGTTTGCGTTGGCCACGTTCGAGCAAGTGATCCCTGGGGGTATGTACGAAGAACGAAAGGATCAACTCCATGGCGGCCCACGACGAGACCGCGGCGGATACCGAGGCGGTAAGACGCCACCGGACGCTGTTCCGGGCCGTGAAGCGCCGCAGGAACCCTCCCCTGCGCCGCACCGACATCACGGTCACGGACGAAGCCGCGGTCAAGCGGGCGGTCAAGGCGGCCTCGCTCGGAAACGCCATGGAGTGGTTCGACTTCGGCATCTACAGCTATCTGGCCGTCACGATCGGCCACGTCTTCTTCCCGTCCGGGAACGACACGGCTCAGTTGATCTCGTCCTTCGCCACCTTCGCGGTCTCCTTCCTGGTGCGACCCGTCGGCGGCATGGTGTTCGGTCCGATGGGCGACAAGGTCGGCCGCAAGAAGGTCCTCGCGCTGACGATGATCATGATGGCGATCGGCACCCTCGCCATCGGCCTGATCCCGTCCTACGACTCGATCGGCTTCTGGGCGCCGGTCCTGCTGATCTTCTTCCGCCTCGTCCAGGGCTTCTCGACGGGCGGCGAGTACGGCGGCGCCTCGACGTTCATCGCGGAGTACGCCCCCGACAAGCGCCGCGGCTACTTCGGCAGCTTCCTGGAGATGGGCACCCTCGCCGGCTACACCGGCGCGGCGGGCCTGGTGCTCATCCTCAACTCGGCCCTCGGCTCGGACGCCATGGAGTCCTGGGGCTGGCGCCTGCCGTTCCTCGTCGCGGGACCGCTCGGCCTCGTCGGCCTCTACCTGCGGCTCAAGCTCGACGAGACCCCGGCGTTCCAGAAGATGGAGGACGCGAGCTACCACTCGGCGTCCGAAGGCGCGTCGACCGTGGAGACCACGGCCAAGGGCGACCTCGCGAAGATCTTCCGCGACTACTGGCCCACGCTGATCCTCTGCATCGCCCTGGTCGGCGCGTACAACGTCACCGACTACATGCTGCTGTCGTACATGCCGACGTACCTCTCGGACGAGCTCGGCTACGACGACTCGCACGGCCTCCTGATCCTCATCGGCACCATGATCGTCCTGATGCTGATCATCAACCAGGTCGGCAGGCTCTCGGACCGCTTCGGCCGCAAGCCGCTCCTGATGACCGGCATGGTGGGCTTCCTGGTCCTCTCCGTCCCGGCGTTCCTGCTCATCAAGCAGGGCAGCCTGGTCGCGGTCTCCGGCGGCATGCTCCTGCTCGGCCTCTCCCTGGTCTGCCTCCTCGGCACGATGTCCGCGACGCTCCCGGCGCTCTTCCCCACCTCGGTCCGCTACGGCTCCCTCTCCGTCGGCTACAACCTCTCCGCCTCCCTCTTCGGCGGCACGGCCCCCCTGGTCATCACGTCCCTGATCAGCCTCACGGGCACGGACATGGTCCCGGCGTACTACTCGATGGCCGCGGCGGTCGTCGGCGTCATCGCGGTGGCCTGCATGAAGGAAACGGCCCAGAAGCCGCTGTCGGGTTCACCGCCGTCGGTGGAGACGAAGGAGGAGGCCGCGGAAATGGTCGAGGCACAGGCGACGGCCCCGAAGTTCTGACCCACCCTCCCCTCTCGACGGCCCGCAACTGGACCGACCTGACAACCGGCGGGCAAATCTGAGATACCTGTGCCCCAACTGCCATGCACTGACGGAGACGTGGTGCCGCCGGAAAGGGGAGGCCGCCTCTCGCCGGGTGACCTGCCCTGCCCGTACACTGAACGCCGCCGGTCAGACAGAGTGACCGTTTTTGAGCGGCCGTGATGGAATTTGGCAGTCATGCTGGGTTTAGGTCCCAGTGGGTTAACACCCGTGTGGGTTCGAGTCCCACCGGCCGCACACGCAACGGGCCGTGGGGCCGGTCGTCCGAGACCGGCCCCACGGCCCGTTCGCCTCAGCCCAACAACTCCCGCACCACCGGCACCAGCCCCCGGAACGCCTCCCCGCGATGGCTGATCGCGTTCTTCTCCGCGGGGGTCAGCTCCGCGCACGTGCGGCTCTCGCCGTCCGGCTGGAGGATCGGGTCGTAGCCGAAGCCGCCGGTGCCGGAGGGGGTGTGGCGCAGTACGCCTCGCAGGCGGCCTTCGACCACGCGTTCCGTGCCGTCGGGGAGGGCCAGTGCCGCCGCGCAGGCGAAGTGGGCGGTGCGGTGTTCGGGCGCCTCGATGTCGCCGAGCTGGGCCAGGAGCAGGTCGAGATTGGCGCGGTCGTCGCCGTGGCGGCCTGCCCAGCGGGCGGAGAAGATGCCGGGGGCGCCGCCGAGTACGTCGACGCAGAGGCCGGAGTCGTCGGCGACGGCGGGCAGGCCGGTGGCCTGGGCGAGGGCGTGCGCCTTGAGGAGGGCGTTCTCGGCGAAGGTGACGCCGGTTTCCCTGACGTCGGGGATCTGGGGGTAGGCGTCCGCGCCGACGAGTTCGTGGGCGAGGCCCGCGTCGGCGAGGATGGCCTTCAGTTCCGTGATCTTGCCGGTGTTACGGGTGGCGAGGATGAGGCGGGTCATGGCCCCAGTATCCCGGGGGCCCGACCCGCGTCCGTCACGGCGTGCAGACCTTCGTCAGTTCGCCCGCCGCGTCGGTGACCGGGCCGACGTCCGGTGTGGCGTCGCCGTTCCTGATGGACTTGCGGACGTTGTCGACGGCCTCGTCGAGGTGGTCGACGGCCTTGTTCACGTCCGTGTCGTCGGTCTTCTCGCCGATCTTGTCCAGGTTCTTGCCGATGTCGTCGAGGGCGCGGTCGGCCTCGGCGGGGTTGTCGCCCGCGTTCTCGACGGCCTGCTGGAGGTCGGTGACGCTGTCGGCGATGGTGTCCGCGGTCTGGACGCAGTCCAAGGCCTTCGAGACGGCGTCGCAGCCGACGAGGCCGGCGCCGGCCGGGATGACGATCAGTGCCGTGGCGACGGCGGTGGCGATACGACGGTGGCGCGCGGCCATGGTTCGGTCCCTCCCCGGGGTACGACGGGCGCGCGGCTCTGCCCGCGCGCCCGTACTCGTAAGAACGCCCGGAGAGGGGTGGTTGGTTGCCTGGCCGGCCGCCGTTCCTCGCGGAGCGCCGGCGCGTCAGCGCGTCGCTTCCAGTGCCTCGCGCTGGAAGGCGGTGAGGTCCTCGCAGCCGCCGACGGCGAGGTCGAGGAGCGCGTTCAGTTCCTTGCGGGCGAAGGGCTCGGCCTCGGCGGTGCCCTGGACCTCGACGAAGCGGCCGTCGCCGGTGCAGACGACGTTCATGTCGGTGTCGGCCCTGACGTCTTCCTCGTAGCAGAGGTCGAGGAGCGGTACGCCGCCGACGATGCCGACGGAGACGGCGCTGACGGTGTCGGTGAGGGGCTTGCGGCCGGCCTTGATGATCTTCTTGCCCTGGGCCCAGGTGACGGCGTCGGCGAGGGCGACGTAGGCGCCGGTGATGGCGGCGGTGCGGGTGCCGCCGTCGGCCTGGAGGACGTCGCAGTCCAGGACGATGGTGTTCTCGCCGAGCGCCTTGTAGTCGATGACGGCGCGGAGGCTGCGGCCGATGAGGCGGCTGATCTCGTGGGTGCGGCCGCCGATCTTGCCGCGGACGGACTCGCGGTCGCCGCGGGTGTTGGTGGAGCGGGGCAGCATCGAGTACTCGGCGGTGACCCAGCCCTCGCCGCTGCCCTTGCGCCAGCGCGGGACGCCTTCGGTGACGGATGCGGTGCAGAAGACCTTGGTGTCGCCGAAGGAGATGAGGACGGAGCCCTCGGCGTGCTTGCTCCAGCCGCGTTCGATGGTGATCGGGCGGAGTTGTTCGGGGGTGCGGCCGTCGATGCGGGGCGTTGAGGACATGCGTCGAGCCTATCCGGACATGGGTGAGGGGCCCTTCCCGAGCGTGGGAGGGCCCCTCGTCCGTGGGTCCACGGCGAGTCCCCGGTGAGTTCAGGAACTCACATCATGTCTTCGATGTCCGCGGCGATCGGGTCGGCGTCGGTGCCGATGACGACCTGGATCGCGGTGCCCATCTTCACGACGCCGTGGGCGCCCGCGGCCTTCAGGGCTGCGTCGTCGACCAGGCCGGGGTCCTTGACCTCGGTGCGCAGGCGGGTGATGCAGCCCTCGACCTCTTCGATGTTGTCGATGCCGCCGAGCCCGGCGACGATCTTCTCAGCCTTGCTGGCCATGGTGTTCTCCCTGTTGTTCTCACGGCTGGGGGTCCCGGGCTCGCCCCGGAGGTGCAGCCAAAGGACGCGGCGTTCGACCCGCCGTCGGTCCGCTTTGCCACGGTAACGCACGGTTGGACCATCTTCGCGGGCGGTGACGTCCGTCGTGCCCAATGATGACGATCAAGGTGCCGTCCCGCGTCGGGCGGCACTCCCACCGTTCGCAACTGGTCTACACCAGTTTTCAACGACCGCCAAACCTGGCTTGTTCCGGGAAGGACGCCGATGAGTTCGCAAGCCGCGGCGGTGCCGCAGAAGAAGCCGCAGAAGAAGTGGTGGAACGGCCTCTTCCAGGGCCTTCAGAAGATGGGCCGCAGCCTCCAGCTGCCCATCGCGGTCCTCCCCGCCGCCGGCATCCTGAACCGCCTCGGCCAGCCCGACGTCTTCGGCGACGACGGCCTCGGCTGGACCAACGTCGCCAAGGTCTTCGCGGCCGCGGGCGGTTCGTTGCTCGACTCCTCGCTCGGCCTTCCGCTGCTGTTCTGCATCGGTGTCGCGATCGGCATGGCGAAGAAGGCGGACGGCTCCACGGCGCTCGCGGCGGTCGCGGGCTTCCTCGTCTACTACGCGGTGCTCCGCGCCTTCCCCGAGGGCTGCCCGCTGGACACCACGTTCGGCGCCGCGGGCATGTGGAGCGGGGTGTGCGTGGCCGAGGACGGGACGGTCGCGCAGGCCGCGTACCAGAATCCGGGGGTGTTCGGCGGCATCGTGATGGGACTGCTCTCCGCCTGGTTCTGGCAGCGCTACCACCGCGTGAAGCTGGTCGACTGGCTCGGCTTCTTCAACGGCCGCCGCCTGGTGCCGATCATCATGGCCTTCGTCGGGCTGGTCTTCGCGGGCCTGTGCGTATGGATCTGGCCGCCCATCGGCGACGCGCTGACCAGCTTCTCCAAGTGGCTCGTCGACCTCGGCTGGCTGGGCTCGGGCATCTTCGGTGTCGCCAACCGCGCGCTGCTCACGGTCGGCCTGCACCAGTTCCTGAACACGTTCGTCTGGTTCCAGTTCGGCGACTACACGAAGCCGGACGGCACGATGGTGCACGGTGACATCAACCGGTTCCTCGCGGGGGACCCGACGGCGGGCCAGTTCACCTCGGGCTTCTTCCCCATCATGATGTTCGCGCTGCCCGCGGCGGCCCTCGCGATCACGCACTGCGCGCGCCCGGAGCGGCGCAAGGTGGTGGGCGGCCTGATGCTCTCGGTCGGCCTGACGTCGTTCGTCACGGGGATCACCGAGCCGATCGAGTACTCGTTCCTCTTCATCGCGCCGGTGCTGTACGCGATCCACGCGGTACTCACGGGCGTGTCGATGGCGGTGACGTGGGCGCTGGGCGTGAAGGACGGTTTCAGCTTCTCGGCGGGGCTGATCGACTACGTCATCAACTGGAGTCTCGCGACCAAGCCATGGCTGATCATTCCGATCGGTCTCTGCTTCGCCCTCGTCTACTACGCGCTGTTCCGCTTCGTCATCACGAAGTTCGATCTGCACACTCCGGGACGTGAACCGGAGGAGGAGGCGGAGGCCCTGGACCGGGAGCAGACGAAGGCCTAACTCCCGCCGCCCGGCCGCCTTCTCGCCGTCCAACCAGGCCCTCGGACCTCAGGTCCGAGGGCCTTTGGCCTGTCATATCCAGATATGACCCAGCCAACAGGAATCACGGGTTCCTTACGTCACCTTCACCGTGCTACAACAGGTCTACACCACTATTGGTGTAGACCACGCGGCCTTCTCGCCGCGTCCCCCTGAGACGCCGCCGTCTTCCACTTAACTGTCCCCTGGCGGCGCCTTGCCCACTGGAGGAAGTTGTGCCTACGGCCAGTGCCGCCCCCGCGGCCGACAAGAAAAAGGGCGCCGGCGTGATGGCTGTCATGCAGCGCATCGGCCGCAGCCTGATGCTGCCGGTCGCTGTGCTGCCCGCCGCAGCCCTCCTGGTCCGTTTCGGCCAGGACGACATGCTCGGCAAGGAGTCGTTCCCGACCTTCATCAACAAGCTCGCGAGCTACATGGCGGCGGGCGGTGGCGCGCTGCTCGACAACATGGCGCTGCTGTTCTGCGTCGGCATCGCGATCGGCTTCGCGAAGAAGTCGGACGGCTCCACGGCCCTCGCGGCCGTCACCGGCTACCTGGTCTTCCAGAAGGTGCTCGGCACCTTCACGGACAAGAACCTGCCGAAGGTCGCCTCCGTCGTCGACGGCAAGATCGTCATGAACGAGGCGCCGGTCAACGCCGGTGTGCTCGGCGGCGTGGTCATGGGCATCATCGTCGCCCTGCTGTACCAGAAGTTCTACCGGACCAAGCTGCCCGACTGGGCCGGCTTCTTCGGCGGCCGCCGTCTTGTCCCGATCCTCTCCGCCTTCGCGGGTCTGGTCGCGGGCATCGTCTTCGGTCTGATCTGGCCGGTCCTCGGCACCGCCATCCACAACTTCAGTGAGTGGCTCGTCGGTTCGGGCGCCGTCGGCGCGGGCGTCTTCGGTGTCGCCAACCGTGCGCTGATCCCCGTCGGCATGCACCACCTCCTGAACTCCTTCCCGTGGTTCCAGGCGGGCACGCACACCGACGGCGGCGTGGACTACCACGGCGACATCGCGCGCTTCCTGCACCACGACCCGTCCGCGGGCCAGTTCATGACCGGCTTCTTCCCGATCATGATGTTCGCCCTCCCGGCCGCCTGCCTCGCGATCGTGCACTGCGCCCGTCCCGAGCGCCGCAAGGTCGTCGGCGGCATGATGTTCTCCCTCGCGGCCACCGCGTTCGTGACCGGTGTGACCGAGCCGATCGAGTTCACCTTCATGTTCATCGCGCCGGTCCTGTACGCGATCCACGCGGTGCTCACCGGTGTCTCCATGGCGCTGACCTGGGCGCTCGGCATGAAGGACGGCTTCGGCTTCTCGGCCGGCGCGGTCGACTTCCTGCTGAACCTCGGCATCGCGAAGAACCCGTGGGGCCTGGCCCTGGTCGGCCTCTGCTTCGCGGCGGTCTACTACGTGGTCTTCCGCTTCGCGATCACCAAGTTCAACCTGCCGACGCCGGGCCGCGAGTCCGACGAGGAGCTGGCCGAACTGCAGAAGGCGGAGGGCAAGTAGCCTCCCCGCCAGACCCGTGACAGAGCCCCCGCCGTAGTCAACGGCGGGGGCTCTGTCACGAGTCGGACCGGATCGGGTCGGATCTGATCGGGTCGGATCTGATCGGGTCAGATCTCGTACGTCGCGCCGGGCGCCGCGAGGCCGGCCGGACCCTCGTACACGGCGCGTGCGTCCGCGAGGTTCACCTGCGGGTCCGTCCACGGCGGGATGTGCGTGAGCAGCAACCTTCCTGCATCGGCACGCCGCGCGGACTCCCCCGCCTCGCGGCCGTTCAGATGCAGGTCGGGGATGTTCTCCTTGCCGTGCGTGAAGGCGGCCTCGCACAGGAAGAAGTCGGTGCCCTCGGCGAGCTTGTCCAGCGCCTCGCAGGGCCCGGTGTCACCGGAGTACGTGAGGGACTTCCCGGCGTGCTCGACCCGGATGGCGTACGCCTCGACGGGGTGGCACATCTTCTCGGTGCGCACGGCGAACGGGCCGATGTCGAACGAGCCCGGCTTGACCGTGTGGAAGTCGAAGACCTCGCTCATCGAGGAGGCGGAGGGCGTGTCGGCGTACGCGGTGGTCAGGCGCTGCTCGGTGCCTTCGGGGCCGAAGACCGGGATGGGGGCGCAGCGGCCGCCCTCGTGCCGGTAGTAGCGCGCGACGAAGTACGCGCACATGTCGATGCAGTGATCGGCGTGCAGATGGCTGAGGAAGACCGCGTCCAGGTCGTACAGACCGATGTGGCGCTGCAGCTCGCCGAGGGCGCCGTTGCCCATGTCGAGCAGCAACCGGAAGCCGTCGGCCTCGACGAGGTAGCTCGAGCAGGCCGAGTCCGCGGACGGAAACGACCCCGAGCAGCCGACGACGGTGAGCTTCATGAAGCTGGAACCTCCGCGCTGGCAGGAGAGTCTGGGGGGTGGTGTGCGGTCCGTCGAGCGTAAGGCGCAAAAGGGCTGGTCGTTCCTCCGTCACCGGCTGTTGTGGGGGAACTCACCTGCACTGTCACCGGTTCGGGGGTCTCCTGGGGCGCTCGGGGCGCGGTGGGCGGCGGGGCGCGCGCGCCGGTACCGTCGACCTCATGGACACGTCCTGGTGGCTGGCGCTGGGCGCCGTGGTGGTGCTCGCGCTCGTCGTCACGCTGGTGGACGGCTGGGGGCGCGGCCCCCGTGCGTCCAGCTCCCGGCCGCCCGGCAGGACACGGCCGCCACGAGACCCCCGGCGCCGGTTGCCCGCGCCGCGACCTGCGGAGATCTGGTGGGCGCAGGTGCCGTACGAGGACGGCCCCGGCGGCAAGGACCGCCCGTGCCTGGTCCTGTCGGTGCGGGGCGGGAACGCCCGGGTCGCGAAGATCACCAGCAAGTACCACGACGAGCGAGCGGGCGTGATCACGCTCCCGCCGGGGGCGGTGGGCGACGCTCAGGGCCGCCCGAGCTTCCTGGAGACGGACGAGCTGCGGGACGTGCCGCTGGGCGAGTTCCGGCGCAGGGCCGGGGTGGTGGATCCGGTGCTGTGGGATCGGGTGAAGTACTTGGCCGGTGGCTAACCGGAACGCCGCTGCGGGGACTGGATGCCCAGTCCCCGCAGCGGCGTGAGCCCCGTGGATTTCAAGCCCGTCCGGCGATTGAGGACGAACTCGGCGAAGCCGGTGACTCAACCGAGCCCCGTGCCCCCGCCCTCCGGGGCGGCTAAGCCAGCTAAGCCCACAGCTGGCCCTGCAACGTCTCGATCGCCTCTTCCGTCGTGGCCGCGGTGTAGACGCCCGTCGACAGGTACTTCCACCCGCCGTCGGCGACGACGAAGACGATGTCGGCGGACTCCCCCGCCTTGACCGCCTTCTTGCCGACCCCGATCGCCGCGTGCAGCGCGGCCCCCGTGGAGACGCCCGCGAAGATCCCCTCCTCCTGGAGGAGTTCACGCGTGCGCGTCACCGCGTCGGCGGAGCCCACCGAGAAGCGGGTGGTCAGGACGGAGGCGTCGTACAGCTCGGGGACGAAGCCCTCGTCGAGGTTGCGCAGGCCGTAGACGAGGTCGTCGTAGCGCGGCTCGGCGGCGACGATCTTGATGTCGGGCTTCTGCTCGCGCAGGTAGCGGCCGACGCCCATGAGCGTGCCGGTGGTGCCGAGTCCGGCCACGAAGTGGGTGACGGAGGGCAGGTCGGCGAGGATCTCGGGACCGGTGGTCGCGTAGTGCGCGCCCGCGTTGTCGGGGTTGCCGTACTGGTAGAGCATCACCCAGTCCGGGTGCTCCGCGGACAGCTCCTTGGCGACGCGGACGGCGGTGTTGGAGCCGCCGGCCGCCGGGGAGGAGATGATCTCGGCGCCCCACATGGCGAGCAGGTCGCGCCGCTCCTGGGAGGTGTTCTCCGGCATGACGCACACGATGCGGTAGCCCTTGAGCTTGGCCGCCATGGCGAGCGAGATGCCGGTGTTGCCGGAGGTCGGCTCCAGGATCGTGCAACCGGGCGTCAACCGGCCGTCCTTCTCGGCCTGTTCGACCATGTGGAGGGCGGGCCGGTCCTTGACTGAACCGGTGGGGTTGCGGTCCTCCAGCTTGGCCCAGATGCGGACGTCGTCAGCGGGGGAGAGCCGCGGCAGACGGACGAGCGGCGTGTTGCCGACCGCGGCGAGCGGGGAGTCGTAGCGAGGCATCCGGGATCGGGCCTAGACCATGCCGCCGGCGACGGCCGGCAGGATCGTGACGTTGTCGCCGTCGGCGAGCTTCGTGGAGATGCCGTCGAGGAAGCGGACGTCCTCGTCGTTCAGGTACACGTTCACGAAGCGGCGCAGCTTGTCGCCGTCGACGATGCGCTCGGCGATGCCGTTGTGGCGCGAGTCGAGGTCGGTGAGGAGCTCGGCGAGGGTGCCCCCGTTGCCCTCGACGGCCTTGGCTCCGTCGGTGTAGGTGCGGAGGATGGTCGGGATGCGGACCTCGATGGCCATGCTGGGGGCTCCTGTCGGGGATCGGTGAGTGCGTCGGGAAGTCGAGCGGTGCGGGTCGTGGGCGCGCGGCGGGCGTGCTGCCGTGCGGTGGTGCGCGTACGGGGTGCGGCGCCGGGACCCGCGGGCCAGGAGACCCACAGCCGTGCGGCAGCGCGGTTCAGCGGGAACAGATCGCGCTGGCGAGGCGGCACAGGTCGACGTGCAGCCGCGCAACGAGCAGTGCGCCCGGCGTCTTTTCGCTCACGTCGTGGGAAACCATGCGGTCATCGTATCGATTCCCGGTCCGGATCCCGGAATGTGATCTCATCTGCTGGACCCAAAGCGTTCAGGATGCGGGCGGCGGCAGATAGACGACGGTCGGGGCGCCGGTCAGCGGATGGACGCCGACCTCGGCCCTCACGCCGTACACGGTGGCGAGCAGCTCGGCGGTGAGGACCTCCTCGGGCGTCCCGGAGGCGACCACGCGGCCCCCGTCGAGGACGTAGAGGCGGTCGCAGTAGTACGCGGCGAGGTTCAGGTCGTGCAGGGCGAGCAGGTTGGTCGTGCCGAGGCCGCGCACGAAGGAGAGGATGCCGAGCTGGTAGCGGATGTCCAGGTGGTTCGTGGGTTCGTCGAGGACGACGAGGGTGGGCTGTTGCACCAGGGCGCGGGCGACGAGGGCGCGCTGGCGTTCGCCGCCGGAGAGGGAGGGGAAGGCGCGGTCGGCCAGTTCCCCGACGCCGACCCTGGCGAGCGCCGCCGTGACCAGCTCGTCGTCGGCCACCGTGTCCGCCTCCCAGAACCGTTTGTGCGGGGAGCGGCCCATCGCGACGACCTGCCGGACGCTGAGCTCGAAGGCGGCCTGGCCGTCCTGCGGGACCGTGGCGAGGCGCCGGGCGCGCGCCTTCGCGGTCATGGTGTGCAGGTCGTCGCCGTCGAGGAGGGCGCGGCCCCCGGTGGGACGCAGGGTGCCGTACACGCAGCGCAGCAGTGTCGTCTTGCCGCTGCCGTTGGGGCCGATGACGCCGACGGTCTCGCCGGGGGCGGCGGTGAGGTCGACGGCGTCGACAAGGAGGCGCCCGCCGATCTCGTAGGAGAGGCCTTCCGTGCGCAGCTCGCCGGTGGGGCGGGGGCCACCCGGTTCCACGCTCGTGCCGGGGTTCCGCGCGTTCATGCCGGGACTCCTTCGGTACGTCGCCGCAGCAGCCAGAGGAAGAAGGGGCCGCCGGTCAGCGCGGTGAGCACGCCGACGGGGATGTCCTGCGGCGCGGCGACGGTGCGCGCGGCGAGGTCGGCGGCGACCAGGAAGACCGCGCCCATCAGCGCCACGACCGGCAACAGCGCGCGGTGGGCGGCGCCGACCAGCATGCGGGCGGCGTGCGGCACCATCAGGCCGACGAACCCGATGGCCCCGCTGTAGGCGACCAGGACACCGGTCAGCAGGGAGGCGAGGACGAAGACGGTGACACGGAAGCGGGTCGCGTCCAGGCCGAGGACGGTGGCGCCCTCCTCGCCCGCGAGGAGCAGATCGAGGGGGCGGGCCATGGCGACGAGGAGGGCCGTGCCGAGGATGAGGACGGAGCAGGGCAGGGCGAGCATGTCCCAGCGGGCGCTGCCGAGGCCGCCGAGCGTCCAGTAGAGGACTTCCTTGAGGTGGTCCGCGCTGTCGGCGGTGACCAGGATGAGGCTGGTCAGCGCGGTCAGGATGTACGAGACGGCGACGCCCGCGAGGATCAGCCGGCCAGTGGCGAAGCCGCCGCCCCCGCTTCTGGCCAGGGTGTAGACGAGGACGAGCGAGAGCAGGGCACCCGCGAAGGCGGCGGCCGGGATGGTGACGGTGGTCGACAGGGCGGCGCCGAGGCCGAAGACGCCGCCGAGCACGATGGCGCAGACGGCGCCCACCGAGGCTCCGGAGGAGACGCCCAGCAGGAACGGGTCCGCGAGGGGGTTGCGGACGAGGGCCTGGAGGACGGCGCCGATGACTGCGAGGCCGCCTCCGACGGTGGCTCCGAGGATGACTCTCGGGAGTCTTACGTCGAGGACGATGGTTCTGAACGGGGAGGGTTCCGCTCGGCCGGTGAGGATCTCCATGACGTGGGCCGGGGGGATCCGCACGGAGCCGAGTGCGAGACCGGCGAGGGCGGTGGCCGCCAGGGTTGCGGTGAGGACGGTCAGTATCGTCAGGTGCCGCCCCCGTGAGCTCGGCCCATCGCCCTTCGGGCTCGTCCTCAAACGCCGGACGGGCTGGATGATCCGCCCCACGCGCTGGGTGATCCGCCCCACGCGCTGAATGGTCCGGCTCACAGCTGCGCCGCCAGCTTCCTCACCGCCTCCGGTGCTCGTACGCCCGTGACCACGTCCGACAGGCGCAGGACCGCGAAGTTCTCGTTCTTGATGGCGGGGACGTCCTGGAGGGCCGGGTCGTCGAGGAGGCGCTTCTTCTTCTGGGTGACGGTGGTGGCGCCGTAGTCGAGGATCAGGATCGTTTCGGGCTTGCGCTCGACGACCTTCTCCCAGGACGCGTCGGTGAAGGACTTGTTCACGTCGGCGAAGACGTTGTGGCCGCCCGCCCGCTCGACGATGTCGTTGCCGATGCCCCGGCCGCCCGCCGTGAACGCGGTCTTGTCGCCGCTGTCGTAGACGAAGACGGAGCGGGGCTTCTCACCCTTGGACCGGGACCGTGACTTCTCCGCGGTGGCGGCCAGTTCGCGGCGGGCGGCGCTCACCCATTTCTCGGCCCGCGCCCGCACCCCGAACGTGGCGCCGACCTCGCGGACCTCGCGGTAGACATCGTCCATGGAGACGGGGTGCCCGGCGCAGCCCTCGATGTTGAGGCGGCTGTCGATGCCGGACTTGGCGAGGGCCGAGCGGCTGCGTCCGTCACCGGCGAGGAAGGCGCTCGCGTAACCGCCGTACACGTAGTCGGGGTTGGCGGAGAGCAGCTTCTCGTAGGAGGGGTACTCCTTGGCGATCACCGGGATCGACTCGTACGCCTTCTTGTACTTCGGCAGGACCTCGTCGTCGAGGTAGGCGGTACCGGCCAGCCGGTCCTTCAGGCCGAGTTCCAGCATCACTTCGGTGGCGTGCTGGTTCATGGTGACGGCGCGCTTCGGGGGTGCGTCGTACGTCGTCCGCACGCCGCAGTTGGTGACGGTGTACGGGAATCCGGCGGCCTTGGTGGCGGGCCCGGAGTCGTCGTCCGCCGCCGAGGTGGAGCAGGCGGCGAGCGGGGCGAGCAGGGCGGCCGTGACGAGGGCGCGCAGGGGCCGGTGGGACCGGGGCATGACGGAACTGCCTCCTCCAGGGGATTTCCGCGTCCCCTGCGTTGCGTGGGAGGAAGGCGGCAGGTCAGTTCCTGACTCCCCCGCCCCAACTATGGGGTGGGGTCACAGTGGCGGGACCGTGCCGGGTTCGCACCGGCTTCCTGGCTCCTGCCGCCCTCGTTGGTAAAGATCAGTATGCCTGTACGACCTTTACCTCTTCCTCGGTGACCTCGCCGTCCACGATGCGGTACGAGCGGAACTGGAAGGGGCCCGGGCCGTCGGTGTCCGCCGTGGAGACCAGGACGTAGTGGGCGCCGGGCTCGTTGGCGTAGGTGATGTCGGTGCGCGAGGGGTAGGCCTCGGTGGCCGTGTGCGAGTGGTAGACGATCACGGGCTCCTCGTCGCGGTCGTCCATCTCGCGGTAGAGCTTCAGCAGGTCACCCGAGTCGAACTCGTAGAACGTGGGCGAGCGCGCGGCGTTCAGCATGGGGATGAACCGCTCGGGGCGGCCGGTGCCCGCCGGGCCCGCGACGACGCCGCAGGCCTCGTCGGGGTGGTCCTGGCGCGCGTGCGCGACGATCTGGTCGTGGAGGGCCTGGGTGAGGGTCAGCATGGGAGTCAGGATAAGCAGAGGGCCCGCGCCGTACCGAAGTGTGGTACGGGCGGGCCCGAATGCTGGACAACGCTCTGGGAAGCGGTGTCAGTCCTTCCCGACCGGCGTGCTGTCGGCGGTGACCGAGCCGTCGACAGCGGTCTTGCGCTTGTTGAAGGCGGCCGCCTGCGGGTTGCGGCTCTTGAGCACCAGGTACGACACCGTCAGGATCGCGGCCCAGACCGGGGCGGCGTACAGCGAGACCCGGTTGTCCTTGTCGATGCCCATCATCACGATGACCATGCCGATGAAGAGCAGCGCGAACCAGCTGGTGTACGGGGCACCGGGCGCCCGGAAGGTGGACTGCGGCAGCTCGCCGCGGTCGGCCTTGCGGCGGTAGCGGATCTGGCAGGCGAGGATCATGATCCAGGCCCACATACCGGAGATGGTCGCGAAGGAGACGACGTAGGTGAACGCCTTGCCGGGCCACTGGTAGTTGATCCAGACGCCGACCAGCATGCACGCGGCGGAGGCCGTGGTGCCGATCAGCGGCAGGCCGTTCTTCGTGAGCTTGGTGAAGAACTTCGGGCCCTGGCCGTTGAGCGCCAGGTCGCGCAGCATGCGGCCGGTGGAGTACATGCCGGAGTTGCAGGAGGAGAGCGCGGCGGTGAGGACCACGAAGTTCACGATGGCGGCGCCGACGCCGAGGCCCATCTTCTCGAAGGCGGCGACGAACGGCGAGACGTCGGGCTTGAACGTCGTCCACGGGACGACCGACAGGATCATGATGAGCGCGCCGACGTAGAAGACGGCGATGCGCCACGGCACGGTGTTGATGGCCTTGGGCAGGACGGTCTTCGGGTCCTTGGACTCGCCCGCGGTGACGCCGACGAGCTCGACGGCGAGGAAGGCGAACATCACGATCTGGAGCGTCATCAGCGTGGAGCCGATGCCGTTGGGGAAGAAGCCACCCTCGTCCCACAGGTGGGTCACGGAGGCGGTGTCACCGGCGTCGGAGAAGCCGATGGTGAGGATGCCGACGCAGATCAGGATCATGCCGATGATGGCGGTGACCTTGACCATCGAGAACCAGAACTCCAGCTCGCCGAAGAGCTTCACGGAGATGAGGTTCGCGCCGTACAGGATGACGGTGAAGACGAGCGCGTACGCCCATTGCGGGAAGGAGTCGTGGGTCCAGTACTGCATGTACTGGGCGGCCGCGGTGACTTCCGTGATGCCGGTGACGACCCAGAAGAGCCAGTACGTCCAGCCGGTCACGAAGCCGAAGAACGGGCCCATGAACTCGCGTGCGTACTCCGAGAAGGAGCCGGACACGGGCCGGTACATGAGGAGCTCGCCGAGCGCCCGCATGATGAAGAAGATGACGAGGCCCGCGATGGCGTACGCCAGGATGAGGCTGGGCCCCGCCTTGTGAATGGCCTTGCCCGCGCCGAGGAACAGGCCGGTGCCGATGGCACCGCCGATCGCGATCATCTGGATCTGCCGGGCCCCGAGCCCGCGCTGATACCCCTCGCCCTCGCCGGACGAACCCTGCACGACCCCACTGCCGCCGTGCTCGTCGTGGTGCTCTTCGACCTGCACTGAGGTCATGGTGACGCCTTTCTCCATGCTGATCCGCGCCCGCTCATCTGCGTTGTGGCTGCGGATCAGGTCCTGATCCCCCCGGATATGGATGGAGTGCTACCGGCGGTCTGCCGGCTCGAGCGCCCTCGGCGACATGGGTGGCGTCACCGAGTGGTCGTGAAGATTTATCACGGGGGCAACAGTGAGGGAATGAGCCACCTGTGGCGTACACCACAAGAAGAAGCGGACAAACCGCCCTTGGCACCCTAAATGCAGGCACCGACTTGACGCGATCGTTATGCGGATTTGAGCGTCCGCTGAGCGAACGGTCCGTCCGGTGAACGGAACCTGTCCTCTACAACAAATTTCGCTGCCTTATGCAGCGAAGTCTGCCCGGAATCAGTCCAGCAACGTCCCGACCAGCGTTTCCTGCAGTCCGCCCAGCCAGAGGTAGGCCATCACCATCGGCTTGCGGGGGTCGGTGTCCGGGAGGCTGTAGAGCAGATCGGCGTCGTCCTCGTCGGTGACCTCCAGGCGGGTGCCGATCGCGAGCCGGAGGTCGTTGAGGGCGCCCAGCCACTGCCGGGACTCCTCGACCGACAGTTTCAGGACAGCTCCGCCGTCGCCGGAGGCGTTCACCGAGTCCAGCGAACGGATCACGGCCAGGGCGTCGTCGCGCTTCCTGGCACGCAGGTCGTTCTCCGTGAAACGGCGGAACTCCGCCGAGTACGCCCGCGTCTCCTCGGCGTCACCCGGACCGTCCTCGCTCGCCGGACCGCCGTACGCGTCGGGCAGCAGGCGCCGCATCACCGGATCGGCGGGCGGCTCGCTCGGCCCCTCGGCGAAGAGCTCCGCGAGCGGGTCGTCTGAGACCTCGCCGCCCGGACCGGGACCGATCAGCTCCAGGAGCTGCACGGCGAGGGAACGGATGATCGAGATCTCGACCTCGTCGAGCGCGACGGCGGCGCCGCCGCCCGGAGTCGGTTCGAATTGTCCTGGCATCAGATGCGTCGCTGCTTCCGGTCCGTACGCTGCTGGCGGGCCACTACTTGCGGTCCTGCTGAAGGGTGGCCCACAGGCCGTAGCCGTGCATGGCCTGCACGTCGCGCTCCATCTCCTCACGGGTGCCGCTCGAGACGACCGCACGCCCCTTCTGGTGCACGTCCATCATCAGCTTCGTGGCCTTGTCCTTCGAGTAGCCGAAGTACGTCTGGAACACGTACGTCACGTAACTCATCAGATTGACCGGGTCGTTGTGCACGAGCGTGATCCAGGGCACGTCCGGTTCGGGGACGACGAGCGCCTCTTCGTCCGAATCCGGGCGGGTGATTTCTGCGGGAGCCGTACTCACCCGACCCATGCTGCCACCCCGCGGGGCGCCTCGCACAAATGGCCTGCCGCGCGGCTCGTGAAATCGTCAGAGTGACGAGATTGGGGGTAGCATCCTTCGTATGAACACAGCGGACCTGGGCCTGCCGGTGGACGTTCCCTCGACAGCGCTCTTCACGGACCAGTACGAGCTGACGATGGTGCAGGCCGCACTGAAAGCGGGCACCGGCGACCGGCGTTCGGTCTTCGAGGTCTTCACCCGCAGACTGCCCGAGGGCCGGCGCTACGGCGTGGTGGCCGGAACGGGCCGGGTCCTGGACGCCGTGGAGAACTTCCGCTTCGACGCCGGTGTCCTCGGCTTCCTGCGCGAGCGCGACATCGTCGACGAGGCCACGCTCGCCTGGCTCGCCGACTACCGCTTCAGCGGCGACATCTGGGGCTACCCCGAGGGCGAGGTGTACTTCCCGGGCTCCCCGATCCTGCGGGTCGAGGGTTCCTTCGCCGAGTGCGTGCTCCTGGAGACCGTGATCCTCTCCATCCTCAACCACGACTCGGCCATCGCCGCCGCCGCCTCCCGGATGTCCTCGGCCGCTGGGGACCGCCCGCTGATCGAGATGGGCGCCCGCCGCACCCACGAGCTGGGCGCCGTCGCCGCCTCCCGCGCCGCCTACGTCGGCGGCTTCGCCACCACCTCGGACCTGGCCGCCGGGTTCCGCTACGGCATCCCGACCGTCGGCACCAGCGCCCACGCCTTCACCCTCCTGCACGACAACGAACGCGACGCGTTCCGCGCCCAGGTCGACTCGCTCGGCCGCGGCACGACGCTGCTCGTCGACACGTACGACGTGACGGAGGCCGTCCGGATGGCCGTCGAGGTCGCCGGGCCCGAACTGGGCGCCGTCCGCATCGACTCCGGTGACCTGCTGCTCGTCGCCCACCGGGTGCGGCAGCAGCTGGACGATCTCGGCGCCACGGAGACGAAGATCGTCGTGACCTCCGATCTCGACGAGTACGCCATCGCCTCGCTCGCCGCGGCGCCCGTCGACGCGTACGGCGTGGGCACGCAGCTCGTCACCGGCTCCGGGCACCCCACCGCCTCCATGGTCTACAAGCTGGTGGCCCGCGCGCACTCGGCGGACCCCAAGGCCCCCCTGGAGCCGGTGGCGAAGAAGTCGCTCGGCGCCAAATCCTCGATGGGCGGCCGCAAGTGGGCGGCGCGCAGGACCGACGCGTACGGGGTCGCCGAGGCCGAGGTCATCGGCACCGGGCCCGTGCCGACGGCGCTGGCCGACCGGCAGCTCCTGGTCGAGCTGGTCAAGGGCGGCGAGGTGGTGGCCCGCGAGCCGCTGGACGCGGTCCGCGACCGGCACGCCGCCGCGCGCGGCGGGCTGCCGCTCTCGGCGACGCAGCTGTCGCGGGGCGAGGCGGTCATTCCGACGGAGTACGTCTGACGTCCGCGTCCGTGGCCCTCGGGGGCGCCGCGCAGGCGCCCCCTCCCGCAACGCACGTGAAGTCTCTACGCTCGGTTCATCCGGCCGAGTCCCCCACCGATCCCGCCCTGCCGAGCGAAGGACACGCCTCATGCGCCGCGCACTGATCGTCGTAGACGTGCAGAACGACTTCTGCGAAGGCGGCAGCCTCGCGGTCGCCGGTGGCGCGGACGTGGCCGCCGCCATCACCGAGCTGATCGGCCAGGCCCCCGCGGGCTACCGCCACGTCGTGGCCACCCGCGATCACCACATCGACCCCGGCGACCACTTCTCCGACCACCCCGACTACGTCGACTCCTGGCCGCCGCACTGTGTGGCCGGCACGGAGGGCATCGGCTTCCACCCGAACTTCGCCCCCGCGGTCGCCTCGGGCGCGATCGACGGAGTCTTCTCGAAGGGGGCCTACTCGGCGGCGTACAGCGGCTTCGAGGGCGTCGACGAGAACGGGGTCTCCTTGGCGGAGTGGCTGCGGAGCCGGGAGATCACGGAGGTGGACGTGGTCGGCATCGCCACGGATCACTGCGTGCGGGCCACGGCGGTGGACGCGGCGCGGGAGGGGTTCAGGACGACGGTCCTCCTCGACCTGACGGCCGGGGTCTCCGCGGCGACCACGGAGGCGGCGATGGCCGAGCTCCGCTCGGCCGGGGTGGAACTGACGGGAAAGCCCGTCGTCTGACGACTGCCCGGTGGGGGCCGCTCGCGCAGTTCCCCGCGCCCCTTGACGGCACCTCCGGCCGGACGGCGAGGAGACCCACCCCAGGACCACCTGCCGTCTGCCGGCGATGAGGCCCACCCAGGGGCGCGGGGAACTGCGCGCCCAGCCACGACGCGCCCGCACCCGCAGAGCCCGCCGAGCAAACCCGTCTTTCGGCCGACCCCCCGGCGGGGGCCGCTCGCGCAGTTCCCCGCGCCCCTTGACGGCACCTCCGGCCGGACGGCGACAAGGACTACCCCAGGCACCCGCACCCGCAGGCGGCCGCCGCCGCCCCCGTGCGACCCCTCAGAACGCGACCCCCGAACCGCTGGTGCGAGACACGCCGCGAGGCTGTCTGCGCAAGGCTCTGATCGGGTGCCACAGCTCGTTCAGGGCATCCGGCGCCCCGCGCCATATGAGGCCGTCCGGATGGTGCAGGACCGCCGTGACCTCGTCCGGCGTCGGCGGCTCCGCGTTGCCCCGCAGGTACACCGCCCGCAGGCCCAGATTCCGCAGCCGGGTCAGCGCCCTCGCGCGGTTCACGGCGTGCACGATCATCCTGACCGTGCCGTCGCCCGGCGACGGGCTCGGCAGGGTCAGCGCCACCACCACACTGCCGTTCGGCAGCTTGCAGAAACCTCCTGCGGACATGCTGGGTCACACCCCCGTTGAGGATCGGACGAGGCCCCGGTCCGGGCCCCGCGTCAATAAGAAATCCACAGGACGCACCTAAACACGATCGGCCGCCGCCCGCTAGAGGGCGACGGCCGATCATGGTTTGACCTGCGAAAACGCTAACTACTTCGTGGAGGGGCCGACCTGGACCGTGATCGTCGAGCCATCCTTCGGCTGCTTGACGATCTTGATCCGAGTGTTGGTGTCAGTGACCTTCACACTTCCCGTGGGGTTCTCCTTGGACCAGTAGACGCCCTTGTGGTCGTCGAAGACCGGGACGCCCTTCTGGGACTTGATCTTCAGCGCGACGTCCGCGTTGTGGAGCGTGAACGCGTCGGTCGCGTACTTGCTGAAGGGCGCGTCGAACGGCTGGATCTTGTTGCGCAGAACCGTGCCGTCCTTCCACTTCAGCGGCGTGGCGTGGGCGTCGACCGGAAGGATCAGGCCCTGGCCGGGGTGCGCGCTGGTGTTGTTGTCCTTCTGCGAGGTGTCCCACTGCCAGACCATGAGGCCGGTCTGGTACGGGTAGTGCTCGACCCAGTCGGGACGCGCCTTGGAACCGAAGTTGTACGGGCCGACCTCAAGGGTCTTGTCGTACGACACGTACTGACGGTTCTCGGCGAGATAGTACTGGTCGTACTTCTTGGTGAAGGACTGGCCGATGCGCGAGAAGCCCTTCGCCGTCCAGCCGTTGTCGCCGCCCTCGGCGCCGTCCTCAAACAGCTTGGCGCCGTCCGCGGTGACCGCGAGCGTGTCGGCGGCGAAGCCCTTGCCACCCGCGCCGCCGTCCGTGGCGTAGCGGAAGCGGACGTCGACCTTCTTGCCCGCGTAGGCGTCGAGCGGGAAGAGCAGCTTCTTGTACGCGCCCGACGCACCGGTCAGCGCGGGCTTGTCACCGGCGTCGCGGGTGATCGGCTTGCCGTCCGCGGTGCCGTCCACCGGCGTCCAGTTGGCACCGTTGTCCGTCGAGACCTCGGTGTAGAGGTAGTCGTAGTTGGCCTCGATGTCCCACCAGCCCTGGAGCGAGAGCTCCGCCTTGGACTTGCCGGTGAGGTCGACGGAGCGCGTCAGGGTGTTCTTGAGGTTGTCGCCCTGGTCGCTCCACCACTGCTTGGAGCCCTCGGCGGGCTTCACGACGTCGGTGGTGACGGCCTTCTTCGGCAGGTCGACGACGAGCGCCTGGCGGTGGCGGGTGTTGTACTCCGAGACGCCCAGCTTGTGCTCGGACGTCGTCGCCGCCCTGGCCTTGGCGTAGTCGAGCCAGCCCAGCTGGAACTTGTCCCAGGCGGTCATGTCGCCCGGCAGGTCACCGATGGCGTTCTTGCCGGTGCCGAGCCAGGAACCCGCCGACATCAGCGACCAGAAGCCGACCGAGTTCTCGCCCTTGCCCGAGGTGTCGTACAGGTCGGGCAGACCGAGGTCGTGGCCGTACTCGTGGGCGAAGACGCCGAGGCCGCCGTTCTCCGGCTGCATCGTGTAGTCGCCGACCCAGATGCCCGTGTCGCCGATCTGGGTGCCGCCGGCCTTGTTGTCCGAGGGGCCCGTCTTGCCCGCGTCGTTGCCGTACGCGTACCAGCGGTGCGCCCACAGGGCGTTGGTGCCCTCGGCGCCGCCGCCGGCCGACTCGTCCTCGCCCGCGTGCACGAGCTGGAAGTGGTCGATGTAGCCGTCCGGCTCGTTGAAGTCGCCGTCGCCGTCGAAGTCGTAGCGGTCCCACAGGTCGTACTTGGCGAGGTCCGCCTTGACCTGCTCGTCCGTGCGGCCCTTGGCCTTCTGGTCCTTGGCCCAGGCGGTCACGCCGTCCTTGACCGCGTCCCAGACGTTCGGGCAGTTGGTGTCGCCGCAGTAGTTCGAGCCGTAGCGGCCCTCGTTGTAGTCGACCTTGACCCAGTCGGAGACCTCGCCATCGACCGAGTACCGGCCCGAAGAGGTCTTCTCGTAGTAGGTCTTCAGCGAGTGCTTCGCCTTGCCCTTGCTGTCCTTGCCCTTGCCGAAGTACAGGTCCTGGAAGTGCTTCTGGTTGTAGTCAGCCTGCCAGGCCGTGCTGTTGTCCTTCTTCGGGTCGGGCTTGGCTATCTTGTTGTGCAGCGGGCCGGGCTTGCCGCCGTACTTCTTGACCGGCGGCTGGGGGCCCTCGGGGCCGTCCGGGTCGTACATGGTCGTGTCGTCGACCTTGTTCCCGAACTCCACCAGGATCGTGAAGATCTTGTCGGTCTTCTCCCGGCCGAGCTCGACGTACTTCTTGTCGTCGAGCTTGACGACCTGGGAGCCGCCCTTCCGCTGGACCTTGGCGTCGCCCGCGACGACCTGCTGCAGGGCCGCCTTGCGCTGCTGCGCCTGCTGCTTGCTGAAGGGGCCGTCCAGGTCGTGGTCGACCTGCGCCTTGGCCCGCGACGGGTCCTGCCGGTCGATGGCCGGCGCCCCGCCCGAGGCACCGTCCTCGGCCGAAGCCGTCGCCGTCGCCGCCGCGAAGGTCGCGGTGGCCGCGGCCATCGCCACGGCCACCGCGGCGGCTCTGAACGTCCGTGTTCTGACTGTCACTTGATGCTGTCCTCCCCCGCGCCCGCGCGAGAATGTGGCGGACCGATATCCCGGTCGGAGGAGGTCCGCGCGCGATGTACGCGTCACAAGTGACGACATTCGACCGGAAGCACGGAAGAAAAGACAGACCTTGACTTGCACAGGCCAAGTGCACTATGCAGACGCCGGGCACCGTTATCCGGACACGGAGCACTCCCCCACGGGGCACGGCAACGGGCGCGCCGCGACGTCCACTTGGTGGACGCCATGAACCCGTGCGCCCCCTGTGCTGCCGCACCGTGGGTTAGGTCACGCTTACTACCCGTTCCCGTCGGGCATGCAGCGGAATAGAGTCAATCGACGGTGCGCTACAGCGCGAGGCGGCACATCCCAAGTCGCCGCCGTCGAGCACCCTTTGATTCGCATACTGCCGTTCCCCCATCCGCATCCGCCCCCATGGTCCACGAGACGTGGGGGGATCACTGCCGAGGACGGATCACGTCATGCCTCGTCCCATGCCACGTCCGACCACCGCACAGATCACCTACGGTTCGGTGACCGTCATCTTCTCGACCCTCGCGATGCTGCTGCTCTCCCGGACCGGTTCGGGAGTCGGTATCGCGGTGATAGCTCTGGCCGCGCTCGGCCTCGGCTTACTGGTCGCCGTGACGGTGCCGTCGCCCAAACAGCCCGCGGCGCCCGCCGCACGCGTCCTGCCGGTGGCCACCACCACCGACGAGCGCGTCCCGGGCCGCCGCGCCGTGCTCGCCGACTCCGTACGCGAACCGGCGGGCCCGTGACCCGAAGCCACGAACCCGCCGGATGAGTGTGTCGCCGCCGCGACCCGGCACATGACCCGGTCGCTCCGGACGCGCTCCGGACGCGCTCCGGACGCGCTCTATACGCTGACCACCACCGTTTTGGCGGCCTTGTCGTGCAGGCCCTGTTTGTAGGGCTTGTCGAAGAAGCTCCAGCCGCCGCAGATCGCTGTCCAGACGCAGGCGCAGCAGAAGGCGAACGGCAGCCAGAGCACGGCCGCGCGGGCGAGCGCGGTCTGCATGCTCGGCGTGGCCCCGTCGTTGAGGTTCGCGACCCGCATCCCCAGCCACTTCTTGCCGAGCGTCTGCCCGGTCCTGGAAATCATGAAGGTGTCGTACGCGATGTAGAGCACGGCGGCCAGCAGGGACTGGCCGAACGACTTGCCCGTGTTCACGTCGTCCGGGTCGAAGTCGTACTCCGAGGTGCCGAAGGCCCACGTCAGCAGGGCGACGACGATGCCCACCAGAATCATGTCGACGATGCGGGCGAGCACCCGCTTGCCGCTGTCGGCGAGGGGAGGCATTCCGGCGAGGGGATCCTGCCCGCCGTGGCCACCGGGCCCACCCCCGTACGGGTCACCCCCGTAGGGCGGGGGCGGGGTGCCGTACGGGGAGCCGCCGCCCGGGGGCGGAGTGTCGTAGGGCGAGCCGCCGCCCGGAGGAGGGCCGCCACCCGGGGGCGGGGTGCCGTACGGGGAGCCGCCGCTCTCCGGGGGCTGGTGCGGCGGCTGCTTCTTGAACGGGTCGTCGTCCGGGGGCGGGTACTGCGGCGGTTCGGTGCTCATGGCCCGAGTCGACCGCGACGGCCCCCGCTCCGCATCCGGCGAGCGGCTGACCGGGTTAGGGCCCTTCTCTGTACCCCGTCAGGGCCCGTCTCTGTACCCCGTCACCCCGCGACGAAGGTGTTCGCCGCCTTGTCGTGCCAGCACTGCCGCCACGGCCGGTCGAAGACGCACCACACCACGCCCACCACCCCGATCACGAGCACGCCCGGCACGCTGTACACCAGCCAGCGCCGCAGCGCCGCCCCGAAGGACGGCGCCTCGTGCTCCTCGATGTCCCGCACCTCGATGCCGCACACCCTCTTGCCGAGGGTGCGGCCCCATTTGGCGGTGGGCAGCGCCTCGTAGACGACGCCGAAGAGCAGCAGGACGGCGAGGACGATGCCGAGGTAGCCCGCGGTGGTGCCGTCGAGCAGCCAGACCGTGGTCTTCTCCCCGGAGAGCTTCGCCGCGTCGATCTTGCTGTCGATGTGGTCGGCGGCCTTGGTGCCGAGCGGCAGCGCGACGGCGCCGGTGACGGCGGCGAGGACGACCGTGTCGATCAGCCGTGCCGCCAGGCGTCTGCCGAGTCCGGCCGGGCGGGCGGCGGCCTGGGTACGGGCGAGCGCGGCGAACGGGTCCTCCGTCACCGGCTTCCACGGCAGGACGGGCTGCCCCTCGCCCTGCTGCGGGGCGGCCGGACCCGCCGGGGGCTGCGCCAGCTGGTGCACCTGCTGGGCCCAGGAGGGCGAGCCGCCACCGGGTCCTGAGGTGACGGGGGCGGGCGCGGGGGCGGGGGCGCCGCTCTGCTGCGGCACGGCGTTCTGCTGGGGTTGCTGCGGGGGCTGAGGTTGCGGCTGGGCCTGCGGCGGCGTGGTCCCCTGCTGCGGTACGGGCGGCTGCTGCTGCGGCGTGGACGGCTGCGCCGACTTGGGGCGGATCGCGCGGATCGACATCGTGCCGTCGGTGCCCGCCGACGCCGCAGGCAGGACCGGTCCCGTCGGCCGGCGGAACGTCACTGTGCCTTCGGCGGCCGGCGGCTTCGCGGAGCCCGGCTTCGCCGAACCCGGCTTCGTGGCGCGGATCGTGACCGTGCCGGGGTCGCTCTCGTCGTGCGGCGGCCCAGCCGGTCCTGACGACGGACCGGCGGAGCCCGGAGACTTCGCCGTCTTCGCCGACGCGGAGCCGGTGGAAGCGTCCGCCCGGGGCGCCGCGTCGCTCGGCACGCGCGGGTCGGGCTGCGCCGGGTCGCCCCAGGCCACCCTGCGCTCCTGCTCACCGCCGAGACCGGCCTGCCGGCCCGCGTCGGCGGCCCAGGCGGAGGCGGGCTCGGGCCTGGCACCGTGCCGGCCCGCCTCGTCGGCCCGGCCGTCCTGCGGCTCCTCGTCGAAGAAGTGGGGGCCCGTCTCCTCCACCGCGGGCGGCACGGCGGCACCCGCGCCGACGCCGGAACTCCCGCCGGAACCCGCGCCGGGCGGCGCCGGGAGCGGTTCGCCGTCGGACGGCGCGGGACGGCTCGTACCGGGAACCCAGGCGGCACCGTTCCAGTACCGGACATATCCGGGAATGGACGGGTCGGGGTAGTAGCCTTCGCGCGGCCGGTCGTCGCCTGGGGCCGGAGTTGGGGCGCTCATGTCCGTCGTCCCGTATCTGCTCGGGGGTCTTCTGGGGGGTCCACATCTATCAGACCTCCGTGTCCCGTCGGGCGGCTCCCGCCCTTCGGACCACTTTCCGGGCACGGTCCCCACACATTCCCCGCGTACGAACACACCCCTTCGAGGGCGCCGCACAGCCGCCGTCCGAAGAACTTTCCCGAACCCGCGTAATGCTCCGGCGATCCCGCGCTCTCCACTCGTACGGGTCCGTTCCCAGGGCCCCTACAGGGAAAGGCAGGGCATCGACATGCACTCCGTGGTGGAACGCGAACTGGAGCTCAACCTCGTCCTCTCGCCGGAGCGGGCCGTGCCCGTCCCGGCCCGTCTCACCTACCGCACCGACGACCCCTACGCCGTCCACATCGCCTTCCACATCGGTTCCGAGCACCCGGTGAACTGGACCTTCGCCCGCGAACTCCTGGTGGAGGGGGTGTTCAGGCCGTGCGGCCACGGCGACGTGCGGGTCTGGCCGACGAAGGTGGACGGGCGCGGCGTCGTCCTGATGGCTCTCAGCTCGCCGGACGGCGACGCGCTCCTCGAAGCCCCGGCCGCCGCCGTGTCCGCGTGGCTCGAGCGGACGCTGCGGGTGGTCCCGCCGGGTTCCGAGGCCGAGCAGCTCGGCCTCGACGACGGCCTCGCCGAGTTGCTGGCACCCGCCTCGGGCCGCGGCCACGCGGACGACCTGTGGCTGCGCGACCCGTGGCCCTCGGACGAGTCCAAGGACGGTGAGTGAGCTCCGCCGCCACGGGGGCGTACGCGGAACGTGACCGGACCGGCTTGCCCGGGCCGTCTCAGAGCCTGTGCCAGAGCCTGTCTTCAGAACAACTTGCCCGGGTTGAGGAGTCCGTGCGGGTCGAAGGCGGCCTTGATGGCCTGCTGCATCTCGACCCCCACGGGACCGATCTCGCGCGCCAGCCACTCCTTCTTCAGGACCCCGACGCCGTGCTCGCCGGTGATCGTGCCGCCGAGCTCCAGACCGAGGGCCATGATCTCGTCGAAGGACTCGCGGGCGCGCCTGCTCTCGTCGGGGTCCGCCGCGTCGAAGCAGACGGTGGGGTGGGTGTTGCCGTCGCCCGCGTGCGCGCAGACCCCGATGGTCAGGCCGTACTTCTCGCCGATGCGCTCGACGCCGCCGAGCATGTCGGCGAGGCGCGAGCGCGGCACGCACACGTCGTCGATCATCGTGCTGCCCTTGACGGCTTCGAGCGCGGTGAGGGACAACCGGCGCGCCTGGAGCAGGAGTTCGGACTCGGCGGCGTCCTCGGCCGGGACGACCTGGGTGGCGCCCGCGGCCTCGCAGAGCGCGCCGACGGCGGCGAGGTCGGCGACGGGGTCCGCGGTGTCGAAGGCGGCGAGCAGCAGTGCCTCGGTGGTCTCGGGCAGGCCCATGTGGGCCAGGTCGTTGACGGCCTTCACCGTCGTACGGTCCATGAGTTCGAGGAGCGAGGGGACGTGTCCACCCTCCATGACGGCGCAGACGGCGTCGCACGCGGCCTGCACCGAGCCGAACTCGGCGGCCAGGACGAGCTGCCGGGGTGGCTCCGGCTTGAGCGCGAGGACGGCGCGGACGACGATGCCGAGGCTGCCCTCGGAGCCGACGAAGAGCCGGGTCAGGTCGTACCCCGCGACGCCCTTGGCGGTGCGGCGTCCGGTGCTCATGAGCCGTCCGTCGGCGAGGACGACGTCGAGGCCGAGTACGTACTCCGCGGTCACGCCGTACTTCACGCAGCACAGGCCGCCCGCGGCGGTCCCGATGTTCCCGCCGATGGTGCACATCTCCCAACTGGAGGGATCCGGCGGGTAGTACAGGCCGTGCTCGCCGACCGCGCGGGAGAGCGTGGCGTTGACGACGCCCGGCTCGACGACCGCGATGCGGTCGACGGGGCTGATCTCCAGGATGCGGTCCATCTTGACGAGGGAGAGCACGATGCACCCCTCGCTCGCGTTCGCGGCGCCGGACAGGCCGGTGCGGGCGCCCTGCGGCACCACGGGGACGCGCAGCTCGGTGGCCGTGCGCATGACGTGCTGGACCTGCTCGACGGTGCGCGGCAGGGCCACCACGGCCGGGGCGCCCGCGGCGCAGAAGCTCGCCATGTCGTGCGCGTACGAGGACGTGACGTCCGGGTCCGTGAGGAGCGCCTCGGCGGGGAGGCCCTCCTGAAGGAGGTCGATCAGCGTGCGGCTCATGATCACAGCCTCGCACTCGGGGCCATCGGTGTGAACCCGTGTGCGATGCCGTTCCGCATGCCGGGATGTGCTCTTCGTATTGACGCACAGTGAACGCCATGAAGCCTTCGGTGAAGCGTGTTCTGATCGCCTCCGTCGCGGGGAGCGCGGTGCTCGGCGGTGTGCTCGTGCTGCTGCCCCCGGACACCGAGGAGGCGGCGCCGCCCGCGCTGGGGCCCGCCGGACGGGCGATGGCGGCCGTGGGGGCGGGCGTGCCCGCCGCGCTGCCCGATCTGGCGGCGCTCATCGGCGAGCGCGAGGCCCATCTGCGGGCCCATCCCGGTGACGACCACTCCTGGGCGGTGCTCGGCTCGGCGTTGGTGGCGCGGGGGGTGCGGACCTCCGACGTGACGGATTTCCCAAGGGCCGAGAACGCACTGAACACGTCGCTGCGGACGCGGCCCGCGGGGAATCCGGAGGCCCTGACGGGGCTCGCCGCGCTCGCCGACGCCCGGCACGACTACCGCGCCGCCAGGAAGTGGGGCGAGCTCGCGGCCGGGCAGGCACCGAAGCGGTGGACGTCCTACCCGGCGCTGATCGAGGCGTACAGCGGCCTCGGCGACGCGAAGGCCGTCGACAAGGCCCTGGAGAGCATGCGGGAGCTGAATTCGGGCGCCACCGCCAGGGCCATCGCCGGGCAGGTCTACCGCGACCGCGGCTGGCGCGAGAACGCCGACGCCGCACTGTCCGACGCGGCGGCGCTCGCCGAGACTCCGGCGGAGCGGGCGGCCTGCCTGCACCGGGTCGGGGAGCTCGCCTGGGAGCGGGGCGAGCCCGCGCAGGCGCTGCGCCGCTACGACGCGGCGCTCGCCGCCGACCCCGGGCACCATCCGGCGCTGGCGGGCCGGGCCCGCGCCCTGGCCTCGCTCGGCCGCAACGCGGAGGCGCTGCAGGCCTACCGTTCGGCATTCGCCAGGCAGCCACTTCCCGAGTACGCGCTCGAACTGGGCGAGCTGTACGAGGCGTTGAAGCTGAAACCGGCGGCGAAGGCGCAGTACGACACGGTGCGGGCGCGCGTGAAGCAGGAGAGCGCGGCCGGCGTGAACGACGAACGGCCCCTCGGCCTCCTCGACGCGGACCACGGTGACGCGGACGCGGCGGTGCGGCGGCTCACCGCGGAGTACAAGCGGCACCGCAGTCCGCAGGTGGCGGACGCGCTGGGCTGGGCGCTGCACAGGGCAGGGGAGAGCGCGGCGGGCCTGAAGCTGGTCACGAAGGCGATGGACAAGGGGCCGCGCAGCGCCCTGTTCGCCTTCCACCGGGGGCAGATCGAGCGGGACCTTGAGTACGAGGGCGCCGCGCGCCGCCACCTCGGGGAAGCGCTGCGCATCAACCCCTACTTCTCGCCGCTGCGGGTGCCCGTGGCGAAGAAGGCGCTGGCCGCGCTGGGTGAGCCGGAGGAGGGCGGGCCCGAGCAGGTCTACGCCCCGCCCGGCGAGAAGCCCGCCCCCATGCCGAAGCCGCGACCGCCGAAACGCCGGGCCCCTTGAGGCCTGCCTCAGAGCGCGGCGGTGCCGATCAGAGCGTTGCGGGTCACCCGCGCCGCCAGCTCCTCCTCGGTCAGGGAGGCCGTGGACGAGGGGCGGCGCGGCAGGACCAGGTAGCGGGTCTCGGCGCTGGAGTCCCAGACGGTGATGCGGGTGGTGGACGGCAGCCGGAGGCCGAACTCGGCGAGCACGGCGCGGGGTTCGCGCACCACGCGTGAGCGGTAGGCCTCGCTCTTGTACCAGCTGGGTGAGGGTCCGAGCAGCCGGACGGGGTAGCAGGAGCAGAGGGTGCAGACGACGACGTTGTGGGTGTCCTCGGTGTTCTCGACGACGCGCAGCCGCTGCGGCTGGACTCCCCCTGCGGAGAGGCCGAGTTCGGTGACGGCGGCCGTGCCGTCGGCGAGCAGCCGCTCCCTGTACGCCGGGTCGGTCCAGGCGCGCGCGACGACGCGGGCCCCGTTCAGCGGGGTCGCGCCGCTGAGGAACGCGTCGAGCATCTCGTCGAGCACGGCGCCGACGACGATGCCGCGCTCCTCCAACAGGGTTTCGAGGCGCCGTACTTGGCGCGAGATCCGCGCGTCCGTGTGCGTACCGCTCATGGGGTGTCGTCCTCCGGCTCCAGATAGCTTTCCCACAGGTCGAGCACGACGTGGTGATCGCCCTCGCCCCACAGGTCCCGGGCGGTGAAGCGCACGGCGTAGACCTGCTCGACGGGGGCGTCGTCCCGGCCCTGCGCGCGGATGTCGGCCAGCGCGTGCGCGCCCTCGGGTTCGACGACCACGCCTCGCTTGCCGCGGGCGTAGCGCGGCAGGCGGGTGTGGTGGGGCGGGTCGTGGGCCAGGGTGCGGACACGGGCGCCGGGCCCGAAGCGGTCACTCATCGAGCGCGCCGGGTTCGAGCACGCCCTTGCGTTCCAGGAGCGTACGGATGGCGTGGAACCAGCGCTCGTAGTACGAGGCCGCCAGGTACGCGGCGGGCTCCATCGTCTCGACGGCGTCTCTGAACTCGTCCAGGTTGTAGACGCCTTCGCGCACGAGTGCGCTGTTCAGCGCGAAGACGCGGGCTTCCCAGTCGGCGTGGAAGGGCTCGGTGTCGTCACGGGTGTCGAGCGCCCCGAACCCCTGCATCCCGCCGACGTCATTGATCCTGGCCATGACGGCACACTAGCCCGCCGCCGACGCGAAATCGCCGGACAGGCAGAGCCTGTCCGGCGATGGGTCACGGGGATTCCAAGCCCGTCCGGCGTTCGAGGACGAGCAGGGCGCAGCCTGCGATGTCCTCCGCTTAAAGATTCCCTCGCTTCTCCTGCTCCCGCTCGATCGCCTCGAACAGCGCCTTGAAGTTCCCCTTGCCGAAGCCCATCGACCCGTGCCGCTCGATCATCTCGAAGAAGACCGTCGGCCGGTCCTGCACCGGCTTGGTGAAGATCTGCAGCAGGTAGCCGTCCTCGTCGCGGTCGACGAGGATCTTCAGCTCGCGCAGGATGTCGACGGGCACGCGGGTCTCACCGGCCCACTCGCCGAGGGTGTCGTAGTACGAGTCGGGCGTGTCGAGGAACTGGACGCCGGCCGCGCGCATCGTGCGTACCGTCGCGACGATGTCGTTCGTGGCGAGCGCGATGTGCTGGACACCCGCGCCGCCGTAGAACTCCAGGTACTCGTCGATCTGCGACTTCTTCTTGGCAATGGCGGGCTCATTGATCGGGAACTTGACCTTGAGCGTGCCGTCCGCGACCACCTTCGACATCAGCGCGCTGTACTCCGTCGCGATGTCGTCGCCCACGAACTCCTTCATGTTCGTGAAGCCCATGACCTTGTTGTAGAAGCCGACCCACTCGTTCATCTTGCCGAGCTCGACGTTGCCGACGCAGTGGTCGATCGCCTGGAAGGTGCGCTTGGCCGGCGGCTCGACGATCGGGTTCGCGGCCACGAAACCGGGCAGGTACGGGCCGTCGTACCCGGAGCGCTCCACCAGGGTGTGGCGGGTCTTGCCGTACGTGGCGATGGCCGCGAGCACGACCGTGCCGTTCTCGTCCTTGACCTCGTACGGCTCCGTGATCCCGCGCGCACCGTTCTCGACGGCGTAGGCGTACGCGGCGCGCGCGTCCGGGACCTCGATGGCGAGGTCGACGACGCCGTCACCGTGCTCGGCCACGTGGGAGGTGAGGAAGTGCCCCCAGTCGGTGGAGGCCTTGATGACGGAGGTGAAGACGAAGCGCGCACCGCCGTTCGTGAGCACGTAACTCGCGGTCTCGCGGCTGCCGTTCTCCGGTCCGGAGTAGGCGACCAGCTTCATGCCGAACGCCGTGGAGTAGTAGTGCGCGGCCTGCTTGGCGTTGCCCACGGCGAAGACGACCGCGTCCATTCCCTTGACCGGGAAGGGGTCGGCCTCGCGCGCGGTGTCCGGGGTGGTGTGGGTGGTGGTCTCAGTCATGACCCGAGGCTCCCCCCGATTGACAAGGTGCGCAATAGTTCGCGTTTTCAGTGGTCAATCCGACCAGTCCCTGGCCAGGATGGGCGGGCTATCTGTACATCATGACCATCACGGAGGCGGCATGGCGATCGATCATCTGGACGGCAGGCTCATCGTGCTCCTGGCGCGTGAGCCGCGTATCGGGGTTCTTGAGGCGTCCCGCAGGCTCGGGGTGGCGCGCGGCACGGTGCAGGCGCGGATGGACCGGCTTCAGTCCAATGGAGTCATCCGCGGCTTCGGCCCCGAGGTCGATCCGGCGGCGCTCGGCTACCCCGTCACGGCCTTCGCGACCCTGGAGATCAAACAGGGCCAGGGCGCGGACGTACGGGCCCATTTGGCGACCGTGGCCGAGGTGCTGGAACTGCATACGATTACCGGCCACGGCGATATGCTCTGCCGCCTCGTGGCCCGCTCGAACGCGGATCTCCAACGTGTGATCGACCGGGTCGTGGGCTTTGATGGCATCGTCCGGGCTTCCACGGCGATCGTCATGGAAAATCCCGTTCCGCTGCGGATCATCCCGCTGGTGGAGCAGGCGTCCAAAGATTCCTGAGTCACCGAATTTCGTGAGTACCTTCCGGAAAAGGCGAGGTGAGCACTTCAGTGAATTTCTGGGACTACCTCGGCAACCGCCACCAGCAACTCCTGACGGACGCGTATCAGCACGCCAGCGCCGTCTTCCAGTGCATGGTCGTCGCCACCGTCATCGGTGTACTGATCGGCGTTCTCACCTACCGCAGCGAGTGGGCGGGCAATCTCGCCACGACCGTCACCTCCACCATCCTCACCATCCCGTCCCTGGCCATGATCGGCCTGCTGATCCCGGTCGTGGGCCTCGGCGTCGCACCGACCGTCGTCGCGCTGACCCTGTACGGGCTGCTCCCGATCGTGCGCAACGCCATCGTCGGCCTGCGCGGCGTCGACCCGTCGCTGGTCGACGCGGCGAAGGGCATCGGGATGTCCCGCATCGCCCGGCTCTTCAGGGTGGAGCTGCCGATCGCCTGGCCGCCCATCCTGACCGGCATCCGGGTCTCCACGCAGATGCTGATGGGCATCGCGGCCATCGCCGCGTACGCGTCGGGTCCCGGGCTCGGCAACGAGATCTTCCGCGGCATCGGCTCGCTCGGCTCCAAGAACGCGCTCAACCAGGTGCTCGCGGGCACGCTCGGGATCATCATCCTGGCGCTGCTCTTCGACGCCGCGTACGTCCTGATCGGCCGGCTGACCATTTCGAGGGGGATCCGTGTCTGAGACGACCACCAGAGAGGCGCCCGCGTCCGCCGCCACCTCCGGCGCCACGATCGAGCTGGAGAACCTCACCAAGCGCTACGCGGGCAGCGGTGAGGCCGCCGTGGACAGCGTCAACATGGAGATCAAGGCCGGCGAGATCGTGATCCTCGTGGGCCCCTCCGGCTGCGGCAAGTCGACCACCCTGAAGATGATCAACCGGCTCATCGAGCCGACCGGCGGCCGCATCCGCATCGGCGGCGAGGACGTCACCGACATGGACCCGGTGAAGCTGCGCCGCAAGATCGGGTACGCGATCCAGTCGTCCGGCCTCTTCCCGCACATGACCGTCGCCCAGAACATCGCGCTCGTCCCGAGGATGACCGGCTGGGGCAAGTCGAGGATCACCTCACGGGTCGAGGAGATGCTGGACCTGGTCGGGCTCGATCCGGGCGAGTTCCGCCACCGCTACCCCCGTCAGCTCTCCGGTGGCCAGCAGCAACGCGTCGGCGTGGCAAGGGCGTTGGCGGCCGACCCGCCCGTACTGCTCATGGACGAGCCCTTCGGCGCCGTCGACCCGATCACCCGCGACCACCTCCAGGACGAGCTGATCCGGCTCCAGCACGAGCTGCACAAGACCATCGTCTTCGTCACGCACGACTTCGACGAGGCCATCAAGCTGGGCGACCGCATCGCCGTGCTGCGGGAACGCTCGCACATCGCGCAGTTCGACACCCCGGAGGCCATCCTCACCAACCCGGCCGACGACTTCGTCTCCGGTTTCGTCGGCGCGGGCGCGGCCCTCAAGCGCCTCAACCTCACCCGCGTACGCGACGTGGAGATCGCCGACATCCCCACGGTGACCGTCGACGACCCCCTCCAGGACATCTTCGACAAGCTCCGCGCCGGCGCCACCAACGAACTGCTCCTGCTCGACAAGCGCCGCCGCCCCTACAAGTGGCTGCGCCGCGGCGACCTGACGCGCGCCAAGGGCTCACTGGCCCGCGCGGGCACCCTCGTCCACGACACCGTGACCCGCGACGCCACCCTGCGCGACGCCCTCGAAGCGGTCCTCACCGACAACGCGGGCCGGGTCGCGGTGACCGGGCGGCGCGGCGAGTACACGGGCGTCGTCGACATGGAGACGCTGATGAACTCCGTCCACGAGATGCTCGAGGCGGACCGGCTCGAAGCCATCGAGCACCAGCAGCAACTCCTGGAGCAGCGGGCCGGGCTGACCCACCAGGAGCAGGAGGGCTACGGCGGGGAGGCGAAGGCGTGAGCGGCATCTCCGGGGGCTCACCGCGGATCCCGGACCGCAGGCCGTCCCCGCGTGAGGCGTCCCGCCCCGAGGGCGAGCACGAGGTCAAGGGCCTCGCCTTCCGTGACGAGGGCGAGGCCGAGCAGGAGGCCCCGCCGTCGCCCCTGCCGGTCCGGCGGCAGCCGCGCAAGGTCGTCTGGCAGAAGCTGGTCTTCCTGCCCGCCGTCCTCGCGGTGGTCCTGCTGATCACCTGGTGGTGGTTCCGGCAGGCCGACCTCGACTCGATCTCCGAGAACGCGCTGGCCGACGGCAACGTATGGCTCCGCCTGCGCCAGCACGTCCAACTGACAGCGATCTCCACCTTCTTCGTCCTCATCATCGCCATCCCGCTCGGCATCCTGCTGACCCGCAAGAAGCTGCGCAAAGGTGCCCCGGTCGCGATGGCCCTGGCCAACATCGGTCAGGCGACCCCCGCGATCGGTCTCCTCGCGCTCCTGGTGATCTGGCTCGGCATCGGCGAGAAGGCCGCCCTGATCGGCATCATCATCTACGCCGTCCTGCCGGTCCTCTCCAACACGATCGCGGGCCTGAAGGCGAACGACCCGACGCTCCTGGAGGCGGCGCGCGGCATCGGCATGTCGCCGCTCGGCGTCCTAGCCAAGGTCGAACTCCCGCTGGCCGTCCCGCTGATCCTCGCGGGCGTGCGCACGGCGCTCGTCCTCAACGTCGGCACGGCGACGCTCGCCACGTTCGGCGGCGGCGGGGGCCTCGGTGACCTCATCACGACGGGCATGACCAACCAGCGGATGCCGGTCCTGATGCTCGGCTCGATCCTGACGATCACGCTCGCGCTCCTGGTCGACTGGCTGGCCTCGCTGGCCGAACTGCTGCTGCGTCCGAGGGGCCTGGAGGTGGACACATGAGGAACCTCAGGGTCACCGCGCGTACGACCGTCATCGCCGTCCTGGGCGGCGCGCTGGTCGCCGGGTGCGGGCTCACCAGCGGCAGTCCGATGGTGGACGACGTCAAGCCCGGCTCCATCGGCAAGGGCCTGCCCCTGAAGGGCGCCGACCTCACCGTCACGTCCAAGGAGTTCACCGAGCAGCTGGTCCTCGGCGCGATCATGGGCATCGCGTTCCAGGCGGCCGGCGCGGATGTGCTCGACCGCACGGGCATCCAGGGCTCGATCGGCGCGCGCGAGGCGGTCAAGGGCGGCGACGCGGACGCCATGTACGAGTACACGGGCACCGCCTGGATCACGTACCAGGGCAACACCAAGCCGATCACGGACCCGCGGAAGCAGTGGCAGGCGGTGCGCGACGCCGACCTGAAGAACGGTGTCACCTGGCTGACCCCGGCCGCGCTCAACAATACGTACGCGCTGGCGATGAACGAGAGGAACGCGGCGAAGTACCGGACGAAGACGCTCTCGGACGTGGCGGCCCTGTCCAAGTCCGACCCGAAGGCCGCCTCCCTCTGTGTGGAGAGCGAGTTCTCCTCGCGGAACGACGGCCTGCCCGGCATGCAGAAGGCGTACGGGATGAGGATCCCTTCCTCCAGCATCACCAAGATGGACACCGGGATCATCTACACGCAGGCGGCCAAGGGCTCCTGCACGTACGGCGAGGTCTTCACCACCGACGGCCGCATCAAGGCGATGAACCTGACGACGATGGAGGACGACAAGCACTTCTTCCCCAACTACAACGCGGCGCCGGAGATCAACAGCAAGTCCCTGAAGAAGCATCCGGAGATCGCGGAGGTCCTGGCCCCCATCACGAAGAGGCTCAACAACAAGGTGGCGCGGGACCTCAACTCCAAGGTTGATGTGGACGGTCAGGATCCGCATGAGGTGGCGAAGGACTGGTTGGTCGAGGAGGGGTTCGTCAAGGAGTAGACCGGCTTCAGTTACAAAGACTCCGTTGCAAAGAAACCGTTGCAACGGAGTCTTTGCATGTCTACGCTGAGTCCATGACGGAGCAGCCGAAGCCCCACAAAGTCCGTGAACTCGACGCGCGCACCCTGCGCGGGCTCGCGCACCCGCTGCGGATGCGGCTGCTCACGTCGCTGGGCGTCGAAGGACCGGCGACCGCCTCTCAACTCGCCGCGCGCCTGGGTGAGTCGAGCGGCGCGACCAGCTATCACCTGCGTCAGCTCGCGGAGTACGGGTTCGTGGAGGACGACCCCGATCGCGGCAAGGGGCGGGAGCGGTGGTGGCGCCCGGCCCAGCAGGGCATTCGCACCGACGCGGAGCTCATGCTCGACGAGAACCCCGAGGTCCGCGGCGCCCTCAGCACCATGCTGCACGAGTACGCGTCGCTGCGCGCCCAAGAGGTGTCCACCTGGATCGCGACGCGGCACGAGTGGCCACAGGAGTGGGGGGCGGCCTCGGACATCAGCGACTTCACCCTGGACCTGACCCCGGAACTCGCGTCCGAGCTGAGCCACAAGGTCCACGAACTCATGGAGGAGTACCGGATGTTGGCGCCGCCGAAGGGCACCCCGGACGCGGCCAGGGTTCGGGTCCACTCCCACCTGTTCCCGACCCGACCGGCCGACAACAGCGACGACGACGGCGACTGAGAGGAACGAAGCCATGCACTCCGACATCCACCTGATCCTGCACGACGCCCGCGCGCGGGAATTGCGGCGAGCGGCGCCCGGCAGAGGAACCCACCACCATCTCCGCACTCAACTCGGCTGGACCCTGGTGGAGTTGGGGCTCCGGCTCGTCAGCAGCTCGGGACCTTCCCGCCCTTCCCGAGGGCCCGCAGTGAGTCGACCGTTCCCTTCAGTGTCTTGATCGGCACCAGGCGCAGGCCCTTCGGCAGCTCCGACTGAGCGTCCGAGCACTCGTCCTCGGGGACCAGGAAGACCGTCGCACCGTCACGCCGCGCGGCCTGCGTCTTCAGGGCCACGCCGCCGACCGGGCCGACCTCGCCGTCCGCCGAGATCGTGCCGGTACCCGCGATCCTGCGGCCACCCGTGAGGTCACCGCCGCTGCCGTCGCCGTCCAGCTTGTCGATGATGCCGAGCGCGAGGAACAGTCCGGCGCTCGGGCCGCCGATCTTGCCGAGGTCGGCCTTGACCTTCACCTTGTCCGTGTCGCCGACGCCGTTCGCCTTCAGATACGCGAGCGCCGCCTGCGTGGCCTCGTCCTGCGACTCCTTCATGTCACCGAGATTGTGCTTCTCGACTTCCTTGACGTTGTCGCCGACGGGGTAGACGGAGTCCTTGGGCATCACCGCACGGTCCGTACGGAACCAGCCGTCGACGACGTCGCCCAGACGGATGTCCATCTGCGGCCCCGTCGCGACGATCGTCGTCATGCGCAGCTCGCCGCTCGTCCTGCGCGTAGGGACGCCGGAGACCGTGAGGACCGGCTTGCCCTCGTGCTCCCCGAGTACGTTCGCCGTACCACCGGGCTGCGCCACGGCGAACGGCAACGGCGCGAACGCCGCGACGGCGAGCAGGGCCGCGACGGGCAGGGCGCAGACGGCGAGGGCCTGGGGGCGCGTGAGGCGAGAGAACGAGAACACGGGATCAATCTAACGTGAGGGAGGATGATCAAGCCCGTCCGGCGTTTGAGGACGAGCTCGGCGCAGCCGGCGATCGACCGAGCCCCGTGGAACAGATCGTCCGTGCGGCCTCAGCGCAACGCGTCTGCGACTTCCCGGGCCGCGTCGACCACCCGTGGCCCCACTCTCTCCGGCACCGAGTCCGACAGCATGACCACGCCCACGCTGCCCTCAAGGCCCGTCACTCCGACCAGGGGAGCCGCCGCGCCGCTCGCGCCGGCCTCCAGCTCGCCGTGGGTGAGCGCGTAGCCGGGGTCGGTGACCAGGCTCTGGCGGGCGGCGAGTATCGCGCGGCCCGCGGCGCCCCGGTCCAGCGGATGGCGGAAGCCGGTGCGGTAGGCGACGTGGTAGTCCGTCCAGGTCGGCTCGACCACCGCGACCGCGAGGGCCTCCGAGCCGTCGACGAGGGTGAGGTGTGCCGTCGCCCCGATGTCCTCGGCGAGCGAGCGCAGCGCGGGCAGCGCGGCCTCCCGCACCAGCGGGTGCACCTGGCGGCCGAGCCGCAGCACGCCGAGGCCGACCCGGGCGCGACCGCCGAGGTCCCGCCGCACGAGGGCGTGCTGTTCGAGCGTGGCGAGCAGGCGGTACACCACGGTGCGGTTCACACCGAGCTTGTTGGACAGCTCGGTGACCGTGAGCCCATGGTCGGTGTCGGCCAGCAGCTTGAGGACGCGCAGTCCTCGGTCGAGCGTCTGGGAAGTCTCCGCGGTCACGACGCCCACTCCTTAGGTGAGGGTCGGCGGCCCCCCTACGCGGCGGTTGCGTCGCCGGTCCCGTGGGCGACGCGCGTCAGAGGCCGCCGGTCGGAACACCGGCTGCGCTCCGCGGCGGCGCTGCCACGGGGCGTGTGCTGTGCGGGGACATTAGCGAGGCCGTCCCGCTCAGCGGAAGACTTCGTCCAGAATCCGGGCACCGGGGCGCCCCTAGCGCCCCCCATTGCCCCGTTACGCGGTGGGCGCCAGCGGGGGGCGCGCACGGCATTCGCACACCACCTCCCCACTCGGAACCAGCGGCTCAGCCCTCACTTCATCCGGGTGGCCCACTCCTGGACCTTCTCGATGCGCTGGCGCAGCTGGCCTGCCGTGGCCTCCGCGCTCGGCGGCCCCCCGCAGGTGCGCCGCAGCTCGGTGTGGATCACCCCGTGCGGCTTCCCGCTCTGGTGGACGTACGCGCCGACCATCGTGTTCAGCTGCTTCCTGAGCCCGAGGAGTTCCTTGTGGGAGACGACGGGGCGCCGTTCGGCGGGGATCTCCAGGAGGTCGGCCTCGTCGTCCGGCTTCTTCCTGCTGTGGGCGATCTGGCGGGCCTGCCGCTTCTGGAGCAGCATCTGCACCTGGTCGGGTTCGAGGAGCCCGGGGATGCCGAGGTAGTCCTGCTCCTCCTCGCTGCCCGGGTGCGCCTGCATGCCGAACTCGGCGCCGTCGAAGAGCACCCGGTCGAAGACGGCCTCGGACTCCAGGGCCTCGAAGGAGAACTGCTCCTGCTCCCCGGTGTCCTCGTCCTGCTCCTTGTTGGCCTCGTCCATCTCCTTCTCGGACTCGGCGTAGGGGTCCTCCTCCCCTTCCTTCTTCGGCTTGTCGAGGACGTGGTCGCGTTCGACCTCCATCTCGTTGGCGAAGCCGAGCAGGTCGGGGACGGTGGGCAGGAAGACGGACGCGGTCTCGCCGCGCCGCCTGGACCGTACGAAACGGCCGACGGCCTGCGCGAAGAAGAGCGGCGTGGAGATCGTGGTCGCGTACACGCCCACCGCGAGGCGCGGCACGTCGACGCCTTCGGAGACCATGCGGACGGCGACCATCCACCGGTCGGTGCTCGCGGCGAAGTCGTCGATCCGCTTGGACGCGCCGGTGTCGTCGGAGAGGACGACGGTGGCCTTGGACCCGGTGATCTCGCGGATCAGCTTGGCGTAGGCGCGCGCGGAGTCCTGGTCGGAGGCGATGACGAGGCCGCCCGCGTCGGGAATGGCCTTCCTGACCTCGGTGAGCCGCTTGTCGGCGGCCTTCAGGACGTTCGGCATCCACTCGCCCCGGGGGTCGAGCGCGGTGCGCCACGCCTGCGACACGGCGTCCTTGGTCATGGGCTCGCCGAGCCGCGCGGCGATCTCGTCACCGGCCTTCGTGCGCCACCGCATGTTGCCGGAGTACGAGAGGAAGATCACGGGCCGCACGACGCCGTCGCCGAGCGCGCTGCCGTAGCCGTAGGTGTAGTCGGCGGAGGAGCGCCGGATGCCGTCGTTCCCCTCCTCGTACGTGACGAAGGGGATCGGATTCGTGTCGGACCGGAACGGCGTACCGGTGAGCGCGAGCCGCCGCGTCGCCGGCTCGAACGCCTCCAGGCACGCCTCGCCCCACGACTTGCTGTCGCCCGCGTGGTGGATCTCGTCGAGGATGACGAGGGTCTTGCGCTGCTCGGAGCGGTTGCGGTGCAGCATCGGGCGTACGCCGACGCCCGCGTACGTCACGGCGACCCCGTGGTACTCCTTGCTGACGGGCCCCGCGCTGTACTCGGGGTCCAGCTTGATGCCGATACGGGCGGCGGCCTCGGCCCACTGCTTCTTCAGATGCTCGGTGGGCGCGACCACGGTGACCTGCTGGACGACGTGGTGGTGCAGCAGCCAGGACGCGAGCGTGAGCGCGAACGTCGTCTTGCCGGCGCCGGGGGTGGCGACGGCGAGGAAGTCTCGCGGCTGCTCCTGGATGTACTTCTCCATCGCGCCCTCCTGCCAGGCGCGCAGCTTGTTGGCGGTGCCCCAGGGGGCCCGCCCGGGGAACGCGGGCGACAGGTGGTGCGAGGAGGTGGCGGCGGCGCTGGTGGTAGTCACGGTCTCCGGGTTCGCGGTCGGCGGCACGTATGACAACCGGGCCACCTTACCGGTGATGCGTGGCGTACCCGTGGGTTCGGGGCGGTGCCCGGGACGGGTGCGACAGGTCTCACACGGCGCTCGCGCGGCGCTCCCCCTCAGCTGCGTGAGGCGTACGCGAGGAAGTCGGACCAGCGGTCGGGGGTGACGGTGAGGAGGGGGCCGTTGGTGATCTTTGAGTCGCGGATGTGGACGGTTCGGGGGGTTGTGGCTACCTCGACGCAGTCGCCGGACTCGTTAGTGCTGCTGTAGCTGCTCTTGCGCCACTCCAAGGCGACCTCGACGCAGTCCTCGCCGTTGCTGCTGCTGTAGCTGCTCTTGATCCACTCCAGTCCGGAGACGTCTCCGGCAGAGGTCTTGCCGAACATGTTTCTCCCAGAATTCGCTCGATGACGAGGGATCCGCGCCCCCGCTCGACCTTCCGGACGAGATCCTCCCCGTACCCGATGGCCTCAGCGAACTCCGCGGCGCTGAGGCCCATCGCCTCACGCCGCAACTTGAGGTGCTGGCCAACCATCTCGACCACCGAACTGATCTCGTCCTCGGGGTCGACGTCCCACCCCGGTTCATCCACCGCGTCGTTACACTCCACCGCGCCCACCTCCGTCGTACCGTCCAAAGCCCAACGCGCACACGTACCCGAACAGCAACCGAGACAGCCAGGACAGGCCGGGACACGCACCGGACAATTGCGGTACGCACACCACGCACCGCTATGCACCGTACGTACGGGGGGCCACGCTGAGTGACGTGGGCACGGGCGCCGCCTATTCGATGGCTCGGCGCAAGATCGCCGCTCTAGGATCTGCGGCATGACGACGCGACTTGTCCAGATCCATCTGAAGGCCCGGGACGACGCGGCGCTGGGCCGCTTCTGGGCGGCGGCGCTCGGCTGGGGCGTCGACAGCGAGGGCCCCGGCGTGACCAACCTCGAACCCGAGGGCTTCGCCTACCCCGACCCCACCGCCGTCGTCATCGACGTCGTCGCCGACCCGCAGCCCAAGACGGTGAAGAACTCCCTGCACGTTGACCTGGCCACGACCTCCGCCGCCCATCAGGCAGAGCTGGTCGCACGTCTCAGGGAACTCGGCGCGACCCCCGTCGACGTGGGCCAGGGTGACGTCCCGTGGCAGGTCATGGCCGACCCTGAAGGCAACGAGTTCTGCGTGCTGGAGCCGCGGGAGATCTACCGGGACACCGGTCCGATGGCCGCGGTGGTGGTCGAGTGTGCCGATCCGCGTGCCATGGCCCGGTTCTGGGACGAGGCGATGGACTGGACCCCGCACGAGGTGACTGACGACCTCGCCCGCCTGCGCTCTGCCAAGGGTGTCGGGCCGTACCTGGAGTTCCTCCGCACGTCGGGTGTGAAGACCGGCTGGGACCCGTCGGCTCGGCCGCGCATCCATCTCGACCTCCGGCCTTATCGCGGGGGCGATCACGAGGTGGAGGGGACGCGGTTGCGGGGGCTTGGTGCGACCGGCATCGACTTCGGTCAGGGTGACGCGCCGTGGACGTGCCTCGCCGACCCGGAGGGCAACGAGTTCTGCGTTCTCGCTCCGGCGTGACTTCGGCTCGGTCTTCTCGGCGTCTTTGGTGGGCCGGTGCCTTTGGGGGTGGGCGGGGGCGTCCGGGGTTGTGCGGAGTGTGGCGGTTCCGGGCCGGCAGTAAAGGGCGCTCCCTGCGGTCGCGTCGGCTGCGCCGATGTCCCTTCGGGCCACCCTTGACTCCCGTCCCTCCACCGCACGTTGACTTTGACCCGGACGCCCAGGGGTGGGGCCGCCGGGGGGTGTGGGATGGGTCATTCCCTTTGCACCGCCGGGTGCGGCCCGGCCCAACGCGAGCCGACGTCACGGTCGGGGCTCGGCTGCCCCTGCGGCCTAGCCGCTCGGGCCATCCCTTTGCGTTGCCGGGTGCGGCCCGGCTCAACGCGAGCGCACGCTACGGTCCCCGCTGGGTCGACCAGGCGGCATCGCCGCTTGGGCCATCCCTTTGCGCTGCCGGGTGCGGCCCGGTCCATCGCGAGCCGACGTCACGGTCCGGGCTCGGCTGCCCCTGCCGCCTCGCCGCTCGGGTCATCAGCCTTCACGGCCGGGTGCGGACCGGCCCAACGTGAATCACCGTCACGCGCCCGGGGTGCTGCCGAACACTCGGGTCACTGCCCGGTCCGGCACCTACTTTGGGAAAGTTGCGAAGCGGTCCGACGCGCGCCCCCCCCTGTCACGCCCCGCACGCCCCGCCCGTCTCGGATACGCGACCTATCACCCCGGGGGGGGCGGCATCAACTTTCGCTAAGTTGCGAAGCAGTCCGCTGCGCGCCCCCCTGCCGCGCCTCGCGCGCTGCCTCATGCGCCTCGGCAGACTCCCATCTAGAACGGCGCATTGGGGGTGAAGAGGGGGCGCGCGGGGACTCCATTCGCAACTTTCCCAAAGTAGGTGCCCCGGAGCGGCAGGCGACCGCCCGGCGATGAATGGTCTGACCGAGCGCGACCCTGGCGTCCGCCCACGATGGGCCGGGCCGCACCCGGCAGCGATGGCTGATGACCCCGAGCGGCGACGCCGCAGGGGCAGCCGAGCCAGGGCCGTAGCGTGCGCTCGCGATGAGCCGGGCCGCACCCGGCAGCGCGAGGGGATGGCCCGAGCGGCGACGCCGCTGGGGCAGCCGCGCCCCGACCGTAGCCTCGACTCGCGTTGGACCGGGCCGCACCCGGCAGGCAAAGGGAACGACCCAACCCACGCCCCCCGGCGGCCCCACCCCTGGGCGTCCGGGTCAAAGTCAACGTGCGGTGGAGGGACGGGAGTCAAGGGTGGCCCGAAGGGACATCGGCGCAGCCGACGCGCAGCGCAGCGGAGCGCCCTTTACTGCCGGCCCGGAACCGCCACACTCCGCAAAACCCCGGACGCCCCCGCCCACCCCCAAAGGCACCGGCCCACCGAACGTCTCCCGTTCATGAACGCCACATGGCAGTCCCATTGCGCCACCCTCCACTCCCTTGAGCCCCCACCCGAACCACCGCTACGTTCAAGAGGTCAGGTCGACAGCACGTCGAAGACTTGGCCGTGTGCCCGAGTGGTTGAGGGGCTGGACTGCAAATCCAGTTACGCGGGTTCGATTCCCGCCACGGCCTCTCTCTTTCCCGTTTGGTTCCTGTAACAGGCATCGAAATACGCCCAGTTGGGCCGACATACTCCCGGAACAGGACTCACGTGCCACGAGTCCACACGGTTCCAGGGAGGAAACTTGCGCGACCACGTGAAGAGAGCATGCGCGGCGACCGTAGCCGCGGCCGCCGCCATGGCTCTCACGGCGGGTATGACGGGCCCCGCAGCGGCCCGGCAGGACGGGGACGGGCCGTTACGGCCCGGGACCAACAGCAACAGCAACCGCGACAGCAACAGCAACCGCTCCGACGCCTTCGCGCCACGCACCACTACGCACCGACTCACCCTCCTCACCGGCGACCACGTCACCGTCGACCCCCAAGGCCGCGTCACCGGTTTCGCCCCGGCGAAGGGCCGCGAACACGTTCCCGTCCGTACGCTCCGCTCGCCGGGCGGCCACACCCTCGTACTCCCCGCGGACGCCCAGCGCCTGATATCCGAGGGCCGGATCGATCAACGGCTGTTCGACGTCACGGAGTTGAGCGAAAAGCGCAACCGTGCGGCTCAGGCGAAGGCGAAGGGCCTCAAGCTGATCGTCGGCTACAAGGGCAGCGCCGCCCACGCCCGGGCCGGCCTGCGCGCCACCGGCGACACCACCGTCCGCCGGACCTTGAAGTCACTGAACGCCGACGCCGTCACCACCCCGAAGCAGGACGCGGCCGACCTGTGGAAGACCCTGATCGACGGCGTCGGCGGCAAGGGCATCGAGCACGTCTGGCTCGACGGGACCCGCGAGGCCACCCTCGACAAGAGCGTCAGGCAGATCGGTGCCGACAAGGCGTGGGACGCCGGGTACGACGGCAAGGGCGTCAGGATCGCCGTCCTCGACTCGGGCGTCGACACCACCCACCCCGACCTCCACGGTCAGGTCGTCGCCGAGAAGAACTTCTCCGCCTCCCCCGACCTGAAGGACCGCGTCGGCCACGGCACGCACGTCGCGTCGACCGCCGCGGGCACGGGCGCCAAGTCGGGCGGCAAGTTCAAGGGCGTCGCACCCGGCGCCGAGCTCATCAGCGGCAAGGTCCTCGACGACGACGGGTTCGGTGACGACTCCGGGATCGTCGCGGGCATGGAGTGGGCGGCGGCCGAGGGCGCCGACGTCGTCAACCTCAGCCTCGGCGGCGGCGACAGCCCCGATGTCGACCCGCTCGAAGCGGCGGTGAACAAGCTCTCCGAGGAGAAGGGCATCCTCTTCGCCGTCTCGGCGGGCAACGACGGCAGGCCCGGGTCCGTGGGCTCGCCGGGCACCGCGGACGCCGCCCTGACCGTCGGCGCGGTCGACGACAACGACAAGCTGGCCCCGTTCTCCAGCCGGGGCCCGCGCGCCGGTGACGGCGGGATCAAGCCCGACGTGACCGCGCCCGGCGTGGACATCACCGCCGCGGCCGCCCCCGGCTCCGCCATCGAGAAGCAGGTCGGCCAGAACCCGGAGGGCTATCTGTCGATCTCCGGTACGTCGATGGCGTCCCCGCACGTGGCGGGCGCCGCGGCACTGCTCAAGCAGCAGCACCCGAAGTGGACGTACGCCGAGCTCAAGGGCGCGCTCACCGCCTCCACGAAGGACGGCGGCTACCGGCCGTTCCAGCAGGGTTCGGGCCGTATCGCGGTGGACCGGGCCATCGGGCAGACCGTGATCGCCGAACCCGTCTCCGTCAACTTCGGCATCCAGGCGTGGCCGCACACCGACGACGAGCCGCTCACCAAGAAGGTGACGTACCGCAATCTCGGTACGGATGACGTCTCCCTCGACCTCAGCATGGTGGCTGCCGGGCCCGAGGGCGACCCGGCCCCGGCAGGCTTCTTCTCGCTCGGCGCCGAGAAGGTGACCGTCCCGGCGGGCGGTACCGCCTCGGTGGAGCTGACCGCGGACTCGAAGCTCGGTGGCACCGTCGACGGCACGTACTCCGCGTACGTCGTGGCGAACGGCGGCGGCCAGTCCGTACGCACCGCCGCCGTGGTCGAGCGGGAGATCGAGCGGTACGACGTGACGCTGAAGTTCATCGGCCGCGACGGAAGGCCCGCGTCGAACCACGCGTCGTCGCTGTCGGCCATCACCGGCGCCGACAAGGGCCTCAACCTGTTCCCGGACTCCTCGTCGGCGACGTTCAAGGCGCGCCTGGCCAAGGGCAGTTACCTGCTCGACGCGGCGATCTACGTCGACCCCGAGAACGGCGACAAGGGCGTCGACTGGCTGGCCGGTCCCGCGCTGGTCGTCGACAAGGACACGACGGTGACCGTCGACGCCCGCAAGACGAAGCCGGTCGACATCACCGGGCCCGACCCGTCCGCCGAGCTGGTCTCCATGGACGGCCGCTACAGCTACGCGGGGTACGAACTCGGCGCCCTGCGCGTCACCGCCTTCCAGAACATGCGCACCGCCCACCTCGGCCCCCAGGCGCCCGAAGGCCTCGGCCAGCAGTGGCTCGGCACCTGGCTGAAGGGCGCCGACACCCGCTACGACATGGTCATCGGAGGCAACGTCAAGAAGCTCGCGACCGGCTACACCCGGCACCTGAAGCCCGCCGACTTCGCCACGCTCAAGGTCGGCACGGGCGCCTCCTCGCCCGGCCGCTCGGGCTCCCTGTTCGTCGCCGGATACCAGCCGCAGGCCGGCGGCATCTCACCGATCCTGACCCCGCAGCCGCTGCCGCGCACCAAGACCGTGCACGTCTCCGCACTCGACGGGACGCGGTGGGGCATCGACTTCTCGCAGTACGGCGACAAGGACGCGGACGGCGACCCGGTCCTGGAGGGCAGCTACTCGATGCCCCCGGAGACCTACAAGGCGGGCGGTACGTACGCCAGGACGTTCAACACCGGCGTCTTCGGCCCCGCCCTCGGCAAGGACCTCGGCCTCTTCCGCGAGGGCGACAGGATCGGCGGCCGGCTCCCCGTCGCCGCCGACGGCAAGGGCCACCCGGGCTGGAGCGCGTACGCCTCGGCGAAGTCCACCCTGTACCGGGACGGCACGAAAATCGCCGAGAACGACGACCCGGTGTCCGGCTCCGAGACCTTCAGGGTCCCGGCCGACGAGGCGGAGTACCGGCTGACGACCTCCGTGACGCGCGATCCGAGGACGGCCGCGGCCTCCTCACGCATCGACGCGAGCTGGACGTTCCGGTCCAAGAACACGGGGACGGAGAAGGTCCGGCTCCCGGCGTCCACGGTGCGGTTCGCGCCGAAGCTCGACCTGTCGAGCCGGGCCCCCGCGGGCGCCACCCAGTCCGTTCCGGTGAAGGTACAGGGCTCGGCGGCGGGTCCGGGCAACCTCAAGTCCCTTGCCGTGTACGTCTCGTACGACGACGGCCGGACCTGGCAGAAGACGCCGGTCCGGGACGGCAGGATCTCCGTGCGGAACCCGGCGAAGGGCGAGGGAATCGCCTTCCGCGCCACCGTCACGGACAAGGACGGCAACAAGTCGACGCTGTCGGTCCACGACGCGTACCACGGCAAGTAGCCCCGCGCCATTGAGCCCGGGGCCCGCCCCGGCACACCCGGCGGCCCGTCGGAACCCCGCGGTTCCGGCGGGCCGTCACGTCGCTACGGCCGCCTGCGGGCGGATCGGGAGGCGGTTGACCGGGCGGCCCGTCGCCGCGCGGACCGCGGAGGCGATGGCCGCCGGGGACGTCACGACCGGGGCCGCGCTGGCCGCCTTCGCGCCGAAGGGGGCCACGACGTCGCGCTCCTCGACCAGCTTCACGATGCGGATGTCGGGCGTGTCCAGGGCGGTGGGGAGCGCGTAGCCGGTGAGGTCCGGGTGGCGGACCAGGCCGCGGGGCGTGCGGAGGTTCTCCGTGAGCGCGGCGCCCACGCCCTGGGTGACGCCCGCCTCGATGCGGGCCCGCAGCTGGGCGGGGTTGAGGACGCGGCCCACGTCCTGGGCGACGGCCAGTTCCACGACCCGTACGGAACCGATCTCGATGTCGACGTCCACGACCGCGCGGATCGCGCAGAACGCCATGCCGACGAAGGCGTCGCCCTGCCCGGCCTCGTCGAGCGGCTCGGTCGGGTGGGGGCGGCACTGGGCCGTGGCCCAGAGCTCCTTGCCCTCCAGGGCCTCGGTCACGGTCGTGGAGAGCACGCCGTCGTACGAGGTGATCTTGCCGTCGGTGATCTGGAGCAGCTCGGTCGACATGCCGAACTTGTGCGCGAGGGGCTGGAGGAGCTGGGTGCGGACCATCTTCGCGGCCCGTTCCACCGCGCCGCCCGACACCCAGGTGTGGCGGCCGCGGCAGCTCGGGCCCGCCGGCGGCTGGTCGGTGTCGACGGGCGCGACGCTCACGTCTTTGATGCCGAGCGTCTCCTGGACGATCTGGCGGGCCAGTGTGGTGAAGCCCTGGCCGGTCTCGACGGCCGCGCAGATCACCGTCGCCGCGCCGTCGTGCACCTTCACCGTGGCCGTGGAGACCTCGTCCGTGCCCTCGGCGCCGAGGAGCTGGACCATGCCGAGGCCGTAGCCGACGCCCCGGCGCACGGCGGCCGGATCGCCCGCGCCCTCGGGGCCGCCGGGCAGCAGCCACTCGTCCTCGGGGGTGTCCTTGGGCAGCTCGGGCAGCGGGAAGTCCCGTACGGCGGCGAGGAGTTCGGCCACCGGGGCCGGGCAGGTCACCGTCTGCCCGGTGGGCAGGATGTCGCCGGTCGCCATGGCGTTGCGCAGCCGCAGCTCGGCCGGGTCGACGCCCAGCTTCTTGGCGATCTTGTCCATCTGGGCCTCGTACGCGGCGCACACCTGGAGGGCGCCCTCGCCGCGGACGTGCCCGGAGGGCGGGTTGTTCGTACGGACCGCCCAGCCCTCGATGAAGGCGTTCGGCACGACGTACGGGCCGCAGGCGAAGGAGACGGCGGCGGCGAGCGCCTCCGACGACGTGTCCGCGTACGCGCCCGCGTCGAGCAGGATCTGCGCCTCGACCTTGACCAGGCGGCCCTCGGCGTCCGCGTGGTGGCGGTAGCGCAGGAGGGTGGGGTGGCGGTGGGCGTGGCCGAGGAAGGACTCCTCGCGGGTCGCGGTCAGCTTGACCGGGCAGCCGGTGCGCAACGCGAGGAGGCCGAGCGGGAGTTGGAAACCGGCGTCCTCACGGTCGGCGGTCGCGCCCGGGACGCCCGTCACGACGACCTTCACGTGCTCCGGTGCGATGCCGTAGCAGGCGGCGGCGCGGTCGCGGTCGGCGTGCGGGTCGGTGGAGGCGACGTACAGCTCCACTCCCCCGTCGGGACGCGGCACGGCGAGGCCCGCCTCGGCGCCGATCGGCGCCGGGTCCTGGCGGCCGATGCGGTACAGGCCCTCGACGACGATCTCGCCCGCCGCCTCCGGGTCGCCGTGGCGGAGCGGGATGTGGCGGATCAGGTTGCCGTCGGGGTGGAGCGGTTCGGCCTCGAACGCCTTCTCCGGGTCGGTGACCGGTTCGAGGACCTCGTACTCGACGATGACGGCGGCGGCGGCCATCCGCGCGGTGTCGGGGTGGTCGGCGGCGACGGCGGCGATGGGCTCGCCGTGGTGGCGTACGACGTCGGAGGCGAAGACCGGCCGGTCCGGCGTCCGGCGGCCGTGCAACGCGTCGCCGGGCACGTCCTCGTGGGTGACGACGGCGTGCACGCCCGGCATCTGAAGGGCGTGGCCGGTGTCGATGGAGACGATGCGCGCGTGCGCGTGCGGGGAGCGCAGGACCGCGGCCCAGAGCAGGCCCTCGGCCCACAGGTCGGACGCGTAGGGGAAGGTGCCCTCGGTCTTCACCCGGGACTCCGCGGACGGCAGGGACGAGCCGACGCCGTGCGGCGGCTGCTCGGCGCCCTCCTCGGCGGCGTCGGGCGCGGTCGCGGTGGTGGCTTCGGTGCTCACGCGTGGCCTCCGTCCTGGCCGTAGGGGCCCTGCGGTCCTTCGGGTCCGTGTGCGTCGTACGGGCCCGCCTGGTGCGGGATGCGGGCCGTCCCGCCGTGCTCCTCGTAGGCGGCGGGCTCGGCGGGTTCGGCTGGTTCGGCGGCGGCCGCTGTCGCCTCGCGCTCGGCGACCACCTCGCGCACGGCGTCGAGCACACCGCGGTAGCCGGAGCAGCGGCAGAGGTTGCCGCACAGCGCGCGGCGGGCCTCCAGGTCGCTCGGGGCGGGGTTGCCCTCAAGGAGGTCGTGCACGGTCATGGCCATGCCCGGTACGCAGAAGCCGCACTGCACGGCGCCGCACTTGGCGAGCGCCCGCTGTACGTCGGAGGGCCGGCCGTCGGCGGCGAGGCCCTCGACGGTGCGGACCTCGCTGCCCGCGGTGGTGGCGGCAGGGACCAGGCAGGAGGCGACGAGACGGCCGTCCACCTGGACGTTGCAGGCCCCGCACTCGCCCTGCGAGCAGCCGTCCTTGGCCCCCGCGAGACCGAGCCGCTCACGCAGGACGTAGAGCAGCGACTCGCCGATCCAGGCGTCGGTGACGGGACGGTCGGTGCCGTTCACGCGCAGGACGTAGGAGACGAGGGGGTGGTCGTCGTGGAGGGGGTTGGGGGCGATCTCGGGTGCGGGCGACTCGTCGGCGTCGGGGGCGTCGGTGTCGTCCGAGGTCTCGGTGACGTCCGAGGTCTCGGTGACGTCCGGGGGCTCGGCGGCATCGAGGGGTGCCACAGCCTCGGCGGGCTCGGCGGGCTGCTCGGCGGGCTCGTCCGCCGCTTCCGCCACGACGTCCGCTTCGTCCGGCACGGCGCCCGTTTCGTCCGGCGCGACCGCTTCTTCCGTCGATACGTGCGCTTCGTCCGGCTCAGCGGCGGGCTCGGGCTCGGGCTCGGTCTCCGCCACGACCTCGGCGGGCTCGTGAACGGGCTCGTGAACCGGCTCGTGCACCTGCTCCACAAGCGGCTCGGCGGCGAACTCGTCCTCGGAGGGAACGGGCGGCACGGGCGGCACGGGCGGCTCGGACGGTACGCGGATCGCCCGCAGCAACTGCGTCTTCTCGAACCGGTTCTCCGGTTCCGCCGCGGCCGGGACCGGGGTCGAGGCCGGGGCGGGAGCGGGTTCCGGCGCCCGGAGCGTCTCCTGGACGCCCTGCGGCACCTCCGGCGGGGCCTGCCGCAGAGCCTCCTGCGCCTGCACGCCCCACGGCACACCGGCACCCGCACCCGCACCCGTCGCCCACGGCGCGGGCGCGCCACCGGGCAGCGTCGCGGGAGGCGTGCCGCCCCACGTGGACAGCGACGAGGCGGTGAACTCGCCCGACTCGTCCGGCAGATCGCCGACGGCGACCGGGATCGACCACTCCCCGGTGACGTCGGAGGCGGGCGCGGGCGGCGCGGCGGGCTCCTGCCCGTACTGCTGGTGCGCGTAGTCCTGCCCGTAGTCCTGGCCGTATTCCTGCTCTTGGCCGTACTCCTGCTCGTACCCCTGGCCCTGACCGTGGTCCTGGGCCTGGCCGTGGCCCTGCATGTGCCCGTACACCGGCGACCGCGGCGCTTCCGCCTCGCCGAAGTTCCACTGGCCGGTCGCCCGCGGGTCGTACCCGTGGCTCTCCGCGTGGCCCTGCGCCGTGCCCGCGTCGGGCCACCGCACCCCGCGTCCGCCGCCGGGCACGCCCGTCACCTCGGGCGGCATGACCCACGCGCCGGTGGCCGCCGGGTCGGTGGCGTCGCTGGTGGTGGGGGTGACCGTTATCTGCGGCGGGACGTAGCCGTGGCCCGGCGCGGCGAGCGGGGCGTCCAGCATGCCTTCGGGGAGCTGGACGAACGCCGTGGCGTCGGAGTCGTACTCGCCCTGCGGATGCGGCTGCCAGCCGCCGCCGTTGTGGGTGTTCTGGTCGTCGCTCACGACAGCGCCCTCCCCAGTGCTCGTCGGGCCAGCGCGGCGACGGTGCGCCGCAGATGCAGTACGGCGGGGGACAACGGCTGTTCGGTGCCGTCGGCCGCCGGGGGCTGCTCCGGGATGCAGGCGGCGGCGACGTACTCGCCGAAGGCGGTGACCGCCTCCGGGACGAGGCTGCCGCGCTCGCCGTCCCAGTCGATCAGGGAGGCGACCCACTCCTCGGCCTCCAGGGGCCGCAGCGGCATCGGCGCGATGGCGCCGACCGCGCAGCGCACGCCGCGCCGCGCGGGGTCGAGGACCAGCGCGACGGAGGCCGTGGCGCGGCCGGGCCCGGTGCGTCCCGTCGCCTTGAGGAAGACCTGGGGGGCGTGCAGCAGCGGGACGCGCACGAAGCCGATGAGCTCGCCGGGGCGGAGCATCTCCATGCCGGTGAGCAGGTGGGAGACGGGGATCTCGCGGCGGGCTCCGCCGGGTCCCGCGATGATCAGGACGGCTTCGAGGGCGGCGAGCACGGGCAGCGCGTCGCCGGTGGGCGCGGCCGAGGCGATGTTGCCGCCGAGGGTGCCCGCGTTACGGATCTGGGGCGGGCCCGCGGCGCGCGCGGCGGCGGCCAGGGCGGGGATCAGCGCGGCGAAGTCGGGGCGGCCCATGCGGGCGTGGGTGAGCCCGGCGCCGAGCAGGGCGTGGCCGTCCTGGTACTGCCAGCCGCGGATCTCGCTGATGCGGCCGAGGCCGACGAGGGCGGCGGGGCGCAGCTGCCCCGAGTTGACCGAGGCCATCAGGTCCGTGCCGCCGGCGACGGGCACGGCGGCGGGCATGGCGGTGAGCGCCGCCACGGCCTCGTCCAGCGTGGCGGGCAGCTTCACCGATTGCGGTGTCCGTGCCGCCTGCGGTGCGTGCGTGCTCAAAACCGGCTGCCCCTTCCCGATGCCCGGCCGCCTACTCCACGTACAACGCGTATGTGAAGTGCTCGCCGTTTCGCGACGTGTCACCGTTACGCCTGTTCCGCCGTACGGTACGTGCTCACAACCCGGACGTGGCAACTCTGGCACATCTTCCCGGGGGCCCGACGCGGGGGTCCAGTAGGAGGCATTCGTCCCCGGTACGGGGAATGTGCCGGTTTCTTGGGCCCTGCTCTGCGTTGACGCTTCCGGCGGCCCACGCTCTCGCGCGGGCCGCCGGGAGTACGCACCCGGGGCCGCCTCACACGTTCGGGGGCGCTCCCTCGATCGGGCGTCCGAGATCCCTGTTCGTCAGCCCTTCGGGGGCCGGGCGCTGCTGGTGCGGCAACGGTCCCGTCGGCGGGCGGTAGTCGACGCCGAGGGCGTCAAGTCGCGCGTAGTGGGTGGTCATTCGCCGCTCGAAGTCCGCGAAGTCCCGCTCGGCGGAGGCGGGCAGCCTGCGCCACGCCACCTCGCAGAAGGCGGCGAGCCGCGGGAACACCTGGTAGTCGACGCGTCCCTGGTTCTCCATCACCTCGGTCCAGACGTTGGCCTGGGTGCCGAGGACGCGGGCCGCCTCCTCCTCGGTGAGCTCGGCGGGGACGGGCTCGAAGCGGTAGACGTCCTCCAGGGTGCGGATGAACCCGATGGGCATCGGCTCGTCGGGGCCGCCGTGCTGGCGGTGGTCGAAGTACACCTGCTGCTCGGGGCACATGACGACGTCGTGGCCCGCCTTGGCCGCGGCGACACCGCCCCGGTAGCCGCGCCAGGAGGCCACGGTCGCGCCCTCGGCGAGGCCGCCCTCAAGGATCTCGTCCCAGCCGATGAGCCGCCGGCCGCGGGCGGCGAGCCAGCGGTCGAAGTGCCGGATGATCCAGCTCTGCAGGCCGTCCTCGTCCTCGACGCCCAGTTCCTTGATGCGGGCCTGCGCCTGCGCCGACTCCTTCCACTGGTCCTTGGGGCACTCGTCGCCGCCCACGTGGATGAAGGTGGAGGGGAAGAGGTCGAGGATCTCCTCGAAGACGCCTTCGTAGAAGCGGAGTACGTCCTCGGTCGGGGCGAGGACGTTCTTGCTGACGCCCCAGGTGTCCCAGACGGTGAGCGCCTCGGTGTCGACGACGTCGGTGTTGCCGAGGTGCGGGTAGGCGCTGATGGCGGCCTGCGAGTGGCCCGGCAGGTCGATCTCCGGGACGACGGCGATGTGCAGGGAGTCGGCGTACGCGACGATCTCGCGGATGTCGTCCTGCGTGTAGTAGCCACCGTGCGGCCGCTCCTCCCAGAGCGGCGAGGCGCGGTGCCCCCACTTGGAGCGGGCCCGCCACGAACCGGCCTCCGTCAGCTTCGGGTGGCGCTTGATCTCCACGCGCCAGCCCTGGTCGTCGGTGAGGTGGAAGTGGAAGACGTTGAGCTTGTGGGCGGCGAGCAGGTCGAGGTAGCGCAGGACCCCGTCCTTCGGCATGAAGTGCCGTGACACGTCGAGCATCATGCCGCGCCAGCCGAAGCGGGGGGCGTCCTCGACGACGCCCGCGGGGACGGAGTACTCGGCGTCCGGCCGCAGCCGCGCGCGGCGGAACGCGTCGGGGCCGAGGAGCTGGCGCAGCGTCTGGGCACCCCAGAAGACGCCGGCGCTCGCGCCGCCGCGGATCTCGACGCGGTCGCTGTCGATGGTGAGCCGGTACGCCTCAGGCGCCAGCGAGTCGTCGACGCGCAGGGAGAGGGAGTTGGCCGCGTCCTCGGCGCCCTGGGCGGCTGCGGGGAACGGCAGGCCGAGCGCGGCGCCGAGGGTGGTGCGCAGCCACCGCTCGGTGGTTTCGGTGCCGGGGCCGCCGTGGAGCGTGGTGGAGGCGTCGATGACGAAGGAAGAGCTCTGCGTGGCCTCGGCGCGTGCGGGCGCCGGGATGAGTTGCCCAAAGGTCATGGCGCCCAAGGCTGTCACGCGATTGCGCAACGCAAAAGGGGCGTTGCGCCGCGCGCAACGCCCCTCGGGCGGAGGGACCCCACAAGGGGCCGAAACGGACGATCAGGACTTGCTCATGCTCATGCGAGGCAGAGACAGAGACACAGACAGAGGCCAGGGAGGGCCGGCTACTTCTTGCCGCCCTTGCCGTCCTTTCCGCCCTTGTCCTTGTCGCCGTCGGAGTTCATGGACTCGTAGATCTCCTTGCACATGGGACAGACGGGGTACTTCTTCGGGTCGCGGCCGGGGACCCACACCTTGCCGCAGAGCGCGACGACGGGGGTGCCGTCGAGCGCGCTCGCCATGATCTTGTCCTTCTGGACGTAATGCGCATAGCGCTCGTGGTCGCCGTCACCGTGCGACACCTGCGGCGTCGGCTCTACGAGGGTCCCCGTACCTGCCCCGCGCTCGGGCTCGGGCTCAAGAGTGCTCATAACGGCCAAGGGTACTCACGGTGGGGGGTTGACGCTGGGCCCGCACCACGGCTCCCTCAGGGGCGCGGGGAACTGCGCACCCCGTCCCCGGCGACCCGCACACGAAAGGAGCCCGTGGCGAACACGTGCAGGACCAGCCCCGCACCGGCCACTCCCGCCGCCACCCAGGGCAGATCCCCCGCCCCCAGCCCCGCGGACAGCGCGAGCCCCGCCCCCGCCGACCCCACCGCACTGCCCAGATAGAGCGCGGAGCTGTTGAGCGCGAGAGCCACCGTGCCGCGTTCGGCGCGGAGCGACAGGAGGCGGTGCTGCTGGGGGACTTGGAGCGCCCAGCCCACCGCACCCCACAGGACGAGCGCGGGAAAGGCCCCCGCGCCGAGCAACGGAAGCGCGCCGATGGCGAGGACCAGCGCCGCCATGAGGCCGCCGACCAGCGCCACCGCCCGCCCCGTACGGTCCACGAGCGGCCCCGCGAGGACACTGCCGATGACCCCGCCGACACCCCAGGCCCACAGGTACGGCGCGACATCCCCCTCCCCCACGCCGCCCGTGGCATCGAGGACGGGAGCGAGGTACGTGTACAGGCCGAGGCTAGCGACCGCCCCGAGGAAGGAGACGCCGACGACCGGCACGACACCGCGGTCGGTGAGCGCCGCGAGCCTGGCCCGCGCGGGCACCGGCGGATCGGCGGGCACGGCGGGCAGCCACACGGCGAGCCCCGCAAGCGCGAGCGCCCCGAGACCCGTCACGCCCCACATCGTGGCGCGCCACCCGGCGTGCTCGGCGAGCAGCACCCCCAGCGGCACCCCGAGCACCGTGCCCGAACTCATCCCGCCCATGACGAGCGCGAGGGCCCGCCCGCGACGCTCCCCCGGCACCAGCGAGGCGGCGGCGGCCGTGGACAGCGCGGAGTAGACCCCGGCACCGGCACCCGCGACGCCGCGGGCGAGGAGCAGCACCGCGAGGCCCGGCGCGAGCGCGGTCAGCGCGTTGCCGAGTGTGAAGACGGCGAGCGCGCCGATGATCAGCGCCCGGGGGCGTACGCCTGACGCCATCCCCGCGACGAGCGGGGCGCTCACCGCGTACGCGAGGGTGAAGACGGTGACCATCTGCCCCGTGAGGGACACCGTGGTGCCCAGGTCCCCGGCGACGACCGGCAGCAGCCCGGCCATCACATAGGCATCGAGCCCCAACGTGAAGGCCCCCAACATCAGCAGCCACACTTTGCGCACGCCACTCAACTCCCTCGTTCGGTCACGTTTCAGCACCGGCAGGCACGCCGGGAGAGGGAAACGTAGGAGGCCTCCGCATCGCCGGGGAAATGCCCGGAGCGCCCATTTATGCTTGGGCAGCATGGATGGCGTGAATGGCACAGATGGCACAGATGGCATGGATGGCACGGACAGGGCCGACGGCACCGCTCAGGAAGGTCCCGTCGCCACCCCCCTCCTCCGCACCGTCGAGCTACGCCACCTCCGAGGCTTCCTCGCCGTCGCCGACGAGCTGAGCTTCACGCACGCCGCCGACCGGCTCCGCGTGGGGCAGCCCGCGCTCACCCGGACCGTGCGCGCCCTGGAGGAGGCCGTCGGCGCCCGGCTCCTGGAGCGCACCACGCGCCGCGTCGTCCTCACCGACGCGGGCCACCGGCTGCGGGACGACCTCGCCCCGCTCCTGACCCGCCTCGACGCCACCCTGCGCGCGACGTGCGCCGAGCCGCCCCTGCTCCGGCTCGGCTTCACCTCCGTGCTGCCCGAGGCGTGCGTCGCGCTCAGCGCCGCCTTCAAGGCGTCGACCGGCGCGGGCGTCCGCCTGGTGCGCCGGGACGCCCCGCTCGCGGGCCTGACCTCGGGGGCCTGCGACGTGGCGGTCGTACGCGGCGAGATACCGCCGGGCAGCACGGTGCGCTCACACGTGCTGCACCACGAGCCGCGGGTGGCCGTCGTCGCCCGCGGCGCCGCCGAGTTCGCGGGCCGCCGCGTCGTGGACTGGTCCGAGCTGGCGGACGTGCCGCTCGTTGTGAACACCGTCACCGGCGCGACCCGCCCCGACCTGTGGCCCGCGTCCCGCCGGCCCCGGCTCGCCTGCACCGCCGACAACTTCGACGAGTGGGTGGAGGCGGTCGCGGCGGGCCACGGCGTGGGCGTGGCGCCCGAGCCGGTGGCCCGCAGACACTCCCACCCGGGCCTGCGCCGCGTACGCCTGAAGAACGCGCCGCCCGTCACCGTGCACCTGGCGGTCCCGGCACGCGACGCCCACCCGCTGGCCGAGCGGTACCTCCGGCAGGCCGGTCAGTTCAGCGACGGGTCGTCCGGATAGGTGGCGACCATCGCCAGCTCACTGCGCTGCCGTCTGAGCACCGCCCGCCACAGCCGCTCCGGGTCCGGGGACGACACGTCGCCGGGCTCGGACTCGACCACGTACCAGGCGCCGTCCTCCAGTTCGTTCTCCAGCTGGCCCGGGCCCCAGCCCGAGTAGCCGGCGAAGATCCGCAGCGAGCCGAGGACGGAGGCGAGGAGCTCCGGCGGGGCCTCCAGGTCGACGAGGCCGATCGCGCCGTGCACGCGCCGGAAGCCGACGGGGTCCTCACGGCCCGCGCGCGAGCGGGCACCCGCCCGGGGCGCTCCCTCGTCGCCGGGGATCACCGCGATGCCGAGCGCCGAGTCCAGCGAGACGGGGCCGCCCTGGAAGACGACGCCGGGCGCGCCCGCGAGCTCTCCCCAGCCCTCCAGGATGTCGGCCACCTCCACCGGCGTCGGACGGTTCAGGACCACGCCGAGCGAGCCCTCCTCGTCGTGGTCGAGGAGCAGCACCACCGCACGGTCGAAGTTGGGGTCCGCCAGGGCCGGCGTGGCCACGAGCAGCCGCCCTGTGAGCGAGGACACCTCGGTCATGGACCACATGATCCCGCATCTTCGCCCCGCGCGGGGAGCCAATGCGCATACCGGAGTGAACGCAGCTCAGGGGCGAAAGGGGCAGGTGGAGCGCCCGACGGGGACGGTGACCTGGAGTGTCCGGTTCCGCACGGTTCGTGTTGTCACGAACTCATGACCTGTTCTAGGTGCCTTGGCCTTACGGAAGGGGGGTACGCGGCCATTACGCTTGCCCTTTGGTCCCCCCGTCCATCCAATCGGAACGCGAGATTCATGACCGTCACCGGCACCGAAGACGTACTGCTTGTCCATGGCGGAACCCCGCTGGAGGGCGAGATCCGTGTCCGCGGCGCGAAGAACCTCGTGCCCAAGGCCATGGTGGCCGCGCTGCTCGGCAGCGCTCCGAGCCGGCTGCGCAATGTCCCGGACATCCGGGACGTCCGCGTCGTACGCGGCCTGCTGCAGCTGCACGGCGTCACGGTCCGCCCCGGTGAGGAGCCGGGCGAGCTCATCATGGACCCGTCGCACGTGGAGAGCGCGAACGTCGCCGACATCGACGCCCACGCGGGCTCGTCGCGCATCCCGATCCTGTTCTGCGGCCCCCTGCTGCACCGTCTCGGCCACGCCTTCATCCCGGGCCTCGGCGGCTGCGACATCGGCGGCCGGCCGATCGACTTCCACTTCGAGGTGCTCCGCCAGTTCGGCGCGACCATCGAGAAGCGCGAGGGCGGCCAGTACCTGGAGGCCCCGCAGCGGCTGCGCGGCACGAAGATCAAGCTGCCGTACCCCTCCGTCGGCGCCACCGAGCAGGTCCTGCTCACCGCCGTCCTCGCGGAAGGCGTCACCGAGCTCTCGAACGCCGCCGTCGAACCCGAGATCGAGGACCTCATCTGCGTCCTGCAGAAGATGGGCGCGATCATCGCGATGGACACCGACCGGACCATAAGGGTCACCGGTGTCGACAGCCTCGGCGGCTACAACCACCACGCCCTCTCGGACCGCCTGGAGGCCGCCTCGTGGGCTTCCGCGGCCCTGGCGACCGAAGGCAACATCTACGTCCGCGGCGCCCAGCAGCGCTCGATGATGACGTTCCTGAACACCTACCGGAAGGTGGGCGGTGCCTTCGAGATCGACGACGAGGGCATCCGCTTCTGGCACCCGGGCGGCTCGCTCAACGCGATCGCCCTGGAGACGGACGTGCACCCCGGCTTCCAGACCGACTGGCAGCAGCCGCTCGTCGTGGCCCTGACGCAGGCCGCGGGCCTCTCCATCGTCCACGAGACGGTCTACGAGTCGCGGCTCGGCTTCACCTCCGCGCTCAACCAGATGGGCGCGCACATCCAGCTCTACCGCGAGTGCCTCGGCGGCTCCGACTGCCGCTTCGGCCAGCGCAACTTCCTGCACTCGGCGGTCGTCAGCGGCCCCACGAAGCTGCAGGGCGCCGATCTGGTCATCCCCGACCTGCGCGGCGGCTTCTCGTACCTGATCGCGGCCCTCGCGGCGCAGGGCACGTCCCGCGTCCACGGCATCGACCTGATCAACCGCGGCTACGAGAACTTCATGGAGAAGCTCCAAGAGCTGGGCGCGAAGGTCGAGCTCCCGGGCAAGGCCGCGCTGAGCTGATCCGGCCCGGCCGGATGATTCCGTTCCGGCCGGCGTCCGAGGCCATGTTGTAGACGGCACGCAAAAGGGGCGGTCACCCACCGGGTGACCGCCCCTTCTCGCTGCTCGGGGCTACTTGCCCTTCGCCGCTTCCTTCAGCTTGGAACCAGCCGAAACCTTGACGCTGTAACCGGCCGGGATGTTGATCGGCTCACCGGTCTGCGGGTTGCGGGCGGTGCGAGCGGCACGGTGGGTGCGCTCGAAGGTCAGGAAGCCGGGGATGGTGACCTTCTCGTCGCCCTTGGCAACGATCTCGCCGACGGTCTCGGCGAACGCGGCCAGCACGGCGTCGGCGTCCTTGCGGGTCACCTCTGCGCGGTCGGCCAGCGCGGCCACCAGCTCACTGCGGTTCATGTTTGTACTCCCGTGTTCTTTTGCCGTTGAGGCGTGCCACGCGGCAGGGCCGCATGATGGGCACAGCGAAGACGATGCTGCCAGGGTCCTCGGACAGTCCCCGGACCCGGGTCTGACGTCAGACCCTCGCGCCCGATTACGCATCCTGCCCCCACCTGCGGCGGGAAAGCCAATCCGGTGCCCCCGGGGGTCACACGAAAAGCGTCCGCCACCCCTGGAAAGAAGGGGTCGGGGGCCTGCTGCCAAGCCACCCTAGAGGGGCCTTTCGGGCCCGGGTTCCGCGACGCGCCGTGCCGCTAGGCCGTGGCACCCGTCACAACGGCCCCCACGGCCTTCGCGGCGGTGCGCACGGCACCGGCCACGGCGCCCGCGACCTTGTCGTTGAAGACGCTGGGGATGATGTAGTTGCGGTTCAGCTCGTCCTCGGCGACGACGTCGGCGAGGGCGCCGGCGGCGGCCAGCATCATCTCCGTGTTGACCGTACGCGACTGGGCGTCCAGGAGGCCGCGGAAGACGCCGGGGAAGACCAGGACGTTGTTGATCTGGTTCGGGAAGTCCGAGCGTCCGGTGGCCACGACCGCCGCCGTCTGGCGGGCGATCGCCGGGTCGACCTCGGGATCCGGGTTCGCGAGCGCGAACACGATGGCGTCGTCGGCCATGGCAGCGACGTCCTCGCCGCCCAGTACGTTCGGCGCCGACACGCCGATGAAGACGTCGGCGCCGACGACGGCCTCCTTGAGCGTGCCGGTGAGGCCCTCGGGGTTGGTGTTGTCGGCGATCCAGCGCAGCGGCGAGTCCGCCTCGTGGGAGACCAGGTCCTCGCGGTCGGCGTGCACGACGCCGTGGATGTCGGCCACCACGGCGTTCTTCACCCCGGCGGCCAGGAGCAGCTTGAGGATGGCCGTACCGGCCGCGCCGGCGCCGGACATGACCACGCGCACGTCGCCGATGTTCTTGCCGACCACGCGCAGGGCGTTGGTGAGGGCGGCGAGGACGACGATGGCCGTGCCGTGCTGGTCGTCGTGGAAGACCGGGATGTCCAGGGCCTCGCGCAGGCGGGCCTCGATCTCGAAGCAGCGGGGCGCGGAGATGTCCTCCAGGTTGATGCCCGCGAAGCCGGGGGCGATGGCCTTGACGATCTCGACGATGGCGTCGGTGTCCTGGGTGTCCAGGCAGAGCGGCCAGGCGTCGATGCCCGCGAAGCGCTTGAAGAGGGCCGCCTTGCCCTCCATGACCGGCAGCGCGGCCTTCGGGCCGATGTTGCCGAGGCCGAGCACGGCCGAACCGTCCGTTACGACCGCAACGGAGTTGCGCTTGATGGTCAGGCGGCGCGCGTCCTCGGGGTTCTCGGCGATCGCCATGCAGACCCGGGCGACACCCGGGGTGTAGATCATGGAGAGGTCGTCACGGTTCCTGATGGGGTGTTTGGACTGCATCTCGATCTTGCCGCCGAGGTGCATCAGGAACGTACGGTCGGAGACCTTGCCGAGGGTGACGCCCTCGATGGTGCGCAGCTGCTCGACGATCTCGTCGGCGTGCGTGGTGGAGGATGCCGCGATCGTCACGTCGATCCGCAGCATCTCGTGGCCGGAGGCCGTGACGTCGAGGCCGGTGACCGAGCCCCCGGACGACTCGACGGCCGTGGTCAGCTGGGAGACCGCCGTGCCACTCGCGGGCACCTCCAGCCGGACCGTCATCGAGTAGGAGACGCTGGGCGCCGTTGCCATGGCCGACTTCCTCTGCTTTCACCTTGTAGCTCTTGCCGTCCGATGGTCGCACCTACCGCCGAGTACGTGGTAGCCGCCCCGGATTGAGAACGTTTTGTTCATCGGCTGCAGCGCTTCATTTCGGAAACCTGTTTCCACCATACGAGAAGTAGGGGCTTCTGTGGAAGGGGCCTCCGGAAACGCGGAAGAGGTCCACGTCACTGGTGACGTGGACCTCTTCCTCAAGTTCATGACACCGACCCGCCATGCTCGCCTCGCGGCAAGTGGTCGCTCGTAGCGACGATGGTTGGGCCCGGGGGCTTGGATCGGGCCGGTGCCACATCCAAGGTAACAAACGAACCCCGTAAGGCAATTCCCCTCCCGGGAAGCCGCTCCGGTCAATCTCTCAGCAGATCCGGCACACCGTCCGCGTCCGGCTCGTCGCGCTCCCCCGAAAGGACCGTGAGCTGCTGTGTCGCGCGGGTCAGCGCCACGTACAGGACGCGCAGGCCCGCGGGGGACTCGTCGGCGATCTCCGCGGGCGATACGACGAGCGTCGCGTCGTACTCCAGGCCCTTGGCCTCCAGACTGCCGAGGGCCACGACGCGCTCGCCGAGCCCCGCGAGCCAGCGGGCCGCCTGCTCGCGCCGGTTCATCGCCACGACGACACCGACCGTGCCGTCCACCCGCTCCAGGAGCCGGGCCGCCTCCTCCCGTACGGACGCGGCGAGATCCCCGTCACGTACGACGCAGAAGCGCGGCTCGACGCCGGTCGAACGGACCGCCGACGGGGACTCGGCGCCCGGCATCGCGAGCGCGAGCACCTTGGCGGCGAGTTCCGCGATCTCCGCCGGGTTGCGGTAGTTGACGGTGAGGGTGAAGCGGCGGCGCGGGCGGGTGCCGAGGGCCTCGTCGCGGGCCGCGGCCGCCTCGTCCGGGTCGGACCAGGACGACTGGGCGGGGTCGCCGACGACCGTCCAGGTGGCGTGCCGGCCGCGGCGGCCGACCATGCGCCACTGCATGGGGGTGAGGTCCTGGGCCTCGTCGACGATGACGTGGGCGTACTCGGTGCGCTCGGCCGCGAGGCGTTCGGCGCGCTCGCGCTGGGTCTCCTCGCGCTGCGGCATCAGCTCTTCGAGGCCGGTGAGCAGGTCGAGCGGGTCGAGTTCGCGCTTCTTCCTGGGCCGGTGGGGCGTGCCGAGGATCGCCTGGAGCTCGTCGAGGAGCGCCACGTCGTGCACGGACAGGGCGTCGCGCCTGAGGGAGCGGGCGACCTTGCGGACCTCGCCGGGGTTCAGGACGCGGCGGGCCCAGCGGCCGAGGCGCCGCTCGTCGCCCATCGCGGCGAGCACCCCGCGCGGGGTGAGCTCGGGCCACCAGGCGTCCAGGAAGTGGATGAAGTCGTCCTCGGACGAGACGTCGTCGTCGAAGGAGGAGCGCAGTTCGGCGGCGAGTTCGGGGTCCGTGTGGCGGCCCGCCGCGCCCGACTGGGACCACAGGGCGTCAAGGAGGAGCTTGCGGGCGCGCGGACGCAGCAGGTTGACGGGGGCGGTGCCGCCGAGCGCGTTGCGGCGGATGCGGTTCAGCTGGCCCGCGTCCAGTTCCAGGCGCCGCCCGAAGGCGACGACGCGGAGGCGGGTGGGGGCGCCCTGGGGCGCGGCGGCGTTCCCGTGGCCGGCACCGGAGCCGTGCCCGTCGCCCTCGCCGCCCGCGTCGCGCTCGTCGCTCTCGTCGCCGAAGGCCAGCTGCCCCTGCGGCTCGCGCTCGTGCTCCCGCTCCCTGCGGGCGGCCCCCGATGACGTCTCCAGGGCGCCCCGTGCCGCCCTGCGCAGCACCGTGAGCATCCGGGACGAGCCCTTGACGCGGGCCACCGCCGGGGAGTCGTAGACGGTCGCCTCGACCCCGTCGACCAGCGAGCCGACAGCGCGGATCGCGACCTGGCCCTCCTCGCCGAGGGAGGGCAGGACGCCCTCCGTGTAGGCGACGAGGAGCGGGGTCGGGGAGACGATGAGGATGCCGCCCGCGTACCGGCGGCGGTCCTGGTAGAGCAGGTACGCGGCGCGGTGCAGGGCCACCGCCGTCTTGCCGGTGCCGGGGCCGCCCTCCACGTACGTCACCGACGCGGCGGGCGCGCGGATCACCATGTCCTGCTCCGCCTGGATCGACGCCACGATGTCCCGCATCGAGTGGCTGCGGGCCTGGCCGAGCGCGGCCATCAGGGCGCCGTCGCCGATCACCGGGAGCTCCTCGCCGTCGAGTCGGGCGGTGAGCTCCGGGCGCATCAGGTCGTCCTCGACGCCGAGGACCTTGCGGCCCTTGGAGCGGATGACGCGGCGGCGCACGACGCGGCCCGGGTCGACCGGGGTCGAGCGGTAGAAGGGCGCGGCGGCGGGCGCGCGCCAGTCGATGACCAGCGGGGAGTAGTCCGCGTCGAGGACCCCGATGCGGCCGATGTGCAGCGTCTCCGCGATCTCCGCGTACTTGCCGGTGTCGTCCTCGCGGACCGCGCCCTCCGCCGGTTCGACGGCCGTGTAGGCGCCGTCGGGCCCCTTCTTGCCGTCCTTGCCGAGGAGCAGGTCGATGCGGCCGAAGAGGAAGTCTTCGAACTCGTTGTTGAGCCTGTTCAGATGGACGCCGGCCCGGAAGACCTGGGCGTCACGCTCGGCGAGCGCGCCAGGCGTACCGACCTGGGAGCGCTGGGCAGCGTCGTTCATCAGGAACTCCGCCTCGTGGATCTTCTCCTCGAGGCGCCGGTAGACCTGGTCGAGATGTTCCTGTTCGACGCTGATCTCGCGCTCGCGTACGTCGGCCACCGAGGCCCCTTTCACACCGTGCTGCTGCCCGTATTGAGCAGCCGTCCACCTTAAGCGAAAGGGGCCCGCCCTGTGCACTTGTCGTGCGCTACGCCTCGACCTCCACCAGACGTTTGCCGTCGAACGTGGTCACTTCGAAGTGGTCGATGTCGTTGCGGTCCATGGCGGCGCCCCCGTGGACGTACAGCGGGCCGCGCGCCCATTTGTCCGGGCTGTCCTTGACGCCGTACCCCCACTCGGGCACCGACCAGCTGGTGACCGTCTCCTTCTCGCCGTTCTTGCCGACCGCGATCAGCGAGCACTTGAGGGGGCCCTTGACGTTCTTCAGCTCAAGGACGGCGTGCGTGCCCCACGGCTTCTTCTCCGTGCCGACCGTGGCGCTGACCTTGGTCGTCGGGTCGGTGGCCCGCCATTTCTCGTCCATGTGGTGGAAGAAGGCGTCCTCGGCGGGGCTGGTGGGGTGCGGGTCGGCCAGCGCGTCCGGCGAGCCGCCGTCACCGGTCAGCGCGAGGACGGCGAGCGGGCCGCCGACGATCAGCGCGACGGCCGCCGCGACCAGGTACAGGCCGCGCCTGCGCCCGCGCTCCCGCTTGGCGGCCACCTCGTCGGCGAGGCGTTCGGCGAGGCGAGGGCCCGGCCGGGTGCCGAGCGGCTCGGCCGACGCCGGTACGCCGGGCGAGCCGGCCGCGAGCGCCGCCAGCATCGGCTCCATGCCGGAGAACTCCTCCAGCTGCCGTCGGCAGATCCCGCACCCGGCGAGGTGCCCCTCGAACCGGGTGGCCTCCGCGTCGTCCAGGATCCCGAGGGCGTAGGCGCCGACGGTCTCGTGGAGCGCGTCGTGGTGGCCTGCGTCGTGGTGGCCCGCGTCGTGGTGGCCGTGGAACTCGCTCATGTCGTCACCCCCCGCTCCTCGAGCGCCAGCTTCATCGAGCGGAGCGCGTAGAACACCCTCGAACGGACCGTCCCGCTCGGTATACCCAGCGTCTGCGCCGCCTCATTGACCGTACGCCCTTTGAAATAGGTTTCGACAAGTACCTCTCTGTGCGCGGGAGTCAGGTCCTCCAGCGCGTCCGAGAGAGTCATCAGCCACAGCGCCCTGTCGATCTCGTCCTCCGCGGGAATGACCTCCAGTGGCGACGGGTCGACCTCCTGCGGCCGGGCCTGCCGGCTGCGGTGGCCGTCAATGACGATGCGCCGTGCGACCGTCACCAGCCAGGGGCGTACCGAACCGGTCGCCCTGTTGAGCTGACCGGCGTTCTTCCAGGCACGGATGAGCGTTTCCTGCACGACGTCCTCGGCGCGCTGCCGGTCACCCGCCACCAGCCGGAGCACGTAGGCGAGAAGGGGCCCCGCGTGCTCCTGGTAGAGGGCGCGCATCAACTCCTCGTCCGGGCCCGGGGGCCGGCCGAGACGATGTCGGTGCGGCTGCGGGCGCTCATCGGCCACGGCGGAATCCTTGCGCACGCGTACCTCCGGTGTCCGCGCTTTGGCGGGGTCGGGCGGGTCTCACGTCGGAGGTACGTACGGGGAGTGGCGGGTGTTCAACGCGTGCGGACGTCACTGGGTCCGGCGCGTGCGGACGTCACTGGGTCCGGCGCGTGCGGACGTCACTGGGTCCGGCGCGTGCGGACGTCACTGCGTACATCACTGCGTACGTTGCCGGGCGCCCGTCGGCTCACGGGCGGGCGAGCGCGGCCCTGCGGCGGTGTCTCGCCACCCGTTCGCGGTTGCCGCACACCTCGCTGGAGCACCAGCGGCGACGGCGGCCGCGGGAGGTGTCGAGGTAGACGAGGGGGCAGTTGTCGCCCTCGCACCGGCGGAGCAGGGCGCGGGCGGCCGGGTCGGTGAGCAGGTCGACGGTGTCCCGGGCGACGGCGGCCACCAGTGCCGCGCAGCCGGGGTCGCCGCGCAGCACGCGCACCAGCGTGCCGTCGGCGGCGCGTACGGCGCACGGCGCGGGGGGCGCCGCGGCGGCCAGCGCGTTGACGCGGTCGAGCGCGGCGACGGTGACGGCGGGCCTGTGCTCGATCTCGCCGTACACCAACTGGGCGACATGGCCGCGCAGTTCGAGGAAGGCGGCGAGCCACTGCGGCCCCGCTTCGGGCAGTGGCGCGCCCACCGGGACGAGGCCCGCGCCGGCGAGCCAGGCGCGCAGTCTCTCGACGGAGTAGAGCCGTTCCACGGGATGGTCCGTCGCCACGAGGTCCAGGCAGCTCCGCCCGGAGTCGAAGCGCAGCTCGTACGGGGCCGGGGCCGTGCCCAACGCCATGCGCCTGTCACCGCCTTGGGGGTCACCGGTGAGTGAATGCCGTTGCGTACCCCTACAGTGCCCCTCCCCGGGCGGGTCCGGAACCCGGCGTACGCTTCGGGATTAGGGCCCTTGGCCTTGTGCGACGCCCTTCACTCCGCGTACTTCGACCCCGTGGCCGGGTCGACGGCGAGGCGGTAGCCCCGCTTGACGACCGTCTGGATCAGTTTCGGCGTCCCGAGCGCCGTGCGCAGGCGGGCCATCGCGGACTCCACCGCGTGCTCGTCGCTCCCCGCGCCCGGCAGCGCGCGCAGCAGCTCGGCGCGGGCCACCACCCAACCGGGGCGCCGGACGAGCGCGCCCAGCAGGGCCATGCCCGCGGGCGGCACGGCGCGCAGCTCGTCGTCGACCAGGACGGCGTGGCCGCGGATCTCGACGCGGTGGCCCGCGATGGGCAGGGCGCGCGCCCGGGCGGGAAGTTCGCGGCACAGCACCTGTACGAGCGGGCCGAGCCGGAAGCGTTCGGGCTGCACGGTGTCCACGCCGAGGGACTGCAACGGCAGCGCGGTGACGGGCCCCACGCAGGCGACGAGGACGTCGTGGCGCAGGGCGGCGAGCAGCTCGTCCGTCATGCCCCGCTCCTCGGCGCGGGCGAGCAGCGACGCGGCGGCGGGGGCGCTGGTGAACGTGAGCGCGTCGACGCCGCGTCCGACCGTCGCGTCGAGGAGGCGGTCCAAGGGGGTGAGGTCCTCCGGCGGCAGCCACCGGTAGACGGGCACCAGGACGACCTCCGCGCCGCCGGCCCGCAGCGCCTCGACGAAGCCGGGCAGCGGCTCCCCGTGCAGTTGCAGCGCGATGCGCCGCCCGGCGACGCCCTCGCCGAGCAGCCGGTCGAGCACCTCCGCCATGGACTCCGACGACGGCGACCACTCCTCGGTGAGCCCCGCGGCGCGCACGGCGCCCTTCACCTTGGGCCCGCGGGCGAGGAGTTCGACCCCGCGCAGGCAGCGGAGCAGGGCCTCGCCGTACCCCCAGCCGTCGGCAGCCTCGACCCAGCCGCGGAACCCGATGGCGGTGGTGGCGACCACGATGTCCGGCGCGTGGTCGATCAACTCCTTGGTGGCGTCCAGGAGTTCGCTGTCGTCGGCGAGCTGCACGATGCGCAGCGCGGGGGCGTGCAGCACGGTGGCGCCGCGCCGCTTGAGCAGCGTGCCCAGCTCGTCGGCGCGCCGGGCGGCGGTCACGCCGACGGTGAATCCGGCGAGGGGGCCGTGGGCGGCCGGGTCGTTCGATGGGGTGTCGTGCATAGGCCTGTCTCGTCTCGTCGCGCTCGTGGCTCTCGTCCCGCCGGCGGCTGCTCGTGGGCGGCGGACGACCGAGCCTGTCAACGGCGCGTGACGGGCCCGGTTCGCTGCGATGTCCGTCGTGTTACGTCCCATCCGAGCACGGCAGCACGTCACACCTCGGCGTAGCCGAGCTGCGGCTTCTCCTCCGCGGCGGTCGCGCGGGCCGTACGGGGGGCCGCTGCTCGAAGGTATACGGCCCAGGTGAGGGCCGAGCACACCGCGTAGAACACGAGGAAGGCGACGAACGCGCCGGTGCCGGAGCCGACCGTCCGGAAGGACTGCCGGAGGGCGAGGTTGATGGCGAGGCCGCCGAGCCCGCCGACCGCCCCGATCAGTCCCATCGCCGCCCCGGAGAGCCGCCGCCCGTACGCCGCGGCCTGCTCGCCGACGAGCCCCTTGGCCTCGGCCTTCGCCTGGAAGATGCCGGGGATCATCTTGTACGTCGATCCGTTGCCGAGCCCGGTGAGCACGAAGAGCGCGACGAACGCGCCGACGAACAGCGGCAGCGATTCGCGCACGGACGCCACGACGACCACGCCGGTGGCGGCGCCCATCCCGAGGAAGTTCCCCAGGGTGATGCGCGCCCCGCCGAACCGGTCGGCGAGCCGCCCGCCCACGGGCCGGATCAGTGAGCCGAGGAGCGGCCCGATGAAGGTGAGCTGGGCGGCCTCCAGCGGCGTACGCCCGAACTGCGTCTGCAGGACGAGCCCGAAGGCGAAGCTGTACCCGATGAACGACCCGAACGTCCCGACGTACAGGAACGACATGATCCACGTGTGCGGGTCGCGGACGGCGGCCTTCACCGCCCCGGTGTCGTTGCGGACGGACGAGATGCTGTCCATGTAGCGGAAGGCGCAGACGGCGGAGATGATGACGAGGGGAATGTAGATCCCGAGCACCAGGCGCGGCCCGCCGCCCGCGCCGATGACGGCGAGCCCGACGAGCTGCACGACGGGCACGCCGATGTTGCCGCCCCCCGCGTTGAGCCCGAGAGCCCATCCCTTCTCCCGCAATGGGAAGAAGGAGTTGATGTTGGTCATGCTTGAGGCGAAGTTGCCACCGCCGACGCCGGTGAGCAGCGCGCACACCATGAACGTGCCGTACGACGTCCCCGGCTCCATGACCACGAAGGCGGCGACGGTCGGCACGAGCAGCAGGGACGCCGCGATGACGGTCCAGTTGCGCCCGCCGAAGCGTGCGACGGCGAAGGTGTAGGGGACGCGGACGACGGCTCCGACGAGGGTCGCCATCGACACGAGGAAGAACTTCCCGGCGGCGTCGATGCCGTACTCGGGCCCCATGAACAGCACCATGACGGACCACAGGCTCCACACGGAGAACCCGATGTGCTCGGAGAGCACGGAGAACGCCAGATTCCGCCGGGCGACCCGCTCCCCGCCCTCCTCCTTCCAGAAGGTCTCATCCTCCGGATCCCACCGCTCGATCCACATCACATGCCTCCAGACGTCGCCCCGGCCGCCCCCCAAGGACGACCCCACGCCTCCCGAAGCTAGGCATCCCGCATTTCGACCTCGTGGCCTCCGGTGACCGTGGGGGAACGTTGCTCTCACTTGGGGCGGGGTGAGGTGGTGAGGGGGCGGGGAGCTCTAGACAGACACGGTCCGCACCCCCGCGCCGGACAGCGTCTCGGCGACCTCCAGGGCTCGGGCCGTGCGCAGCTCGACCGAATCGCCGGAGTGGAGAAGGAGGTCGACAGTCGGATCGAGCCAGTTCACCGTATTGGCGATACACACCACACACACGAGCTCCGTGAGCGGGATGTCGAGGGCGCTGCCGTCCGCCCCGCGAAGCTGGAGCGCCCCCGCGCCGATCGCCAGCACGCCGGCCCGCGAGGGGCCGCAATCCCACGCCGCGGGGCCGTCGGCCAGATGATGCTCGGTGGGTTCGCCCAGCCCGTACCGGACCGGATGCACGACTGCTCCGGGCGGGAACTCGGCCGCCAGGGAGCCGACAGCCCGAGCGAGCCGCTTTCGCTCCCGGCTCCGCCGGAGCGCGGTCATGGGCAGGCCGACGACCAACACGGCCAGGGCGATAAGACCCACTGGGACGAGGCCGAGTACGTTCTCCGGCCGGACGATCACGAAGACCACCGCAACGATGGTGACGGGCGCACACAGAGCGACGTAGAGCAACAGGGGGCCGACCCCGGCCCGTTGGACTTCCACCCCTCCGGACATCTGAGTCCGGTGCTGATGCCGTCGGCGGGCGCGCCCTCGCATCACGTTCTCCCGCGACGCCCAGCTGTACCGGTCGGCGTACTTCCGCACCGTCGCCCAAGCGAAGGATGCTCCCACGGCCAGCCCCGGCAGCATCACCAGTGCGTCGGCATCGGACACGTTCGCCGACACCACGACAGCCAGGACGAACGCCACGACCAGGATGGCCGCCGCGTTGAAGAAGCGGGAGTGCGGAGAGCCCTGAGATCCGTAGCCCGACGGGATCTCGGAGTCGTGCCCCCGATCCGCAGCGGCCCATTCACGCAACAGACGCCGACGCCGCAGCCCTCGGGCACGCAACGAGCGCAGGACCAGCAGCGCCGGCAGCGCAACGATCACCAGCAGCAAACAGCCCGCGACCGATACGGCGAAGTCGTCGCTGTCACTCGAGGCCGCGTCGGCCAACAGGACCGGCACGAGAACGGCCACGAGGGTCGCCAGCCCCGCACACAACAGAAAGACCAGTCCACGGCCACGCGAGAGATCCTCACGCATCAGCTTCCTGAGCGCCTCCGACTGCGCCCGCAGAAGACCCGCCCGCTCCGGCCACGCCCCGGCCGGACCGGGTCCCTCGGGAAGCGGCGCCGCACGGAACAACGAACCTCGTGGTGAGGAGTCTGCGTGAGTGGTATTCGTCATGTCCGTTCCTCTGTCGTCCTACTGGTCACTCGGAGTCGGTGGCGAGGCGGGCAGAAAGACCGAATTCCCGGCAATGATCGCAACGAGACCGGCGAGCTCACGAACTTGGTCAGGATCCAAGCAGGTCCCTATGACCAGGAGACCCTTGCCTCCCTCGGGCGGGCAGGCCAGAGCACCCGCCAGACCGGTCCTGAAGTCTGCGGGAACCTCCTCTTCCCAGTCCTCCGGAACGGGAACAGGCGGCTGTGACAGAAACCCGATACCGATCCCCATTTCCGTGGTGAACCGTTCTACGTAGGCGACCTGATCCCTGAATTGCGCGTCGAACACTCTCGACATCAGCTCACCGAGGTCCACCTCGTCAGGGGCCGACGGCACGGCGACGACCCCCGCTTGCACCTGCCATACGGCCTGTGCGCCCGTGCTGGGAAGCGGCGCCGTGATCACGCCGTACATGAGAGCACCGTCGGCGAGGTAGCGCTCATGGCACTCCATCAAACCGTCGACGAACTCCTCCCTGCGGCACGCCGGGGTGTTCGGGTAGGTAAGGCGGATCATTTCGGCACAACGGACCCGAGTGGCTTCCTTGTCGGCCCCGTCGGCCAACAGGTCGAACCAGTCGGGAGGAACGAACAGTTCGACCCGACCCGGCTCGATGCCTGCCACTTCGTCGCTCACCACAGTCATTTGGACACCACTGGCTTCTGCGTCAGTGCGCCGAAGTCCCATGTGAAGATCTTTCCGACGGTCTCGGCGGTGTCGCCGCCGCCCTCGGCCGTCAGCGCGTGCCCAGCCCAGGTCATATGGAAACTGGCGGCACGCGAGATGAACTCATCCTGCCCCATGACATAGGAAGCACTGGGCGTACTCTTGGCGAGTTGAAATATTCCGTACGGAATTTCCTGGGCAGGGCCGATGAGTTGGGGGACCGTCCGCATCGGCGCTCCCGAGAGCTGAGCCGCCGCGAGAACACTGTCCCCCATCCTTGCGCCCAACTTTCCGACCCCGAATCCCACGGCATCCATGATGACGTCCTTGGTCAGCAACGCCTTGCCGAAACTCCCTGTGGTGCCGACTGCGGAGAGGTAGTGGGCCCCCAGTGCAACTCCGGCCAGTGGGAGCGAGACAGCGGCCATGAACTGAAGCCCCGGGATCAGCGCCAGAAGCCCTGTGACGGCGCTCAAGAGCCCCGCGATGTCCCCGATGAGGTCCAGCAGAGGGGCAAACTTGCCCAGTAACTCGATGAGCTGATCGTGCACCCACGCCAGCGCATCACCGATCTTATCGAGCACGTCGCCGATGAAGTCGCCCAGGCTCTCCCAGAAGCCGGGCTCATTCGGTGCCACATCGATGGCATCTTTCAGGCGATCGGCAGCGTTCTTCCCTTCCTCTTGATAATTCGCATGTAGAGTCCGCGCCCGCTTGCGCACCTCTTCGACCGGATCGGTGCCGTCATCGGAACCGGTTGACGTCTCCTTGGCCTCGTACCCGGACTCACGCTTCCCCGCACCTCCCTTCTTTCCCTCTTCTTTATCGACAGCCTTCTTGATCTCTGCGGCTTCCCGCTCAAGGCCGCGGGCCACCTTCTGCTTGTCCTTCATATAGTCGGCCCAGCCCTGAATGACGGCCTTCGCCCCGTCGAAGGAATCGAAGGCCTCCTCCACCTTGGGCCGGAACTCGTCATCCAGCAGCTCCCGGAAGGAGATGGCCGCCTTCCCCCGCCACTCCCCGTCGTCAGCGCCGCGCAGGACCCTTCTGATCTCCCCAAGTGCGGTTGCCGCTCCACGAATCGAGCCGACGACCTTGTCCACTTCGTCATGGTTTCCCGGGCACGGGACGAACCCCAACGCAGGGAAGTCATCGATCGCGGGGGCACTCACTTCTTCGCCGCCTTCGAGAGCGCGGCAGCGAGATCCAGGTCCAGTTTTTCAAAGGTATTCTCGATATGGGCCAGAGTCTTCGCCGCCCCCTTCGAAAATTTTCGCAACTGCCCGATCCCGTAGTCCCACTCTTCGCCGAAATCTTCCATACGGCGCTCCAAGTCCTTGGTGCCCATCGCTTTGACATCCATGTCAGCCATGGCCCGGATCGGTTTGCCGAGAAGATCCTCGATATTTCCCAAGTTGCGTCGAACTCGGCGCAACATTTCGCCGTCGATGTACAGGTCGCTCACGCGCGTTCTTCCCCTCGTCACGCAGCAGGAGATCCATGGGGGGCAGCCGCTTCCGGCAGGTACGAGCCCCTGCCCGGGACGTTCGGCGCAGGCCGCCGACCCCCGCTTCCGCTCACCGGTTGACGGACTGCACCTCCTCGACCGCGACCTGCTGGTCCGCGCCGAACTGCCCGTCGGGCAGCGTTCCGCGTTCGCCTGTGGTGCTGGTCCAGCGGATCTCCCAGGTGACGGTCGCCCGGAGGTTGTACGAGGTGTCACCGGAGGACCTCAGATACTTCACCCCGCACGCGGGCTGCGTGTCTGCCGGAGTGCCCTTGGCACGGGGGGTGCCGATCTTGCCGCCCACGATGGGGCACTCCCCGGAGGCGGGGTAGGTCTCGGCGTCGTCCGTTCCCGGATCGATCGACAGCGAGACGGGCTCGGCTGTCGTAGTCGCGGAAAGCCCTGAGTTCGGGATGCTTGCCGTGACGGAAACCTTCTTGAACTTCGCCCTGTCCAGCCAGGCCCACGTTGGGAGGTTGACCTTCGTCACCCCCTCGGGCGCCATGGCGATCTCGGTGCCAGGTACGGGCAGTTCGTCGTAGGCGTACTCAGCGAGGATCTCGGGTGTCACGGCCAGGGGCTCTTTCGGCGTCTCGCCCTTGTCGACCCAGAAGGGCTGCCTGTCGCATGCGCTGGCCTCGGGATCGCCCTTGCGGTTCGGGTTGGGAGCAGCGGCCCAGAACATCCCCTTTCCTTGCTTGTCGAGGTTGTAGTTCTTGTACGGATGCCCCTCCTTGTAGCGGCTGTCGAGGAAGTCGCCCACGAACTCCCCGACACCGTCGAAGAGCGGCACACTGCCTCCGAAGCCCCGCCACGCCTTGACCGTTCGCTCGATCTCCTTGGGCGAGAAAGCGGGCTCGTACCAACAGGCGGGTGGATCCCAATTGCTGTCCGCTGACGAGAGATTCCCGGTCCTGGACGAGTTGGAGTTGCCGTTGACCGATGTCCGAATCTTGGTCTCGACGGTGATGGTCCGGCCGCTCTTGCCGCCCTTCGCCTGCTTGCCGTCCGTCTGATCCGACCATCCGGCCCAGGCCGGCGATGCTGCCTGTGCGCTGATGACCATGACCGCGAGGGCTGTCACGACCACGCCCTTCGGACTCACGGCCGGCACAGCGCGCTCCCCATCTCGGAGGTGCTGTTGGTGAGCTGCCACACGCCGTCGGCGTTCTTGCGCAGACGATCGTTGTAGAGGATGTACGAGTCCTTGCCGGCCTGCGTGACGTGCTTTTTCCCGGTCTTGCGGTCCTTCGTGAATCCCTTGGACTCGTCCGAGCAATAGGTGAGACCGGCCGAACCGTCCTTGCTGAACTTGACCTTTCGGTCGGTGAAGCGCACCGTTCCCGCCAGCGTCAGGTCGGACTTGATGAAGTTGCCGGACCACTCGATCGTCCCGAGCAGCCCCGACCCCTTGCTGTAGAACCGCACAGCCTCCGACTTCGGGTCCTGCTTCTCGATCGACTCGATGATGGCTCGCCAGTACTCCGCGTTGTCGCGCAACACCGCGTCGGTCTTGGCGTCTCCCGTCGCCTCGGGAGCGAATACCAGGTCGACGTCCTTCGGCACGGAGATCTTGGGCCGATCGATCCCGGCGGGCGAAGCCGTGGCCGACGGGGCCTTCTTCGCCTCGTCTCCGGAACCTGCGCCCGCGATCTTGTCATTGCCTTCGGAACCACCGCCTCCCCCTCCACAGGCAGAGAGGGAGAAGACCGCCGCAGCAGTCATGATGGCCGCTGTGAGCAGGGCGGGTCGGCGGTTCACGGTCAGCTCCTGTGGGGCGAAGGTTCTCTGGAGTGAACCAAGCTATCCATGAGAGAAGGGCTAGGCCACGTCGAGCTCTGCCGCACATCAGGCATACGCGGGCATAGCGGCCGCACACGCCTGCCGTTGGCGGAAATCGATCGCCAACTGCACCGATTTGATCACTGAGTGCCACGCGAGGAGGGGCGCCCAGCCATCCGTTCACACCCCGCGAAAGCAACGCAGGCCCGACTCACCCCAGATGCGTATCCCCCAGCGACACCAGCAACCGGCGCAGCGCCCCGTCGAGCGCCGTACGTTCCTCCGGGGTCAGGGCCGCCAGCATGGCCTCCTCGTTCGCGACGTGGTCGACCACCGCGCGGTCGACCACGTCCATGCCCGCCGGGGTGAGGCGGACGCGGATGGCGCGGCGGTCGGCGGGGTCGGGGCGGCGTTCGATCAGGCCCTTGCGTTCCAGTTTGTCGAGGCGGTTGGTGATGGCGCCGGACGTCACCATCGCGGTCTTCAGGAGGCCGCCCGCGGTCAGTTCGTGCGGGGCGCCGACCCGGCGCAGCGTGGCGAGCACGTCGAACTCCGCGAACTCCAGGCCGTATTCGACGAAGACCCGCTTCATGCCCTTGCTCAGCAGGTGATCGGCGCGCTTGATGCGGCCCACCAGGGCCATCGCGTCCAGATGCGTCTGGTCGAGGTCGGGGCGCTCGCGGCGCCACTGGCCCCGCAGCTCGTCGATGGCGTCCGCGCTCTCCTGGTCGGTCACGAGGTGTCCTCCTCCTTCGGGGAGCCGGGCCGGCGGCGTCTCTTCTCCGCGCACGCAGATCTCTCAACGTTCAGATACTTGACGTTCGCAGGCCCAGGGCCCATATTTATCTCAACGTTGAGAATAACAGCGTTCAGGGGAAAACGAGGGGAAGCGTCATGTCCGTGCAGAGCGATGTCCAGAGCCCGACCGTCCAGAGCCCGACCGTCCGGAGCTCGACCGTCCAGGCCCAGGGAGTCCGGGAGCAGGCCCCGGCCCCCCGCACCTCCGCCAAAGCCGCCGCCGGCATCGCCGCGCTCGCCGCCATCGGCCCCGCCACCTGGGGCACCACCTACGTCACCACCACCGAACTCCTGCCGCCCGACCGTCCGTTGCTCGCCGCCGCCCTGCGCGCCCTGCCCGCCGGTCTCATCCTCCTCGCCCTCACCCGGCGACTGCCGCGCGGCGACTGGTGGTGGAAGGCCGCCGTGCTCGGCGTACTCAACTTCGGCGCCTTCTTCCCGCTCGTCTTCTTCGGCGCCTACCACCTGCCCGGCGGCGTCGCCTCGACGATCAGCGCGGTCATGCCCCTGCTCGTGGCGGGCTTCGGAGTCGGCATCCTGAAGGTGCGCCCCACCCGCCGTACGCTGACCGCCGGGTTCGTCGGAGTCGGGGGCGTCGCCCTCCTCGTCCTGCGCGGCAGCGCGGTGGTCGACCTCGCGGGAATCGCGGCGATGCTGACGGCCACCACGCTGATGGCCTTCGCCGTGGTGCTCAGCAAGCGGTGGGGTCGACCCGAGGGCGTCTCGCTCCTGGCCCTGACCGGTTGGCAGCTGACCGCGGGCGGCCTGATCCTGGCCCCCGTCGCCCTCACCGCCGAGGGCCTGCCCGACCACTTCACCGGCTCCAACATCGCCGGATACGCCTACCTCGGCATCATCGGCACGGCCCTCGCGTACGCCCTGTGGTTCCGCGGCATCGAACGCCTCCCCGCGTCCTCGCTCTCCTTCCTCGGCCTGACCAACCCGGTGGTCGCCACACTCGCGGGCCTGCTGCTCCTGGGCCAGACCCTGACCGTGTGGCAGCTCGTCGGCCTGGCCCTGGTGCTGGCGAGCGTGCTCCTCGGCCAGGCCAGGAACTCCGGACCCCGGCAGCCCAAGTCGAGCTGACGCCCTCCCACAGCACGCAAGACCCCGAGAACCGATAACCGATAACCGACAACCGACAACCGACAACCGACAACCCAAGGAGCACTCCCATGCGCATCACCGTCTTCGGAGCGGCAGGAAACACCGGCAGCCGCATCGTCACCGAAGCCCTCTCCCGGGGCCACGAGGTCACCGCCGTCGTCCGCGACTCCGCCCGCTTCACGGAGCTGCACCCCGACGCCGTACACCGCACGGGCGACGCGGCGAACCCCGACAACGTACGGGAGTTGAGCGCGCGACAGGACCTGGTGGTCAATGCCACGAGACCGGCCCCGGGCCGCGAGGGCGACCACGCCACCGTCTCCACGTCACTGCTCGCGGGCCTGGCCGGCACCGGCGTCCGCCTGCTCGTGGTCGGCGGCGCGGGCAGCCTCACGGTCCCGGGTACGGAGGGGGTCCTCGCGATCGACGACCCGCGCTACGTCCCCGCGGCCTGGCGCCACATAGCCGAGGCGTCCAACGCCCAGTACGACGCGGTCCGCACGGCGGAGACGGACGTGGACTGGACGTACCTGAGCCCTGCGGCCCTCTTCGAACCCGGCATACGCACGGGCAAGTTCCGCCTCGCCAAGGACGAGCTGCTGGTGGACGCGGAAGGCAACTCGGCCATCTCCATGGAGGACTTCGCGATGGCTCTCCTGGACGAGGCGGAACACCCCGCCCACCACCGCGCACGATTCACGGTCGGCTACTGACCCCTCTGCGATCCAGCTCGAACCACAACAACTTGCCGCCTCGGCCCGTGAGTTCGTGCCCGAGCAGCCACCCGCCCCACGAGTCGGCACACTCGCACACGAGATGCAGACCCCGCCCGCCACCGGAACCCTCCGGGGCGGGCGGTGCCGTTGCGCCCCCGAAGGCCCCGGGCGGCTTGTCGAAGGGGGCGGGAATGTGGGAACTGGTGTCGCACACCCCCACCCGGAGCCGGCCCGCCCGCACGGATCGCAGTCGCAGCGAGGCGGGCCCTTCGGTGTGCCGGTAGGCATTGGTGACCAGCTCGGACGTCAACAGCTCGGCGATGTGGCCGAGTTCGGCCATGCCGTGACCGGCGAGGGCGGCCCGCAGGGTCATACGGGCCACGCGTGGGGCGCGGGGGTCATGGGGCAGGTGGAGCGCGTAGGACCAGCCTTCGGGTGGGGTTACGGTGACCATGGATGGCTCCTGGGAGGAAGGGGGTGCCCGCCTGGCGTCCAGCGGTGGCGATGCCGCCGTTATGCGGTGCTCTTCCGGCTTATGGACGAGGCCAGTTGGGCGGTATGCGACTCACCGTAGAGGAGTCAGTGTGATACTTGATACCGAACAGGCAACACACTTCACATTTCCCTCGTGTGGGTGACGCGAGGGCCACGCCCTGCAAGAGAGAAGGCACACGTGCCGCCCAGCACCAACCCGACCCTCCGCCAGCGGCGACTGGGCACCGAACTGCGCAAGCTACGAGAGCAGGCAGGACTGACCGCGACAGCCGCCGCCGAGCAGCTGGGCCTCAGGCAGGGCCAGATCAGCAGCATCGAGGCCGGCCGCTACCCTGTGGGCGCCGACCGTATCCGCAGCTTCGCCCGCACCTACAACTGCGCCGACGACTCGCTGCTCGACGCCTTGGCCGCCATGACAGGCGGCCGCAAGCGGGGCTGGTGGGACGAGTACCGAGATCACCTCCCCGTAAGCCTGATCGATCTGGCCGAACTGGAGCACTACACGCGGGAGTTCCGGGTTGCCCTGGTCATCCACATCCCCGCACTCCTGCAGACGACGGACCACGCCCGCGCCCTCTTCCGCGCAGTGGTCCCGCCCATGCGTCAGTACGAGATCGAGCACCGCCTCACACACCGCATCAAGCGCCAGGAAGTGCTTCACAGGGACTCCCCCGCCCCGTATGCGGCGACCATCCACGAGTCCGCCCTGCGCATGGGCTTCGGCGGTTCCGCCACCAGCCGCGCCCAGCTGCTCCACCTCGTCGCCATGAGCGAGCTGCCCAACGTCACCATCAGGGTCATTCCCTTCGGAGACGCCGCTTTCCCCGGCACCGGACAGTCCGTCGACTACCTCGCCGGGGCCGTACCGCAACTCGACACAGTGCAGCTGGACACACACCACGGATGCGAATTCCTGGATGCCGAGGCACAGTTGGCGAAGTACCGCACCGTACTGGATCGACTGGAGCACGGCGCGCTCACCCCTCGCGCGTCACGCGACCTCATCCACAACCTCGCCCAGCAGCTCTGAGAGAAGACGTCCCCCATGCGACCCGACTGGCAGAAGTCGACCTTCAGTGGCGACTCCTCGAACTGCGTCTACATATCCGCACCCGCCCCCGCCACGATCCACCTCCGCGAAAGCGACACCCCCGAGACGATCCTCATCACCTCCCCCACACCACTGCACGCCCTGATACGAACGCTGAAGGCAGCCCGTCGGCACGGGACCTAGGCCGACGGCGGCTGCTGGTACTGGTGCGGCGCCTGAGGCGCGTACGGCCCCTGCGCATACGGAGAGGGGCTCAAGTACGGGTTCGGGTACACAGGCGCGGGCACCCCCGGAGGCGGGCCCACCGGCATACCCCCCCCCGGCGTACCCCACGACGTACCCGGCGGCAGATACCGAAGGCGCCCTGCACATGGGATACGGCGGAGCCGCCACCGTACGAGGCCAGCTCCACCACATCCTGGAGATGAGCGAGCTCGAACACGTCACCGTGCGCGTACTCCCGTTCGGCAGGGGGTCCTTCCCCGGCACGGGGCAGCCCATCGACTACCTCAGTGGGCCCGTGCCACAGCTCGATACAGTCCAGCTGGACGCACACCACGGCTGTGAATTCCTCGACGCCGAAGCACAGTTGGAGAAGTACCGCTTCGTGATTGCCCGCATGGAGGAGAACGCGCTGGGGCCCGCCGAGTCCCGCGACCTCATCCACCGCATCGCCCAGGACACCTGAGAGGCACCAGTCATGCCGGAGTTGCCCACCCCCCACTGGCAGAAGTCCACGTTCAGTCCCGACTCCTCGAACTGCGTCTACATATCCGCACCCGCCCCCGACACGATCCACCTCCGCGAAAGCGACACCCCCGAGACGATCCTCATCACCGCCCCCACACCACTGCACGCCCTGATACGAACGCTGAAGGCAGCCCGTCGGCACGGGTCCTAGGCCGACGGCGGCTGCTGGTACTGGTGCGGCGCCTGAGGCGCATACGGTCCCTGCGCATACGGAGAGGGGCTCAAGTACGGGTTCGGGTACACAGGCGCGGGTGCTCCCGGAGGCGGGCCCACCGGCATACCCACCGGCATACCCCACGGCGTACCCGGCGGCAGATACCGAAGGCGCCCCGTCTCATCGGTCACCGGCACGAAGCCCATCCCCTGGAGCCGCGCCGCGAACTTCGCGTTGCGTCGCCGGTTGACGACGAAGCCGATGCCTACGAGGCCCATCAGGGCGACCCAGATGATCCCCGCGACGACGAAGTCACCGCGCTCGCCCCCGAAGCGGAAGGCCAGCACCACACTGGCGAGGGTGACGCCACCGATGCCGTACAGCATGCGCTGCTCGGCATTCTTGCCGGTGAGGTCGAACTTGGCGCGGGCCTTGATCAGCTCCACGGCCTCGGGCCGCGACGGCGGGAGCGCACCGGCTTCGGCGGCGTGCGGATACATGGCCCAGGACTGCGCCGCACGCTGCTGCGCCTGAGGGCTCGGGTCGGGGGCGATGAACAGCTGGAGCTGGGCGTTGCGGCCACCGCTGTAACGAGCGTCCATGTACTGGTAGCCGAACTGCTCGGCGACGTACGCGAGTCGGGCGAGCTTCTTCAGCGAGGACATGGGGGTGGTGAGCACCACGGGCTCCCCGCTCGCCATGAGCCGGAACATCTTCCGCACCTGCCCGCTGCTGACCCGCTCGCGCCCGTTCCCCATGCCGTTCCCTCTCCTCGTCCGCGTCGTCCTGCTACCGGTTGACCGACTGAACCTCTCGCACGACGACGTCCTGCGCCGCGCCGAACTCACCCGCCGGCAGCTTGCCGCCCTCACCCGAGGTGCTCGTCCAGCGGACCTCCCACGTGAGGGTGGCCCTGAGCTCGTACGATCCGTCGCCCGACGACCGCAGATACCGCACTCCGCACGGCGGATCCGTGTCCGCCGGTGTTCCCTTGGCGCGAGGACTGCCGATCCGGCCGTCCTTGATGGGGCACTCACCGGAGGCGGGGAACGTCTCGGCGTCGCCCGTTCCCGGCTCGATCTTCAGCGAGACCGGCTTGGCCGTCGTCGTGGCGGACAGATCCGTTCCCGGGAGGCTCGCGGTCACCGAGACCTTCTTGAACCTCGCCTTGTCCAGCCACACCCACGTCGGCAGGTTGACCTTCGTCTCGCCCTTCGGCGCCATTTCGATCTCGGTGTCGGGAACCGGGAGTTGGCCGTATGCGTACTCGGCGAGAACCCTGGGGGAGACGGCGAGCGGCTCCTTCGGCGTCTCGCCCTTCGCCACCCAGAACGGGAGCTTGGTGCAGGCCTTGGCCCCGGGTTCGTCCTTGCGCTTGTCGTCGACGACCGCCGCCCAGAACTGCCCGTCGCCCTGCTTGTCCAGGTTGTAGTTCTTGTACGGGTGGCCTTCCTTGAAGTACGAGTCGAAGACCCCGCCCACGAAGTCGCCGATCCCGAAGACCTTCATCGTCCGGATCGCCTTGACCGTCGCCTCGATCTGCTTCGGCGTGTAGGCGGGCTCGTACCAGCAGGCGGGCGGGTCCCAGTTGCTGTTGGCGGGTGTGAGCGTGCCGGTCTTCGCGGACTTCGGGCTGCCTTCGACCGTGGTCCGGATCTTGGTCTCGACGCCGAGGTACCTGCCCTGGCGGGTGCCTTTCGACTGCTGCCCGTTCCCGATGTCGCCGCCGCCGCCATTGTCGCCGCCGCCGGCGTGGGCCGTAGCGGGGATCAGTGCCACAGCTACCGCCAGGGCAGGAGCGAACCAACGGACCGACGGCTTCCGGGCGCTCACGGCGTGCACTTCTTGGATGCCGTCGTGGACGTGACGGAGTCCGTCTGCCACACGCCCTTGTCGTTCTTCGTCACGCGCGTGTTGACGAAGGCGTAGTCACTCGCGGAGCCCTCGATCGACCTGTCCACCGTGCCGGTCTTCAGATCCTTGGGGTACGTCTTGGTGCCGTCCTTGCAGTACGACACCGCCGCGACACCGTCCTTGAGGAAAGTGACCTTGCGGTCGTAGTACCGAATGGTCCCGACGAAGCTCTTCTTCTTCTCCTGGAACCCTTGGATGTACTCCGCCGACGCCACCAGGCCGTCGCCCGCCGCGTAGAACTTCAGCGCCGGGTGATCCTTGGCTTCGACGGTCACCGCTTCGATCAGGGAGTTGAGCCACCGCTCGTTGTCGGCCAGCACGGCGTCCTTCTTCGAGTCACCGGTCCTGCCGCCCTCGAAGACGTTCTTCACCCCCTTCGGCAACTCGATCTCCGGCCGGTCGACCCCGTCGTCGGACGCCTTGGCGGACGGCGATTCGCTCGCCCTGCCACCCGAGTCCGCGCCGGCGATCTTGTCCTTGTCCTGGGAATCGCCGTCACTCCCTCCGCAGGCCGAAAGCGAGACGACTGCCGCAACAGTCATGGCGGCCGCTGCGAGCAAAGTGGGGCGGCGGTTCACGGTCGGTCAGCTCCTGTGAAGGGTGGGAGGTTCTCTGGAGTGAACCAAGCTATCCATGGGGACTGTGGCCATGCCAGCGGCGAGTGTGCCTAGCAGCGGGGCATACCGACCCAAACCCCTGCCCTTCGACCAGCTTTCGGCTGGCTTCGGTCGACCATCGGTCAGCCGTCAGTCACTCATCGAGCCCGGTTCCCTTTCGCTTCGCGGTACGAGGCGCAAACGGGCCGCGGGCGGTGCCGGGAGTGGAACCTCCACTTCCGCCCGTCCGCCCGTCCGCCCGTACGTCCGTACGTCCGTCCATCCGGCCACAGCCTCGGCCTCCGCTTCGCCGCCAGGTCCTCGACCCACCCCACGGCCACCACCGTCAGGCCGATCAACGGCCAGACCAGGACGGTCATCCACAGCATGTACGTCGAGTCGAGCGCCGAACTCCAGCGTTCGTCCTCCATGAGCGACAGGTCGTACGCCATGTCGATGATCGGCACCGTCGCCATGATGAGGAAGTTGTGCCAGAGGTAGATCGTGATCGCCCGCCGGTTGGAGAGCGTGACCAGCTTGTCCCACTTCGCCAGCCTTCCCGGCAACTCCTGCCAGGACGGCGCGTACTGGAGCAGGATGACCACGAAACCCAGCGACCACGTCGCCTGCGCCAGCGGGATGTCGTTCAGGTCCCAGCCGTCCGGGCCCGGATGCGCCGAGGCCCACCAGAGGCCGAAGGCCATGACGAGGGCGGCGGCCGACACGGCCAGGTAGCGCGGGACCCGCGCCAGTACGCCCTCCTGGTGGGCGATGCCCAGGACCCAGCAGCTGCCGTAGACCGCGAAGTCCGAGACCGTGTTGCCCGTCTCGCCGGGAATCGTCACGACGCCCGTGCCGACCACCGCCGTCAGCGCCAGCGGGGCGAGCAGCGTCGCCCAGGGAAACCTGCGGAACGCCCGCAGCAGCAACGGGGACGCGAGGACGAACCACAGGTACGCGCGGATGTACCAGAGCGGTCCCACCGCCTGCACCGCCCAGGTGTCCTCCAGGAGTCCCGCCTGATCGCCCAGGTGCCACGGGAAGGGCGCGGCGCCCACCGGCACCACGTAGCCGACCATCGAGAGCAGGCCCCACGTGCCCCCGTGGTCGGGGTCCCCGGAGATGTTCCAGCCGCCCGCGAAGAGCAGCGTGAGCGCCACCGCGCTGAACACCCACATGGGCGGGAGGAGTCGGCGCACGCGGCCCTTGATCACGCTCCACGCGGGCCGCTTCAGCGAGCGCGCCATCAGTGAGCCCGCCAGCGCGAACATCACCCCCATGGACGGGAAGACGATCGTCAGCCATGCCCAGCCGAAGAGGTGGTAGACGACGACGCGGACGAGCGCGAGGGAGCGCAGGAGGTCCAGGTAACGGTCGCGCCCCGGCCCCTCACGCCCCCGCTCCCCGCGCCCCCGCCCCTCGCACCCCGGCTCCTCGCGAGCCGCCGAACGCGTCGTGTCGATGCTGGGCGGACGCAAGCCCTCCGGTACGCGGCCGTGGCTCATGCGACGGGCCTCCGCTCATGGCTGCCCGTGCGCTGCCCGGGGATGGATACGGGCGCCGCCTCCACCACTCCCGTGCGCCGGAGCTTCTGCCAGCGGAGCCGGCCCCCGGTGAGAGCGGTGATCCAGGACTGGAGCAGCACGACGTACATCAACTGCCGGTAGAGGACCTGTTGGAGGGGCAGCGAGATCAGGTGGGTCATGCGTTCGCGGTCGAGGCGGAAGGCGTACGCCGCGCAGACCGCCTGCACCGTGAGCACGCCCAGCCATGCGAGGACGGTCTTTTGGGTGGGGCCGAAGACCAGGCCGTAGAGGAGGAAGACGTCGATGAGGGGTGCCAGGAGCGGGGCCAGGACCATGAACAGCGACACCAGCGGGAGTCCGACCCGGCCGAAGCGGCCGGAAGGGCCCGACTCGACGAGTGCCCCGCGGTGCTTCCAGATCGCCTGCATCGTGCCGTACGACCAGCGGTAGCGCTGGGACCAGAGCTGCTGGACCGACTCCGGGGCCTCGGTCCAGGCGCGCGCCTTCTCGGCGTAGACGACGCGCCAGCCGTCACGGTGCAGCGCCATCGTGATGTCGGTGTCCTCTGCGAGGGTGTCGTCGCTCATGCCGCCGACCCGCTCCAGGGCGGACCGCCGGAACGCGCCGACCGCGCCCGGGATCGTCGGCATGCAGCGCAGCATGTCGTACATCCGGCGGTCGAGGTTGAACCCCATCACGTACTCGATGTGCTGCCAGGCGCCGATGAGCGAGTCGCGGTTGCCGACCTTCGCGTTGCCCGCGACTGCGCCCACGCGCGGGTCGCCGAAGGGCCGCACGAGTTCGCTGACGGTGGACCGCTCGAAGACGGTGTCGCCGTCCATCATCACGATGAGGTCGAAGCGGGCGTTGGCCAGGCCTCGGTTGAGGGCGACCGGCTTGCCCGCGTTCCGCTGGCGTACGACGCGTACGTCCGGCAGGCACAGCCCTTCCACGAGGCGTGCCGTACCGTCCGAGGAGCCGTCGTCGATGACGATGACCTCGATGGGGTGGTCGCCCGCCATCAGGGAGCGGACCGTCGCCTCGATGCACTTGGCCTCGTTGTAGGCGGGGACCAGGACCGAGACCGGTTCGGTGACCGGCGGGAACCGGCCGTCGTCGCGCCGTCGCACCCGGCGCGCGTGCACCGCGGAGAGCAGCAGCATCAGTCCGAAGCGGGCGAGGACCAGGACGCCGATGACGGCGAGTGCCACGGCGAGCCCGTCGGTGAGGTGCTCGGAAACCCCGACGAGGAAGACCCAGGCCTCTCCCTTCCACAGCTCCACGCCGCTGACCTCGGTGTGCGCGCTCGGCGCGGCCAGGGCCTCGGTGAGGTTGACCAGCCGGTACCCCTTGCGGTCCAGTCCGGGCAGGAGGCGGTCCAGCGCGGCGACGGTCTGGGAGCGGTCGCCGCCGGAGTCGTGCAGGAGGACGACGGCGCCCGCGCCGCCCTTGGGCGTGGCCCGGCGGATGATCTCGTCGACGCCGGGGCGCTGCCAGTCCTCGCTGTCGGTGTTGTTGACCACGGTGAGGTAGCCGCGGCGGCCTATGTACCGCGTGACCGGGTACGACTTGTCGTCCATGGCGTTCGCGAAGGACGAGTACGGCGGGCGGAAGAGCGAGGTCCGGATGCCCGCGGCGCCCGCCAGCGCGAGCTGGCTCTGCGAGAGCTCCCGGTCGATGCGGCTCGTGGACTGGTAGGAGAGGTCGGGGTGGTTGAAGGTGTGCAGGCCCACCTCGTGCCCCTCGTCCACCATGCGCCGCACGAGGCCGGGGTAGCGCGAGGCCATGGTGCCGGTGACGAAGAAGACGCCGTGGGCGTGGTGCTCCTTCAGGACGTCGAGGACCTTGGGCGTCCACTCCGGATCGGGGCCGTCGTCGAAGGTGAGCACGAGCCGGTGGTCGGGCACCTTGAGCGTGGTCTCGCGGCCGCCCCGCGTGTCGATGACGGGGCCGCCCTCAAGGATCTTCCGCGGCACGTGATCGGTGGGTGCGGGGGGCCTGACGCGGTGGTCGGCGAGGATCTCGCTGTGCACGTACCCGCGCAGCATCAGCATCGCGAGCAGCGCGACGAGGAGCAGCGGGGGCAGCAGATGGCGCAGGGGCAGGCGGTGGCGGCGCCGTCCGCTGCGCCGTCCGCTGCCAGGGGCGTGCCGGTTCTGTGCCGGGCCGGGACGGGCGTCAGTGGCCGGGCCCGGGGAGGCTTGGCCGTGGGCGCCGGGCCCGCGGGCGCGTGGCCCGTGGGTGCGTGGCCCGTGGGTGTGGCCGTCGGCCCGGAGGCGGCCGGACCGGCCCCGGGTGGTGCGGAAGTTCATCGCTGTGCGCCCTCCGAGGACGGCTTGGTGTCCGAGACGGACCGCGCCGCGGGAGAGGTATAGACGACGGGGGCCTCGCCGCCTGCGCCCGCGCCTCCGCCGTCTCCCCCGCTTCCGCCGCCGCTGACACCGCCGTTGACGCTGGGCTCGGGGGACGCCGGGGGCGGCTCGACGGGCGGGACGGTCGGATCGGTGGGGCCGGGTCCGGAGCCGGGGCCCGCGGTGCCGCCGGGCGGGACCGGGCCGGGGGTCCCGACGGCCGGACCGGGGCCCGGGCCTGGCCTGTCGACGCCGTCGGCGGGACGGGGGCCGAAGCCGGTGTCGGGGCCGGTGTCGGAGCCGGTGCCAGTGCTGGTGCCGGAGCTGGAACCGGGGCCGGGGGCAAAGGGCGTGCTCCGGCTGTCGTCGCCCCCGGCCCGGAAGGGGCCGAGCTCGCCGCTGTCACCGGACTCCGGCATTCCGTCGGGGCCGCCCCTGGCCTCGTCCGACGGCGACACCCTCGACGGGAAGTACGGATCGGCGGGTACCGCCGGGCGGTCGGGGAGCCGCATCCTGCTCGCGGGCTTGTCGTCCTCGGGGCCCGGCATGGGCAGCCAGGGCGCGCTGGAGTTGCCCGAGAGCAGCGTGCCGACGATGACCACCGCGTAGACCGCGCAGACGATGCCGACGATCACGCCGAGCCTGCGGAATCTCCGGTTGCGGCGGCCCGTCTCGTCGACGAACACCGGCCCGTCGGCCGTGGCCTCCCGGCCCGGGTCGGGAGGCAGGTCCGCCAGTTGGCGCCCGACGCCGTCGATCTGAACGGTGACCTCGTTCGGATCATGAGTGTGTCCTGACAGGGCATCTTCTCGCCACGTTTCCATGCGTACGCACAACCCCCCACATATCCGGCTCGGGTGCGCGTACGAACACGAGTGCCCGCCGACCGGACCGGGCCCCCACCCGATCCCAACGCCCCCACTTTCACCATGCATTCGAGGTGTGCTCAAGCTGCACTCGAGAACCCTCAGGCCACGAATGTACGCACCGGAGCGAGGCGTGTGGTTGTCGTCAGTTCGGACTCATCATGATGAGTGAATCTGCGGTCGGAACCCAGGCGCCCGAAGGCCTGTCCAGCCAGCCTTCCTCGGCGGCGAGCGTCGCGGCGGCCGTGCGCATCGCGGTAAGTCCCTGGTGTACAAGGCCCCTTCGCCACACCAGCGACACCGGGGACAGCGGGACGGGATCGGTCAGCGGCCGCAGCTCGGCTCCCCGCATGGCCGGGAAGTCCACCACCGCGAGGACCGGATACCGGTTCTTCGCCATGACTCGTTCGAATTCCGCGACGCCGACGGCGAGCGGCACGGGTGGCGCGATCTCGATGCCGCGCCCCTTGAAGAGGCAGCGTGCGAGGTCGGTCCACTCCGGCGTCCTGGGGTTGCCGGCCCCCGCGTACACGGTCTCGCCCGCGAGCGCGTCCAGCGGCACCGCGTCGAGCTCCGTCAGCCGATGGCCGGAGGGAAGCAGCACGGCCATCGGCTCGTACCGCACGGGCTGCTGGTCGAGCCCGGCCCGCAGCGCGGGAGCCAGACCCGCGAAGCGCCCGAAGGAGACGTCGAGCCGCCCGGCGAGCAACTCGGCGGCGGCGCCGGTGAGTCCGCTCTCGAAGCGGGCCATCAGCTCGCACTCCGGGCTGAGTTCGCGGGCCCGTTCCAGGATGCGCCCGAAGACCAGGCCGGGGCTGTTGAGGTCGACGAGCAGCGGGCGGGCCGCGCCGATGGCGGCTGCGGCCAGGTCGTCCTGGGCCTCCAGGACGCGCCGCGCGTACGGCAGCAGCCGCTCGCCGTCGGCGGTCAGCACGACCTGCCGCGTCGTACGCGCGAAGAGCCCGGCGCCCAACTCCCGCTCCAGGCGCCGGATGTCACGGCTCAGCGCCTGCTGTGCGACGTACAGCCTGGAGGCCGCCCGGGTGAAGTGCAGCTCCTCCGCGACGGTGACGAAGGCGCGCAGCAGGCGCGGGTCCACATCGCGGCGGCGTACGACTGGTTCTGCGGTCATCGCAGGAACCTACAACGCAGGTGCGTGAATCGGCACCCAGAAGGTGTTGGACCCCGCCGATCTCTCCCGGCGAGGCTGGCTCCATGCCCCGCAACCCCTACGCGCGACTCTTCGCGATACCCGGCGCCACCGCCTTCACCCTCGGCAACCTCGTCGCCCGCCTCCCCATGGGCATGTTCAGCGTGAGCGCCGTCATCATGATCTCCGGGGCGCGCGGTTCGTACGCCCTGGCCGGCGCCGTCACCGCGACCGGACTCGCGGCGACCGCCGTCGTCGCGCCCTGGACGGCGCGGCTCGTCGACCGCCACGGCCAGGCGCGCGTCGCCGTCCCCGCCACCCTCGTCGCCGCCCTCGGCTCCCTCTCACTGCTGCTGTGCGTGCGCTACGGGGCGCCGGACTGGACGCTCTTCGCGTCGTACGCCGCCACGGCCACGACCCCCAACACGGGAGGCATGTCCCGGGCCCGCTGGGCCCACCTCCTCAAGGACGACACACAGGCCGTGCACACCGCCAACTCCTTCGAGCAGGCCACCGACGAGCTCTGCTTCATGCTCGGCCCGGTCCTCGCGGCCTTCCTCTGCGGCACGTTCTTCCCCCAGGCCGGCACGTTGACCGGCGTGGTCCTGCTGGTGAGCGGCATCCTCGTCTTCGCCGCCCAGCGCTCGACGGAACCCCCGCCCCAGGGACGTACGAAAACGTCCGCGGAGGCGAAATCGCCCCTCCGCGCGCGCGGGATGCCCGCCCTGCTGGCCGCTTTCCTCGCCACCGGTGCCGTCTTCGGCTCCCTCGAAGTCGTCACCATCGCCTTCGCGGACTCCCAGGGCCACAAGGCTGCCGCGGGCGTGGTCCTCGCCCTGCAGGCCGCGGGCTCCTGCGCCGCGGGCCTCCTCTACGGAGCCGTGAGACCGAGCGGGCCGCTCGGCCGCCGCCACCTCCTGTGCGCCGCCGCGATGGCGGCCATGATGACGCTGCCCCTGCTCGCCGTGGTGGTGACGGGCTCGCTGACCGTCCTCTCCGGAGCGCTGCTCGTCGCCGGGATGGCGACGGCGCCCACGCTGGTCACCGGCATGACGCTGGTCCAGCGGCGCACCCCCGAGGGGCGGCTGAACGAGGGCATGACCCTCGCCGTGACCGGCCTCCTCGGGGGCATCGCGTGCGGGGCTGCGGGCGGCGGCTGGGCGGTGGAGCACCTGGGCACCACCGCGGGCTACGGAGTGCCGGTCACCGCCGCCTGCTGTGCGCTGCTGCTCAGCACCGCGCAGGCTTGCGCCACGAGCACTCCAGCTCGCCGCCGTCCCGCCCGGACGCGCGCTTCGAACGCGGCGTGACCAGGACGGCCCTGTCCCCCGTCGACGAGGCGAGCGTGACCACGATGGCGTCCTCCAGCGCCTTCACCGACGACGGCAGGTAGTTGTTGAGGATGATGCTGAAGACCAGTTCGCGCCCGTCCTTGTCCTTGACGTAACCGGACAGAGCGGACGCCCCCGTCAGCGTCCCCGTCTTCGCGTGGACGTTGAGGGCCGCCGGAGTCCCGCACATCCGCGAACGCAGCGTGCCGCCGGTGAACTTGTCCGGGGCGCAGGCCACCGGAAGGGACGCGTACCAGTCGGCGAACCACGGCTCGCCCTTCACCGACCGCAGCAGCCTGATGTACTGCTCGGCCGCGACGTTGTCCTTGCGGGACAGCCCGGAGCCGTCGACCTGACGGATCCTGCCCGGGTCGACGCCGGCCGTCTTCAGGTACCCGCCGATCGCGGCGATGCCGTCGTCCCAGCTCCCGGGGCGCCCGGTCGCGCGGTGACCCATGGCCTTGGTGAGGCTCTCCGCGTGCATGTTGTTGGAGAGCTTCATGAACGGGACCATGAGCTCCTTGAGCGGCATGGAGTCGTGCGAGGCCAGCTGCCGGGCGCCCTTCGGCGTGGCGGTCCCGGTCCTGGTCGGTCCGCTCACCCGCACGCCGTGCGCGGCGAGGGCGTCCCTGAAGACGTCGGCCGCGTATCCGGTGGGCTCCCAGACGGTGACCCACTCCTTGGTGGTGTCCCCGCCGACGGGGACGGTGCCGCTGACGGTGATGGTGTTCTTGCCGTGCTGCCGCTCCACGGCGACGGTGTCGGCGCCGCCCCCGGCGACGGTGGTCGCCCGCAGATCGATGTCCACGTAGTCGGTCTTCGGCGTCACGCTCACTCGCGGTCTGTCCCCGGGCCGCGCGCCGGGTGCCACCTGGACGATGACCGTCCCGGTGTCGTAGTCCGTGTCGGGCGCGACGCTGAGGGCGCTGATCTGCGCGGCGTAGTACGAGGACTCGTCGTCGCCGGCCCAGGTGTCACCGATGCGCCTGCTGTCGAAGCGGGTGTCGTCGGCGACGAGGCGCCCCGTGACCCGCCTGATCCCCGAGTCGGCGATCTTCGCGGCGAGTTGGCCGTAGTCCTTGGCGAGTGTCGTCGGGTCGCCGGTGCCGCGCAGGTACAGGTCACCCCGGAGTGTCCGGCCGTGCCGGGAGCCGTCGGAGAGGACGTCGGTGGTGAAGCGGTGGTCGGGGCCGAGGAGCTCCATGGCCGCCGCGGAGGTGAGCAGCTTGGTGTTGGATGCGGGCATCAGGCGCCCGCTGGAGCGGTGCTGGTAGAGGACGTCGCCGGACGCGGAGTCGGCGATCACGACGCTCGCCACGCCGCCCTCCATGCGCGGGTCGCCGAGGATGGTGTCGATGGCTTCGGGCAGCCCCGACCGGTCGGAGTCGGCGCCGGCCGGGGAACCGGCGGAGAGCCCGGCCGCCGCGACGGCGAGCACGGCGGGCCAGATCCAGTGGCGCATGCGGGTGTTGACGCGTCTCACGGGTCTCTTCATGACCCTGGAGCATCCCCGACTCGAAGGCGTCCCGACAGACCCCACTCCGGCTTGGCCGACGACGAACAACGGCCATCTACGACGAAAGCCCCCCGGCCGGTGACCGGAGGGCTTTCGCCTCACATGGGAATTGTGGAGATGGCGGGAATCGAACCCGCGTCCAACGGTGCAGAATCAGGGCTTCTCCGTGTGCAGTTCGCTGCGATTTTCTCGGCCCCGGCGATCACGCGAACAAGTCGCCGACGGGCCCAGCCACTGTTTGATTTCCTTCTAAACCCCGTGACCGGGTCTAGAAGTTTAGTTCCCTAGCTGATGCCAGGATCCGGGTCGGGAACAGCCCCGGGCTGACACTTCGCAAGTCGCTACTTAGGCAGCGAGGGCGAAGGAATCGCGCTTGGTGTTGGCGATTATTTTTTGCGACATATGGTTTACGAGATCATTGCCGCTTCCTCGACACGCTTCCCCTGCTTCGACATCCGCTGTCGAAACCGATCATCCCCATGTTGATTTTTCAAGGTGGATCTTCCGATCCGGGCGCCCCGTCACCAGCGGGGCAAGACCCATCGTACGTGACCAACGTACGACGGTGCCAGCCTATTCCTGTCGGGCGGGCTAAGCGATGCCCTGCCGGCGCCGCACCTCCGAGATCGCGCGGCTCGTCTCCCTCGTGTCCTGCTTCTCGCGGAGCGTCTGCCGCTTGTCGTACTCCTTCTTGCCCTTGGCCAGCGCGATCTCGACCTTGACCCGGCTGTCCTTGAAGTACAGGGCGAGGGGCACGATCGTGTGACCCGTCTCCTGCGACTTGGACTCCAGCTTGTCGATCTCGGCCCGGTGCAGCAGGAGCTTGCGCTTCCGCGTGGCGGAGTGGTTGGTCCAGGTGCCCTGTACGTACTCCGGGACGTGGATGTTGTGCAGCCACGCCTCGCCGCGGTCGATGTGCACGAAGCCGTCCACCAGGGAGGCCCGGCCCATCCGCAGCGACTTGACCTCGGTGCCCATCAGCACCAGGCCGCACTCGTAGGTGTCCAGGATGTGGTAGTCGTGCCGCGCCTTCTTGTTCTGCGCGACCATCTTGCGGGCAGGGGCCTTCTCAGCGGCCTTCGCGGCCTTGCGCTTTACCTTTTCCTTCGCCATAGTGCGGCCATTTTCGCACTACGAGGGGGGTCCGAGGCCAGTCAATACTGTCTCGGCCCGCTTCTCAGCCCCGTCCTCGGCCTCCAGGTCCGGCGTGATGCCCCGGCCGTCCACCGCGCGCCCCGACGGGGTGCGGTAGTGGCCGACGGTCAGCTCGGCGACGGATCCGTCCGGCAGGCGGCTCGGCATCTGGACCGATCCCTTGCCGAAGGTCCTCGAGCCCACCACGACCGCGCGGCCGCGGTCCTGGAGGGCGCCCGTGAGCAGCTCGGCCGCGCTCATCGTGCCGCCGTCCACCAGCGCGACCAGGGGTCTGTCCGTGTCGCCGCCCCGCTCGGCGTGCAGCGCCTTCTGCTCCCCGCGTACGTCGTACGTGGCGACCAGGCCGCCGTCGACCAGCGCGGACGCGGCCGTGACCGCCTCCGAGACCAGGCCCCCGGAATTCCCGCGCAGGTCGAGGAGTATTCCGGCGTTCTCGGGGGCCGTGCGCACCGCGTCCCGCACGGCGTCCCCGGAGCCCTTGGTGAACGCCGCGACCTTGATCAGGACGGCGCCGCTCGGCAGCTGGGTGACGGTGACGGGGTCCGTGGAGAGGTGGGCCCGGTGCAGCGTCTCGCGCCACGCGCGCGTGCCGCGCTCCAGGCCGAGAACGACCGGGGTGCCCGCACGGTTCCCCCGCAGCCGGGTGAGGACCTCCGTGACCGGGCGTCCCGTGACGCGCGCGCCGTCGACGGAGCGCAGCCGGTCGCCCTCGCGGAGCCCGGCCCGGTCGGCGGGCCCGCCCTCGCGGACCCGGGAGACCTCGATGCGCCCCTCCGCGGTGCGCCGGGCCCACAGGCCGACGCCCGTGTACCCGCCGCCGAGCGCCTTCTCGAACTCCTGGTACTCCCCCGGGGAGTAGACCGAGCCCCAGCGGTCCCCGCTGCGGCTGACGGCCTCCTCGGCGGCCTTCTTGCCGGACTTGCCGTCGGCCATGGCCTCGGCGGCCGCGTCCGCGGCCTTCTCGGCGGTGCCGGTCCCGTCGGCCGACGACAGCACGGTGTCGGACCGCAGCAAAGGAGGTGGCGCGTTCCGGCTGTCGTCCGCCGCGTCGCTCCATGATCCGGTGGCGGCCCCCGTCGCGAGGACGCTCGCGAAGACCAATGTCAGCGTGGCCCCGCGGCGGATGCGGCGGGGCGCGGAGATCCGATCGGCGAACCGGTCGAGGCCTGACATGACGGTGAGTCTAGGACAACGGAGGGCGCCGTACGGCTGGTTGAACCGTACGGCGCCCGGACACCCGGAGGGCTCTTGTCACACCTTCAGGTACTTGCGCAACGCGAAGAACGCGGCAAGCGCGGGCATCAGCAGGCCGATCGCGAGCACCAGCGGCAGCTTGGCCAGGACCGCGTCCCAGCCGATGAAGTTGATCAGGTTGATCTTCTCCGAGAGTTCGAGGCCGTGGTCGATCATGAAGTACCGGCCGATCAGCAGCATTCCGCAGGCGACACCGCCGCCGATGAGACCGGCGACCGCGGCCTCCATGATGAACGGCATCTGGATGTAGAAGCTGGACGCGCCGACCAGCCGCATGATGCCGGTCTCACGTCTGCGGCTGAACGCCGATACACGCACGGTGTTGACGATCAGCATCAGCGCGACGACGAGCATCAGCGCCATCACCGCCACGGCCGCCCAGTTCATGCCGTTGAGGAGGCCGAAGAGGTTGTCCAGGTAGCCCTTCTGGTCCTGCACGGACTGCACGCCGTCGCGCCCGGAGAAGGCGGTCGCGACCACCTGGTACTTCTCGGGGTCCTTGAGCTTGATGCGGTACGACTCCTGCATCTGGTCCGGCGTCAGCGAGCTGGACAGCGGTGAGTCGCCGAACTGCTCCTTGTAGTGCTTGTACGCCTCGTCCGCCGACTCGTGCTGGACCTTGTCCACGACGGGCAGCTTCTTCAGATCGCGGAGGATCTGGTCCTTCTGCTCGTTGGTGACGGCGCCCTTGGCGCACTTGGGGTCCTGCTCGGCGTCGGCCTTGTTGCAGAGGAAGACCGAGACGTTGACCTTGTCGTACCAGTAGCCCTTCATCGTGCTCACCTGGTCACGCATGAGCAGCGAACCGCCGAACAGGGCGAGCGAAAGCGCTACGGAGACGATGACCGCGAAGGTCATCGTGAGATTTCGGCGGAGACCGACGCCGATCTCCGACAGGACGAACTGGGCGCGCATGGCGGCCTTTCAGTGGATCAGGTGGTTCAGACGGTACGAGCGGGACGGGGCCGTCGGGGGGACGGGACCGTCAGTGCTGGTAGCCGTAGACGCCGCGCGACTGGTCGCGGACGAGACGGCCCTTCTCCAGCTCGATGACCCGCTTGCGCATCTGGTCCACGATCTGCTGGTCGTGGGTGGCCATCACGACGGTGGTGCCGGTCCGGTTGATCCGGTCGAGCAGCTTCATGATGCCGACGGACGTCTGCGGGTCGAGGTTGCCGGTCGGCTCGTCGGCGATGAGGAGCTTCGGGCGGTTGACGAACGCGCGCGCGATCGCGACGCGTTGCTGCTCACCGCCGGAGAGCTCGCCTGGCATCCGGTCCTCCTTGCCGCCGAGGCCCACGAGATCGAGGACCTGGGGCACGGACTTGCGGATCTCGCCGCGGGACTTGCCGATGACCTCCTGCGCGAAGGCCACGTTCTCGCCGACGGTCTTGTTGGGCAGGAGGCGGAAGTCCTGGAAGACGGTGCCCAGCTGGCGCCGCATGTGCGGCACCTTCCAGTTGGACAGGCGCGCGAGGTCCTTGCCGAGGACGTGCACCTGGCCGTGGCTGGTGCGCTCCTCGCGCAGGACGAGCCGCAGGAAGGTGGACTTTCCGGAGCCGGATGACCCCACCAGGAAGACGAACTCGCCCTTCTCGATCTCGAGGGAGACATCCCTGAGCGCGGGGCGGGTCTGCTTCGGATAGGCCTTGGAGACGTTGTCGAATCGGATCACGGATGCACCACGGGTTGCCGGGGGTAGGTGAGCGTGACCATACGCGAAGCCGGTGCGCGAGCGCAGTCGGCGTCCTGAGTTGCGCCGATTGTCTCGGAAGTACGGGGGTACGGATCCGCCGGAAAGCGCCGGGAGGCGACGGGAGGCGACGGGGCGCGCCGAAATCCACGGAAGCTGGCACAGTGGTAGGGGGAACGATTGGGTCCCCCTCAGCGTTGGGCAGGCTGAGACTGTGCGGGAGGAGAAGCGCATGACCCTGGATCGGTTGGTATGCGCGAACTGCGCAGCGCCTGTGAGTGAGGGCCGGTGCCCCGTGTGCCGGGCCAGTCGCGCCCGTATGCAGCAGGAAGGGCCCTTCGCGGGGCTCAATCCCGCGGCGCTGATAGCGCTGCTCGTCGTGCTGATCGCGGCGGTCGCGCTGCTCGCGCACCAGACCGCGTAGCGGCTGGGCGTCGCGCCGGGCGGTCACGAACAGTCACGGCACGCACGCGTCCGCAGAGACCTGACAGAAGGGCCCGGAGCTTGATCGAGCTCCGGGCCCTTCTTCACACGTACGTGGCGTACGTCACCGCCTGATTCAGGCGGCGGCGCCGCGGTTGCCGACGAGACGCGGCAGGACGCGGAAGCCGATGCCGCCGGCGATCATCGTCGCGGCACCGATCAGCAGGAACGTGGTCTCGGCGGCGCCGGTCTCGGCGAGCTCGCCGCCCTTGCCGCCCTTGTCAGCGGCCCTGTCCGCGGTGTGGCCACCCTGCTCGACCGGCTGGGAGCCGGTGTCGTTCAGGCTGTCCTTGCCCTTGCCCTGCTCGACGGGGACGGAGCCGCCGTCGGGGTTGGTGCCGTTGCCGCCGTGGTTGCCGGTGTCGCCGCCGTTGCCGGTGTCGCCGCCGTTGCCGGTGTTGCCGCCGTCACCGTTCCCCGGGTCGGTCGGGTCGGTGGTGGGCTGCGTCGTCGGGTCCGGGTCCGGGTCCTCGGTGGGCTCGGTCGGCTCGTTCGTCGGCTCCTCGGGGCTGGTGGGCTCCTCGGTGGGCACCGGCGGGTCGTCCGTGGGGTCGTCCGGCCCCGGGATCTCCGGGTTCTCGGCGCCCGGAACGTCCACGTCCACGCCGACGCCGCTGTCGTCGGCGTGCGCGCCGACTCCGACGCCGCCGAGGTCGACACCGACGTCGAGGGCCGAAGCGGCTCCCGCGGCGGTCAGCGAGGCGCCGGCGGCGATCACGGCACCGGCGGCTATCCGCGCGACACGGATCCGCGTCTTCTTGGTCATCTGGTTGCTACCCCCAGTAGCTGAATTGTCAGAGAGGCAGCGTCCGGGGCTGCGTTCGCCGGGGGCGATTCGATCAGCCCCCACAGATCCCACGCGCCCCAGGAATACGCATGCCGCGCGCCAGCCTTTCTACTTTTCACAGCAGCGTCAAGGTCGTTGCGGGCGCGATGTCCGAAATCTGGGGTGTTGACCGTCCTACGGAGATGTGACTGTGACGAAAAAGGCAACTGCCGCCTCAAGGGTGGCAGTTGCCTTGTCGATAAAGCCGTTATCGGCGGCTTTTACTTCTCCTGCTGCTTGCGCCAGCGAATTCCGGCTTCCAGAAAGCCGTCGATCTCGCCGTTGAAGACGGACTCGGGATTGCCGACCTCGAACTCCGTCCGCAGGTCCTTCACCATCTGGTACGGGTGCAGGACGTACGAACGCATCTGGTTGCCCCAGGAGTTGCCGCCGTCGCCCTTGAGCGCGTTCATCTTCGCCTGCTCCTCCTGGCGGCGGCGCTCGAGGAGCTTCGCCTGGAGGACGTTCATCGCGGTCGCCTTGTTCTGGATCTGCGAGCGCTCGTTCTGACAGGAGACGACGATGCCGGTCGGCAGGTGGGTCAGGCGCACCGCGGAGTCGGTGGTGTTGACGCCCTGGCCGCCGGGGCCGGAGGAGCGGTACACGTCGATGCGCAGCTCGCTCTCGTCGATCTCGATGTGGTCGGTCTGCTCGACCACGGGGAGGATCTCGACACCGGCGAACGAGGTCTGGCGGCGGCCCTGGTTGTCGAAGGGCGAGATGCGCACGAGGCGGTGGGTGCCCTGCTCGACGGAGAGCGTGCCGTAGGCGTACGGGACGTTGACGGCGAAGGTGGTCGACTTGATGCCGGCCTCCTCCGCGTACGACGTCTCGTAGAGCTCCGTCTTGTAGCCGTGGCGCTCCGCCCAGCGCAGGTACATCCGCTGGAGCTTCTCGGCGAAGTCGGAGGCGTCGACGCCGCCGGCCTCCGCGCGGATCGTGACGACGGCCTCGCGGGAGTCGTACTCCCCGGAGAGGAGGGTCCTGACCTCCATCTCGTCCAGCGCCTTCTTGACGGCCGTGAGCTCGGACTCGGCCTCGGCGCGGGTGTCCGGGTCGTCCTCCTCCTCGGCCATCTCGAACAGCACGCCGAGGTCGTCGATGCGCCCACGGAGCGCCTCGGCCTTCCTGACCTCCGCCTGGAGGTGGCTCAGCTTGCTGGTGATCTTCTGCGCCGCGTCGGGGTCGTCCCAGAGGGACGGTGCGGCCGCCTGCTCCTCGAGCACGGCGATATCGGCCCTCATCTTGTCGAGGTCCAGGACGGCCTCGATCGACTCCATGGTCGAGGAGAGGGACTTGAGCTCTTCGGATACATCGACGACTGCCACGAATCCAGGGTAACGGTTATGGGGACGGGGCCCTGCGGGGCGGGGCGGTGGGGGTGGGTTCCACTGCTCCGCGGGTTCGCCTGCGGGCGGCGGTGGGCTTGTCGCGCAGTTCCCCGCGCCCCTGAAGACCTGCCTGCGGGCCGTGGGGGCTGAGCGCGCAGTTCCCCGCGCCCCTGGGGGAGCGGGCGTGCGCTGCTGTCTGCGGGTGGTTGTGGGCTGGGCGCGCAGTTCCTCGCGCCCCTGGGGCGGCGCCTTGGGTGCGGGGTGCGGTGGACCACCCAGGGCGCGAGGAACCGCGCGAGCAACCACGGCATACCCGCAGACGACACGCCGGCCCAGGCGGACCACCCAGGGGCGCGGGGAACCGCGCGAGCGGCCACGGCGTACCCGCGGACGACATGCGGGGTGAGGTGGACCACCCGTACGCGGGGGTCAGGGCGTGCGGGGGGCGGAGTTGCCCGGCTCCGTCGGGGGGGAGTCCGGGTCGTCGCCGGTCGTGGCGGCCCACGTGCCGACGCCCGCCGCCGCGACGAGCACCACGCCCGCCACCCCGAGCGTGATCCGGCGGCGACGGGCCGAGACGCGGTGCTTGGCGGAGCCGGGGCGGGCCGTGCCTGCGGCACGGGGCGCGCGGGCCGTGCCGCGGGCGCCGCCCGCCAGCTCGTCGGGGCCGGGGACCCGCATGGACGTGTGCGTGTCGCGGTTGGAGTCGGTGGAGGCCGAGCCGGGGACGAGGGGCACCGCACCCCGCCGGGGAGCGGCCTCGCGCGGCTCGGGGGCCGAGTCCTCGTACGCCTCCTCGGCCTGCGACGGCTCCGTGTCGGGTTCGTCGACGTCCAGCGGCGGCATCCCCGCGACCAGCGGCAACAGCTCCCGCAGGCGCGCGGCGAGCTCGGAGGCGCGCAGGCGGGACGCGGGCGCCTTGGCCAGGCACTGGACGAGGAGCTGCCAGAGCTCCTCGGGGATGCCGGGCAGGGGGACCACGGTCTCGGTGACGTGGCGGCGCAGGACGGCCCCGGGGTGGCCGCCGCCGAAGGGGGTGAAGCCCGCGAGGAGCTCGTACAGGACCGTGGCCAGCGCGTAGATGTCGACGGCGGCGCGCGGCGGCAGGCCCTCGATGATCTCGGGGGCGAGGTAGTCAGGGGTGCCGATGATCTTCGTCGCGCGGGTGCGGCGCGGGGAGTCGATGAGCTTGGCGACGCCGAAGTCCGTGAGGAGGGCGGGGTGCGCGCCGCCGGGGCCGAGGGGGCCCTGCATGTCCAGGAGGACGTTCTCGGGCTTGACGTCGCGGTGCACGATGCCCGCGGCGTGCGCGGCGGCGAGCCCGTCGGCGACGTCCGCGGCGATGGCGACGGCGGCCTCCGGGGCCAGGCGCCGCTCCCGCTCCAGGCGGGTGCGCAGGTCCGTGCCGCGGACGAGGTCCATGACCAGGGCCAGGTCGTTGCCGTCGACCACCAGGTCGTGGACGCCCACCACGCGCGCGTGGTCGAGGCTGAGCAGAGCCGTCCGTTCCTGGACGAAGCGGCCGACGAGTTCCTGGTCGGACGCCAGGTCCTCGCGCAGCAGCTTGATGGCGACGGGGCCTTCGGGTCCGTCGCCGAGCCACACCGTGCCGGCGCTGCCACGGCCCAGGATCTGGTGGGCGGTGTACCGGCTGCCGATCTTGCGCGTCAAGACTGCTCCTACGGATGCGTGTTGGCGACAAAACTACGCGGCCTTGCCGCCAACCTTCACTCCGGGAGCGGAAATCACTCTGCAGGTGTCGACAAATCACCGGACTCGTCGGACCGGTCCAGGGGTTGCCCCGACGCAGACGGCGCTACTTGCCGCCGACCTTGCCGATCCAGTCGCCCACCGTGTGGTACCAGTCCGTCAGCTGCTCCCAGTACCCCTTCGTCGTGCCGATCCAGTCCTGGAGCGGGCTGAACTCCCAGACCAGCCAGCTCGCGACGAAGAGGATGAGGATCGTGAACAGACAGCCCTTGAGGCAGCCAAGACCCGGGATCTTCATCGGGTTGGCGCTGCGCTGACGCGGCTGCCGCGGCTCGCGCGTGGGCGCCGGTGCGGGCTGCTGGGGCTGCGGCGCCTGCGGGGGCGCCGCGTACTGCTGGGGCTGGTGCTGCGGCTGGTGGTGCTGCGGCGCGGGGGCGTACTGCTGCTGGGGCCGCTGCCCGCGCGGCTGCTGCGGCGCGTACTGCTGGGGGCGCTGCTGCGGCGGCTGCTGGGGGCGCGCCACCTGGCGCTGGGGGCGGCGGCGCAGCGGGTCGTCGTTCGGGTCCAGGTGCGCCTGGTACTGCGTCTGCTCGTTGCGGTCGCGGGCCGCGCGCATCTGGTTCTGCCAGGGATGCGGGTCGTTCGGGTCGGCCCCGGGTCCGTTCGGCGGGACGGGCGGCATGACCGCGGTCGGGTCGGCGGCGCCGGGTCCGGTGGGCAGCACCGAGGTCGGGTCGGCGTCCGGGCCGTGCCCGCCGGTGCTCCGCATGACGCTGGTCGGCGCGGCCGGGTCGTACGAGCCCGCGTTGCTCGGCAGCACCTGCGTGGGGTCGGCCGCGCCGGGGGTGTCCGGCACGTGGGCGGGCGCGGGGTCCGGCATGAGCAGGGCGCCCACGCCCTCCGCGGCGGCGATCTGCGCCGGGGTGGAGTGCACGCCGACGCCCTCGGCGACGGCGCGCAGGCCGCGGGCGAGGTTCTCCGCGCTGGGGCGGCGCTCCGGGTTCTTGTCGAGGCAGCGCTCGATGACCGTCCACAGCGGCCCCGGGACGGTCGAGGGGCGGCGCGGCTCGGCGCTGAGGTGCTGGTGCAGGACTTCGAGCGCGGAGCCGCCGGAGAACGGCGGACGTCCTGTGACCAGCTCGTACAGCAGGATGCCCGCGCCGTAGATGTCCACGGCGCTGGTCTGCGGGCGGCCCTCGGCGGACTCCGGCGCGACGTACGCGGGCGTGCCGACGAACTCGTGGGTGCGGGTCAGGCCCGGGGAGTCGGCGAGGCGCGCGATGCCGAAGTCGGTGAGCATCGGGTGCATGCCCTGGCCGTCCTGCTTGAGCAGGACGTTGGCGGGCTTCAGGTCGCGGTGCACGACGCCGTCGGCGTGGCTCGCGGCGAGCGCGTCGGCGATCTGGGCGGTCAGCAGGGCCGCCGCGACCGGCGTGAACGGACCGTTCTGGCGCAGGTATTTGTGCAGGTCGGGGCCGTCGACGAGGTCCATGACGAGGGCGAGCAGGTCGCCCTCGACGACCAGGTCGCGGGTGCGGACGATGTTCTCGTGCGTGAGCCTGAGCAGGACGGAACGCTCCCTGAGGAAGCGCATCACGACGTCCGCGTCGTTGGCGAGCTCCTCCTTGAGGACCTTGATCGCGACGGTCTCGCCGGGCTGGCCGGGAACGGCCGCCTCGGCGCCCGCGGTCTCCCGCTGGCGGGCTCGCCAGACGGTGCCCGTGGCGCCGCGCCCGAGCGGCTCCTCGAGCAGGTACTTGCTGCCTACCGGCCGCACGTCATGCGCTCCCTGCTGGTCTGGCTGGTCCCGTCCGGACGCTGGTTCGGTCCGGGGGTCTGTCCGAAGGTGTTCCGACCTACTGTAGTGCCGCCGAACAGGGCGCCGACGGGTCGTATTCCGTCCGGTCATTTCTTCCCGGGACGTTCCGGATCGTTGTCCGGTGGAAAGACGCGCGCCCGTGGCCCTTGGTTGCCGAGTGGTCCCGAATTGACCTTTCCGGGATCCCTCTCACACATATCCGCAACGGTCCAAGCAGGCACTTTTCCGAGCAGAGCCGACCAATCAAGATCACTTACGGGTGGCCGCCGGGCGTGTTGTCAGTGGCAGGTGCGAGGATGCCTCCAGTACTGGCCGACGTGCCCGTGTGCGGTGGGGGGAATCACAGCGCGTGTCCCCGTGCCGGGCGCCCAGCGCAGAAGGGACCGCTGACGGCGATGCAGATCCGGCTGACCGTCCTCGGGCCGCGCAGCGGCCAGACCGAGCCAGGCCGCCCCACGGCGACGACCGGGGCCCCCGGCGCCTGCGACGTCCTGGTCACCGCCCCCGCGGGCACCGCACTCGCCGCGGTCGCCTCCGGCCTCGCCACCGCGGTGGCGGGCAGCGAGGCCCCCCTCGTGCTGTACGCGGGCCCGGAGCGCCTCGACGCCCAACGCTGCACCCTCGGCGAGCCCCCCTTGATCGACGGAGCGGTGCTCTCGCTGGGCGCGCCCGCCGAGCCGGGGCCCGAACTGGCCGGTGCCGCCGCCCAGTTGCACGTGGTCGCGGGCCCGGACGCGGGCGGTGTCCATCTGCTGCACGGCGGCCGGATCCAGGTCGGCCGCTCCGCGGACGCGGACGTCCCGCTGGACGACCCGGACGTCTCCCGGCTGCACTGCTCGGTCACGCTGGACCCGGAGGGCCGGGTCACCGTCAGCGACCTGGGCTCGACGAACGGCACATCGGTGGACGGCCGGGAGATCACCGAACGCCCCACCGCCTTCTCCCCCGGCTCCCTGCTGCGGATCGGCGAGTCCGCGCTCCGTCTCACCGACGGCAGGGGTGGCCCGGCGCCCGGCGCGGGCGGCGCGCTCCCGACGGCCCCGGACGGCGAGGGCCACGTGCGCGTGCGCAGGCCCGCCGGGACGACACCGCCCACTCTCGGTGAGGCGGCGGGGGTGCCGGAGGGCGGACCCACCCACCACGCGTTCGGCTCGGCGGGCTGGGGCGCCGCGGGCGGAACGGGCAGGGACGGGGCGTACGGAAGCGCGAGCGGCGGCAATGGGGCGTACGGCTCGCCGGGTGCGTACGAGAACCGGCCAAGTCCGGGGGCGTACGGCACGCACGGCGGGACGCACGGCGCCGACGCGTCCGTGGTGCCGCAGCAGGGCGGCGCGCCCGACGCCGAGCGCACCCGGCTCGGCACACCCGCGCGCGGGACGACGGTTCCGCGCGGTCTGCGCAGGCGCGGCGGCCTCTCGGCCTGGGCCCGGCGGCTGACCGGGGGCCGCGACGACGGCCGGGACGACACGGCATACGACACGTACGACGGCCATGACGCGTACGACGGGGCCGGGGCCCGGCACGAGGCATACGCGGACGGCGGCCCCGGAACCGACGGCGGCGGCCACGAACCTGCGGGGCCCTCCCCCGAGGAGCTCGCCGTGACGGCGGCGGCCCGCACCCCCGAGGCATGGCCGGATCCCGCCGCCCTGCTGCTCACGGCGCTCGGCCCGGGACCCCGCCTCTGGGAGCGCGGCCCCGGCCACCCCGAGGAGCTCGCGGTCCGGCTCGGTACGGTCGACCGGACCCTGCCCGGCGCCGACGGCCGCGACGGACTGCTGCCCGCCGTGCCCGTCACGGTCGGCCTGCGGGAGGCGGGCTCGCTGGGCCTCGCCGGGCCCCGGGACCGGCTGGCGGGTCTGGCCAGGGCGGTCGTCGCCCAGCTCGCCGCGCTGCACTCCCCCGACACCCTGGAGATCGTGCTGATCAGCACGGACCGGGCGCGCCCCGTGGCCGAGCGCACCGCCGAGTGGGCCTGGCTCGGCTGGCTCCCCCATCTGCGGCCCACCCACGGCCAGGACTGCCGCCTCCTCCTCGCCTACGACCGCGACCAGGCGGTGGCCCGCACCGACGAGCTGATCCGGCGCCTCGACGACCGCATCGCCGACGACCGTGCCTCCGACGTTCGGACCCCCGAGGCCGGTGCCCGTACGGTCGTGGTCGTCGACGGTGACCCCGGGCCCGCCGCGCTGCGCGAGGCCACCGTCCGGCTCGCCGCCGAGGGCGCGCGGGCCGGGATCCACGTCGTGTGCCTCGCCGAGACGGTGGCCGCCTCACCCGCGTCGCCGGTCCTCGATACGTACGAGGCGGCCTGTTCGGTGTCGCCGCCCTTTCGCGCGTGCGGCGCCGCCGCGCTGCTCAGCGGCGACGTGGCGACCGCGCTGCGGCTGATGCGGACGGCGGACGGGCGCCCCGTCGGACACGGCACGGTGGCGGCCCTGGACGCGGTGTCGGCGGCCTGGGCCGAGCGGTTCGCGCGGGCTCTCGCGCCGCTGCGGACGGACGGCGCGGCCGGCGAGGGCCGCGCGCGCGTGTCCGCCCCGCTGCCGCAAGCGGCCCGGCTGCTCGACGAGTTGGGGCTCGCCAGGGCCACCCCCGCCTCCCTCATGGCGCGGTGGGCCGCGGCGGCCGACGACCCGGACGCGCTCGGCGGACGCGCCCTCGCCGTGCTCGGCGCGGGCCCGCGCGGGCCCGTCGTCGCGGACCTCGCCGCCGACGGGCCGCATCTGCTCGCCGAGGGCCCCGCGGGCAGCGGCCGTACGGAGCTGCTGCGGTCCGTCGCCGCATCGCTGGCCGCCGCCGAGCGCCCCGACCGCCTCGGCATGGTGCTCGTCGACGGGCGGGACGGCGGCGGCGCGGGCGGGGCCGCGGCGCGGCAGGGCACGGGGCTCGGCGTCTGCACGGACCTGCCGCACGTCACCACGCACCTCGTGACCAACGACCCCGTGCGCATGCGGGAGTTCGCCCAGTCCCTGACCGCGGAGCTGAAGCGCCGGGCCGAGCTGCTCGGGCGCCTCGGATTCACCGAGTGGCACACGCAGCGGGAGGTCTCGGGGCGCCTTGTGGCGCAGCGGGCCCCGTCGTCCGCGGGTGCCGCGGGACCGGGTGGCGCAGGACCGGGTGGCGCAGGACCGGGGGCCGCCGGGCCGGGTGCTTCGGACGGTGCGGGGCCCGGTGCCGGTGCCGTCTCCGTGCCCGCGCAGTCGTCCGACGGCGACCTGGACCCGCCACCCAGCTCCACGATGCGGTTGCGGCCCCTCGCGGCGCGGCCGCGCGTGGAGCCGGGGCCGCCGCTGCCACGGCTCGTGGTCCTCGTCGACGACTTCGACGCACTGCTCTCGCCCGCGCTCGGCTCGCCGGGGCGGCCCGCCGCCGGTTCCGTGGTCCGCGCTCTTGAGGCCGTGGCGCGGGACGGCGAGCGGCTCGGGGTGCATCTCGTGGCGGCGACGGCGCGCTGCGAGCGGGTGTGGGAGACCGAGCTCGGGCAGCGGGCGTCACTGCGGGTGGTCCTCGACGCGGTGACGTCCGGGCCCGAGGAGCCTGCGCCGGGGCGCGGTGAGCTGCGTACGCCGGACGGGCGGGCCACCGCGTTCCAGGCGGGGCGGGTGACGGGGCGGATCCCGCGTACGGCGACGTTGCGTCCCACGGTCGTGCCGCTGGAGTGGGAGCGGATGGGGGACCCGCCGACCCGGCGGCCGGTGCGGGAGCTGGGGAACGGGCCTACGGATCTGGCGCTGCTCGCCAGTGCGCTGGAGCGGGCCGCGCGGTCGGTCTCCGCAGATCAGGTGCCGTCACTCCTGTAAGCCACGCCTCCCGTGCCGCCCGCGGCACCGCCTGCCCACGACAGGAGACGGGCAGTCACAAGGCCATCACAATACGCAAGTTGACACCGCAGGCCATCTTGCCGCCCCTCCCCGCGCGGGCGTAGACCAGACCGCACGGGACTCGCCAGGAAGAGAACGGGGCAGTGATGCGCAGCACTCTTCGTACACGCAGGGCACCGCTACATCGGCGTACCACCGCCAGGATCGCTTCGGCCGTCGTCGCGAGCGCGCTCGCCCTCACCGTCACCGCGTGCGGCGGGGACGACAACGACGACAACGGCAAGGGGGGCAAGGGCGGGGGCAAGGACACCGGGAGCGCGCTGCGGCTGCCCAAGCTGGACGGGGAGAACATCTCCGTGTCCGCCGTCTGGGGCGGCGCCGAGCGCAAGGTGTTCCTGAAGGTTCTCGACGAGTTCGAGAAGCGGACGGGCGCCAAGGTCTCCTTCGTGCCCGCTCAGGATCCCATCATCAGCTTCCTGGAGTCGAAGGTGGCGGGCGGGCAGCCGCCGGACGTCGCGATGCTGCCGCAGGTCGGCGCCATCAAGCAGGCCGTGGCGAACAAGTGGGCCAAGCCGGTCGGCCCCGAGGCCCAGAAGCAGCTCGACAAGAACTACTCGAAGGGCTGGCAGGAGCTGGGAGCCGTCGACGGCAAGCAGTACGGCGTGTACTTCAAGGCGGCCAACAAGTCGCTCGTCTGGTACAACACGCGGGTCTTCGAGAACGCGGGCGTCAGCGCGCCCAAGACCTGGGACGACTTCATGAAGACCGCCCAGACCGTCTACGACTCCGGGGTGCCGCCGGTATCGGTGGCGGGCGCCGAGGCGTGGACGCTCACCGACTGGTTCGAGAACGTCTACCTCTCGCAGGCGGGCCCGGAGAAGTACGACCAGCTGGCCGCGCACAAAATCAAGTGGACGGACCCTTCGGTCAAGAAGGCGCTGACCACACTCGGTGAGCTCTTCGGGAAGAAGGGCTTCGTGGCGGGCGGCGCGAACGGCGCGCTGCAGACCGAGTTCCCCGCGTCCGTGAAGCAGACGTTCCGCGGCGGCGACCAGCCCAAGGCGGGCATGGTCTTCGAGGGCGACATGGTCTCGCTCGCGATCTCCGAGACCAAGGCGAAGGTGGGCACGGACGCCAAGGTGTTCCCCTTCCCCGCGGTCGGCTCCCAGTCGCCCGCCGTGGTGGGCGGTGACGCGGCGGTCGCGCTGAAGGACAGCAAGGGCGCGCAGGCGCTGCTCACGTTCCTCGGTTCCCCCGACTCGGCGAAGATCTGGGCCGAGGCGGGCGGATTCATCTCGCCGAACAAGAGCCTGGACATGGCGGCGTACCCGAACGAGGTGCAGCGGAACATCGCCAAGGCGCTGGTCGCGGCCGGTGACGACATCCGCTTCGACATGTCCGACCAGGCCCCCCAGTCCTTCGGCGGTACGCCGGGCAAGGGCGAGTGGAAGGCGCTGCAGGACTTCCTGAAGGACCCGAAGAACGTCGCGGGCACGCAGCAGGTGCTCGAGACGGCCGCCGCCAAGGCCTACAAGGACTGACGCGATGTCGTCCGCGAACGCCGGGGGCGCGCCGGAACCGGTGACGCCCCCGGCCCCGACGTCGCGCAAGAGTGTGACCGGCACCCGCAGGGCCGTGGCGGTGCTGTTCCTGCTGCCTGCCCTGGTGCTGCTCGGCGCACTCGTCCTCTACCCCATCGGGTACTCGTTCTTCCGCAGCTTCTTCGACAAGTCGGGCGACTTCACGGCGTTCGGCAACTACAGGACGATGTTCACGGATGACGGCATACGGACCGCCATCAAGAACAACGCGATCTGGCTGGTCGTGGCGCCCACCGTGGCGACCGCGCTCGGCCTGATCTTCGCCGTGCTCACCGAACGGGTGCGCTGGGGCACGGCGTTCAAGCTCGTCATCTTCATGCCGATGGCGATCTCGATGCTGGCCGCGGGCATCATCTTCCGGCTCGTGTACGAGTCCGACCCCGACCGGGGCGTGGCCAACGCCGTCGCGGTGAGCGTGCACGACACGTTCGCCGAGTCGTCGGCGTTCCCGCAGGCGCATCCCGGCATGAAGTCGCCGCTGAGGTCGGCGGGCGGCGGCGCCTTCATCACCAAGGAGCCGGTGCGGGCGGGCACGCCGGTGGTGCTGCCGCTGACGGGTGTGCCGCCGAACGAGATGCCGGGCGGTGCGAAGGCCGCCAAGGCCGCGCGGGCCGACCCGGCGAAGGTCACCGGCACGGCCTGGCAGGACTTCACGCGCGGCAAGGGCCGGGGCAGGCCCAACGCGCCCGACCCCGCCGAGATCGGCTACTCGGGCATCAAGATCGAGGCCGTGAAGAACGGTGACGTGGTGGCGTCCACGGAGGCGTCGGCCGACGGCACCTTCGCGCTGCCCAAGGAGGCGGACGGGGCGCGCCTCCGTTTCCCTGAGTCGAACTTCCGCGAGGCGTACAACGGTGTGGAATGGCTCGGCCCGAGCCTGATCACGCCCGCGATCATCGGTTCGTATCTGTGGATGTGGGCGGGGTTCGCGATGGTCCTGATCGCGGCGGGCCTCGCGAGCGTGCCGCGTGAACTCCTGGAGGCGGCGCGCGTGGACGGCGCCAACGAGTGGCAGGTGTTCCGCCGTGTGACGGTGCCGCTGCTCGCGCCGGTCCTCACGGTGGTCATGGTCACGCTCATGATCAACGTCCTGAAGATCTTCGACCTGGTCTACGTGATCCCGCCGGGCTCGTCGAAGGACGAGGCCAACGTCCTCGCGGTCCAGCTGTACAACTCGGCGTTCGGCGACCGTGATCCGGGCGTGGCGAGCGCCATCGCCGTACTCCTCTTCCTGCTCGTGATTCCCGTCATGTTGTTCAATATCCGGCGGATGCGGCGGGAGGCACAGCGATGACGGCCCCTACGGAGATCGTCAAGGCCAGGCAGTCCGTGGGCGGCCGTATCGCCTCGGCCCTCGGCGGCACCGCGCTGCGTGTCTTCCTCGTGCTGGTCGGGCTGTTCTGGCTGGTGCCGACGATCGGCCTGCTGATCGGCTCGCTGCGGACGCCCGCCGACATGAGCGAGAGCGGCTGGTGGAAGGTCTTCAGCGCGCCGTCGCAGATGACGCTGGACAACTACTCCAACCTCCTCAAGGACGAGACGATCACCGACTCGATCCTGTCCAGCGTCATGATCACCGTCCCGGCGACGCTGCTCGTCGTGGTCATCGGTGCGCTCGCCGGGTACGCCTTCGCGTGGATGGAGTTCCCGGGCCGCGACTGGTGGTTCATCGGCGTGGTCGGCCTGCTCGTCGTCCCGGTGCAGGTGGCGCTGGTGCCGATCTCCAAGCTGTTCGGCGAGATCGGGATCTTCGAGACCACGATCGGCGTGGTCGTCTTCCATGTGGCCTTCGGGCTGCCGTTCGCGATCTTCCTCCTGCGGAACTTCTTCGCGGAGATCCCGCGCGAACTCCTGGAGGCGGCCCGCCTCGACGGCGCGGGCGAACTGCGGCTGTTCCTGCGCGTCGTGCTGCCGCTCGGCGCGCCGGCGATCGCCTCGCTCGGCATCTTCCAGTTCCTGTGGGTCTGGAACGACATGCTGATCGCCCTGATCTTCGCCGACTCGCAGCACCCGCCGATCACGGTCGCACTCCAGCAGCAGGTGCGGTTCTTCGGCGACAACGTGCAGATCCTGGCGCCCGGCGCCTTCATCTCGATGGTGATCCCGCTGGCCGTGTTCTTCGCGTTCCAGCGGCAGTTCGTGTCCGGCGTGATGGCGGGCGCGGTGAAGTAGGCAGGTGAGCGCTCGGCGCGGCGCGTCGTACGCCATGTGGTCCTCGGTGAGCGGGGCGGGCCTTCGGTCCGCGGCGCCGCCGAGGACCACATGGCGACCTGTGCCCCGGGGCCGCGGGTCCGACCGGCCGACAGGTCGGCCGCCGCGCCGTCGGCCGAGGCGCCCCCGCCCAGGCCACGGCTGGCGTAGCTGCGCGAGAGGTCCGGGGCATATCCGGTGACAGTGGACAGATGCACCAGATGTGGTTCACTCCGCCCGGCCGACCCGGACCACCGCCGTCCTCCCTCGTCCGGCGCCTGCGCGCCGCCGCGCGGACTTCGCGGTTCCGGCTGGAGCGGGCCGTGGCGGGGCGGGTGCGTGGCGGCGCGGCGGGGCGGGTGCGTGGCGGCGCGGCGGCGGACGGCGCCGGGCGGCCCGTGCCGCTGCTGCCCCCCGTGCACCTCTCCCTCCGCGACAGCCGCACGCTGAACCTCGCGGTCCCGGCGGGCGCCGTCCTCGCAGGTCCGGGGCGTGCTCGGCTGCTGATCTCCCGCGGCCACCGCAGGATCGCCGTCCCCCTCGCCCACGAGCGGCACACCGGCGCCGCCCCGCTCCTGACCGCCACCGCGACCCTGCGCGGCATGCGGGACGGTGTGTGGCGGCTCACCGTCGAGGCGCGGGGCGCCGACGGGCGCGTACGGCGGCACGGGCTCGCGACCGCCGAGGCCGGGGCGCCGCCGGCGACGCCGACCGCGCCGCACGCCCCCGACCCGCTGACCGGCACGCTCGTGCGGGTCGTGCGCAGCCGCACCGGGCGGGCCGTGCTGCAGGCGACCCGGTCCCGGCCGCGCGCGGAGCTGGTGCGGTTCGTGCCGTCCGGGGACGGCATCACCGTGCACGGGCGGCTCGTCGCGGGCGCCCCCGCGGGTGGCCGGGCGGCGGCCGTGCGGCGGCGGGACGGGCTCGTCGTACCGGCGGAAGTGGGGTGGCGTGGGCGGGAGTTCACGCTGCGGGTGCCGCTGGGGGCGATGGCCGGGGCGGGGGCGGGGCAGTGGGTGTGGGACTTCAGGATCGGCCCGCTCCCCCTCGGACGGTGGCTCTCCGACGTACGCGACCCGTCGGCGGCCTACCCCACCCCCTTCCGCCTCTACGCGCTGCCCGGCGGCGCCCTCGTCCGCGCCCACGCCCACTTCACCGCGTCCGGCGCCTTCGCGGTCACCTGCTGGGACATCACCGCCGTCACGGAGGAGAGCTCATGAAGATCACGTACCTGCTCGGCTGGGGCGACGAGATGGGCGGCACGGAGCTCGCCACGTACACCCAGGCACGCCACCTCGCGGACCGTCCCGGCATCGAGGTCGAGGTCGTCTCCGTCTTCAGGACGCGCGCCGAGCCGTTCTTCGCCGAGGCGCGCGAGCTGCCCGTACGGCACCTCGTGGACCGCACCGCGAGCCCCGAACGGCCGGTGCGCGAGAGCGGGTTGGACGATGCCGCCTGCCGCACGCTCGCCGCGCTGCCCAGCGAGCTGATCAAGCCCGCCTGGGAGGACGCCTTCGACCGGCTCTCGGACGTCGAGATGACCGCAGCGCTCGGCACGCTCGACACCGACGTCCTCGTCACCACCACGCCCGCGCTGCTCGCCGCCGCCGTGGCGCTGGTGCCCGCGCGGGTCGTCACCGTCCACCAGGAGCACCGCCCCACCCAGCGGCGCGGCCCGTCGGGCGAACCGCTGCTGCTGCACGCGCCGCGCCTGGACGCCCTGGTCACGCTGACCGAGCGCACCCGCGACTGGATCGCGGAGTCCCTCGGCGACACCGCCCCCGAGCTGGCCGTCATCCCGAACTCGGTGCCCGACGGCTTCCGGCCGCGCGCGGACGGCGAGGGCAAGGTCATCGTCATGGCGGCCCGGCTGACCGGCGAGAAGCGCGTCGACCACGCCGTGCGCGCCTTCGCCCAGGTCGCCGACGCGCACCCGGACTGGACGCTGCGGATCTTCGGCGGCGGCCACCGCGAGCGGCACCTGCGCCGCCTGGTCGACGGATTCGGCCTGCACGACCGGGTCGAACTCCTCGGACCCTGCCAGGACATGGCAGCGGAGTGGGCCAAGGCGGGGCTCAGCCTGATGACCGCGGGCCACAACGAGGCGTTCCCGCTGGTGCTCCTCGAAGCGCTCGCCGCCGGGGTGCCCGTCGTCGCGTACGACGTGCTGACGGGCCCCGCCGAGATCGTGCGGCACCGCGTCGACGGGCTGCTGGTGCCGCCGGGCCAGGTCATGGAACTCGCGCGCGCCATGGACGAGCTGATGGGGGACGCCGCGCTGCGGCGGGAGTACGCCCGCGCGGCCCGCGAGGGCGTCTACGCCCGCTTCTCCTCGGCGGACGTCACCGCGCGCTGGGAGGAGCTGTACACGCGGCTCGTGGCGGAGCGCGAGCGGCCCGAGCGGCTGCGCGGGCGTGCGGACCGGGTGGCGCTCGGCGTCGCGTCCGGCGGCAGCGGCTTCCGGCCCACCGCCCCGCACACCTTCGACGCCGCGGCCGGCGCGGCCGAGCACGCCCGCGAGGAGGAGATCCTCGCCGCCGACACCACGGGCCGCCTCATCCGCTCGGTGGGCCGGCTCGCCGAGCGGCGCGACGACATCCTCGCCCCGCGGATGGCCGACTGGAACCTGGAGCTCACCGCGGCCGCCCTGGAGTCGCAGGACGTGCCCTACGTGCTCGTCCGCACCTCCGGCGGGGCCGCCCACACCCTGGCCGTGGCCGAGGACGACCGGGACCTCGCCCTGAAGGCCCTTGCCGGGGCGCTGCGCGGCAGGCCCGTCTACGCCGAGCTGGTCAACCCGCGGGACGCGCCGCCCGGCACCGTGCTCGCCGAGCGCCTCGACTCCATCGGCGAGGTGGCGGGCGTCAAGGTCTTCAAGCCGGTCACCACGACCACCCTGTCCCTACGGCACGGCGCGGGCCTCGCCTGCACGGTGGCGTTCTGGACACGTACGCCCGAGGGCTCCTGCCGCGTCCCCTTCGGCTCGACGCTCGCGGGCGCCGAACTGCCCTCGCTCACACCGACGGCGACGCTACGGGTGGCCGACCGCTCCTACCCGACCCTCGACGTGTTCACCGAACTCCTGGTCAAGGACGTCGACTTCCCCATCGACGCGGTCTACACCTGGGTCGACGACTCCGACCCCGAGTGGCGCGCCCTGCGTGACGTGACGCGCGGCGGCGGCGACCCGTCGGCCGACAACGGCGCGGTGCGCTTCCGCAACCGCGACGAGCTGCGCTTCTCGCTGCGCTCGCTCGCGATGTACGCGCCGTGGGTCCGGCACGTGTACCTCGTCACGGCGGGCCAGGTCCCGCCCTGGCTCGACCGGGACCACCCGGGCCTGACGGTCGTCGACCACCGCGACCTGTTCGCCGACCCCGACGCGTGCCTGCCGACCTTCAACTCGCACTCCATCGAGTCCCAACTGCACCGCATCGAGGGGCTCTCGGAGCACTTCCTCTACTTCAACGACGACATGTTCCTCGGCCGCCCCACCGCCCCGGACACCTTCTTCCTCAGCAACGGCCTCGCCCGGTTCTTCTGGTCGTCGGCGTCGGTGCCCGCGCCGGCTGTCTCGGAGGCCGACGAGGGGTATCTCGCGGCGGCGAAGAACAACCGCGAGCTGCTGCGCGGCGCGTTCGGCAGGACGACGACGCACAGCTTCTTCCACGTGCCGTACGCGCTGCGCCGCAGCGTCCTGCGGGAGATCACCGAGCGCTTCCCGCAGGAGCTGGCGGCGACGGCCCGCAGCCGCTTCCGCTCCCGGAGCGACATCGCGCTCGTCTCCTCGCTGTACCAGCACTACGCGTACCTCAGTGGCCGCGCCGTGCCGGGGACGGTTGCCTACGACTTCGTGGACATCGGGGACCGCGCCGACCACGCACGGCTCGGGCGGCTGCTGCAGAACCGGGACAGGACCGCGTTCTGCATCGGGGAGTCCCCCGACGGGGGCGTGCCCGACGAGGAGATGGCGCTCGCCATCCGGTCGTTCCTCACGGCGTACTTCCCGGTGCGCTCGCCCTACGAGGCGCGTTCGGGGAGCTGAGCGCCGCCGCCCATGAAGAGCCGCCGGACCACGCGTTCGGCGGCCCTCCCGTCGTCGTAGGGGCAGAAGCGCGCCCGGAACGCCGACCGGAGCCGGGTGGTCTCCGGCGTGTCCCAGCCGCCGAGCCGGAACAGCGCGGCGAGCTCCTCCTCGGTGGTGGCGACCGCTCCCGGTGTCTCGCCGGGCCGCCCGGAGAGCAGGTCGAAGTAGGTGCCGCGCGCGAGGCGGTAGGCCTGCCAGTCGGGGGCGTAGGTGACGATCGGGCGGTCCAGGCAGGCGTAGTCGAACATCAGCGACGAGTAGTCCGTGACGAGCGCGTCGGCGGCCAGGCACAGCTCCTCGATGTGCGGGTGGCCGGTGACGTCGACGAGCTGCGGGTGGCTCTCCAGGCCCGCGTCGGCGCCGTAGAAGTAGTGGGCGCGCACGAGCACGGCGTACGAGGGGCCGAGCCGCTCGGCGAAGCGCCTGAGGTCCAGGCGGGGCAGGAACCCCTTCTGGTAGTCGCGGTGGGTGGGCGCGTACAGGAGGACGGTCCGCCTGTTCTCGACGCCCAGCTGCTCGCGGACGCGCACCACGTCCTCCTCGCCGGCCGAGAAGTACACGTCGTTGCGCGGGTAGCCGGCCTCCAGGGACTCGTACGCCAGGGACGGGTAGACGCGCTCCCAGACCTCCGTGGAGTGCGGGTTGGCGGAGAGGCTGAAGTCCCACTGGTCGGTGTGGTCGAGGACCTTCTGGAAGCTGATGCCGTGCGTGCCTGCCGGGTAGCGGCGCTGGTCGAGGCCCATCGTCTTCAGCGGGGTGCCGTGGTGGGTCTGGAGGTAGACCTGGCCGGGGCGCTTGGTGAAGCCGCCGGGGAAGCTGGAGTTGTTGACGAGGTAGGTGGCCGTGGCCATCGTCTGCCAGTAGCGCCGAGAGCCCTCGACGACGTACTCGACGCCGGGCGGCACCCGGTGCCTGTTGCGGCTTGAGACCACCCACACGCCCCGGATGTGCGGGACGAGCTCGCGGGCCTTGGCGTGGATCGCGGCCGGGTTGCAGGAGACGCCGCGGTTCCAGTAGGCGCCGTAGACCGCGAGGTGCGGGTCGAGGGAGCGGCGCAGGTCGCCGCGGTAGGCGGCGCGCATGGCGCGGGTCCGCAGCTTCTTCTTCTGCCGCTTCAGCTGCCGGGCGACGCGCAGCCGCCGCGCCCCGGCCTTCCGCAGCCGTTCGTACGCGCCGTACGACCCCGCGGCGAGCGCTCTGGCCCCGGGGGTGGGGGGCGCGGCGCCCGCCGTCCCGTACCCGCCTGCCCCGTACGCGCCGTGCAGCCGGGAGGCCGCGTCGAAGAAGTCGCGCCGGTCGCCCTGCGCGATCCGGCCGGGGTCGTCGAGGACGGTGAGCAGGTGGGCGACGGCGTGCGGCAGGAGCCGGGCGCGCTCCTCGGGGCTCGCGGCGACGAGCAGCTGCTCGTACCGCTCGACGAGGGCGAAGTGCGCCCTGCCCGGCGTCTTGGCGAAGCCGCCCGCGCGCCGCTCGCGCCAGCGCACGCAGGGCCGGTCGAGGACGGCGAGGCGCTCGCCCGCGCGCAGGGTGGCGCTCTGGACCGGCACCACGTCCTCGTACGGGCCGTCGGAGAAGGCGAGCTCGTGCTCCTGCCAGAAGCCGCGCCGGAAGAAGCGGTTCCAGGCGGCGGGGGTGGCGGCCAGCGGGTCGCCCGTGAGGTCGTCACCGCCGGGGCGGACGTTCTCCCACCAGTCGACGCGCTCGTGGGCGCAGAGCAGGACGTCCGGCTCGCCCGCCGCCGAGAGCGCGGCGTCGACGGCTTCGAGGGCGCCGGGCAGGAGCAGGTCGTCGCCGTCGAGGAAGAGGAGGTGGTCGCCGGTGGCGCGGCCCGCGCCGAGGGTGCGGGCGGGTCCTGGGCCGGCCCGGTCGGGGAGGCGGACGAGCCGGGTGCGCGGGTCGCGTTCGGCGTACTCCGCGGCGATGGCGCCGCTGGCGTCGGGTGACGCGTCGTCGACGACGATCAGTTCGAGGTCGCCGAAGGACTGGGTCAGCACGGAGTCCAGGCATGCGCGCAGATACCCCTGGACGCGGTGGACGGGGACGACAACCGAGAAGCGCGTCATGGAGCCGACCGTAGCCAGCGGGACACCGCCTGTCGAAGACCGTTCGTCACTCTTTGGGGTGGTCGGGGGCCAGGAGTGTGACCGTGGGGAGCCGCGAGCGGGCAAGGGGGACGAATATGCCGTTATCCCCACGAAAGGCTGGTCCCTGGTGCAGCCCCGTCTCAGCGTCGTCGTACCCATCTACAACGTCGAGGAGTTTCTTCAGGAGTGCCTGGAGTCGATCGCAGGGCAGACCGTGGACGGGCCGGGACTGCTTGGCGGGCCCGGGGCGCGGGGCGGCCTCGAGTGCATCCTCGTCGACGACGGCTCGACGGACGGCAGCCCGCGCATCGCCCGTGAGTTCGCCGCCAAGGACCCCCGTTTCGTCTACGTCCGCCAGCGCAACGCCGGACTGAGCGCCGCCCGCAACACCGGGGTCCGCAAGGCCTCCCCCACCGCCGAGTACCTGACCTTCGTCGACAGCGACGACCTCGTACCGCACGACGCCTACGAGCGGATGATCGCGAGCCTGGACCAGACCGGCTCCGACTTCGCGAGCGGCAACGTCTGGCGGCTCACCGAACGCGGCCGCTCCCAGGCCTGGCAGTACAAGTGGCTCACCGAGCCGCGCGCCCGCACCCACATCGGGCGCGACCTGGACCTGCTCTCCGACCGCGTCGCCTGGAACAAGGTGTTCCGCCGCTCATTCTGGGACCGGCACCGCTTCACCTTCCCCGAGGGCAAGCTCTACGAGGACACCCCGGTGATGATCCCGGCGCACTTCCTCGCCGGGTCCGTGGACGTGCTCAGCGACCACGTCTACTACTGGCGGGTCCGCGAGGGCTCGATCACCCGGCGGCGCACCGACGTCAAGGGTGTGCGCGACCGGATCGCGGCCTGCGCGCACGTCAGCGCCTTCCTCGCCGAGCACGCGCCGGAGATGAAGAAGACGTACGACGCCTCCTGCCTGCGCGACGACTTCGTGTACTTCCTCGAAGGGCTGCCGATGGGCGGCCCCGAGTACCGCGCCGCGTTCATGACGGACACCGCCGCGTTCCTGCGCCGCGCCGATCCGGACGTGCTCGCCGGGCTCCCCGTCGACCTGCGCGTCAAATGGCAGCTCGTCCGCGAGTCGCGCACCGCCGAACTCATCGAACTGCTCACCTTCGAGCGGACCAACGGCACGGCCTTCCACGTCCGCGGGAAGGTGCGGCGCAGCGCCGCGTACCCGGGGGTGGGCCGGGTACCGGAGAAGCTGGCGCGCCTGGGGCGGGACGACCTGCCCGTCGTGGCGCGGGTGAGCGAGGCGCGGTGGGGCGCCGACGGGAAGCTGCACATCAGCGGGTACGCGTACGTACGCAACCTGGGGGCGAGCAGGCCGGGACACTCCGTCAAGGCGGGCCTGCTCAAGTCGGCGCACAGCAGACGGCACGTCCGCCGCGTGCCGACGCGGACGGTCGCCGCGCCCCGGGCCACCGAGGAGTCCCGGCAGCGGCTGCACTGCTACGACCTGTCCGGCTTCGAGATGACCGTCGACCCCGAGCAGCTCAGGACCGGCGGGCGCTGGGCGCCGGGGAACTGGCTGTTCGGCGTGGTCGTCGCGGGCCGCGGCACGGTGCGGCGGGCGGCCGTGCGCGCCGCGGAGGGGGCGTCCGCGCAGTCCGTGGTGCGGGAGCTCGGCGAGGGGCTGCGGCTCGTCCTCGGCTTCAGCAAGGGCCGGCTCGTGCTGCGCGTCCAGGAGTACACGGCGCGCGTGGACGCCCACCGGCGCGACGGCGACGACGTGGTGCTCTCCGGCGCGCTGCCCCGCCGTGCGCGCCCCTCGCTGCTGCGCCTGACCCACGCGCCCTCGGAGACGGAGTTCGACTGTCCGGTGCGGGTCGCGGGCGACCGCTTCGAGGTCCGCGTACGCCTCGGCGACCTGGAGGCCGTGGCGCCCACCCCGCATCTGGCGCCCAAGGAGGTCGAGCCGCCGCACGGCGACCGCTGGCAGGCGGCCCTCGTCCTGCCCGACGGCACCCCGGTCCCCCTGGCCGCCGCGCTCGACCTGCCGCCGGGACGGTACGCGTCGGGCGCGGGCCGGGAGCTGTGCGCCACCGCCAACGACCGGGGCGCCCTCGTCGTCGAGCTGACCCGGCAGCCGATCGCCGACCGGGTCTCCTGGGGCGATGACGGCACGCTGACCGTGGAGGGCTCGATGGCGGCGGCGAGCTGGGCCGGGCCCGAGCTGGTGCTGCGGCACAGCAGCCGCGACGAGGAGCTCGTGGCACCGGCCACCCTGGACGGCGGCCGGTTCCGCGCGGTGATCGCGCCGGGCGGCGGGGCGCTGCGCGAGGGGCGCTGGTACGCGTTCCTGCGGGAGGCGGCCGGGGTCCCCGAGGGCGCGGCGGGGCGCGCCGAGGACGGGATGCCCGTACGGCTGCTCGCCGCCGAGTCCGTGCGGCTGCCCCTCCACCGGACCGTGGAGGGCCGGGAGTTCACCGTCGACCGGCGGTTCGGCGACCGGCTGCTCGTCACCGCGGGGTCGGTGCTCGCGCGCTCCGAGCGCGGCGCCTACCGGCAGCACCGGCTGCGCACCGTCCACTACCCGAGCCGCCGCACGCTGCCCCTGACCGACGCCGTCCTCTACTTCGACGGGGACTCGCCGCGCGCCGTCCACGAGGAGCTGGTGCGGCGCGGCGCCGCCGTCGAGCACCTGTGGGTCACGCACGACCAGCAGACCCCGGTCCCGGCCGGCGCGCGGGGCGTCGAGGAGCACAGCGCCGACTGGTACGAGGCGCTGGCCCGCTGCCGCCGCATCGTCACCGCGGGCCACCTGCCGGACTTCTTCGAGCGCCGCGCGGGCCAGACCGTCGTCCAGACCTGGCCCGGCGCCCCGCTCAAGCGCATCGGCACCGACCTGACCGACACCCTCTACGCCGACCACGGCCACCTCGACGCGCTGCCGAGGCTCTCCCGCCAGTGGGACGTGCTCGTCTCGCCCAACCGCTTCTCCACCCCCCACCTGGGGCGCGCCCTCGCCTACGACGGCGAGGTCCTCGAAGCGGGCTCGCCCCGCAACGACGTGCTGTTCGCCGAGGACCGCCAGAAGGTCGCCGACCGGGTCCGCCGCGAACTCGACATCGCGCCGGACAAGCGGATCGTGCTGTACGCGCCGACGTACCGCGACCACCTCGCGTACTCCCCCGGCCGGTTCCGCTACGAGCCCGCGCTCGACTTCCGCGCGGTCGAGTCCGTGCTCGGCGACGACCACGTGCTGCTCGTGCGCAAGCACCCGCTGACGGCGGGCAGGCTGCCGGGCGCCCGCGCCCCCTTCGTGCGCGACGTGACCGCCCACCCGCGGGCCGCGGAACTCCTGCTCCTGGCCGACGTACTGGTCACGGACTACTCCTCGCTGATGTTCGACTTCGCGCACACCGGGCGCCCGATGCTCTTCCACGCCTATGACCTGGAGCACTACCGCGACACGGTGCGCGGCTTCTACCTCGACTTCGAGACGCACGCCCCGGGCCCGCTGCTCGCCTCCACCGGCGAGGTCGTCGAGGCGCTTCGCGACCTGGACGCGATCGCGGCCCGGCACGCGGAGGCGTACGCGGCGTTCCGCGAGTCGTACTGCGACCTGGACGACGGCGGGGCGGCGGCCCGGGTGGCACAGAGGCTGATGCGGTGAGCGGCGCGCTGCTGACGCGCCGGGCCTGCCACGGCGCGACGGCGCTGGGCGGCGGGTCGCGCCGCCGCCCGAGCCCCTACCTCGTCCTCGGCGGTCTCTTCTGGCTGGTGATGTCGCTGGCGTTCTGGCGGGTCCCGATGTGCTGCGACTTCGGCCAGCACGCGGCCGTCGTCGAGCGCCTGAAGGAGAACCTGCTCCACCCGGCCCACCCGATGGCCGACCTGCCGGGCCGCGGCAGCGCGTACTACTCGCCGTACGCCGTGGCGCAGGGACTGTTCGCCAAGGTCACGGGCCTCGCGGGCTGGGAGGTCGTGAAGGTCTCAGGACCGCTGAACCTGCTCGTCCTGCTCACCGGCATCGGCCGTTTCGTCCGCGTCCTGACGCCGCGCCCGTGGGCCCCGGTCCTCGCACTGGCCGCGATGGTGCTGCTGTGGGGCACCCGGATGGCGTGGTGGAGCGGCTATCTGGGCCTGATGTCGATGACGGGGAACCTCGGCTACCCCTCGACCTTCGCGATCGGCCTGGCGTTCTGGGCCTGGGCGTGGGCGGGATCGCTGGCCCGTGCCGCGCGGCCCGGCTGGTGGCCGTACGCGGGGCTCGGCGCCCTGTGCGGTCTCATCCTGCTCGTCCACCCCATCTCGTCGGTGGCGGCGGTGCTCGGCGTCGTCGCGTTCGCGGCGTCGGGCCGTCTGGTGTGGCCCTGGCCGGCAACGGCCGCCACCGCGGCGGTGGTTGCGGCGCTCTGGCCGTACTACAGCGTCTTCTCCCTGGTCGGGGACGCGTCCGTCGACTGGATCCACCGCCAGCTGTACACGGAGATGCCGCAGCGCTTCTGGCTGGCGCTGCTCGGCCTGCCCGCCCTGTGGCTGCGCCTGCGCCGGGACCGCAGGGATCCGCTGGTCCTGATGTTCGCCCTGGAGTGCCTGGTCGTCGCGTACGGCTGGGTCAGCGGCCACTACACGTACGGCCGCATCCTCGGCCTGACCCTCGTGCCCCTCCAGTTCGCCCTGGCCATCGAGCTCGCGGCGCCCCGCCCCTGGGGCTGGCGGCGCGGCGCGCTCGCCGGGGCCGCCGCGCTCGGTGCCTGCGTCGGGTTCTTCCAGATCCAGGCGGGCGCCGTCGTGCCGCGCGCCCTCGACCCCGTCGGCTTCGACCAGCCACCGCGCTGGCCGGGCTACGAGTGGGCCGTCGGCCACATGCGCCGGGGCGACGTCGTCCTGACCGACGGCTACCGCCCCACCCGCTCCGTGCCCGGCTACGGCGCCAACCTCCTCGCGCCCGCCTGGCCCGACGCCTCCCTCGACGAGGCCGTCCGCAACCGCCGCCTCGCGGCCGTGCGCGCCTACCTCGCCCCCGGCTCCACGCGCGCCGAACGCGCCGCGATCGTCCGCCGCTACGACGTGCGGTGGCTGCTGCTCACCCCCCAGCAGAAGGCGCCGCCGGAAGCGGTGATCGTGGACTGGAGTCCGCATACCGGGGAAGTACTCGCACGGGTGACGTCCGCACATTGAGAGGGCCGGCGCCGGGCATGCCCCGCCCACGAAAACCCCCTTAATCGGATAATTACGAGCAGCATCTAAAATTTCCACTGTGGAACGCACCCTGCCCCAACCGTCCGCCCAGAACCAGGCCTCCCGCGGCCAGGTCTCCGTCGTCGTGATCGGCTACAACGACGCCGCCCACGTCGCGGACGCCGTGCGCTCCGCGCTGCGCCAAGGACCCGCGGTCCGGGAGGTGATCGCCGTCGACGACTGCTCGACGGACGACAGCGTCGCGGTCCTGGCCGCGCTCGCCGACACCGACCCCCGCGTCCGTGTGATCCGCCGGGAGACCAACAGCGGCGGCTGCGGCACGCCGCGCAACGACGGCATCGACGCCGCCGCCGCGCCGTACCTGATGTTCCTCGACAGCGACGATGTGCTGCCGCCCGGCGCGGTCGGCGCGCTGCTCGCCGCCGCGCACCGGCACGGCAGCGAGGTCGCCGCCGGGCTGTGCGTGCGCCGCGAGCTGCCGTCGGGCCGCGAGGTGCCCTGGCAGCCCGAGCTCTACACCAAGGCGCGGCTCGTCGCCCGCCCCGAGCTGCGCACCCGGCTTGTCCACGACACGCTCTGCGTCAACAAGCTCTACCGCACGGACTTCCTGCGCGAGCACGGCATCCGCTTCCCCGAAGGCCGCTTCGTCTACGAGGACTTCGTCTTCACCGCGCGCATACTGGCCGCCGCCCCGCGCATCGCGCTCGTCCCCGACACCGTCTACGTCTGGCACGTGCGCCGCGCCGCCGCCAAACTGTCGATCTCCCTGGACCGCTCGGGGATCGCCAACTGGCAGGCCCGCATGGAGGCGCACCGCCAGTCCGTGGAGATCCTGCGGGACGCGCGCGGCACCGGCGGCAAGCGGCTCGCGCGGGCGGCCCGCGCCAAGTTCCTCGAACACGGCCTGCGCATGTACACCCGCGAACTCACCTCGCGCGGCAAGGAGTACCAGCGCGAGTGGTGGGCCCTCACCCGCGCCTACCTGGCGACGTTCGACGACGCCGACCTCGACGCGGCGCCCGCGCCGGGCCGCGTCATCGCCCGCGTCCTGCTCGCCTCCGAGGAGCCGCGCGACCTGGCCCGCCTCAAGCAGGTGGCGGCGCGCCCCGCGCGGCTGTCCCCGCCGTACGCGAGGGCGGCCGACACCACGCCCGTCTGGGCGGACGACCTCCCCCAGGTCACCCTGGAGCACCTGCTCGTCCGCCCCGTGCGCCTGCTGCCCATCGCGGTCGACGGCGAGCTGCGCCCGGCCGCGGGCGGCTCGCGGCTGACCCTGCGGCTGCGCGAGCTGTACGGGCGCGTCGCGGACGCGGGCCCGGCCACCGTCGACGTCGAGCTCGTGCCCCGCAACGGCGGCCAGCCGGGACTGCGCAGGACGGCGGCCTTCACCCCCGAGAAGCCGGGCGAGACCTGGACGGCCACGGCCCTGCTCGACCTCGGGTCACTGGCCGACGGGGTGTGGGACATACGCCTGCGGCTGCACTTCGACGACGGGACGACGCGCGACACGACCGCGAACGCCGTCTCAGGGCCCGGGCTGCTGCGCCGCACGGTGGTGCCGAGCAGGCGGCGCGGCATCCTGCTCGTCCAGCCGTACGCCACCCAGGCCGGGAACCTCTCGGTGCGGCTCGCGCCCGGCGTGCGGGGGGTGGCCGGCGTCGCGAAACGGCGCGTCGCCCGGCTCGCCCGCTCCGTGCGGGGCGCCGTCGGGGGCCGTTGACACGCATCGGACAACGCCTCTGCGACACTGCACCTCACGCACCACACTCGCGACAAGACGGGACAAGACGACCATGACCTGGCTGATCACCGGCGGCGCCGGATACATCGGGGCGCACGTCGTCCGCGCCATGACGGAGGCGGGCGAGCGGGCCGTGGTCTACGACGACCTGTCCACCGGCATCGCCGAGCGCGTCCCCGACGGCGTACCGCTGGTGGTCGGCTCGGTCCTCGACGGTGACCTGCTCACGCGCACCTTTGAGGAGCACGCGGTCACCGGCGTCGTCCACCTGGCAGGAAAGAAGCAGGTCGGCGAGTCGGTGGAGCGCCCGCTGCACTACTACCGGGAGAACGTCGAGGGCCTGCGCGCCCTCCTGGACGCGGCGGTCGCGACGGGCGTCGCCCACTTCGTCTTCTCCTCCTCCGCCTCGGTGTACGGCATGCCCGACGTCGACCTCGTCACCGAGGACACGCCGTGCCTGCCGATGAGCCCGTACGGCGAGACGAAGCTGGCCGGCGAGTGGCTGGTCCGGGCGGCGGGCCGCGCCCACGGCCTGGCGACGGCGTCTCTGCGCTACTTCAACGTGGCGGGAGCGGCGGCGCCCGGCCTCGCCGACACCGGTGTCTTCAACCTCATCCCGATGGTCTTCGAGAAGCTCACCGACGGCGAGGCCCCGCGCGTCTTCGGCGCGGACTACGCCACCCCCGACGGCACCTGCGTACGCGACTACATCCACGTCGTCGACATCGCCGAGGCCCATGTGGCGACGGCCCGCAAGCTGGCGTCCGCCGCGCCCGGCACGGACCTCACCCTCAACATCGGCCGCGGCGAGGGCGTCTCGGTCCGCGAGATGACGGACCTGATCAACGACGTCACCGGCTACGACACCCCCGCGCAGGTGACGGCCCGCCGCCCCGGCGACCCGGCCCGCGTGGTCGCCTCCGCGGACCGCATCGCCACGGAACTCGGCTGGTCCGCCAAGCACGACGTGCGCGAGATGGTGGCCTCGGCGTGGGCGGGCTGGCTGCGCCTGCACCCGACGGCGGAACGCCGCTAGCGCCTGCCCTCGCCTTCCCGCCCGCCTCACCCGGCGGCGTACCCGTAGACCGCCGAGTCCCCCAACTCCTCCTCGATCCGGATGAGTTGGTTGTACTTGGCGGTGCGGTCGGAACGGGACAGGGAGCCGGTCTTGATCTGGCCGCATCCGGTGGCGACGGCCAGGTCCGCGATGGTCGTGTCCTCCGTCTCCCCGGAGCGGTGGGACATGACCGCCGCCCACCCGGCCCGCCGCGCGGCGCCCACCGTCCCGAGCGCCTCGGTCAGCGTCCCGATCTGGTTGACCTTGACCAGGACCGCGTTCGCCACTGCGGTACGGATGCCGTCCCGCACCAGCGCCTCATTCGTGCAGAACACGTCGTCGCCGGTCAGCTGGCAGCGGCCGCCGACCCGCGCCGTCAGCTCGCGCCACCCGTCGAGGTCGTCCTCGGCCATCGGGTCCTCCACCGAGACGATCGGGTACGCGTCGATCAACCGGGCGAAGTAGTCGACCTGTTCGGCAGAGGTACGCCGAACTCCCTCGCCCTCGTACACGTACACGCCGTCCCGGTGGAACTCCGAGGACGCCGGGTCCATGACGAGGCCGATGTCCGGTCCCGGCCGGTACCCGGCACGCTCGATCGCGGCCATGACGAAGTCGAGCGCCTCCTCGGCCGTACGCAGCGCGGGCGCGAAGCCGCCCTCGTCGCCGACGGCGGTGGAGTGCCCCGCGGCCAGCAGATCACGGCGGAGCGTGTGGAAGACCTCGGAGCCCATCCGGACCGCCTCGGCGAAGGTCCGCGCGCCCACCGGCGCGATCATGAACTCCTGGAAGTCCAGCGGGTTGTCGGCGTGGGCGCCGCCGTTGACGATGTTCATCATCGGCACCGGAAGGACCCGGGCGTCGGCCCCGCCGAGGTAGCGGTACAGCGGCTGCCGGTGCGAGAGCGCGGCGGCCTTCGCGGTGGCGAGGGAGACGCCGAGCAGGGCGTTGGCGCCGAGCCGCGCCTTGGTGGGCGTGCCGTCGAGCGCGACGAGCGTGGCGTCAAGGCCCGTCTGGTCGTCGGCGTCGCGCCCGGTGACGGCGTCCGCGATCTCACCCTTCACATGGGCCACGGCCCGGTCGACACCCTTGCCGTGCCAGCGCTCGGGGTCGCCGTCGCGCAGTTCCACGGCTTCGCGGGCGCCGGTGGAGGCGCCGGAGGGGACGGCGGCCCGGCCCAGAGATCCGTCGGCGAGGACGACGTCGACCTCGACGGTGGGGTTGCCGCGGCTGTCGAGGACGGCGCGGGCGGTGACACCGCGGACGGCGGTCTGTGCGGGCATGGAGGTTCCTCCCCGTTGTCGCGTGCCGGACCCTGGCTGCGACGACGCTGGCGCTGGACCCGACGCGACGAAACTGTACAGCACGGCTGTTCAGTTGCACTGTTCAGTTGTGCTGTTCACCATTGCTGCTCAGTTCCGCTGCGCAAAGCCGCTTCCGGGTTAAAGTGCCCTATGCCCACCCCGGAAGCCGCCGCCGTCGCCGCCGAACTGCGTACCGCGATGGGCAAGCTCACCCGGCGCGTGCAGCGCGAGGACCGCATCCCGCACGGGCAGATCGCCGTCCTCGGGGTGCTGGACCGCGACGGCGCCATGACCACCAGCGACCTCGCGAACGATCAGCGCGTACGCCCCCAGTCGATGGCCCGCGCGGTCGGCCTCCTCCTCGATCAGGGCCTGGTCGCCCGCAGACCCCACCCGACGGACGGCCGCAAGACCCTCCTGGAACTCTCCCCCGCGGGCCGAACCGCACTGGACGCGGAACGCGGCCGCAGGGCGGGCTGGCTGGCGGTGGCCATCGAGGCCGAACTGACGGAGGAGGAGCGGCAGGTGCTCTCGCGCAGCGCGACCCTCATGGACCGCCTGGCCGCACGCCGCCCCGACCTCGACCGCTAGGGCCCAGGGACCGCGGCGAGCACTGAACCCAAGACGCCCCACCGGCCCGCAGCCCTACAGCGCCCGCAACCCCGCAGCCGTAGCCGTAGCCAGTCTCCCCACGTACCCCTTCGGCACCTCGCCCCGCACCACCACGGACCGCCAGTAGAGCGGCCCGGAAACGAGATCCAGCGCCAGGTCCTCATCGGCGCCGGTCCGCATCTCGCCCCGCTCGATGGCCGCCCGCACGATCCCGCTCGCGACTCCGTGCTGCCCCTCGCGCAGCGCCTTCTGCAGCGCCTCCGCGATCTCGGGGTTGCGTGCCGCCTCGGCCTGGAGGTCGGGGATGACCTGGGAGGCGACGGGGTGGCGCAGGGCGCGTGAGGTCACCTCGTACAGGAGCCGCAGGTCCCCCTCCAGGGATCCGGTGTCGGGCGCCGGGAGACCCTGCACCGCTATGGCCGAGACCAGGTCGAGCACGAGGTGCAGCTTGGAGCGCCAGCGGCGGTAGACGGCGGTCTTGCCGACGCCCGCGCGGCGGGCGATGCCCTCGATCGACATGCGCGCGTAGCCCACCGAGGCGAGCTCTTCGAAGACGGCGGACCTGATGGCCTCGGTCACGTCCTCGCGGAGCACGGCGGCTCCGGCGGGGACCCTGCGGCGCGGCTGTTCACCTGCTGGCCTGCTCGTCGTCATACGGACAGCATAGAGCGTGACGACGATACGGTTGCGTCCCGACGTAACGCGCCCTACGCTCGGCGTTGCGACGATACGGGCCCGTCCCGACGTACTCTGTCACCGTCCCGGATATCTCAGATGACCCGAATATCCCCGATGTCCCACTGGCGTACACCCCTTCCGTACGTCACCCCCGCTTCCCCCGAGCGAAAGCAGCGGATGTGAGCCAGGCCCTAGACACACCGCCCCCCACCCCGCCCTCCACAGCGACCGGCACGGCGACCCCTCCGGCGCACCCCACCGTCCCCGCGCCCTCGCCCCCCGCGCCCGGCGCCACCCCCACGGCACCGGAACCGGCGCTCTCCCCCACCGAGCTGGCCGCCCGGTACGGCCTGACCGTCAGCGGCGCCCGCCCCTCCCTGCCCGCCTACGTGCGCCGGCTCTGGCAGCGGCGCCACTTCATCACCGCCTTCGCGACCGCCAAGCTGACGGCCCAGTACAGCCAGGCCAAGCTCGGCCAGGTCTGGCAGGTGATGACGCCGCTCCTGAACGCGGCGGTCTACTACTTCATCTTCGGCGTCCTGATGGACTCCAAGCGCGACGTCGAGGACTACGTCCCGTTCCTCGTCACCGGCGTCTTCATCTTCACGTTCACGCAGCAGTCCGTGATGGCGGGGACGCGCGCCATCTCCGGCAGCCTGGGCCTCGTGCGGGCCCTGCACTTCCCGCGGGCCGCGCTGCCGATCTCGTACTGCCTGCAACAGCTCCAGCAGCTGCTCTTCTCCATGTGCGCGCTACTGGTGATCCTGCTCTGCTTCGGCGTCCCGCCCACGGCGTCCTGGCTCCTCGTGGTCCCGGTCCTGGCGCTCCAGTTCACGTTCAACACCGGTCTGGCCCTGGTCATGGCGCGGCTCGGCAGCAAGACGCCGGACATCGCGCAGCTGATGCCGTTCGTGCTGCGGACCTGGATGTACGTGTCCGGGGTGATGTGGAGCATCGACGCCGTCCTGAAGGACCAGAACCTGCCGCACATCGTGAAGGTCGTCCTGGAGTCCAACCCCGCGGCGGTCTACATCGACCTGATGCGGTTCGCGCTGATCGACAGCTTCCAGCGGGACCAGCTCCCGCACCACGTGTGGCTCTGGGCGCTGGGCTGGGCGCTGCTCGCCGGGGTCGGCGGGTTCATCTACTTCTGGAAGGCAGAGGAGACGTACGGCCGTGGCTGAGACGAAAGCAGATGCCGTGCCCCCGCAGGTCCCCGACCTGGGCACCGCCCCCACCGTCATCGTCGACCAGGTCGACATCGTCTACCGTGTGCACGGCGCGGGCGCCACCGCGGGCCGCGGCAGCGCGACCGCCGCGCTCGGCCGCATCCTCAGGCGCGGCAAGGGCGAGTCCCCGGGCACCCGCAAGGTGCACGCCGTCAAGAAGGTCTCGTTCACCGCGTACAAGGGCGAGGCCATCGGGCTTATCGGCACCAACGGCTCGGGCAAGTCGACGCTGCTCAAGGCGGTCGCAGGGCTGCTCCCCGTCGAGAGCGGCCGCATCTTCACCGACGGCCAGCCCTCCCTGCTCGGCGTGAACGCGGCCCTGATGAACGACCTGACCGGGGAGCGCAACGTCTTCCTCGGCGGCCTGGCGATGGGCATGTCCCGCGAGCAGATCCGGGACCGCTACCAGGACATCGTCGACTTCTCCGGGATCAACGAGAAGGGCGACTTCATCACGCTGCCCATGCGGACGTACTCCTCGGGCATGTCGGCGCGGCTGCGCTTCTCCATCGGCTCCGCCAAGGACCACGACGTGCTCCTCATCGACGAGGCCCTGGCCACCGGCGACCGCTCCTTCCAGAAGCGCTCCGAGGCCCGCATCCGCGAGCTGCGCAAGCGCGCGGGCACGGTCTTCCTGGTCAGCCACAACAACAAGTCGATCCGCGACACCTGCGAACGCGTGCTCTGGCTGGAGCGCGGCGAGCTGCGGATGGACGGCCCCACGGCGGACGTGCTGAAGGAGTACGAGCGGTTCACCGGGGGCGGCAAGGGCTAACCCCACCGCCTACCCCGAGCCGATAAGGCTATCCCTTTTGTCGCATCAATACGCGGATCCTTACACTATGGGAGCGTTTAGCAACAGAAGGAGTGCGCGTGCAGCCACGGCTGAGTGTTGTCGTCCCCGTCTACAACGTCGAGCTCTACCTCGACGAGTGTCTGGCGTCCCTGGCGGCCCAGACTTTCCCCGACTTTGAAGTGATCATGGTGGACGACGGGTCGACGGACGGCAGCGCGGTGATCGCGAAGGCGTTCGCCGATGCCGACCCGCGCTTCCGTCTGATATCCCAGGAGAACAAGGGCCTGGGCGCGGCGCGCAACACGGGTGTGCGGGAGATGTCCCCGGACAGCGAGTACCTCGCGTTCGTGGACAGCGACGACACCCTGCCCGCCACGGCGTACGCGCTGCTGATCGAGACGCTCGACGAGACGGGCTCGGACTTCGCGGCGGGCAACGTGACCCGCTTCCGCTCCGCGGGCCACGTCCAGTCCCCCGTGCACCGCGTGCCCTTCGCGGCGACCCGGCTGCGTACGCACGTGTCGAAGTTCCGCCCGCTGCTCACCGACCGCACCGCGTGGAACAAGGTCTACCGCCGCTCCTTCTGGGAGAAGCACGGGTTCGCCTACCCCGAGGCCATGCTCTACGAGGACGCACCGGTCAGCGTCCCCGCGCACTACCTCGCCGAGTCGGTGGACGTCCTCAGCGAGCCGATCTACAACTGGCGCGAGCGGGAGATCGGCGAGCGCTCCATCACGCAGAACCGCACCAACCCGCAGGGCCTGATCGACCGCGTGAGGTCGATCCGCATGGTGCGCGAGTTCATGCTGGCGCACATCGACGACGACCCGATGTACGCCGAGCACCTGAAGGTCTACGACCACAACGCGCTCGCCGAGGAGATCCCCCTCTTCTGGAAGGTGCTCCCGGGCTCGGACGCCGCCTACCAGGAGGCCTTCCTGGAGCACGTGGGCCGCCTGGTCCGCGAGATCGGCCAGGACGCGGTGCGCGCGCTGCACGTGCCGCACAAGCTGAAGCTGTACCTGACCGTCCACCGCCGCCTGGACGAACTGGTCGGGCAGCTGGAGTTCGAGAAGGAGCACCCCGGCTCGATCCCCGTCTCCGGGACGCTGCACCCGAAGGCCGACTACCCCTTCCTCGACCCCACCGACCCCGTCCCCGACGCGGTCCTGCGCCTGGACCCGGAGCTGCGCCTGCGCAGCCGCCTCGACGAGGCCGCCTGGCACGACGACAAGCTGTGGCTGTCCGGCTGGGCGTTCGCGCGCCAGATCGGCGCCGAGTCGCGGACCAAGGCGCTGAAGTCGCTGATCCTGAAGGAGAAGGGCAGCCGCCGCACGGTCATCGTGCCCGCGCGCAGCCATCTCGACCCCGAGGCGACGGTGGCCTCCGGCGCCGAGTTCCGGCACGCCGACTGGGCGGGCTTCGGCGCGCTGGTGAACCCGGCGCGGCTGCGCCACCGCGGCAAGTGGGTCGACGGCCTGTGGTACGTGCGGATCGCCGTGGCAGGCACGGGCTCGACGCCGCGGCGCGGACCGCTGTCCGGCGCGGGCACGGGCTCGGGCCAGACGCCGCCCGCGCACTGGGTCACCCAGGACGTCCGGGTCGCCCCGCAGATCCAGGACGGCGAGCTGGCCATCCGCGTGGAGACGGCGCACGCCCGCGCCCTCGAGGTCCGCGCCGAGGGCGCCCACCTCGTCGTACGGGGTGTCCTGCGCACCGCGCCCGAGGGCGAGCCCCGCCTGCGCATGCGCCACCGCGAGTCCGGCACGATCCACACCGTCCCGCTCGACCTCGGCGTCCCGCAGGACGGCCGCGTCCCGTTCACTACCCGCGTGAGCACGGCGGACCTGACCGGCATACGCGAGGAGCACGAGCGCCTGCGCCCGACCCAGGCGGAACGCTCGATCGCCCGCTGGGACATGTCGGTCGAGGTCGTCGAGTCCACCGGCGCCGAGCCGAAGTCGACCCGCCTGGCCCTGATCCTGGACGACCGCGAGGGCTTCTCGGGTGCCCAGTTCGCGCAGGCGGACCCCAGCAGGACCGTCTACGCCCGGCGCAGCCCCGGCGGCTACCTCCAGTTCTGCGACCAGCCCGTCCAGCCCCTGGTCGACCACGTCTCCACGGCCCCCGACGGCACCGTCACCCTCACCGGCAGCTACCCGGCCCCAGGCGCCCACGACCTCGAACTTGTCCTGCGCCAGACGTGGTCGGGCCACGAGTACACGTTCCCGGCGAAGGCGGCGGACGGCCGCTTCACGGCGAGCTTCGTGCCCGCCCCCACCTACGCCTACGCGGGCGCCACGCCCCTGCGCGCCGGCTTCTGGTGGCCCTCCGTCCAGAAGCCCGACGGCTCCCGCACCGCCGTCCAGCTCGCCCCGCCCGTCCACGCCGTCCTGCCCCTGGAGGTGCGGGCGCACGGCAAGCGCGTGGAGCTGCAGGCCCGCCAGTACGACCAGCTCGCGCTGATGGCCCACTCCGAGCTGCGCCCCGAGGAGCGCAGCCGCTACCGCCAGACGCGGCTGCGCACCGAGGCCTACCCCGCCGCCCGCCACGAGCCGCTGCGCGAGGCCGTCCTGTACGACGTGTTCGGCGGCCGCATGTACGGCGACTCGCCGCGCGCCATCCACGAGGAGATGGTCCGCCGCGGTCTGCCGGTGGAGCACCTGTGGGTCGTCAAGGACGGCCAGTGCGAGGTGCCCCCCACCGCGAAGGCGGTGCGTGTGTACAGCGCCGAGTACTACGAGGCGATGGCCCGCTCCCGTTACATCGTCGGCAACACGCACTTCCCGCGCTGGCTGGAGCGGCGCGAGGGCCAGCAGATCATCCAGACCTGGCACGGCACCCCGCTGAAGCGGATCGGCTTCGACTTCGACAACGACCACTTCGCCAGCACCCAGTACCTGACGGACCTGGACCGCGAGCGCCACCAGTGGACGATGCTGCTCTCCCCCAACCGGTTCAGCACGCCGATCATGCGCAGCGCCTTCCGGTTCGGCGGCGACCTGGGCGGTGAGCTCCTGGAGGCGGGCTACCCCCGCAACGACGTGCTGCTCGCCCCCGACCGCGCCGAGCGCGCCGAGAAGGTGCGCCGCCTCCTCGGCCTGCCCGAGGGCAAGAAGGTCGTGCTCTACGCGCCGACGTGGCGCGAGGACAAGCAGCGCCACCGCGGCGGCTTCCTGCTCGACCTGCGCGTCGACCTGGCGAAGGCGCGCGCGGAGCTGGGCGAGGACCACGTGCTGCTCGTGCGGCCGCACGCGCACATCGTGGAGCCGGTGCCGGGCGCGGGCGACGGCTTCGTGTGGGACGTCGCGGGCTACCCGGACATCATGGACCTGCTCCTGATCGCCGACGTCCTGGTCACCGACTACTCCTCGGTGATGTTCGACTTCGCCGTGACCGGCCGTCCGATGCTGTTCTTCACGTACGACCTGGAGCATTACCGCGACCGGCTGCGCGGCTTCTACTTCGACTTCGAGAAGCGCGCGCCGGGACCGCTGCTGCCCACCTCCGACGAGCTGATCGCCGCGCTGCGGGACCTCGACGCGGCGAGCGAGCCGTACGGAAAGGCGTACGACGAGTTCCGCGCCGAGTTCTGCGACCTGGACGACGGCGGGGCCGCGGCCCGCGTCGTCGACCGGATGCTCGCCCACCGGGGGACGGCCACCGCATGAGTACACGAGAGGGGGGCGCCACCGTGCCCGAGCAGAGTGAGAGCGCCGGACCCGAGCAGGGGGCCGGCTCCGGACCCGAGCAGGGTGGGAGCGCCGGGCCCGTGCTGAGCGTGATCGTCCACGGCCGCAACGTCCAGGGTCACCTCGGTTCCTGCCTGGACGCCCTGGCCGCCCAGGCCTCGCCCGGCGTCGAGGTGATCGTCGCCGCGGTGGGCGCCTCCGCGCAGGCCGCCGCCGCGGACCGCTCCGGCCTCACCGTCGTCCCGCTGCCCGAGGGCACCGGCGACGGCGCGGCCCGCGCCGCGGGCGCCGAGCGGGCGGCCGGCCGGTGGCTGCACTTCGTGCACAGCAAGGACAGCGTGCCGACGGGCGCCCCGCGCGCCGTCGCCGACCGCGTGGCCGACCTGCCGGACGGTGTGGACGGCGTGGGCGGCGTGGATGTCCTCGTGGTCGACCACGTCCGTTCGACGTGGCGGCACCAGGGGATGCCGAGCCCCGACGGCAAGCACCTCGCCAAGCAGGGCCGCCGCGACCTGCCGCTCGCGGACTGCCCGAGCCTCCTGAAGGCCACGCCGCTGCTCGGCACCCGGGTCCTGCGGGCCGACTTCTGGCGGGCACACCGCGCCGAACTGGCCGTCGACGACGAGACGTTCGCCGCGTACGCCGCGCTGCTCCTCGCCGACCGGCTCGCCGCGCTCGACCAAGTCGCGCTGAACGTACGGGAGTTGCGCGCGGAGAGCCTGCCCAAGGGCAGTCCCGAGGAGCGGTACGGCGTCATCGAGCGGTACGAGTCGCTGCTGCGGCTCGCCGCCGGACGCGGCCTGCCGACGGCGCCGCGCGCCGCGCTGTACGACGTGATGGTCGGCGACTGCCTGCGCATCATCGCCCGCGAACAGCTCCCCGACGCCGTGCGCAGGGAGTTCTTCCACCGCGCGTCGAAGGCGGCGCTCGCCTGGCGGCCCGCGGGGCATCAGCACCCCGGCGGCCTCGAAGGCGTCCGGCGCCGCATCCTCGAAGAGGACGCGTACACCAAGTACCGCACCTTCCAGACGGCCAACCAGCAGCGGCGCAAGCTCCGGTCGGCGGTCGTCTCGCGCAAGCACAAGGTGGGCCTGAAGGTTCGCGACCTGCGCTACCGCAGGGCGCTCGAGCGGCCCGTCGACCCCGAGCTCGCGGTCTTCACGGCGTACTGGGACCGGGGCGTGGCCTGCAACCCCGCGGCGATCGCCGCGAAACTCGCCGAACTCGCCCCGCACATCCGCCCCGTGTGGGTCGTCTCGGCCGCGAACGTGCCGCTGCTGCCGCCCGGCACCGACCACATCGTGCCCGGCACACCGCGCTACTGGGAGGTGATGGCGCGCGCCAAGTACCTGGTGAACAACGTCAACTTCCCCAACGCGATCGTGAAGCGGCCCGACGCGATCCACCTCCAGACCCACCACGGCACACCGCTCAAGCGCATGGGCCTGGACCAGCTCGACTACCCGGCCGCGTCCAAGGGCCTCAACTTCCACAGCCTGCTCGCCCGCATCGACAAGTGGGACTACAGCGTCTCCGCGAACGGGCACTCCACGGAGATGTGGGAGCGGGCCTACCCCTCGCACTACACCTCGCTGGACTACGGCTACCCGCGCAACGACGTCTTCTACAGCGCGGGCGGCGCCGACATCCGCGCGATCCGGGAGCGGCTCGGCATCGCGCCGGGCAAGCGGGCCATCCTCTACGCGCCCACCCACCGCGACTACGAGGCGGCCTGGACCCCGCGCCTGGACCTCGCCACGCTCGCCGACCGGCTCGGCGAGGACACGGTGCTCCTGGTCCGCGGCCACTACTTCTACGGCGGCGCGACCTCGCCGCTCGCGGGCCTGCGCAAGAGCGGCCGGGTCATCGACGTCTCCTCGTACGACCCCGTGGAGGAGCTGTCGCTCGCGGCGGACGCGCTGATCACGGACTACTCGTCGATCATGTTCGACTACGCCAACCTGGACCGACCGATCGTCGTGTACGCCGACGACTGGGAGACGTACGCGAAGACGCGCGGCGTCTACTTCGACCTGCTCGATGAGGCGCCGGGCCGGATCGCGCGCACCCAGGACGAGCTGACGGAGATCTTCACCTCCGACGCCTGGCGCGACGAGACGGCGGCCAAGGCGCGCCGCGCCTTCCGGCACCGCTTCTGCGAGTACGACGACGGGCGCGCGGCCGAACGGGTCGTACGCCGCGTCTTCCTCGGCGAGAGCGAGGAGTCCCTGCCGCCCGTGACCCCGGTCGACGAGCGCACCCCGGCACCGACGCCCGAGGAGGCGACTCAGCGATGACCACCACTCCTGATGTCACCGTGACGGTGATCGTCTACAACGACGCGGAACGGCTGCCGCGCGCGGTGGCCTCGCTGCGCCGCCAGACGCACGCGAACATCGAGATCATCATCAGCGACGACCACTCGACGGACGACACCCCCGAGGTGGCCCGCCGGCTGGCGTCCGAGGACGAGCGCGTCTCCTACCTCCGCCTGCCGCAGAACAGCGGAGGTTGCAGCGCACCGCGCAACCACGCGATCGAGGTCGCCCGCGCCCCGTACCTGATGTTCCTGGACAGCGACGACGAACTCCCCGAGCAGGCGGTCGAGTTGCTGCTCGCGGCGCACCGTGAGCGCGAGGTGGACTTCGCGATGGGCGCGGTGGAGCGGGTCCGCGTCGACACCGGCCGCACCTCCACGTGGATGGCGCACCTGGTGGCGGAGCGCCGCACGGTGGAGGGCATCGAGACGGAACCGGCGCTGTTCTTCGAGCACCTGTCGACGAGCAAGATGTACCGCCGCGAGTTCCTGGACCGCAACGGCCTCCGCTTCCCCGAGGGCATCCACTACGAGGACCAGCTCTTCTCGGCGCAGGCGTACTGCCTCGCCAGGTCCTTCACGGTCATCCCGGACCCCGTCTACCGCTGGTACATAGCCCCGTACGAGGCGGCGGAATCGGCGTCCATCTCCAACCAGCGCCACAAGCTGACGAACGTCCGCGACCGCATCCACGTGCAGCGCCTCATCGACGCGTTCCTGACGTCGAGCGGCCACGAGGGTGTGCGGGAGGCCAAGGACTACAAGTTCCTCAAGCACGACTTCCGGATGTACGCGGGTGACCTGCCGTTCCGCGACGAGGAGTGGTTGTCGGGCTTCGCGGACATCGTGAACCCGTACCTGGCGGAGCTGGCCCCCGGCGCGTACGCGCGCCTGCCCCGGGCCGAGCGCGTCGTCCTCCAGCTGGTCCGCGACGGCCGCATGGCGGAGGCCCGGCTGGCGGCGCGGGGCCTCGGCCACGGGGTGGCGCCGCGCGAGACGTCGGTGGACGCGGAGGGCCGCGTCTACTGGGGCGCGCACGTCCCCCGGTCGTCGGCGGCCCGCGCCGAACTGGACCTCACGGACCAGGGCCTGGACTCCCGCCCCTTCCCGAGCGCCCAGTTCCGCCACGAGATCACCCGGGTCGAGCCGGGCCCCGGCGCCTCGGTCGACCTCACCGTCCGCACGTACGACCCGGGCCTGCGCCTGCCGGTGGGCCCGCAGATCGCCACGATCCTCCTGGCCCCGGGCCGCCGCCGCATGAAGACCCCCTTCCGCCTGGACCCGGTCCACCCCGGCGTCTTCGAGGGCACGGTGCGCCTGGACCTGACGCAGGCCCCGCTCCCCCTGAACGGCTTCGCGGGCACGCGCCACCCGGTCCTGCAACTCACCTCGGGCCAACTCCGCAACACGGCCCTGCTCCTGGCGCCCCTCACCTTCCCCACCCTGAGGGCCCGCGTGGACTACCGGGGCGGCGCGCTCCCCCACGAGGTCACGGTGGAACCGGAGGGCCGGGCCTCGGGCCGCCTCCAGCTCCGCTGGACCCCGGTGGGCGTGACGTCGAAGGTCATACGCCCCCTGGCCCGCAAGGCAGGCGCGAAGGCGAACTCCCGAGTCCGCAGGGCGGCGCGCCTGGCAGCCAGCCTGACCCGCTGACACCCCGTGAGCCGGGGCGGTCCCTCCTAGCCCGCCCGCCCCGGCTCACCTGCCCCACGAGGCGAGGGCCCCGGCCCACCTGTCCCACGACGCGAGGGCCCTGGCCCACTTGGCCCCAGAACGCGAACGCCCCGGCCCACCTGAACCCACAACCTGGGTACCGCCCCCCTCCCAGCTCGCCCCACAACCTGAGTGCCCGCCTCCCCTCAACCGACCGCCACACCCCACACCCCAGCCACACTCCAGCCGACCGCCCTTCCCCACCCACCACCCCCCACCCACCCGTGGTGAGCGAGGCGCGCGTGAGCCGTCGGCCTGGACTCACGCCCAGGCGAGGCGCAGGTGCTGCTTCTCGGGGCCGACATGTGGCCGCATGCGACGCGCAGCCCTCATGTGCTTCGCTCAACGTGCGGAGCGGCAAGGTCGCCGCCACCGGCCACGCAGGAGGACACCGTGAGCGACCACACGTGGGTCAGCACCTCGATGCCGTACCTGGTGCCCCGGAAGAAGGGGCAGTCCGACGCCTGGGCCGAAGAGGCCGCCGCCCGGGGCGGCAAGGGCACTCAGCGCATCACTCACGCCGGCGAGGTGCCCGCACCGGACGCGGTGGCAGATCTGCTCGGAGTCGTCGCCGGGGAGCCGGTCGTCGTACGCCGCCGTGTCATCGAACTCGACGGCCTGCCATGCGAGTTGACGGACACGTACTATCCGTCGGACATTGCCCGCGGCACACCCTTGGCCGAAACGGGCAAGATCCGCGGCGGCGCCGTGACATTCCTCGCCGGGCTCGGCCACATCGGCGTACGCGTCCGGGAGGATGTCACCGCCCGCATGCCCGACGCCGAGGAACGCGAAGCCCTGCGACTGGGCCAGAACGAGCCGGTCCTCCGACTGAACAGGGTGACTCTGGACAACGAGGACCGGCCGATCCAGGCCGACATGATGGTCATGCCCGCGCATCTGCAGCAGCTGCGCTACGAGATCAGGACCGGATGACTCGGAACGCCCCCTCAGGCGTCACCCTGTCGGCACGGACCGGCTCTTCCTCTCGCCCCCAGGCTGAGACCCGGAAGACGGGCCAGGGGCGGAAACCGTGGGGCACGGTGTCAAGGTGTCGGGCGGCCACCTTCTGACCGCATCAGGACAACCGTGGGGTTTCGGCCTCCATGTGGTTGAGGGAGCGGGAGGATTCCGGTGACGTCGCCGGGCGTTGCCCGGTGATCGGGGCGGCGTGCGGTGGTGGGGCTCGTACGACCGCACGGCTGCCGGTTCTCGGGGTCTTCCGGATCCACCGTCAGGGTGCGGACCGCCGAAGGGGGAAGTCCCTTGATACCCGCACGCTCCAGGCCCGTCGGGCCCCCGAGACCCTCCGGGTCCCTGACATCCGCCGGCTCCCCGCGACCCTCCGGATCTCCGCGACCTTCCTCCGGATCGAGCCGGTCGCCTTTCGCCGGCCGGCGGTGGCGGCGGCTCACCTCTCTCGCCGCCGGCGGCGCCCTCGCGCTGGCCGGCCTCGTCGCGCTCCCCGCGCCCGCACAGGCCGCCGCCGGGCCCTCGGCATACGTGGCCAACTTCCACGGCGACACCGTCTCGGTGGTCAATACGAGCACGAACACCGTCACTAGCAGCATCGCCGTCGGGAACAGCCCCGTCGGCGTCGCGGTCAGCCCGGCCGGTGCGCACGCCTACGTCACCAACTTCGACGAGGCCACCGTCTCCGCGATCGACACGGACACCAACGCGGTCACCGCGACCATCCCCGTCGGCAGCAACCCCCTCAACGTGGCCGTCACCCCCTCCGGAAACCGCGCGTACGTCGCGAACAGCGGCGGGAACACGGTCTCGGTCATCGACACCGCGAGCAACACGGTCAGCGCCACCGTCCAGGTCGGGAACTCCCCGAACGGCGTGGCGATATCCCCGTCGGGCACCACCGCCTACGTGACCAACAACAACGGGAACTCCGTCTCGGTCGTCGACACCGCGAGCAACACGGTGACCGGCACCGTCCCGGTCGGGGCCTCCCCAGCCGGTGTGGCGGTCAGCCCGTCCGGGGCCGTCGCCTACGTCGCCAACAACGGCGGGAACACGGTCTCGGTCATCAGCACCGCGACCAACGCCGTGACCGGCACCGTCCCGGTCGGGGACGCGCCGAACAGCGTCGCCTTCGCCCCGTCGGGCGCCCGCGCCTACGTCGCCGACCGGGGCAGCGACGACGTGAAGGTGATCGACACGGCGACCGGCACCGTGGCGGCGACCGTCCCGGTCGGTGACAGTCCGGCCAGGGTCGAGGTCAGTCCGTCCGGCACCGCCGTCTACGCCGCCAATGTCACCGACGGCACCGTCTCGGTCATCGACACCGGGACCAACGCCGTCACCGCCACGATCGGCGGATTCACCGGCCCGTACGGCATCGCCTTCGCCCCCGCGCCGCCCCCGGCCAAGGCGGACATCGACATCGACCTCACCGCTCAGCCGTACCTGAGCCTCCTGGTGCCCTACCTCTCCTACACGCTCACCGCCCACAACACCGGCCCCGGGGCCGTGAGTTCGGCGACGCTCACCGCGAAGCTCCCGACGGGCGCGAGGGCCACCAATCTCGCCGCCGGATGCACTGCCGCCGGTGCCACGGTGACGTGTACCTACGGAGCCATCGCCGGCAACGCGAGCGTGCACAAGTCCTTCCGCGTCCCGCTGGGCCTGCTGACTCTCGGCCCGGTCAAGGTCACCGGTCAGCGCACCGCTTCGGCGCCCACCGACCCCAACCCCGCCAACGACGCCGCTTCCGTCACCTGCACCGCCGTCTCCATCGTCCTCGTCACCTGCCCCTGACATCACTGACACCGCTGACATCGCCTGAGGCCCGGCCGGGTGTTCCCGGCCCGGCCTCAGAGCGCGCTCCCGGTCGCCGGTGCGTCACGCCCGTGCGACTGGACGCGCACCATGTGGTTCAGCTCCGCCAGGCACGGGCCGCACCCGTACACGTCACCCGTCGCGCCGGGCGTGTGCACCGAGCCGACCCACAGCACGCGCACACCCTCGCGTCGGCAGTACAGCCAACAGGCGCCGGTCACCCAGCAGTTGCCGTCATCGGCACGGGCCGCGAGCGGCCAGGCGTCACGCCATGGCCGCCCGGCCGCCGGATGGAACGTCACCCCTCACCGTCGTGCGCGCACGCGTACTCGGCCCGCTCCGCCTGCGGCCGCAGCACGGCGTAGTCGCCGAAGTTCCGCCGGTAGCGCCGGTGGCCCGTCTGCTGCGTGTGCCTGCGCTGCCACTCCTCCACCGGCCCCGGGTCCCCGCACGTACCGGACTCCGCGCCGCACTCGCTCTCGTCGCCGGACACGCACCGTGCCTCGTACTCAGGCTCCGCCGTCCGGTCCTGCTCGATGACGAACGGGACGTAGCGGAACACCCGCCGGGTCACCGCGCCACCCTCCGCTCGCCGCGCACCGAGTCCTTCACGTGCAGAAAGCCACCGGCCTTCTCGATCTCCCGCGCCACCTCGTCGTACTCCTGCACGGCCGGCGAGATCATCGATCGCCACGCCGTGAGCACCGCCCCCGCCCCACCGCTCCTGACACACTCCACGGCCCGCTCCAGCCCCACCCGTCCCTGCGGCGGCAGCAGCCCCACCCGCTCCTCGACGACGTCCGCGATCTCCCACCCGAACGCCTCGGCGTACTCCGTGCACTCCTTGCGAGGCACCACGATGTCGGTACCGGCCGCACCGGAAAGGTAGATCACGCAACGGAACCGCCCTATCCCCACGGTCCCGGCCCGCACCTCGGCCTCACCCGGCGAGACGCCCGCCGCCGCGTCCGCGAGCGCCTGACGCCGCCTCACGTCCCCCTCGGTCCTGCGTGCCGCGCGCGGACCGTTCCCTCGTTCACTTTCACTACCGACCATGCGTCGATTGTGTCGACTCGATCACCCACAGTGAAGAGATGGGACGTATGGGTAGACGAGGCCGCCACGCCTCAACTCCTACGCCCCGTAAGGCCTACGTGATCAGCGGCATCCCGATCAGCTCGCCGATGTTCCGCACCCGCGCCGTCGACACCTTCGCGAGCCGCTTCCCGATGACGCCGGGCAGCGCCTGGTGCTTGACCCACTCCGGGGCGTCCAGCGCCACCTCGATGAGCGTGTCCGCCGCCTGGTCGTGCAGGCCGACAGCGCACTGGGCGAGGGCGACGTCCAGCTTGTAGCGGTTGCGGGCGAGTTTGGGCAGGGAGCCGGGCAGTTCGGTACGCGAGGCCAGGGTCAACGCCCTGCCGTGGTTCCCGAGCGCCACGGAGATTCCCACGGCCTCGGTGTGCGCGGCGGTCGGCCCGAAATGCGTGCCGTGCAGTGTCACGTCGTGACCGATCCGCGCTGCGGCCGCATGGGCTTGCGAGAGGTAGTCATCCGCCGCCACGGCGTCCCCGTTCCGCGACGCAGCCACGGCCGCGGAGATCATCAGGCGCCCGTAGCCGAGCAGTTGCGGCCTGGACGCCTTGCTGAACGACGGCTCGATCGCAAGGGCCGCGCGCTCCGCGACAGCGATCGCCCGGGGGACCTTCGCGCTGCGCAGGTAGATCCACGACAGCGTCGATTCGAGGAGCGCGGCCAGCACGGCGTCACCGGAGTCCGCCGCGAGGCGCCGCGCGGAGGTGAGCGCACTCAGGGCGAGGTCCCGCTGCCCCAGCAGGATCGCCGCCGAGGACGCGAACTGGTAGGTACCGGCGAGGAGCGAACCGAGGCGTTCCCGCTCGCGCCCTGTGGCCTGCCCGTACCGGGCGCTCCCTTCGAGCAGCACTTTGGCGACGAGTTCGCTCAACTGCCCGTAGTCGCCCTGCCAATAGGCGACACCCACGCGTTCGTGAGCGGTCGACAGCTCAGCGAATGTGCTGGGCTCGTCGACGCCCTCCCAGTCCCCGAGGGCACTGTCGTGCACGGCATCGGAGAGCCGCCGCAGGGCAATCCGGGTGTCCTGGCTCGTCCCCCGGCGAGGAGCCTGCTGCCCCAAGAGCACCGACACATCCGAGTTCAACGCATGCGCAAGCCTCAGCAGCGAACCGACGGACAACTCGCCCCGGTCCTGCTCCGCCTTCTGCACCAGCGCCAGCGACAGCCCCGACGCATCCGCCAGGCCCTGCTGCGTCAGATCGGAGCCCCGCAGATGCTTGATTCGCCTACCGGTCGTCAGATCGGCCCAGTCGCTCACGATCACCCCAGAGGGTCGGCTCAGGCTGCTGATGGCTGCTGAACTTCGATGGTAGGCCCCAACGCCCGCGCATCCAGAGCGAACAGTCCAGCTTCAGCCCACCACCTCGTACAGGATCTCTCGGACAGGACCTGCCCCTCCGGCCCCGTTGCCGCCCGCCGCAGCGCGGGGTCACCGGCACGCAGGCCACCGTCGCTCGCGCCCTACGTGATCAGCGGCATCCCGATCAGCTCGCCGATGTTCCGCACCCGCGCCGTCGACACCTTCGCGAGCCGCTTCCCGATGACGCCGGGCAACGCCTGGTGCTTGACCCACTCCGGGGCGTCCAGCGCCACCTCGATGAGCGTGTCCGCCGCCTGGTCGTGCAGGCCGACAGCGCACTGGGCGAGGGCGACGTCCAGCTTGTAGCGGTTGCGGGCCACCTTCGACATGGACTTGGGGAGTTGCTTCATGTCGGGCTGACCGGCGAGGTCGAGTGCGCGACCGTAGCTCTTGAGTGCGACGTGGATTCCGACCGCCTCAGTCCTGGCCGCTGTCGGGCCGAAGCTGGTTCCGTACAGCTTCTCGTCACGGCCCAGCCGGGCCGCCGCCGCATGCGCCTGAGAAAGGTAGTCGTCGGCCGCGCTCTCGTCCTCGCGCCTCGACGCCGCCACGGCCGCCGAGATCATCAGGCGTCCGTATGCGAGCAGTTGGGGCCGGGACCCACTACTGAAGGACGGCTCGATCGCCAGTGCCGCCCGTTCGGCCACCGCCACGGCACGGGGCAACTTGGCGCCCCGCAGGTAGATCCACGACAGCGTGGACTCCAGGAGCGCCGTCATCACGGGGTCACCGACGTCCCTCGCAAGGTGCTTGGCCGACGTGAGCGCGCTCAACGCAAGGTCACGCTGGCCGAACCCGGTGGAGCACGAGGCGGCCACACGGTACGTGCTCGCCAGGATCGAGCCCAGTCGCGCCCGCTCGCTGCCCGTGGCGCTGGCATACCTGATCTGCCCCTCCATGAGGACCTTGGAAGCGTAGCCGCTCACGTTCGCCGTGTCGCTCGCCCAGTAGGCCGCCCACGCGAGGTCGCGGGCCTCGGCCAGTTCGTCGACGGTGCTCGGATCGTCGATGCCTTCCCACTCGCCGGGGGCGCTCTCGTGTACGGCATCGGACAGTTGGCGCAGGGCGACGCGGACGTCCCGGTTCATCCCCCGGCGAGGAGCCTGCTGCCCCAAGAGCACCGACACATCCGAGTTCAACGCATGCGCAAGCCTCAGCAGCGAACCGACGGACAACTCGCCCCGGTCCTGCTCCGCCTTCTGCACCAGCGCCAGCGACAGCCCCGACGCATCCGCCAGGCCCTGCTGCGTCAGATCGGAGCCCCGCAGATGCTTGATTCGCCTACCGGTCGTCAGATCGGCCCAGTCGCTCACGATCACCCCAGAGGGTCGGCTCAGGCTGCTGATGGCTGCTGATAGCTGCTGAACTTCGATGGTAGGCCCCAACGCCCGCACATCCAGAGCGAACAGTCCAGCTTCAGCCCACCACCTCGTACAGGACCTGCCCCTTCGGCCCCGTCGCCGCCCGCCGCAGCGCGGGGTCACCCGCGCGCAGGCCACCGTCGTCCGCGTACTGCACGATCCAGCGCGCCCCGTACCGGTGCAGGATGTCCAGGCGGTCCGCGCGGGACGTGCCGGGCGCGAAGTAGTCCCGTACCGCCGCGACCCGTTCCGCCTGGTCCGGCAGGAAGAAGTCCGGGTAGCCGGGCGCGACCGTGTAGGGGCCGTAGGCGGGGATCTGGCGGGCGGGGAAGGTCTTGGCCAGGACCACGTCGCCGTACTTCACCTTCGGGCCGAGCCAGTCGTAACCCGCCCACGGCGCCTTGTACTTGGCGGCGACCGGGGCCGGCAGGGCAGCGCACGGGACGGCGTAGCCCAGCGTGCCCGACTGGGTCCATGCGCCGAGCAGCAGCGCCGCGCCCAGCGCCCCGGCGAAGGCGCGCCGCACCCCCGCCCGACCGGACTCGAACACCTCGAGGGCCACCGCGAGCTGCGCCGGGATCAGGGCCGCGGGCAGCACCCGGCCCCACGAGTAGTGGCCGGTCAGGCCGCCCGCCGCAAACATCGCCGCGCCGAGGAGGAAGAAGAGCACCAGTGGGTCGCGGTGGTCGCGGCGCCAGCGCGGGACCAGGGCGGCGACCCCGACGAGCGCCAGGCCGAAGTGCGGCAGCAGGTGCCGGTAGAGGGCGCGGTGGATGCCTTCCAGGCCGCCCGCGTCGAAGAGGCCGAAGAAGGAGTAGTACGGCCAGGCGGCGAGGACGATCAGCCCCAGCGCCAGGCCTGCGGCCAGCCGGACCAGCAGGGCCCGCGCGGGCCACGGCCGGGCGCCGAGCAGCAGGGCCAGCGCGCCCAACGACGCGACGACGCCCGTGAACTGATGGCTCAACAGGATCAGCGACCAGAACGCGCCGAGAGCGAGGAGACAGGACCACCCCGCGTCCCCGCCCCGCAGCGCCTTCCGCAGCAGCGCCCAGAAGTGGAAGGAGAGGCCGAGCGCGAACGTGCTCGGGTACGAGACCGTCAGGGCAAGGGAGTTGAGGCCGGGGAAGCCGCTCCAGTTGAACAACTGCGGTCCCCAGAGCAGCAGCAGGCAGAGCAGGGCGAGCGGCGGCGCCGCGGCGCGGTCGCTGAAGGTGCGTACGAAGTGCCGGACGCCCGTGACGAGCAGTGTCAGGCCGATCAGGGCCGCCACCCGCAGCACCACGAACGTGCCGAGTCCGGTCACCTTGGCCAGGCAACCGAGCAGCAGCATCCAGGGCGAGTAGTACGGGCTCGGGGTGTCGGCGTCGACCAGGGGATTGCCCGGGTCGACGAGGTCGTGGCGCAGGCGTTCGACCGTCGCCGCGTGGATGCCGAGGTCGCCCGCCCAGGGCAGGCGGACGATCACCAGGAGGAGCAGGACGAGGACGAGCAGGGCGGGGACGGACAGGGCAGGGGTGAGCAGGGCTGCTGCCCCGCGGTCCGGCCGTCGTCGTACGGCCGCGTTAGTGGCGACGCGCATCGTGCTGGAAGACCCACGTCCGGTAGACCAGGAAACGGAACGCCGAGGCCAGAACGATCGACAGCGCCTTGGCGACGTTGGAGCCGAGCGGTCCGCTCATGTCCGCTCCGTGGTACGCCGCGTAGAACAGGACACTCTCCATCACCACGCCGATCCCGCTGAAGACGAAGAACAGCGCGATCTGCCGCTTCGTGCGCGAGGCGCGGTCGCGGTAGGCGAAGAAGCGGAAGCCCAGGTAGTTGGTGCCCATGGCGACACAGCTGGCAAGGACCGTCGCCGTCATCGCGCCGAAGGCCAGACCGTGCAGGAGGAGGTTGAAGACGACGAGGTTCACGGCGACGCCGCTGCCGCCGACCAGGCCGAACTTCATGAGCTCAAGGAAGAGCCTGCGCAGGCGGGCCAGGGGGAGGCGGGGAGCGGCGGCGGGGGATGCCGCAGGGCCGGGCTGGGAGACCGGCGCGGGCGGGGAGACCGGCGCGGGCGGGGTGTCCTGGAGGGTGGGGGCCGTCATCGGCGCGCCTCCCCGCCCCGGGGGGACGATCTCGCGTCGAGCCGCAGCTTCCACGGCATGACGACCGACTCCAGCTGCACCATCAGGCTCATCTTCGACTCGCCGACCGTGCGGTCCTCGAAGTGGATCGGCACCTCCATGACGCCGAAGCCGCGGCGCAGCGCGCGGTACTTCATCTCGACCTGGAAGCTGTAGCCCGCGCTGTCCACCGAGGCCAGGTCGATGGCGCGCAGGGCGTCGGCGCGCCACAGGTTGAAGCCGCCGGTGATGTCGCGGACGCGGGTGCCGAGGATGGTGCCCGCGTAGGCGTTGGCCCATCGGGAGAGCAGCTTGCGGTGGGCGCCCCACGCGTCGGAGAGCGTGCCGCCCTGGACGTACCGGCTGCCGATGACGACGCCCGCGTCCGTGGCGAGGGCGACGCCGAGCAGTTCGGCGGCCTTCGCCACGGGGTGGCTGCCGTCCGCGTCCATCTGCAGGACGTAGTGCGCGCCCTCGGCGACCGCCCGCGCCATGCCGGCCGCGTAGGCCCGGCCGAGGCCGTCCTTCTCGGTGCGGTGCAGGACGCTCATGCGGGCGCTGCCGTACCGCTCGGCGAAGCGTTCGGCGATCTCGCCGGTGCCGTCGGGGCTGGAGTCGTCGACGACGAGCAGGCGCAGGCCGGGCAGCGGGAGCGCCATCAGGGCCTCGGCCATGCCGGGCAGATTGCCCGCTTCGTTGTACGTGGGCATGACGACGGTCAGCGGGGTCGCGGCCCAGGCCTCGGGCAGCCGGGCGGCGAGACTCTCGGAGAGGTTCTCCGGCACGTACTCGGCGAGGCGGTCGGGCCCGCCGTCCGGCAGCTTCTCCGGCTTGTCCTCGGGAAGGTTCACAGTCACTGCTCAAGCCCTTCGATGGTGGGGGATGCGTGGGGTACGTCCGGTGAGAAGCGGAGCGCCGCGTCGGGCAGGACCGCCTCGCACCACACCCGCGCCCCGGTCCGCAGTTCGTTGTCGGCCCCCACGCGCGCGCCGTCCCCCACGACCGCGCCTTCGAGGACGGTGCGGCGTCCGACGCGGGCCCGCGCGCCGATCAGGCTCCGGCGGATGTCGGCGCCCGCGCCCACGTCCGCCCCGTCGAGCAGGACCGAGCCGTGCACGACCGCGCCCGGCCCGACGCGGGCGCCCGCGCCCACGACGGTTCCCGCCGCGAGGCTGGCGTCCGGCGCGACCTCGGCGCCCGGCAGGACCAGCGACTCGCCGGGCGGGCCGGGCAGGGCGGGTGAGGTGATGACGCCGCGTACGAGGTCGGCCGAGGCCTGGACGAGCGCCTCGGGGCGGCCGAGGTCCAGCCAGTAGGTGTCCTCGACCTTCCCGTGCAGATGCGCGCCCGCGGCGAGCAGCCCCGGGAAGGTCTCCCGCTCCACGGAGACCGGCCGGTCCGCCGGGATCGTGTCGATGACGGAGCGCCGGAACACGTACGCGCCCGCGTTGATCTGGTCGGTGACGATCTCCTCGGCGGTCTGCGGCTTCTCGGTGAAGGCGAGCACGCGCCCGTGGTCGTCGGTCGGTACGAGTCCGAAGGCGCGGGGGTCCTCGACACGGGTGAGGTGAAGGGTGACGTCGGCGTCGTGCCGTACGTGCGTGACGAGGAGGTCCCGGAGGTCGACGCCGCTGAGGATGTCACCGTTGAGTACGAGGACGGGTTCGCCGGAGCCGCTCCCGCCGCGCAGCCGTCGTGCGGCGTGGCGGATGGCGCCGCCGGTGCCGAGGGGCTCGTCCTCGACGACGTACTCCAGTCGCAGGCCGTACGCGGATCCGTCGCCGAAGTGCGGCTCGAAGACCTCGGCGAGGTAGCAGGTGGCCATCACGACGTGGTCGACGCCGGCGGCGGCGAGCCGGGCGAGCTGGTGGGCGAGGAAGGGGACGCCCGCCGCGGGGACCATCGGCTTGGGCGTGTGGACCGTGACCGGGCGCAGCCGGGTGCCCTGGCCGCCGACCAGCAGAATGGCTTCCGTCATCGCCTCGTCGCGACCTTTCCTGCGTTTTCGGGTGCGGGTGTTTCGATCTCGACGTCTCGATCTCGACGTCTCGATCTCGTACCGTCGTCAGACAATCTCACCTACCTTAGACCAAATGTCTGAATTGATGGGGTATGGCGAATCTCATCACCCGATCCGCGCCCCTCAGGCAACCAATCGCTCCGGGTACCCCTCCGGGGCGCCCTGCCCCCCGCACGCCAAACAGGGGCGCCCCGAGCCAACCGGCCCGGGGCGCCCCACCGACGTACCGCCGCGGATAACGCAGATACCTCGGATGACTCAGATGACTACGAATGCGTCCGCAGCAGTGTCCGCATCGTCCGCATCGCCACCGACAGATTCGCCAGATCGAACGCTTCCGAGCTCTGGATCTCCTCCAGCGTCGACCGCGCCCGGCTCAGGATCGGCGCGTTCTTCTCCTCCCACGCCTTGAAGCGCTGCTCCGGCGTGGACGTGCCGTTGCCGACGGCGAGGATGTCCGCCGTCAGCGCGGCGTGCGCCGCGTACAGGTCCTCGCGGATGGAGGCACGCGCCATGGACTGCCAGCGGTCGGCCCGCGGCAGTTCGATGATGCGGTCCATGAGCTGGGTGATGCGGAGCCGGTCGGCGAGGTCGTAGTAGACCTCGGCGACGGCCATCGGCTCCTTGTCCATCCGGTCGGCGACGGCGACGATGTCGAGCGTGGGGAAGGCGGACGAGAACCCGGCGACGCGCCGCGCCAGTTCCTCGGGCACGCCCGCCTCGGTCAGCTCGTCGCGGATGCCCTCATACCACTCCAGGTCGGAGCCGCGGAGCAGCTGCGGCAGTTCGGCCCAGACCTCGGCGACTCCCTTGCTGAAGAAGTCGATGGTCTCGGCGAGCTGCAGCGGCTGCGGCCGGTTGTTGAGCAGCCAGCGCGCGCCGCGCTCGACGAGGCGCCGGGAGTGCAGCCGGAGCCGGGTCTGGACGTCGGCGGCGACGACGTTGTCGAGTGCCTCGACCGCGTCCCACACCTCGCTCAGGCCGAAGATCTCCCGGGCGGCCAGCTGCGCCCGCACGATCTCCTCCAGGGAGGCGCCGGTCTCCTCGCGCAGCCGGTGCAGGAAGGTCGAACCGCCGGTGTTGACCGTGTCGTTGACCAGGACGGTCGTGATGATCTCGCGGCGCAGCGCGTGCCCGTCCACCTGCTCGGGGAACCGCTCGCGCAGCGCCTTCGGGAAGTACGCGTGCAGCAGCCGCTGGAGGTACGCGTCGTCGGGCAGCGTCGTCTGGATCAGCTCGTCGGCGGCCGTGATCTTCGTGTAGGCGAGGAGCACGGCGAGCTCGGGCTGGGAGAGCCCGCGCCCGGAGTTGAGCAGCTCGCGGATCTGCCGGTCGTTGGGCAGGAACTCCAGGCCCCGGTCGAGGTGGCCCTGCTTGCCGAGCCTGCGCATGAAGCGCTGGTGGGCGTGGAGCAGGGACGGCGACTGGGCGACGGCGTTGGCCAGCGCGGTGTTCTGCGCGTAGTTGTTGCGCAGGACCAGGTGCCCGACCTCGTCGGTCATCTCGGCGAGCAGCTTGTTGCGCTGCTTGACCGTCATGTCGCCGTTGGCGACGACCGCGTTGAGCAGGATCTTGATGTTCACCTCGTGGTCGGAGGTGTCCACACCCGCGCTGTTGTCGATGGCGTCGGTGTTGATGCGGCCACCGGCGCGCGCGAACTCGATGCGGCCGAGCTGGGTCAGGCCGAGGTTGCCGCCCTCGCCGACGACCTTGACGCGCAGATCGGCGCCGCTGACGCGGATGGCGTCGTTGGCCTTGTCGCCGACGTCGGCGTTGGACTCCGCCGACGACTTCACGTACGTACCGATGCCGCCGTTCCACAGCAGGTCGACCGGCGCCTGGAGGATGGCCTTCATCAGGTCGGCCGGGGTCATCTTGCCGACGCCGGACTCGATGCCGAGGGCCTCGCGGATGTGGGCGTTGAGCTGGATCGCCTTGGCGCTGCGCGGGAAGATGCCGCCGCCCGTGGAGAGCAGCTCCTTGTTGTAGTCGGCCCAGGAGGAGCGGGGCAGCTCGAAGAGGCGGCGCCGCTCGGCGTACGAGGTGGCGGCGTCCGGCTTCGGGTCGATGAAGATGTGCCGGTGGTCGAAGGCGGCCACCAGGCGGATGTGCTCGGAGAGCAGCATGCCATTGCCGAACACGTCACCGGACATGTCGCCGACGCCGACGACCGTGAAGTCCTCGGACTGGGTGTCGCAGCCCAGCTCCCGGAAGTGCCGCTTGACGGACTCCCAGGCGCCGCGGGCGGTGATGCCCATGCCCTTGTGGTCGTATCCGGCGGAGCCGCCGGAGGCGAAGGCGTCGCCGAGCCAGAAGTCGTACGACTCGGCGACCTGGTTGGCGATGTCGGAGAAGGTCGCCGTGCCCTTGTCGGCGGCGACGACGAGGTAGGTGTCGTCCTCGTCGTGGCGCACGACGTCCGCGGGCGGCACGACCTCGCCGGCCACCAGGTTGTCGGTGATGTCGAGCAGCGCGGAGATGAACGTCTTGTAGCAGGCGACGCCCTCGGCCAGCCACGCGTCGCGGTCGACGGACGGGTCGGGGAGCTGCTTGGCGACGAAGCCGCCCTTGGCTCCGACCGGCACGATGACGGTGTTCTTCACCATCTGCGCCTTGACCAGACCGAGGATCTCCGTACGGAAGTCCTCCTTCCGGTCGGACCAGCGCAGACCACCGCGCGCGACCTTGCCGAAGCGCAGGTGGACGCCCTCGACGCGGGGCGAGTACACCCAGATCTCGTACGCGGGACGGGGCGCGGGCAGGTCCGGGATGGCCTGCGGGTCGAACTTCATGGAGACGTAGTTGTGCGGCTTCCCGCTCTCCGCCCGCTGGAAGAAGTTCGTCCGCAGCGTCGCCTTGATGACCGTGAGGAAGGAGCGCAGGATGCGGTCCTCGTCCAGCGAGGCGACCTGGTCCAGCGCGCCGTCGAGCTCCTCCAGGAGCCCGTCGATCAGCTCCGTCCCGGCGCGCTGGCGGTCCGGCGACATCCGCGCCTCGAAGAGCGAGACGAGCAGCCGGGTGGTGTGGACGTTGTTGCGGAGGGTGTCCTCCATGTAGTCCTGGCTGAACGTCGAACCGGCCTGGCGCAGGTACTTGGCGTACGCGCGCAGGACCATCGCCTGCCGCCAGTTGAGCCCGGCCCGCAGCACCAGCGAGTTGAAGCCGTCGACCTCGGCGGCGCCGGTCCAGGCGGCGGCGAAGGCTTCCTGGAAGCGCTCGCGGCCGTCGTCGCCGAGGTAGTCGCCGCTGCCGTTGGACGACTTGGGCATGCGCAGCCCGAAGTCGTAGACCCACGCGTGCGTACGGTCCGCGCAGCGCAGCTCGTACGGACGCTCGTCGGTGACCTCGACGCCCAGGCGCTGCAGCACGGGCAGCACGGCGGAGAGGGAGACCTGCCCACCGGAGCGGTAGATCTTGAAGCGCCGCTCACCGGGCGCCGCGCCGACCGGCTCGTACAGGGAGAGCGCGAAGTCCTTCTCGCCGTGGCCGAGCTGCTCCAGGTGCTGGAGGTCGGCGACGGCGGCGCGCGGCGTGTGGTCGGCCTTGTAGCCCTCGGGGAAGGCGTGCCCGTACCGGCGGATCAGCTCGGCGGCGCGCTCCTCGCCGCACTCTGCGGTCAGCGCCTCGGCGAAGCCGTCGGCCCAGGAGCGGGCGGCCTCGACGAGCCGCCCCTCGATGCGCTCGACGTCGGCGTCGGAGAGGTCGGGGACCGCGCCGCCCTTCGGCACCCTGACGACGAAGTGGATGCGGGAGAGGATCGACTCCGTGTTCCAGGCGGTGAAGTCGACGCTCGCGCCGTTCAGCTCCTCCTTGAGGATGTCGATGATCCGCAGCCGGACGCCGGTGGTGTAGCGGTCGCGCGGCAGGTAGACGAGGGCGGAGTAGTAGCGCCCGTACTCGTCCTTGCGCAGGTAGAGCCGGAGCCGGCGGCGCTCCTGGAGGTAGAGGACGCTCGTCACGATGGAGCGGAGCTCGTCGGCGGGCGTCTGGAAGAGCTCGTCGCGCGGGTACGTCTCCAGGATCTGGAGCAGGTCGCGCCCGTCGTGGCTGTTGGCCGAGAACCCGGCGCCCTTGAGGACCTCCGCGACCTTGCGGCGGATGACGGGCACGCGGCGCACCGACTCGGTGTACGCGGCGGACGAGAAGAGTCCGAGGAAGCGCCGCTCGCCCACGACGTTGCCCTCGGCGTCGAACTTCTTCACGCCGACGTAGTCGAGGTAGCTGGGCCGGTGGACGGTGGCGCGGCTGTTGGCCTTGGTCAGGACGAGCAGCCGGTGCTCGCGGGCCTTGGCGCGCGCGTCGGCGGGCAGCCGGTTGAAGGACGGGCTGACCGGGTGGTGGTCGTCGCCGTCGTGCTGCGGGTCGGCGCGCAGGACGCCGAGGCCGGTGCCGGGGACGGCGGCGAGCGAGTCGTCCTCCGTGAGGTCGTACTCGCGAAAGCCCAGGAAGGTGAAGTGGTTGTCGGCGAGCCAGCGCAGCAGCTCGCGGGCCTCCTCGACCTCCTGCTCGGGCAGGTCACCGGCGGTGGGCTCGGTGGGCAGTTCGTCGGCGATGCGCAGCGCGGCGTCGCGCATCTTCTCCCAGTCCTCGACGGTCTCGCGCACATCGCTGAGGATCCGCAGCAGATCGGCGGTGATCTGCTTCAGGTCCGCCCGGTCCGTCTCACGGTCCATCTCGACGTGGATCCACGACTCGACGAGCGCGTCGTGCGGCAGCTCGGAGCCGGCCCCGGAGGGCAGGACCTCCAGGAGCTTGCCGGTCAGGTCGCGGCGCACGACGACCTGCGGGTGGATCACGACGTGGATGCCGCGACCCTGGCGGGAGAGCTCATTGGTGACGGAGTCGACGAGGAAGGGCATGTCGTCGGTGACCACCTCGACGACGGAGTGGCTACAGGTCCAGCCGTTCTCCTCGACCGTCGGGGTGTGGACCCGCACGTTGGCCGTCCCCTGGGGGCGGTTCTCGGCGAGCCGGTAGTGGGAGAAGGCGGCTCCGAAGACGTCGACCGGGTCGCGGTCGGCCAGGTCCTCGGGTGCGGTGTGCAGGTAGTAGCGCTGGAGGAACGCGAGAGCCGTGTCCTGGTCCGGCGCGGCCCCGCTCGTCGTCCCGGTCGGCGCACCGCTCGGTAGGCGTCCCCCGGCCGGGCTGCTCTCAGCTACCCGGGCGGCCCGCGCGAGCAGCTCGGCCTTGGCTTCGTCCAGCTTGGTCTGCATTGTCCTCTGACTCCTGTCGCGCGCCGTTGCGTGACGTAGAAGGAAGTGATGTGCCGTAACGCCGCGGCGCGGGGTGTCCGGCCGGTTTCGACGTTATGCCGCGGTGGTGCGCGAGCGGACAGCTTTCCGCCATTTTCAGCGGTTCCACTGACTGATGGCTCGCTCGGCCCGGTCGGCCGCACCGCGAAGAAGCGTCAGCGAGGTCCCGGGCACGGTTGTCCACCGTGTTCCCCGGGCGCAGAGCGGGGGCGTCCATGCCCCCGCGGGATATCGCGCTGATCACGGGTCAAGGCTATCGCTCCGCACCCGGAACCCGTCATGAGCCGTATGTGTACAAAAGCGGGGCCCGAACTTTGACAGTCTGCACAGTCGCCCCGCCCATGGCCCTCTTGGCAAAGAGCCACCGCGGGGGCACGTTGGCCGGGAGGGTCCGGCCCGACGGGGGCGGCACCCGTCCGAGGGGAGCACAGCAAAATGGCAGCCAAGATCCTGATCGTGACCGGTGACGCGGCGGAGTCGCTCGAGGTCCTCTACCCCTACCAGCGTCTGCGCGAGGAGGGGTACGACGTCCACATCGCCGCCCCGGCCCGCAAAACGCTGCGGTTCGTGGTGCACGACTTCGAGCCGGGCTTCGACACGTACACGGAGAAGCCCGGCTACACCTGGCCCGCCGATCTCGCCTTCGCCGAGGTGGATCCCGGCCAGTACGTCGCGCTGGTGATTCCCGGGGGCCGTGCTCCCGAGTACCTGCGCAACGACCCCGAGCTGCGCAAGATCCTCAAGTCGTTCTTCGACGCGGACAAGCCGGTCGCCCAGATCTGCCACGGCCCGCTGCTCACCGCGGCCATCGGCAGCCTGAGCGGCCGCAGGGTCACGGCGTATCCGGCGCTTGAGATGGACATGCAGGCGGCCGGGGCGACCTACCAGGACGCGGAGGCCGTGGTGGACGGCACGCTGGTCTCGGCGCGCGCGTGGCCGGACCACTCGGGCTGGATGCGGGAGTTCCTGACGGTGCTGCGGGCGAAGGCGCCGGTGACGTAGGGGGCGCCGGGCGGGGCATTCCCTGGGGGTCAGGCCACGAGCCGCTCCGCCACGTCGACGGCGTCGGCCAGGGTGTCGACGACGGGCACCCCGGCCACCTCCAGACTCGCCCGGCTGTGCGAGCCGCCGGTGTAGAGCACGGCCCGCGCCCCCACGTGCGCGGCTGCCACGGCGTCGTCGAGGGCGTCACCGATGACGACGATCCGCTCGACGTCCAACTCGCCGTGGCCCCCGTGGGCCCCCTGGCCCCCGTCCCCGTGCTCGGCGAGTGCCGCGAGGTGGCGCACCATCCGCTCGGCCTTGCCCGCGTGCGATCCGTCGGTCCGGCCGTCGACGCGTACGAAGTACTCGTGGATGCCGTGTCTGCGCACGATCGGCACGAGGTGCTCGTGCGGGGCGAGCGAAAGCAGCGACTGCGTACGCCCGTCGGCCAGGCGCCTGGCCAGCAGCTCGGAGGCTCCCTCGGCCAGCGCGCAGGCGTCCGCGCGGGTCCAGTAGTGCTTGTGGAAGACGGTGTCCATGAGCTGCCACTCGGCGTCGGTGGGCAACCGTCCCATCAGGCGCTCGTAGAAGCGCGGCACGGGCACGCAGTACAGATCGCGGTACCGCTCCAGGGTGATCGGTTCGAGCCCGAGCTCCGCGAAGGACGCGTTCGTGGCGTCGATCACCGCATGGATGTCATGCAGCAGCGTCCCGTTCCAGTCCCACACGATGTGCGCCCCGCGCAGCGTCTTCCCCATACGAAGACGCTACCGCCCCCCACCGACATGCAGGGCCCCACACCCGAACCGCCACCATCGGCCCCCGTTCAGGAGCCCTGGAGAAGCCCGGGGATCTCCTGCGTCGCGAACCACAGCAGCTCGTGGTCCTCGGCCCCGTCCACCACGAACCGCGCGTCGTCGTCGCCCTGGTCCGCCGCCCCCAGCGCCGCGGCCGCCGCCGCCACGTCCGCCTCCGCGTCGTCGGCGTCCACGTGCACGGCCGCCGCCTTGCCCAGCGGGAGTCCGTCGGCGATCCGCACCTCGCCGAGCGCCCCCTGGTCGAGTCCGCGGTCGGGGTCGGCCACGGCCGCCCCGTCCGGCACGTCGGCCGCGAGTACGACCCGTCGCCGCGCCGCTGCCGGATCGCCCGCGATCAGCCGCAGCGACGCGAGCGCCGCCCGGTTCAGCGCCGCGTACTCCAGCTCCTCGATGTCGTCCGAGACGTACCACTCCCGCAGCGCGGGCGTCACGGCGTAGGCGACCAGCGGGCCGGGCCCCAGCTCCCCCGCCTTGTACGCCTCGGCGAGCCGGGGCAAAGTCAGAGGAACGTAGACGCGCATGACTGACCGCTTTCGTCCATGTCCGCGCAGGCGGACCTTCGTGGCCGTGGAAGACCTTCAGGATACGTGCGGGAGTCCCCCATCGGGCTCCCCCCACCACGCCCCGCACCGTCAGCGCGCGTCCCGGCCCTCGCCCCGTGCGCTCCGGTGCCCGCCGCGCCTCCAGGGCCCCGCGTCCCCCTGATAGGTGAACCTCGACGCGGCTGCCGCCCGCCCTCGGGCTCCTTGCGCCCGCCCGTCCCGCCCCCGTACAAGATCTCCAACGCGAAGTTACTCCCCGGTACTTGCCGGGCTCCCCACGAGGGACACCACGACGGAGGCACGCATGCGCAAGGTGATGACACGGCCCCGCCCCCGCCCGGCCGCGGGCCGGCCTCCCGCGGGCCGTCCGCCCACCCGGAGGGACTCCCGGCGCCCCTCGACACCCTCAAGGCCCTCCACGCCCACGACACCCTCAAGGCCCTCCACGCCCACGACGCCCCGCACCGCGACGGTCCCCGCCCAGCCGCCCCCGCACCCCACCGAGCTCTTCGCCGAACGCCTCGTCCTCGTGCTCAGCGGCCAGCGCCCGATGCACTGGGTGGCCCGGTACATCGCCAACACCGCCTTCGACGACCTCGCCCGCCTCGCCGAGCTCAGGCCGCTCTCCGCGAACGGCCACCGCCCCACGGTCCGCCGGATCGGCCACTACCAGCCGCACCCCGAGACGTACGAAGTCTTCGCCCGGATCGCGACGGGCCCGCGACTGCGCGCGCTCGCGTTCCGCCTGACGCTCGGCCCGGACCGCAGGTGGCGCTGCACGGCCGTGGAAACGGACCCGAGCCACGCCTAGCAGGCCTCTCCATCCCCGATGCGCGCACGCCAGAGGGGCCGGGCAGCAGCCCGGCCCCTCCAGTCACCTCACTACGACAGCGGCCGCCTACTTCTTGCGCCGCCGCCCGCCCTTCTGCGCCTTGCGCCGCTCCGCCCGGGTCATCCCGTCTGACTCGGACCGGACGCCCTCGCCGTCCGTGGTGAAGTCGCCCTCGTCGACCCCGCCCTCGGCGTTCGGCGCCTGGAAGTGCAGGCGGTCGGGCCGCTGCGGAGCCTCGAGGCCCTTGGCGTGGATCTCCGGCCGCGCACCGGCACCGGCCGGCACCGCGTCCTGCGCGCCGTCCTTCGTGAGCGAAGGCGCCGAGTCCTCGACGGGGACCTCCTCGACCTGCTGCTCGACCTGGACCTCCAGGTTGAACAGGTAGCCGACGGACTCCTCCTTGATGCCGTCCATCATGGCGTTGAACATGTCGAAGCCCTCGCGCTGGTACTCGACCAGCGGGTCCTTCTGCGCCATGGCACGGAGGCCGATGCCCTCCTGGAGGTAGTCCATCTCGTAGAGGTGCTCGCGCCACTTGCGGTCGAGGACCGAGAGGACGACACGCCGCTCCAGCTCACGCATGATCTCGGAGCCGAGCTGCTCCTCGCGCGCCGCGTACTGCTGGTGGATGTCGTCCTTGATGGCGTCGGAGATGAACTCGGCGGTGAGGCCCGCGCGGTCGCCCGCCTCCTCCTCCAGCTCCTCCACGGTGACCTTGACGGGGTAGAGCTGCTTGAAGGCGCCCCACAGCCGGTCCAGGTCCCACTCCTCGGCGAAGCCCTCGGCGGTCTCGGCGGCGATGTACGCGTCGATGGTGTCGTCCATGAAGTGGGCGATCTGCTCGTGCAGATCCTCGCCCTCCAGGACGCGACGGCGCTCCCCGTAGATGACCTCGCGCTGGCGGTTGAGGACCTCGTCGTACTTCAAAACGTTCTTGCGGGTCTCGAAGTTCTGCTGCTCGACCTGCGACTGCGCGGAGGCGATGGCGCGCGTGACCATCTTGTTCTCGATCGGCACGTCGTCCGGCACATTGGCCATGGACATCACGCGCTCGACCATCTGGGCCTTGAAGAGGCGCATCAGGTCGTCGCCGAGCGACAGGTAGAACCGGGACTCGCCGGGGTCGCCCTGACGCCCGGAACGACCGCGCAGCTGGTTGTCGATACGGCGCGACTCGTGCCGCTCCGTGCCGAGGACGTAGAGCCCGCCGAGCTCCTTGACCTCTTCGAACTCGGCCTTGACGGCACGCTCGGCCTTCTCCAGGGCGGCGGGCAGCGCCGCGGCCCACTCCTCGACGTGCTCCACGGGGTCGAGACCGCGCTGGCGCAGCTCGGCCTCGGCGAGGTCGTCGGGGTTGCCGCCGAGCTTGATGTCGGTGCCTCGTCCGGCCATGTTCGTGGCGACGGTGACGGCGCCCTTGCGGCCGGCCTGGGCGACGATGGTCGCCTCACGGTCGTGCTGCTTGGCGTTGAGCACCTCGTGCTGGATGCCGCGCTTGGAGAGCTGCTGGGAGAGGTACTCCGACTTCTCCACGGAGGTGGTGCCGACCAGGATCGGCTGCCCCTTCTCGTGCTTCTCCGCGATGTCGTCGACGACGGCGGCGAACTTCGCGACCTCGGTGCGGTAGATCAGGTCGGACTGGTCGGCGCGGACCATCGGCCGGTTCGTCGGGATCGGCACGACGCCCAGCTTGTAGATCTGGTGGAACTCGGCGGCCTCGGTCATGGCCGTACCGGTCATGCCGGAGAGGCCGCTGTCGTAGCCCTCGCGCTTGTAGAGGCGGAAGAAGTTCTGGAGGGTGATGGTGGCGAGCGTCTGGTTCTCGTCCTTGATGTCCACCCCTTCCTTCGCCTCGATCGCCTGGTGCATGCCCTCGTTGTAGCGGCGGCCGGCGAGGATACGGCCGGTGTGCTCGTCGACGATCATGACTTCGCCGTCGATGACGACGTAGTCCTTGTCCTTCTTGAAGAGTTCCTTGGCCTTGATGGCGTTGTTGAGGTAACCGACGAGGGGCGTGTTCACCGACTCGTAGAGGTTGTCGATGCCGAGCCAGTCCTCGACCTTGCTCACGCCGGACTCGTGGATGGCGACGGTGCGCTTCTTCTCGTCGACCTCGTAGTCCCCGGTCTCCTCGATGCCCTTGAGGGGGTTGCCGGGCTCGCCCTTGGTGAGGCGGGTGACCAGCTTGGCGAAGTCGCCGTACCACTTGGTGGCCTGGTCGGCGGGGCCGGAGATGATCAGCGGCGTACGCGCCTCGTCGACGAGGATCGAGTCGACCTCGTCGACGATCGCGAAGTTGTGGCCGCGCTGCACCAGCTCGTCCTGCGACCACGCCATGTTGTCGCGGAGGTAGTCAAAGCCGAATTCGTTGTTCGTGCCGTACGTGATGTCGCAGGCGTACTGCTCGCGGCGCTGGGCCGGCGTCATGTTGGCCAGGATGCAGCCGACGCTCAGACCCAGGAACTTGTGGACGCGACCCATCATCTCGGAGTCGCGCTCGGCCAGGTAGTCGTTGACCGTGATCAGGTGGACGCCCTTGCCGGACAGGGCGTTCAGATACGCGGGGAGCGTGCCGACGAGGGTCTTGCCCTCACCGGTCTTCATCTCCGCGACATAGCCCATGTGCAGCGCGGCGCCGCCCATCATCTGGACGTCGTAATGGCGCTGGCCCAGGACGCGCTTGGCGGCCTCGCGGACGGTCGCGAAGGCTTCGGGCATGAGGTCGTCGAGCGTCTCGCCGTTGGCGTAACGCTCCTTGTACTCCTCGGTCAGCGCGCGCAGCTCGGCGTCGGAGAGGCTGACGAAGTCCTCTTCGATGGAGTTGACCTGGTCCGCGATGCGGTGCAGCTTGCGCAGGATCTTGCCTTCGCCTGCACGCATGATCTTCGAGAGGACGGACACGGGGGTTGGTCTCCTTGCCGGTCGGGCCTGGCATGGTCGGTTTTACTCGTCGGGCAACGGCCATCGTATGCGAGGACCAGCCTGCCCCGGGAGGTCTGCCATGAGGTCAACGGGCGAGGGGCTCCGAAGGTGCCGGGTTGTCCCTATCAGGGCCTCGCGCACGGTGATCGCGAAAGCCCGTAAAACGCTGGCCCCACGCGCTGCGTCCCAGCAGAATCGCTTGATGGAGCCCGTCACCCTCACCACCGAGCGTCTGTCCCTGAGCGTCTTCACGCCCGAGGACATCGACGAGACCTGCGCGGCCTGCCAGGACCCGGACATCCAGCGCTGGACCACCGTCCCCTCGCCGTACGCGCGCGTGGACGCCGAGAGCTTCGTGCGCACGATGGTCCCCGAGGGCTGGCGCAACGACACGGAGTACACCTTCGCCGTACGTCCCCTCGCGGGCGGCCCCCTGCTCGCCGCCGCCAGCCTGCACCACCCGCGCTCGGGCACCTGGGAGGTCGGCTACTGGACCGCCAAGGAGCACCGGGGCCGCGGCTACATGACGGAAGCCGTGCTCGGCCTCGCCCGCTGGGCCTTCACGGACCTGCGCTGCACCCGTCTGGAGTGGCGTGCGGAGGTCGGCAACACCGGCTCGCGGGCCGTCGTGGAGAAGGCCGGCTTCACCGTGGAGGGCGTGCACCGCGCGGGCCTGCTCAACAAGGAAACCGTCCGCGACTGCTGGGTCGGCGCGCTGCTCCCCTCGGACCTCGGCATGCCCTCCACGCACCCGTACCTGCCCGCCAGGGCGTGAGGTCCCGCTGTCAGTGCCGCCCCCTATCGTTCGCACCATGACGAGCCTGCCGAGTCCCACCACCGAACTCTCCGCCGACGAGGCCCGCCGTATAGCCCTGCGCGCCCAGGGTTTCCTGGGCGCACCGGACCGAAGGTCCGGTGCGCGGGGCGTGCTGCGCCACCTCGGCGCGGTCCAGCTCGACACGATCTCGGTCCTGGCCCGCTCGCACGAACTCATCCCGTACGCACGCCTGGGCGCCGTGGGCCGCGACACCGTCGAGGCGGCGTACTGGACGGGGACGCGCGCCTTCGAGTACTGGTCGCACGCCGCGTGCGTCCTGCCCATCGAGGAGTGGCCGCACTTCGCCTTCCGCCGCCGCGCCTACCGCACCCGCCCGCACTGGCACCACGACCTCCCCGCCGCTGCGTACGAGCAGGTCATCAAGCAGCTGCGCACCGAAGGCCCGCTCACCGCCACCGAGTTGGGCGGCGCGAAGAACAAGGGCGAGTGGTGGGACTGGTCCGAGTCGAAGATCGCGGTCGAGCGGGCGCTGATGTACGGCGAGGTGGTGTGCACGGAGCGCCGCTCCTGGAAGCGGGTGTACGACCTGGCGGAGCGCGCCATTCCGGACGCGCTGCTCCATGACGACCTGGACGACGCGGAGTGCCTGCGCCGTCTGGTCCGCCAGGCCGGTGAGGCGCTCGGCGTCGGTACGCGCGCGGACATCGCCGACTACCACCGCCTCAGGGGCGAGCAGTTCGACGCGGTGGTCGCGGATTCGGGTCTGGTGCCGGTGACGGTCCAGGGCTGGGCCAAGCCTGCCTGGGCGGACCCGCGCGCGCTGGAGACGACGCCCCGCGGCCGGCACCGCACGACGCTCCTGTCCCCCTTCGACTCACTGATCTGGGAACGGGCCCGCACGGAGCGGATCTTCGGCTTCACGCACCGCCTCGAGGCGTACGTGCCCAAGCCCAAGCGGGTCCACGGCTACTTCGCGATGCCGTTGCTCGCGGGCGGCAGGCTCCTCGGCCGGGTCGACCCCGCGCGCGAGGGCAGCACTCTGGTGGCCAGGCAGGTCTCGCTGGACGGCGGGAAGGCGGTCGCCCCGATGGCGCAGGCGCTGCTGGAGGCGGCGTCCTGGGTGGGCTGCGACACCGTACGGGTGGAGCGTGTCGACCGCCCCGAACTGACGGCCGAACTGGTCCGAGCCCTCACCTGATCTCGAGGATCTTCTCCCGCATCGCGTAGACGACGGCCTCCATCCTGGAGTGCAGCTGCAGCTTCTCCAGGATGTTGCGCACGTGGTTCTTCACGGTGTTCTCGGAGATGAACAACTCCTTGGCGATGTCCCGGTTGTTCATCCCGGTGGCGACCAGCTTCAGCACTTCGAGCTCCCGCTCGGTCAGCCGGGGCGCGGGCACCAGCCTGCGCTCGTCGGTGCGCTGGATCATCGACTTGAACTCGGTGAGCAGCTTGGACGCCATCGAGGGGCTGATCTGCGACTGCCCGTCGGCGACCGCCCGGATCGCCGTGGCCACCTCGTCCGTGGAGATCTCCTTCAGGAGATAGCCGGTGGCGCCCGCCTTGATCGCGTCGTAGAGGTCGGCCTCCTCGTCGCTGATCGTCAGCATGATGATCTTGGCGCTGGGGGCCACCTCCTTGATGGAGGTGCACGCCTCGATGCCGCCGCGCTTGGGCATGCGTACGTCCATGAGCACGATGTCGGGGAGCAGATCGGCGGCCTTGTCCACCGCCTCGGCGCCGTCGCCCGCCTCACCCACGACCTGGATGTCCTCCTCGGCGGCGAGGACGATCTCCAGGCCCCGGCGGAAGAGGGCGTGGTCATCCACCACAAGGACCCGGATGGGCTCCTTGCGTGGGGCGCCCGCGTCCGTGCCGATGCCGATGCCGTCGCCGGCACCTTCATGACGCATCGGTCCGAAGCTGTCCGCCATCGTTCCTCCCCCTGAAGGCCGCGGCCTGTTGTGCCTCTGCTGCGCCAACGCCAGGCGACAGCACACCGGTTGACCGGCCCGCCCATGATTTCATGCCCGGCGCCGGTGCGGTGCGCGCACTGGGCGCACGGTGGTGCCCCTGGGGGCGCACAGGCGCTCCAGGGGCACCACCTCGGCTCTCGCGGGGCGGGTCAGGTCAGCCGCCGAGGGCTCCGCCGCCACCGGCCGTCTCGGCCTTGGCGACCATGGGGTCGGTGTTGAGCCTGATCACGCCGTAGTCGTAGGCGTGGCGCCGGTAGACGACGCTCGGTTCCTTGGTCTCGGAGTCGACGAACAAGTAGAAGTCGTGTCCGACCAGCTCCATCTCGTAGAGCGCCTGGTCGAGCGACATGGGGGCCGCGACGTGGGTCTTCTCCCGGACCACGAGGGGGCCTTCGCCCTGGATCTCCAGGGAGCCGATCTTCTTGACCGGCACGCCGTCCGGTTCCTCCTCGCGTACGAGGGAGCCGTCGCCGTTGAGGGTCGCGGCGTCCGGGACCCGCTCGGCGACCTCGGCGGCGGAGAGCCTGCCGTTGCCCCGCCGGTTGTGGCGCTTCTCGTGCTGCTTGCGGAGGCGTGCGTCGAGCTTGGCCGTGGCCAGGTCCAGCGCCGCGTAGGGATCGGCTGCCGAGGCCTCCGCGCGAATCACGGGCCCACGCCCGCGGACGGTGATCTCCACGCGGTCGCAGCGGTCGGCCTGACGCGGGTTGGTTTCCTTGGACACCTCGACGTCGAGGCTGATCACCTTGCCGTCGAGCTTCTGGATCTTGTCCAGCTTCAGCTTCTCGGCCACGTGCTTGCGGAACCGCTCGGGCACCTCGGTCTTGCGGCCCTTGACGACGATGTCCACGCAGAACTCCGTTCCCGGATCGCTCCGCTTCGGCGGCGGAGCATCTCCCTTTTGCACCAGGCCCCGGTGACTCCCGGAGCCTCGGACTCGGTGACTTCCACCTCCTCCTCCCCCATGGGCGAGATCTCCACCCCACCGGCCCGGGTGATTCCGAAAAACCCGCAGGCCGGCATTCCGATTTGCCAGGGACGGCGTTCGCCATTCCTCACAACCGAACATATCTCGCCCGGAGGGAAGTCGTCACCCTCTACTGCCACCTACCTCCATTCAGGTGTATTAGCCCTCTCATCACCTGCAACGATGCAACTTCTCTGTCAGTTCCGGTTTATTTCGAAGGAATCCGGCGACGCGGCGACAACGGCCGCACCGATGGCGTTCTCGCGGCCCAATACCGGCCTTCCCGCAGCCCCCGTTCCCCGTTCTCGTCGGTTCTCCGGTCGCGCGTTCTCTTCCGTGCGCACGGCACGTAATGCCCGGGCCGCCTCCGCCAGCGAGGCACCGGTGGTCATCAGGTCGTCCACGACCACGACCCGGCCACCACCGCCGCCACCGAGCATCCTGCCGCCGCCCGCGGTCACCTCGAGGGCGCCCGCCATATTGGCCTGCCGCTGCCCGGTGTCGAGACCCGACTGATCGGCCACCGCACGCCGTTGGCGCAGCACCGCGAGCACCCGCGCCGGGATTCCCGCCCGCCGCAGCTCGGCCGCCGCGGCGAACGCGATCCGCCGCGCCGGGTCGTGCCCGCGCGCCCGCACAGCGGCCCGCGCCGAGGGCACGGGCACGAGCGACAACGGCATCACACGCCCCTGTGGGCCATCCTGTGTGTCGCCTACCCCGGTTCGCACTGACGTATCACCCCGGACCCGGGATTCGTGCCGCAGAGCGGCGCACACGGCCGCGGCCAGCGCCGACCCCAGAGGCCCGGCGAGCCCGAGCGCGCCGCGCTCCTTGTGCGCGAGCAGAACGGCCCGTACGGCATCCTCGTACGGCGCGACGGCGTGCACGACGGGCAGTCCGGACGGCTCGGGCACCGGCCGCACCCGGCGCGGCACGGCCCCGCACAGGGCGCCGCGGCACGCGTTGCAGAGCGCCGTCCGCAGCTCCCCGCAACCGCCGCACTCGGCAGGCAGCACCAGGTCGGTGAGGTCCTGCCACCACCCGCGCATGCCCACCACCCCCGCATGCCCACCACTGTGTCAAGGCCGGGGCGCCGGGGCCAGCCCTGTGGATAACCCCCTGTGGACAACTGGCCACCGCTGCCGGGACGTCCCCGGGCAGCGGGTGCAGCAGGATGGAGAAGACCAGCTCAGCCCGGGTAGACCGGGGCCATCCCTGCCTTCACCACCGTCTGCCACTGCGACCCCGTCGGCAGCCGCACGATCCCGTCGTCCGAGTGCGCCACCAACGGCTGCCGCTCGTCGTCGGACGCCGCGATCTGCTCGACGCCGGTCAGGCCGGGCAGCGCCGTGCCCGGCAGCACCGAGCCGTCGCACTGGACGTACCGGATCTGCTGCACCCCGCCGGTCTCCCGCCCGACCACCACGAGGCGGCTGCCGCCCGCCCACGACATGGCCGTGACCTCCTCCATCTGCGGCGCCGCGGGCGTGGGGTCGAGGACCGAGATCTCCGGCGTCTCACCCTCGGCGGCGCTCCGCTCGGCCCGGCCGATCCACAGGGACTTCTTGCTCCCCTTCTCCACCAGCAGGGCCACGCGTACGCCGTCGGCCGACACCCGCACCTCCTCGATGCGCCCGTCGAGCCCCGGCACCTCGACCTCGACCGGCGTGCCCCTGCCCTGTTCGAGCCAGAACAGCCGCGGCCGCTTCGGATCGCGGTCGGCGACCCACAGATTGCCCCTGCCGTCCCAACTGGGCGTGGAGAGGCGGTCCTCCTCCGACTTGGCCTTGCTGCGCAGCCGCGCCTTGCCGAGCGCGTCGTCCGAGAGCAGCGATCCCGTGTACAGCGACTTGCCGTCGAGCGACACCCCGGCCGCGCGCTGCTCGTCGCGGGAGACCGCCGCCGAGCGCAGCGGCTGGTCGCCGATGCCGAGGGCGCCCGTCACCGGCTCCGGCTCCACCGTGCTGCCGGAGTTGGCCGACATCCGGACGAGCCGGCGCTTCTTGTCGATGAAGTACTGGTAGTCGGGGCGGTCCGTACTGCGGGGGGCCGCGACGGTCTGCGCCCGGTCCTGGCTCAGGACGCAGAGCATCGAGCCGTTGGAACGCTGCAACGTCACCTGGTCGACCCCCGAGGGCGTCAAGTCCTCGAGGGTGAAGAGCAGTTGCGCGGCCATCTCCTTGCAACTGGTCTGCCCGGCGCCGTCGGACCGGCTGTTCAGCTGTACGGTCAGCCTGTTCTGGTCGTCCAGCGTCAGCGAGCTGTCGGGGTCCTTGAGCGCCGCCCCGGGCGGGAAGCTCGAATGCGCCACCTCGCGCAGCCAGTTCGTCGGCCCCTTGAGCAGCGTCCGCACCGTCTCCGTCAGCGGGTCGATCCGCTGCCGGATGTAGACCGGGTCGGCGACGAGTCCCGTACGGCCGCTCACCCCCGCCCCCGCGGGACCGGCGAAGTAGTACTTGTTGACGGGCCGGTAGATGCGCTGGAAGTCCGATTCGCCGAGCACCACGCCCGTCGGCGGCTTGTCGATGCGCCACTCGTTGCCGCCCGGGCCGCCGTTCTGGCTGAGGTGCACGGACTGGCTGTAGGCGGCGTTCGTGGGGCGGTACGCGTGCTGGTCGTCGACCCGCGCGACCTGCCGGCCCGTCAGCGAGTAGCTGCGGCTGCGGTCGCCCTCGTTCCCCGCGTTGCTCGCGTCCGTGTTCGGGCCGTCCGCGAGCACCGTCGTGGACTGCTCGGGATGCCAGGTCCGCGACGCCTTCTTGCTCAGATACTTGCGCGCCATCGCGAACTGCGGATCATCGCTGGTCAGCGCCTCAAGGAAGCCCTGCACGATCTCCATGGCCTTGGCACCCTCGCGCGGCGGCATGGCGTAGACCCGCACCTGCGACTGCGAGTCCGGGCGCTGCGAGGCGTCGACGGATTTCAGGTTCCCGCTGTCGGGCATCGAGGCGCATCCGGCGAGGAGCGCTCCGCAACTGCCCAGCAGCAGTCCGGTACGCAGGGGGCGTCCGCGCCGCCCCGCACGGTGGCCGCGTCCGGCACGGTCAGCGACCACGACTGCTCTCCTCCTCCCGGTCCGGCCCCTGCTGGCCCGGCCCCCTGCCCGATCCCCTGCCCGACTCACCGGCCGGCTCCCCGGGCGTCTCCCCGTCCTCGCCCGGTGGCTCCTCCCCGTCCAGTGGCCTGCGCGGCACGACCCGCGACCCGTTCCCGGGCAGCGCCGTCGGGTCGACCGGCCCGGCCTGCAGGAACCGCGGCGGTATGGGCCCCTTCGCCGGCACGGGCGGCGACCCGCCCTCGGAGTCCGCGGCGGCCGCCTGCGCGGGAACCGTGGCCAGCTTGCTTCCGCCCGCCAGGGGCAGCCCCGCGTCGTTGAGCCCGCGATGCCGCCGCGAGTCCTCAGGCTCCAGCGGTATCGGCGAGCCCCGCAGCGGCTCGTCCGCCGTCCTCGGCAGCGTCAGCCTGAACTGCGACCCACCGCCCGGCTCACCCCATGCCTGCAGCCAGCCGCCGTGCAGCCGCGCGTCCTCCAGGGCGATGGAGAGCCCGAGCCCCGTACCGCCGGTGGTACGCGCGCGTGCCGGGTCCGCCCGCCAGAAGCGGCTGAACACCCGGGTCGCCTCGCCCGGCTTGAGGCCCACGCCGTAGTCACGTACGGCCACGGCGACCGCGCCGCCCGCGGCGGCGAGCCGCACCACGACGTCCTTGCCCTCGCCGTGCTCCACGGCGTTGACGACGAGGTTGCGCAGCACCCGCTCCACCCGGCGGGCGTCGGCCTCGGCGACCACGGGCTGCTCGTCCCCGACCACCCGTATGTGCGTGCCCTTGCGTTCGGCGAGCATCTCGGCGCCGCCGACGGCCCTGCGTACGACCTCACGGAGGTCGATCGCCTCCGCCTCCAGGGCGGCCGCCCCCGCGTCGAACCGGCTGATCTCAAGCAGATCGGCGAGCAGCGACTCGAACCGGTCCAGCTGGTCGGCGAGCAGCTCGGCCGACCGCGCGGTCACCGGGTCGAAGTCCACGCGCGCCTCGTGGATGACATCGGCGGCCATCCGTACCGTCGTCAACGGCGTACGCAGTTCGTGCGAGACGTCGGACACGAACCGCCGCTGCATCCGCGACAGCTCCTCCAGCTGCTGGATCTTCAGCTGCAAATTCTGCGCCATCTTGTTGAAGGCCTCACCGAGGCGAGCGATGTCGTCCTCCCCGGTGACCTTCATACGTTCCTGAAGGCGCCCGGCGGACAGCCGCTCGGCGATGCCCGCGGCCATCCGTACGGGTGTGACGACCTGGCGCACCACCAGCCAGGCGATGGCCCCGAGGAGCACCACGACGAAGAGCCCCGCGGTCGCGAGCGTCGTCCTGACGAGGTTCAGCGACTCCTCCTCCTGCGTCAGCGGGAAGAGGTAGTACAGCTGGTACGGGTCGCCGTTGAGGTCGTTGAGCCGCTTGCCGATCACCAGCGCGGACTGCGGCTCGCGGCCGTCGTCGTACACCACGCGGGTATTGGCCTGGTAGACGCCCGTGCCGTTGTCGACCTGGCGGCGCAGCTCCTCGGGGACACTCAGGATCGGCTCGACGCGGCCCGAGGCCCGCGATCCGCGCACGCTTCCTGAGTCGCCCGCGGAGGTGGGGCTCAGCGTCACCACCGCGAACGCGTTCTGGCCACCGCTTGAGAGTTGCTCGACGAGGTCGGACATCCACTTGGCGGCGTTGCGCCCGTCGGCCGCGCTGCCGTCCTGGCCCTGCCCCTGACCGGTGCTCAGGCGCGCCGCGTTGACACTGTCCTGCGCGGCCCGGAAACCGCCGTCGGCCTGGCTCTGGGAGGCCTTCACCTTGGCCTTGAGCAGGCCGTTGTTGACCGAACTCATGACGGCGAAGCCGAGCATGAGGACCACACCGAGCGACATCAGCAGGGTGGTGGCGACGACCTTCAGCTGGATGTTGCGCCGCCACAGCCGCAACGCGGGCAGCAGCGGACGGCGCACCCAGCGCACGAAGAGCCGCAGCACGGGGCTGCCCTGCACCCCGTCCTGCAACAGCAGCCCGCCGTCGACGAGCCGCGCGAACCGGGACGCGCCACGTGCCGGTCCAGTCCGCCCCGAGCGGCCCCTCGGACTCCCGGGCGCCGGGGAGGAACTGTCCCGGGACACGTCAGCTCGGTCCGGCCTTGTAACCGACACCACGGACGGTCACCACGATCTCGGGCCGCTCGGGGTCCCGCTCGACCTTGGAGCGCAGCCGCTGGACGTGCACGTTCACCAGGCGGGTGTCCGCCGCGTGCCGGTAGCCCCAGACCTGCTCGAGCAGCACCTCACGCGTGAACACCTGCCACGGCTTGCGCGCCAGCGCCACAAGCAGGTCGAACTCCAGCGGCGTCAGCGCGATCGACTGCCCGTCCCGCTTCACGGAGTGACCGGCCACATCGATGACCAGGTCACCTATGGCGAGCTGCTCCGGCGCGGGCTCCTCCGACCTCCGCAGCCGCGCCCGGATCCGGGCCACGAGCTCCTTCGGCTTGAACGGCTTGACGATGTAGTCATCAGCCCCCGACTCCAGACCGACCACCACATCGACGGTGTCGCTCTTCGCCGTGAGCATGACGATCGGCACTCCGGACTCCGCCCTGATCAGACGGCACACCTCGATCCCGTCACGGCCCGGCAGCATCAAATCGAGCAGCACAAGATCAGGCTTGGCCTCCCGGAAAGCGGCCAGCGCCTTGTCGCCATCAGCTACGAACGACGGCTCAAAACCTTCACCACGCAGCACAATCCCGAGCATCTCGGCCAGTGCGGTGTCGTCGTCGACGACAAGGACTCGTCCCTTCATGCCTGACATCATCCCATTAGCTAATCGTTACCTGGCGTGACCTGGCACACAGCTCGGCAAGGCCCTCTGCTGTCACAGGTGACAGAACGCCCTCTTCCGTGACGATCGCCGTCACCAACTCGGGCGGCGTCACGTCGAATGCGGGGTTGTACGCCTGGGTCCCCAGGGGTGCCACCGGAATACCGCCTCCCGCTTCCATCCCGGCCACCGGCACGAACGGCGCCGTGACCTCCGTCACTTCATGACCGCCTCGCTGCTCGATCTCGATGGCCGCTCCGTCCGGCGTCCTCGGGTCGACGGTCGTCACCGGCGCCACCACGATGAACGGCACGTGGTGATAGCGCGCCAGCACAGCGAGCGGATAGCTCCCCACCTTGTTCGCCACCGAACCGTCGGCCGCGATGCGATCGGCGCCGATCAGCACCGCGTCCACCTCACCGGCCGCGAACAGCGAACCCGCCGCGTTGTCCGTGAGCAAGGTGTACGCCATCCCGTTCCGCGCCGCCTCGTACGCGGTGAGCCTCGACCCCTGCAGCAGCGGCCTCGTCTCGTCCACCCACAGTCTGCGCAGGCTCCCCTCCCGGTGTGCCTTGAGCGCCACCGCGAACGCCGTGCCCTCCCCTCCGGAGACCAGTGCCCCCGTGTTGCAGTGCGTCAGGATCCGGTGCCCGCCGCCGGGCAGCATCTCGTCGAGCAGTGCCAGGCCGTGGGCGGCCATGCGGCGGCTGGCCGCCGCGTCCTCGGCGTGCAGGGCCCGCGCGGCGTCGAGCGCGGCGGCGGCCTGCGCGGCCTCGGCGCCTTCCGCCACGGCGGCGCGATGCGCGGCCTGGGCGCGGCGCGCACCGTAGGCGAGATTGACGGCGGTGGGCCGCGCCCCGGCCAGGGCGTCCGCCGCCGCGTCCACGTCGAAGCCGCGGGCGGCGGCGAGCGCGACCCCGTAGGCCCCCGCGATGCCCAGCAGCGGCGCCCCTCGCACCGCGAGTGTCCGGATCGCCTCCACCAGGGCCGGTGGGTCGGTGCAGACCAGCTCGATCTCCTCGCCCGGCAGCCTGGTCTGGTCGAGCAGGACCAGCACAGGGCCCTCGGGTGGGTCGTCCCATCGGATAGCGGGAACCGTCGGTATCCCGGTCGGCCGGTTGTCCTCGCTGGATTGCGCGTACTGATCAGCCATCCGCCCAGTCTGCCCCGTACCCCGCGGACAATTGAAGGTGTACAGCCGCTACGGCACCCGGTCACCTCGCGGGGACACCGTGACACGATGGCCGTCAACCTGCCGCCGCGCCCGCGGACGGGCACCTTGAAGGAGCGACGATGAACGACACTCCGGGCTGGGCCTCGCCCGGATCTGCCCCCTCCGACGGACAGGACTCCGCCGGACAGGACTCCGCCGGACAGGACCCCGGCACGCCGGGCGCCGCCGGGCCCGCGGACGCCGGCCCGCAGGACGGTCCGCAGGACGGCCCGTCCAAGTGGTCGAAGGAGCAGCCGCCGCGCGCCCAGTGGTCCCCGCCCAGCACTCCCGGCCCGGGTCAGGCACCGCCTCCGCCGCCCCCTCCGCCCGGTCAGGGCGGCGGCTGGGGCTGGGGCGGCCCACCACCGGGCGGCCCCGGCGCTCCAGGAGGCCCTGGAGGTCCCGGAGGCCCCGGGGGCTACCGGGGCTGGGGAGCCTGGCAGGGGCCCCCGCCCGCGGCCAAGCCCGGCGTCATCCCGCTCCGCCCGCTCGGCGTCGGCGAGATCCTCGACGGCGCGGTGTCGACCATGCGCGCCCACTGGCGCACGGTCCTCGGCATCTCCCTGACCGTGGCCGTGGTCACGGAGATCCTCGTCGTCCTCCTCCAGGGACTCGTCCTCAACGAGTCCGTCGACTCCGAAGCCCTCGACGACCCGAGCGCGACCGTCGGTGAACTGACCCGCGCCATGGGCGACACGCTGCTGAGCTCCGGAGTGGTCCTCGTGATCACCCTGCTCGGCACCATCGTCGCGACCGCCCTCCTCACCATGGTCACCAGCCGCGCCGTGCTCGGTAAGCCGGTGACCACCGCGGAAGCCTGGCGCGACTCCCGCCCCCAGCTGGCCAAACTGTTCGGCCTGACGCTGCTCATCCCGCTCATCGGCGTCGCGATCGTCCTCATCGGCATCCTGCCCGGCCTGCTGATCTCGCTGGCAGGACCGTCCGACGCCGGAGCCGCCCTCGCCGTACTGGGCGGCCTCGGCGCGGGCGTCGTCGCCATCTGGACCGTGGTCCGCCTCTCGCTCTCCTCCCCGGCACTCATGCTGGAGAAGCAGGGCATCAAGAAGTCCCTGAACCGCTCCGCCAAGCTGGTCCACGGCTCCTGGTGGCGGGTCTTCGGCATCCAGCTGCTCGCCGCGATCATCGCCAACGTCGTGGCGTCGATCATCGTCATCCCGTTCACGTTCATCGCCGGCGCGGTCAGCGGCGAGGGCGTCACCGGCTTCCTCGACAGCACCGGCGAACTGGGCTGGACCTTCCTGATCGTCAGCGGCATCGGCTCGGTCATCGGCTCCATGCTGACGTTCCCGATCACGGCCGGCGTCACCGTGCTCCTCTACATCGACCAGCGCATCCGCCGCGAGGCCCTCGACCTCGAACTCACCCGCGCCGCAGGCGTCCCCGGCCACGGCCCCACCCCGCCCGGCACGCCGGGGAGCTGATGCGGTGACCGCGGCGGGGGCAGTACACAGAGCGGCAGGGGCAGTACTCGGGGAGTTCGGAGCGGCGCCGCTCCTGCCGCGCACCGGCGACGACCCACCGGTGACCATTTCGCGCGACCCCGCGCGGGAGGCCGCCGAACGCGAACTGTCCAAGCCGATGTACCACGAGAACGACCCCAGCCTCCTCCAGCGCGCCCTGAACCGCTTCTGGGGCTGGGTCGACGACCTGTTCTCCGCCGCCTCGGGGGTCACCCCGGGCGGCGGACTCGGGCTCCTGGTCATCCTGATCGCAGTCGTGCTCGTGGCCCTCGCCCTCTGGTGGCGCCTGGGCACCCCGCGCCGCGCCGCCGCCTCCGCTCCCGCCCTCTTCGACGACCGCCCCCGCAGCGCCGCCGAACACCGCGCCGCCTCCGAGGCGCACGCCGCCCGGGCCCACTGGAACCAGGCCGTGCAGGAACGCACGCGCGCGGTCGTCCGCGCCCTCGAGGAGCGCGCGCTCCTCGACCCCCGCCCCGGCCGCACCGCCGACGAAGCCGCGGCCGAGGCCGGCCGCACCCTTCCCGCCCACGCCGACCGGCTCCGCTCCGCCGCCCACGAGTTCGACGACGTGACGTACGGCGGCCGCACCGCGGACGAAGCGGCATACCTCCGCCTTGCCGGTCTCGACCGCGACCTGGAACACACCAAGCCGGTCCTGACCAGCACCGCCCCCACCACGCCGAGCAGCAGCTCCCAGGGGGACGCCGCATGACCGGCCCCGCCCCCGCCACGCAGCCGCCCCGGCCCTCCGCCCCCGGCCCCACCCCACAGCCGCCCCGGTCCGCCGCGCCCCCGGCCGCCTCGACGTCGATCACCCCCACGCCCCGCCAGCTCTGGACCCGCTCCCGAGGCATCGCCCTCGCCCTGGTCGTCCTCCTCGCGGCGGCCGTCGCCATGGCCGCGGCCCGCTCCGGCGCCCAGCACGGGCGGCTCGACCCGCGCTCCGCGGACGCCCACGGCAGCCGGGCCGTCGCCGAACTCCTCGCCGACCGGAGCGTGTCCACCCGCGTGGTCACCACCACCGAAGAGGCCAGGTCCGCGGCCCGCCCCGACACGACCCTCCTGGTGGCCGACCCCGACCTGCTCACCGGAGGCCAGCGCTCCCGTCTCCACACGGCCACCGAGAACTCCGGCGGCCGCACCGTCCTCGTCGCCCCCGGCACCACCTCGGTCGAGGACCTCGCCCCAGGGGTCACCGCGGACCCCACGACAAGCGCCGACTCCACGCTCTCCCCCGGCTGCTCCCTCCCGGCGGCCCGCCGCGCAGGCACCGCCGACATGGGCGGCATCCGCTACGACACCCTCGCTCCCGACGCCGAGTCCTGCTACCTCAGTGACGGCCTCCCCAGCCTTCTGCATCTCCCCGCCCCCCGCGGAAAGGGCGACACCGTCGTCCTCGGCGCCCCCGACATCCTCTACAACGACCGCCTCGACGAGCAGGGCAACGCCTCACTCGCCCTCCAACTCCTGGGCTCCCGCCCCCACCTGGTCTGGTACCTCCCCTCGCTCTCCGACGACGGGGCCGCCACCGACTCCGAACGCCGCAGCTTCTTCGACCTGATCCCCTCGGGCTGGCGCTGGGCCACCCTGCAACTCACCGTCGCCGCCGCACTCGCCGCCCTGTGGCGCGCCCGCCGCCTCGGCCCCCTCGTCGCCGAACGCCTCCCCGTCGCCATCCGCGCCTCCGAGACCGCGGAAGGCCGCGCCCGCCTCTACGGCAAGGCCAACGCCCGCGACCGCGCCGCCACGGCCCTGCGCGCCGCGACACGCACCCGCCTCGCCCCCCTCGTCGGCGTCTCCCCCACCTGGGCCCACACGCCCGAGACCCTGCTCCCCGCCCTCACTTCCCGTCTCCACACCCCCGGCCAGGACCCGCACCACATCCTCTTCGGGCCGCCACCCGGCAACGACGCAGCACTCATCGCCCTCGCCGACCAACTCGACGCCCTCGAAAGAGAGGTACGCCACTCATGATGGACCCGACCACTGACAACGGGCCCACCGAAGATCCTCGCGACGCACGCGCTTCCCTCGAAGCACTGCGCGCCGAGATCTCCAAGGCCGTGGTCGGCCAGGACCCCGCCGTCACCGGCCTCGTCGTCGCCCTCCTCTGCCGCGGCCACGTCCTGCTGGAAGGCGTGCCCGGCGTCGCCAAGACGCTGCTCGTCCGCGCGCTCGCCGCGAGCCTCGAACTCGACACCAAGCGGGTCCAGTTCACCCCCGACCTGATGCCGAGCGATGTCACGGGCTCCCTCGTCTACGACGCCCGCACCACCGAGTTCTCCTTCCAGCCCGGCCCGGTCTTCACCAACCTCCTCCTGGCCGACGAAATCAACCGGACCCCACCCAAGACCCAGTCCTCGCTCCTCGAAGCGATGGAAGAACGCCAGGTCACCGTCGACGGCACCCCCCGCCCACTCCCCGATCCCTTCCTCGTCGCGGCGACCCAGAACCCCGTCGAGTACGAGGGCACGTACCCCCTCCCCGAAGCCCAACTCGACCGCTTCCTGCTCAAACTGACGGTCCCTCTGCCCTCCCGCCAGGACGAGATCGACGTCCTCACCCGGCACGCGGACGGCTTCAACCCCCGCGACCTGCGCGCCGCCGGCGTACGCCCCGCGGCGGGACCGGCGGACCTCGAAGCGGCCCGTACCGCCGTCGCCAAGACCTCCGTCTCCCCCGAGATCACCGCGTACGTGGTGGACGTGTGCCGCGCCACCCGCGAGTCGCCGTCCCTCAGCCTCGGAGTCTCCCCGCGCGGCGCCACGGCCCTGCTCTCCACGGCCCGCGCCTGGGCCTGGCTCACCGGCCGCGACTACGTCATCCCCGACGACGTCAAAGCCCTGGCCCTGCCCACCCTCCGCCACCGGATCCAGCTCCGCCCTGAGGCCGAGATGGAGGGCGTCACCGCCGACTCCGTCATCACCTCGATCCTCGCCCACGTCCCGGTCCCCCGCTGATGGCCCTCACTGGACGCACCGCCCTCCTGGCGGCTCTCGGCAGCCTTCCGGTCGGCTTCTGGGACCCCGGCTGGACCGGCATCCTCGCCGTCAACACCCCTCTGGCACTGGCCTGCGCCTGCGACTTCGCCCTGGCCGCTCCGGTACGCCGCCTCGGCCTGACCCGCACCGGCGACACCTCCGTACGCCTGGGCGAGAGCGCCGACGTCGAGCTCACCCTCACCAACCCCTCCGGCCGCCCGCTGCGCGCGGAACTCCGCGACGCCTGGCCGCCGAGCAGCTGGCAGCCCGGCACGGAGATCACCGCGTCCCGCCAGCGCCTCACCGTCCCGGCCGGCGAGCGCCGCCGCCTGACGACGCGCCTGCGCCCCACCCGCCGGGGCGACCACCAGGCGGACCGCGTCACCATCCGCTCGTACGGCCCGCTCGGCCTCTTCACCCGCCAAGGCAGCCACAAGGCCCCGTGGACCCTGCGCGTCCTGCCGCCCTTCGCCAGCCGGAAGCACCTCCCCTCCAAGCTGGCCCGCCTGCGCGAACTCGACGGCCGCACCAGCGTGCTCATCCGGGGCCAGGGCACCGAGTTCGACAGCCTCCGCGACTACGTTCCCGGGGACGACACCCGCTCCATCGACTGGCGCGCCACCGCCCGCCGGTCCAGCGTCGCGGTCCGCACCTGGCGCCCGGAGCGCGATCGGCACATCCTGCTGGTCCTCGACACCGGCCGCACCTCTGCGGGCCGCGTCGGCGACGCCCCGCGCCTCGATGCCTCCATGGACGCCGCCCTTCTCCTCGCCGCCCTGGCCTCCCGCGCCGGCGACCGCGTGGATCTCCTGGCCTACGACCGTCGAGTACGCGCCCTGGTGCAGGGCCGATCGGCAGGCGACGTCCTCCCCTCCGTGGTCAACGCGCTGGCCACCGTGGAGCCGGAACTCGTCGAGACCGACGCCCGAGGCCTGACCTCGACGGCTCTGCGAACCGCCCCGCGCGGCGCACTGATCGTGCTGCTCACAAGCCTGGACACGGCCCCCATCGAAGAGGGCCTCCTTCCCCTGCTCCCCCGCCTGACCAAACGCCACAAGGTCCTGGTCGCATCGGTGGCCGACCCTCATATCGAGAAAATGGCAGCTTCCCGCGGAACAACGGAAGCGGTCTACGACGCGGCGGCAGCCGCCCAATCGCAGTCGGAACGTCACCGCACTGCGGAACAGCTCAAACGCCGCGGCGTCACCGTCGTGGACGCGACCCCCGACAACCTCGCCCCCGCCTTGGCGGACGCATACCTTTCCCTCAAGGCCGCCGGCCGCCTCTGACCCGCAGCGGCCGGGAGCCGTGAACGCAAAAAAAGCCGTGGTCCCCAGACATTGTCTGGGGACCACGGCTTTATCAAATTGAGTTCGGCGGCGTCCTACTCTCCCACAGGGTCCCCCCTGCAGTACCATCGGCGCTGTGAGGCTTAGCTTCCGGGTTCGGAATGTAACCGGGCGTT